>JBLRWO010000003.1:0-184747 GCA_047921215.1 Cyclonatronaceae bacterium | reverse complement strand
TGTCAAGTTTCCATTCACCGATCTTCTTCCCATTGGATGTAACGGCACAAATAGTCATATTACGAGTATGAAGATCTATTCCTAAGTAGTTCATGATGTCCTCCGTAGGTTTTTGTTATTGGGGAATAACTAATCTACGTGAGGACATCCTTTTTGGAAAGATCAAAGCAAATCAAGCGGACGCGTTTGCGTTTAGTTGCTTACATTCAACAACTTAGCCGCGCCGCTTAGCCGCCAAACCGTTATTTGCCTACCATCGTCTAATGTTTCGAATCAATTTTACAAATCAATGCTCAGTTGCAGATTATACGTCATTGACGTACTTTTCTGTAAAACGAATCGTTACTGAATGGAATTCTTCGAAACACCCATTTTTACGAGACTGATTCAGAAGCTGATCAATGATGAAGAATATCACCTGCTTCAATTGCAGTTGTCGGTTCGACCAGAATCGGGCAACATTATCAAAGGAAGCGGTGGAATCCGAAAGTTAAGATGGGCCGGATCAGGGCGTGGAAAACGGGGTGGAATTCGGGTGATTTATTATTACTTCACCGAGGATGAGCAAATTTTTATGCTTTATGCATATCCAAAGAGCGAGAAAGAAGATCTCACTGCAGATCAATTGAAGAAACTGAAACAACTGGTTGAGGAACAACTGACATGAATGATAAAATGTTTAATGAATTACTCGAAAGCGTGAAGCAGGCCGGAGACATTCGGAAAGGCAAACGTAAACCCTCCAGATATACTGTGATTGAAGAACCTGATGTTGCAGCGATTCGGGAAAAGTATGATATGACCCAGCAGGAATTCTCTTCCCTGCTTGGCATCAGTGTTGGTACATTACGAAACTGGGAACAAGGGAGACGTAAACCTCAGGGGCCGGCAAAAGTATTATTAAAAATTGCGGAAAGGCGGCCAAAAGCAATTTTGGAATCATTAACGTAAACTATCCTGCAAATAACAGGCAAATCAAGCGGACGCGTTTGCGATTAGTTTCTTACATTCATGAACTTAGCCGCGCCGCTTAATTGCAAAGCCGTTAATTTGTCCATCACCGGCATCATCTTCACGCCCGCTGGCATGCAGATCGGCTACACCTTTTCGATGACCACCGAGATACCCTGACCAACGCCGATGCACATGGTGCACAGGGCCCGCTTGTAATCGGATCGTTTGAGCTGCCAGAAAGCGGTGGTGACGATACGCGCCCCGCTGGCCCCGAGCGGGTGCCCCATGGCGATGGCCCCGCCGCACCTGTTTATTCTCGGGTCGAGATCGTCGAGACCGAGTTCGCGGATGCATCCCAGTGCCTGGGCGGCAAAAGCTTCGTTGAGTTCAATGATGTCGATGTCGTCGAGGGTCAGGTTCAGGCGCGGCAGCAGCTTCCTGGTTGCCGGAACGGGTCCCATGCCCATGATGCGCGGCGGCACACCGGCTACGGCCATGCCCAGCACTCTGGCCACAGGTGTAAGCCCGTACTTTTTCACCGCTTCACCTGATGCAACGATCACCGCGGCGGCCCCGTCGTTTACGCCGGAGGCATTGCCTGCGGTTATGGTGCCATCCTTGCGGGAAACGGGCTTGAGGGCTGCCAGCTTCTCCACCGAGCTCAGGCGCGGATGCTCGTCGGTATCCACCACAACAGGCTCGCCCTTGCGCTGAGGGATGGTCACGGGCACGAGCTCCTCCGACAGCCATCCGTTCTTCTGCGCTTCGGCGGCCTTTTCCTGGCTCCAGTGCGCGAAGCGGTCCTGGTCCTCCCGGGATATCCGGAATTCTTCGGCGATGTTCTCGGCCGTGATCATCAGCGGGTCGGTGCCGTACATCTCATCCATCTTCTTGTTGATGAACCGCCAGCCAATGGTGCTGTCGTACAGGTTTACCGAGCGGGAGAACGCCTCGGCAGACTTGTCCATCACGAACGGGGCGCGCGACATGCTCTCCACACCGCCGGCAACGATCAGGTCGGCCTCACCCGAGCGGATTATGCGTGCGGAATTGCCGATGGCATCCATTCCGGATCCGCAGAGCCGGTTGACGGTCATGCCGGGGATGGTCTCGGAGAGGCCGGCAAGCAGCAGCGACATTCTTGCGACATTACGGTTGTCCTCACCGGCCTGGTTGGTGCATCCCATGATCACATCGTCTAGCTCCAGCCAGTTCACGCCGGGGTTTCGGTCCACAAGCGCCTTGATGGGTATGGCACCCAGATCGTCGGGGCGCACCTGAGAGAGGGCTCCGCCGTACCGGCCAACGGGAGTACGGATGGCATCACAAATATATACTTCACGCATTTTTTTGAATATTATCTGGTGTTGGTTTGTATGAGGTTAAGGTTAAGGGTTGGATGTGTTAGTGTATGTGTACGAAGGGTTGGATTAGAAATTATCCACCCCGGAATATCGCCCTACTGACCGCATCTGTATCATGCCTTCTTCTGTTCCCCTGCATGGAGCGCATCCAGCGCGGGTTTGATATACCGGAAGCCATTGAGCATGGCCTCTGAGAGGCGGTCCACTTCGGTGCGGGTGATGGCCGTTGAGAGCATGCAGGTGCCGGTGTTGATCATCATAATGTGCTCTTGCACGTGCATGTAATCCAGAAACTCCCTGAGTACAACCACCTCATCTTTGGGCTGGAATGCCTCGCGGTAGCGGGTTGGCGGAGCTTCGCGGAAATGGATGCGGAACATGGATCCGGCCCCGGTCAGAGATATGGGAACGCCTGCCTGCCGGGCCGCTTCTCCGATCTGGTAGCGGGCTGCAACGGCCAGCGCGTTGAGATTCCTGACGGCTTCCCGGTCGAACATTTCCATGGCCAGTCGTCCGGCAATCATGGTTACCGGGTTGGCCGAAAAGGTGCCGGAATGGGGGAAGAGCAGTCTCTGCTCGCGCGGATCAAGCACCTTCATTATGTCGCTGCGGCCGGCGAGTCCGCCCACGGGAAAACCGCCGCCGATGATCTTGCCGATGGACGTCAGATCGGGCTTCACGGAAAAGTTCTCCTGGGCACCACCGTAGTTGACGCGCAGGGTCACCACTTCGTCGAATGCCAGCAATGCGCCGTTCTTGCGAGTCCAGGCATAGAGTGCCTCCACATAAGACTGGTCGGCTTCGAAAAGGCCGATGCGGTGGGCTACCGGGTCGATGATCACGCAGGCGATCTGGTCGGCGTATTTGTCGAGCAGCGCCAGGGTGCGTTCTGTGTCGTTGTAGGGGAAGATGACCACGTTGTCTATCACGCCCCGCGGTGTACCGTTTACCAGCGGGATCCGGTTGGGTTCGTCGAGGGCGCCCCAGTTGGATGGGTTGGAGGTCTGGCTGACCTCGGCGAAGTCATAGGTGCCGTGGTAGGAGCCCTCGGCTTTGGCGATCATTGGACGGCCGGTATAGGCACGTGCCGCCTTAATGAGCGCCATTACTGCTTCGGTACCGGAGTTGACAAAGCGGATGCGTTCGAAGGAAGGCACCCGGTCGTGCAGCAGCTGGGCGAAAGCCACCTCCGACTCAGTGGCCATGGTGTATGCCGTGCCGCGCATGAGCTGTTCCACCACGGCGCTGACGATGGCCGGATGGGCGTGGCCGTGGATGAGCGAAGCCATGTTGTTAGCGAAGTCAATGTGCTCCACCCCGTCAATGTCGGTCACGTAGCATCCCGAAGCATGCGATGCATAGAAAGGGTGGGGCCTGCGGAACACGGTATTGCGGCTCACACCGCCGGTGATGACATCGCATGCCTGTTTGTAGATTTCCTCGCTGGTCCGTTTATTCTTGGTCGAGCCTGCTGGCAGCATATCCTTAATAATTTAAGTGTGTGGACCATGGATGTAAGCCCATGGGATTCCGGGGATGTTGCATATTATGGAACTCAGATGTCGTTAGGATGTCACTCAGGGCTCGCTCGTGTTGCTCATGTGTTGCTCTGATGTCGATTATGTCGTTTTGGTGTTACCCTGGTTTCGTTCGGATGTCTGTCATGTATTGCCATGTGTTGCTTTGGTACTGGTGAGGCAGAAATGGATGAGGCTGATCGCTGCCGGCCCGCACCCCTGACATGCCGGTTATTTATGTGTAACGGTGCAGTTTCGCGCCGGTGCGCTCCTGCACGTAGTCGAAAGTGATGCCGGGCGCCAGTTCCCTCACAAACAGGCCGTCGTCCTCCACATCGATGATGGCCAGATCGGTGTAGATGGTGTCAACCACCGCCCTTCCCGTGAGGGGGTAGGTGCACTTCTTCACGATTTTCGGCTCCCCACCCCTGGTGGTGTGCCGGGTGATGACCAGGATGGCGATGTCGCCCGCCACCAGGTCCATGGCTCCGCCCACGGCAGGAATGGCGTCCGGTTCGCCGGTCGACCAGTTGGCCAGGTCGCCGTTCTCGGCCACCTGATACGCGCCAAGCACGCAGAAGTCGATGTGGTTGCCGCGGATCATCGTAAAGCTGTCGGCGTGATGGAAGTAGCAGGCCCCCGGTATGGCGGTCACGTATTTTTTGCCGGCATTGATCAGTTCGGAGTCTTCCTGACCCTCTGCGGGGGCGGGACCCATGCCCAGAAGCCCGTTTTCGGTGTGGTAGATCACCTCTCGCCCCTCCGGCACATGTGCAGCAACCAGCTCTGGCATGCCGATGCCCAGGTTCACATATGAACCGTTCGGGATATCTATGGCCACGTTCCGGGCCATGTCACTCACGCTCCATCCGATTTTCTCTTCCTTGCTCACCACGGGTACCTCCTGCCTTCTGCTACAAGTTTCGATTCCTCTGCCGGATTGGCAACTTCTACCACTTTACCTACGAAGATGCCCGGCGTTACCACAGCTTCGGGATCCAGCTGGCCCAGTTCCACAATCTGTTTCGCCTGAACGATGGCCGTTTCGGCGGCCATGCACATTATGGGCCCGAAATTGCGCGCGGTCTTGTTGTAGACCAGGTTGCCGTAACGGTCGGCCGCCCTGCATTTGACCAGTGCGAAATCGGCGCGGATGGTGCGTTCCAGCACGTAGGTTTTGCCGTCGAATGTGCGGCTCTCCTTGCCTTCGGCCAGCGGGGTACCGACCGAGGTTGGGGTGTAGAAGGCGGGAATTCCGGCACCGCCGGACCGGATCCGTTCGGCCAGGGTGCCCTGGGGTACGATTTCCAGTTCTATTTCACCATTTTTGTACAGTTCCGGGAAGACCATTGAATTGGCGGTTCGGGGAAAGGAGCAGATCATTTTTTTAACGCGTCGGTGGGCGATCAGTGCGGCAAGGCCTGCATGACCGCTCCCCGAGTTGTTGCTGATAACCGTCAGATCCTTTGCGCCCTGGTCGATAAGGGCATGTATGAGTTCGATGGGACTCCCCGCTTCACCAAAACCGCTGATCATTACAACGGCACCATCAAAAATATCCGCTACGGCCTTAGCCGGTGATGCTACAATTTTATTGATCATGGGTCCTGAAAAACCAGTTTATTAGGGGGTAATGCTGCTTTTGGCAATGCTATTGTTCGTCTATCTTTTTCTGAAGATTCCGATCCAGGGTCTGTTCGATCTCCATGAGTTCATTCTCATAGAAATATGTTTCCGAATCGTATGGCTTCAGTTTTTCAATGGTATTTTCTTCCTCGTCGTACCTGGCCAGGAATACGCGGTCCATCCATTCCATATTCCGGGCTTCGTTGAATTTCAGCACAAACACCTTCTCGCCCTTTACGGCGGCCGTGCCGATCAGCGACACCTTGCCGGCCGATGAGGTCATGGTGATGTAGCGCGACGGTCGGTTGATGGACGGCAACGTGCGATAGACCTTGCTGAAAATCTTTTCGATGTCGGTCAGCGGCGCTGTAAAGTAGTGATGCTCGCCGGTGGGCCGGGCGCAGTACATCGAGTGGAAACCCACACCCAGCATGCCGAGTGCGAACCCCAGGTCGATCCAGTTCTGTGCCGACCGGTCCACATCCACCTTGCCTTCTTCGTCTGTGAACAGGCTGATGTGGTTCATGATGGGGCTCTGGCTGCGGATGGTCACGCCGCTTGCCCGCAGGCGACGGATTGCGGCGATGGTAGACGGGTTGAGCACCTCGCGCGGGGTGGAGAAATGGGCCATCCATACGACCTGGATGCCGTTGTCGTACAGCGTGCGGAAGATTTCCAGGTACGGGTTGTATTCGCTGCTCAGCACCATCTCCGGGTGGAAGGTGAGCGCGCGTGAGCCCAGGCGCAGCGTTTTGATGTGCATCAGGCCGTCGTCGTGGATCAGGGGCATCACGTAATCTGCCAGGCGCTTGTGCGGGATGTTGCCGGCATCACCGCCCGTGATCAGCATGTCGGAGACTTCCCGGTGCTTTTTGAGGTACTCATGCACCTGGTCGATATCGTCCTGCACGAACATATCCTCGTCGCCACGCACCTGGGCATGGCGGAAGCAGTAGGTGCAGAAGGCGAAGCAGCTCTGTGTGGTCTTGTCGAAGATGAGCTGGCAGGGAGGATATTTGTGCTGGCTGCCGCTCAGAATCTCAAGACAGCCATCCTCACTCTCGTACCAGGGCTTGTTTAGCAGTTGCTTTCCATCGTGCGGATTGATGCGCTGCTGATGTTCGCTGACCACCTGCCGGCGCTGCTCACCGGTTTCGGCGGCCAGGTAAGCGCGGACCACATCCTCCCTGATCATGCCCGGTTGCGGTATGACCAGCTGGAAGAGCGGATCCTTGTGGGGGTCGTTCCAGTCGATTTTGTTGAGCACGTGACTGGTGGCCAGGAAGCGGTACACGTCGATGAACAGCTCCCGTTCTTTGATGTGGCCTATGTCGATCCCGTTCTGCTCCAACACGGCCACGATTTCGCGGAACCCTTTTTTGCCCGAGTAGTGCTTCTTGCCGGTGAACATGAATTCCCTGGTATCCAGAATGCCAGAATGTTGCGGGAAAGTGGAGTGAAGGCGGGTGAGCACACCGGCCGGCAACAGATTTTCCTTTTCGATGATGGACCGGATGTCGTCGGAGTAGTGGTAACGCTCCATGATCATGGCGATGTCGGCCCTGCCAATGATCCGTTTTCCGTCGATTTCCGTTTTCCTGATGCGGTCGTCTGCCACCAGTGTGTTTGCGTTTGAATCGGCCATGGCTATGTACGGGATTTTGAACAGATGGTTCTTATAAAATATAATCCTGATATCTGAATAATATAATAAAAAAGCGCTTTTTAATCTATCATTTACGGTTTGTTCGGGTGCTACGTTACCGTCATTGTGTGTATAGTGAGATGGCCTTGAATGGTTGGTTTTAAGAGTTGCTTGTTTTAAATTATTTCCGTCTAGTAACCAGTAATTCACGCGCTCATTATGCACTGGGCCGTACTGCAAACTTAAAAGTACAGTGTCATGAAGATTTTTAACAAAAAAAAATGGGGTGTTAATTTTGAGACGGTAAACTGTCCTCAGTGTGAAGAACAAATGCCAAAGACTCGTACTCCTGGTAATTTAAATCAACTAATTTGGGGAGGCTGGACATGCCCTGCGTGTGGTTGTGAGATGGACAAATGGGGAAACCCGATAGATGAACAACAAAAAAAAACACCCCTCTTAACTATTTTTGTCGCCATTATTTTAAGCCTGTCAAATCAGGCAAATGCTCAACAGGGCAAACACCCTGATAATGGAATCAGCATCGGCGCATCGCTTAATTACGGCGGCATTTATTTTGAACGTGATGGCAGTTTTTTAAATGATCTCTGGGCAAACTCCCTGGGGTATCAGTTTCATGTGCTGTACGGATATAACATTTCATCTGTGTTTTCACTGAATACCGGAGCAGAGATCTTTGTGAACCGTTACGATTTTAATGAGCAGAGAACTCCTGAAACCAACGAGCAGGGTCAGGCAACCGGCAACTTTTTTACGACATCCATGAATGATGCGCCTGGAACCACATATCTTCGTTTGCCGGTTAATCTCATTGTTCGTCCACTTGGAAACAAGTCGTTTTTTGCAGCTGTTGGTCCGGATGTGTCCTTTAAGGTATCGCACAAAAACGGAACACTGATAACCAGATATGAAACTGATTCGGATGAAACAATTGAAAATCAATTTGAAGATACCTATGATATCCCTGAACGATCACGCAGGACGATGTTTTTCCTGAATGCGGGCCTTGGTTACAGTATCAGTTCAAACACCCTTCCGTTAACTGTACAGCTTGGGGCCAGGCAATCCATTACACCGTATATGGATGGCGACAATTTTATCACTTCGTGGATCCGAAATCTCTCTTTTACAATATCATATCGCTTGTGATATACAGTCGGCTTACTTTAAAAGCATCATCGGCCGCTGAACGGTTTGTCCACCTGCAGTGAGCGCGCTGATGTACACACCGCTGGCCAGCCCGGACGCATCCCACCGGACTTCGTGTGTTCCGGCCTGGTGAAGTGTATTAACAAGTATGTGCACCTGCTGCCCCATGGTGTTGTAAACAACGAGTTGCACATGAGCGCTCTCGGGGAGGTGGTAGCGCAACCGGGTCTGATGGTTAAACGGATTTGGGTAGTTGGGATCAAGCCGGAGGGTAACGGGGAGCTGGTCAGGCCCGTGATCAATACTGCTGGGTAGTGAATCCAGCAAAAAATCGAGGATATCACCCATCAGATCCTGCCGTGTGTCCGCCGGATAGATGGTTTCGAAAGGGAATCCAACCACCAGCACCACGCCTTCAGTACCCGTTGCGCTGCCGGGAAAGTCGCCCCGGTATCCCGTGGCCGCTCCGTTGGGCGAGGGGGCGCCGGTGTAGCGCATCAGAATCTCACCTCCGTTGATGCCGCTCAGCACATCCGGCCAGCTCACATTCCAGGTTCCCTGTGTGCCGTTATCGAACAGCAGGGTGCTGAAGGTGGCAAAGGGACCCTCTGCGGTGCCTTCGGCCTGGTACCAGGTGTCACGCTGATTGCCGGGGGCATCCGCCATGTAGGCTGATTTAAGGTAATTGTGCATAAATGCCCGGTCTGCAGCGGATCCCCGGTGATCAAGATCCCATCCGATTTCGGATCCGCTTACAAAAAGGTTCCCGCCCCCATCCAGATAGTTCTGAACACGCGCCTGTTCTGCCGTCGAGAACGTTTCGTCGGCTGTGCTTTCGGCTCCCAGAATCCAAATGACGGCATCATAGGTATCCAGGGTGATGAGGCCATCCGCTACAGCCTCGTTGGTGGCACTGTCAAAACCCTGCCCGTGTGCAACGATCTCCGGCACATAATGACGCACAAAATCCCTTGTATTTCCGGTAATGGGGCGGTCGAAGCCGTTCACCAGCAGCACCCGGGGAGGCGTTTCAGAGGGAAATCCGGCCAGGACTTCGGAATAGGGACCAGCGTGATCCGACACCACCTGCACGCGAATGTAAACCGGGGTTTCAGGATCGGTTTCATCCAGTAAAAAAGGCCCGCCGGGCTGAAAGGACTGTACCCGGCTGAAGTATTGACCGTCATCACCGAGGTGTACGCGATATGAGGTGGCATCGGGTACTTCCGGCATCACCAGTTGCAGCATGCCGGAATCGGTGCGCTGAACACCCCATGCATCCGGTGTGCGAAGTGTGGTTTCGAGCGGATAGAATGGTAATTCGATAGGACCTTCGTCGCTCAGCAGTACATGCAGATCGGGGTGGGCAAGGATGTCGCTAATGCCGGTCGGTTCGCCGTTGACAAGCACCGTATCGCGTACCGCCCGTATGCCGTGGCTGTAGTCGGCGTAGGTTTCCGAGTGACCGCTGTATACGGGCTGGATGGGACTTCCATCCGGATTGTGCCAGCCGTAGATCACGACCCGGCCGGGAGGGGGCTGGTTGTAGATGCGGTTTGACACGATCACATCCTTCTTGTGCCCGCTAACGAGAGTTCCCTGAGGATGTGTTTCGATGGCGCCGGTCCGCTGCTCCAGCACCATCTGGTGATGCGAATACATGACGGGGATGGTGGTCATCTGGTCGCTGGGCGGAATGGGCTGCGGGGTGAGCTTCAGGGGGGCGGCCTGCCAGATCTGGTCGACCATACGGCGGGTGGGCAGGCTGCAGGAAAGCGCATTGCTGAGCCGCTGGGCCAGCAGCGGGGTCATGGGCATCAGGAAGTAGTCGTCGGCGCTGCCCAGGGCCAGATAGTCGGGCAGCACATGGTATTGCAGCGTGTATTCGATGCCGTTAATGGTGCGTGTGGTGCTCACCTCAACCATTTCACGCAGAAAATCCGGGATGTTACCAGACATGATTTCATCAAAAATGGCATTTTCGCGGTTCTGCAGCGACAGGTTCCGCAGCTGTTCTTTGAGTTGGGATCCGGTTGGGGCGTTGGCCGGGCGCTCAGGCAGCGGTAAACGGATCCGGGGTTGATCTGACTGCAAAAATGTCTGGGCTGCTGTCCGGGTTGCAGATGGTGTTTCGGCTGCCTGAATTTGCTGAGACAGGAAGGGAATCCAGACTAAGATCAGCAATCTGATGAAGCTTTGCATGATGCGGGAGAAGATTAAGGATTGGCAGTTTCGGTGATCATTGTTCCAGTCATTTCAGGCTCAATAGTGCCGTTTTCTATGGGCAATTTTAAGTGTTAACAGGTACTGTATCAAGCGTTGTTTTAGTTTTTAAAAATAGTGGCTGCCAAATTATTTCATATTGTTAGGAATCCTAATTATATTTGAACCAGCAATTATGCTCATAACGGTAAAACAATCAAAACAGATGAATTCTGTCATAAACCTTAATTCCAAATATCATACATCATGAAGTACCTACTCGTTTTATTCGCATATTCACTTTTTACAATCTCTGCCAATGCCCAGGAAAAAGGCAAAGACTACAACAATGACAACTTTCAAATTGATAGTGTTGCTGTAAACCATTGGCCGGAGATTGCCGCAACCGTCTGGGATATAACCGTGCAGGGTGAAGCAGGTAAAACAACTCCGACTCCTGCCGGTCAGCTGAATGGTGCCCCTGTTTTGGGGTATGTGTTTCCCACTACGTTAGATCCGACTGATGTAGGATTTGGCAAGGTAGAGGGGATTGTTGCCCTTGCACTCACATCACACCCTGATTTTGACGACACGCCACTTTGGGATGAGAGCGGAAACGGTAATTACAACAATGACGGAGTCGTCTGGCACCCTCACTGGGTCGTATTAATCGAAGATAACCGGGCGGAAGGCGGGCTTTCGGTAAAGCAGTTCCATCCGGATGATGATACCGTTGTACTGCCGCCGACCAATCCGGGAATGCCCATGTATATGGATTCCCCCGGTTATCAGGTCATCACAAAAGGTAATAAAATAAGAGTAGTTGTTCCTGACTACAGGATAAGATACAATCTGGACTTTTCGTACGACGGAGTGACCGCATATATGCAGGTGTATACAAGTGACGATGACAATCACGGACTGGCAGACAAACCAATGCTTGGTGTCTATACAGTTTATTCAGTAGCAAGTGGCAATTTATCAATGCCTTATAAAGTAAAGTAATTTTTAATTTTGCCCCATAAAGTTAGGATTCCTATCTTTGTGGGGCATTTCATATCATCTTTTACTACAGCGCTCACATCCCGTTAAATGCAACAAACCATGGGCGCTTCCGGCACCATTCAATAAATCGTATCAAATCATGAAAGTATCAGTGTGGGACACCTGGGTTACCAGAAAAGATGGACGTTTGATGCACTTCGACATCATAGCACCTGAAGAAATCAAAGACGCTTCTGTTATTCACGAGTACGGAAAAGCCTATCTGAACTCAAAAGGCGAGGATGGTCAGCCCCTGACATCCAGGGAATGCCGTTTCTGCCATGTGGAAACCGTGAAGCCCGAATTGGAAAATTCAATCAGAATGCAGGGATATTATATCCTGGAAATGGAAAATTGCGGATTATGAAAAAAGACATTAGCACAAGACAGGATATTGAACTTTTGGTAGACACCTTTTATGGAAAGGTCAGAACAAATCCGGTACTGGATCCCATTTTTAGTGATATTGCAAAAGTGAACTGGGAATCCCATTTACCGAGGATGTACACTTTTTGGGCAGCTTTGATATTGGGTGAGGGCGGATTTAAAGGAAACCCGATGAAAAAACACGTAGAACTCAGTAAGATGACACGTCTGTCGGAAGGAGAATTCACAGAATGGCTATCACTTTTTTATCAAACCACAGATGAGTTGTTTGAGGGCGAAAAAGCAGCTGAAGCCAAAACAAAAGCATCTACTATTGCACAGTTAATGCTGCATAAAATACAGGCTAATGAACAAATCGGATTTTGACCTGAATCACCAAAACCAAAGTACAGAAAGTAAAATTGTGGCGTCCCTTGAGCGGATATCACAGGCTTTCCGGGTCCTGTTGTGGCGGGAAAGCAAGGAATTCTCCCTCAGCCCCATTCAGGTACAGGTATTGATATTCCTGCTGCATCACAGCGAGGAAAAACGGAAGGTCAGTTATCTGGCTGATGAGTTCAATATGACTAAAGCCACCATCAGCGACACAATTAAAGTGTTGGAAAAGAAGAAGCTTATTACAAAAGAACCAGAGCCGTACGATTCGCGGAGCTTTGTTATTCATTTAACCCCGGTCGGAACTGAAACCGCCAAAGAAAATGCACTGTTCACGAAAGAGATCCGCACACCCATCAACACGTTGAGTGCAGATGATAAAGAAAACCTGTTACTAAACTTGCTTAATATTATCAGCTATTTAAATAGAACTGGTGTGATAACCTTACAGCGCATGTGTATGACCTGTAAATATTATCAATCTGCAGAGAAAGGTGAGCAACACTATTGCCATCTCCTCAACCGGAAACTGCACAATTCAGAGTTGCGAATTGATTGCCCGGAACACGAATTGAGGGCGTGAGATGAGATCAAAACAGGCATTAAACCCGGAAAGCCATTGCATTGATATCAACAAAATGCTAACCCGGCTATATGAATAGAAATTAGTGTGCAACCGGCTCGGGTATTGTATTTATCTGTATTTAATTTTTTTTGAAATAAAAAGTACTTTTAATAAAATGAAGCAGCAACAGGACTATATACGCGAAATTGCCGAGATACGCTCTATGATGGAGCGATCTGTCAAATTCCTATCGCTTTCAGGTTGGGCAGGTATTCTGGCCGGCGCCCTCCTGTTTCGTCATGCCACCCTGGAAGAGGCGGAGTCGAATAATCAAACCCGGTAATACCGACCGATCCTGAGAAAACGGTTTAGACTGTAACCGTTGCCTGATGCCATTTCTCAGTTGCTTTCAAACGAATTCATCAGCAACTTGGTTGTATGGTTCTTTGTTGGAAATTTTTTACACCTAAGTATTGATGAAGTATGGAATATGTTGTGATCATCTTGAAAGCAATTGTCGGATTGAGCATTCTGAATGTCTGGCTGATCCGTTCAAAAAAAGCAACTCCGTGGAGGGGTGGTGATGCCCGCTCTATTGAGGAAGAATTTAAAGCATACGGACTCCCGGTATGGTTTATGTGGACGGTCGGCACGCTGAAAGTTGTTCTCGCCCTGTTGCTACTCTACTCCATTTATGATCCCGGCATGGAAAATATTGCCACCTACGGTATTGCAATTCTGATGCTGGGTGCCGTCGCCATGCATTTCAAAATCGGCGACCCGCCCAAAAAATCGTTTCCCGCATTTACCTTTTTGGTACTTTCGCTGCTGATTACCTTTCTGTAGGTGACGGCGAACAACGACCGTTTATAACAGTCTGGTAAACCCGAGGGCCAGATAGCCGTTTATGATCATAAAGGCGAGGGAGGGTGCGGATTGCACAATGCCATCCTTTATTCTGATGCGTACCCCGAAGGCAATCAGCATCATCAGTGCCAGCCCGGCCGATGAAAGGAATCCGAGTGCCGGCATGATTAGTCCGGCAAACAAACCGGCAGATCCCAGCAGCTGAAGCACCCCGGTCAGGATTCTTTGTGAGTCGGGCAGGCCAAAGCGCCTGAACTCATCAAGCATGAATGGTGAGGTGAAGCACTGTATTCCGTAGAATAAAAAAAACAGGGCATTGGCGATCAGCACAATATGAAAGAGGAAGGTCAAGGGGTATGAATAATCAAAAGTGGAGGCCCTTTTTTTTAAGTGTTAGGGGGGCCGGTAAGCAAAATGCCGTTCTGCTCGGCATCCCGCAGACAATGGCATACAGATGTAATAATATCCTCTTTTGAAAGCTAAATAACCGGATTTTCGTTCAGCTTTCAGGAATTCGCCAGTGCACCGCCGACAATGGTAAAACAAGGATCAACCACGGTCTGCGGTTTACTTATTGCAGGGGAGATTAACTCGTTATTTGACAGGATAATAAGAATATAAAGTTTCATCCTCACGGTTTGAGTGTTGCCGGGTTTCACAGGTAAGAAATGTATCACGGACTGCGTCTGTATGTTATGTATTCAAATTCAATTTGTAGTTATAAATGTGTTAACATAAAGGCAGAATGGTACGTGTACAATTTCGGTGCCGGTGTGAAAACGATCAACAGTATGGCAAAATGGCCGGCAATTGGAAAATGAAACATCTGTAATAATGCCCCGGTCTCGATCTGTCGGGATGGGGGCAGATGTATAACTGGTTACCGGAAGTCGGTTATCAATGCCGTTTAAAAAATTAAAATCACTATGCAAAATCACGAAGTTTACGATCTGATTGTAATTGGAACAGGTTCGGGTGGGTCAGTAGCTGCAGGCATGTGTGCCAGGGCAGGCTGGAAAGTGGCCCAGATCGACTCGAGACCATTTGGAGGCACGTGCGCACGCCGTGGATGTGATCCCAAAAAAGTACTGGTCGGGGCCGCGGAACTGATCGACTGGAATCAAAGAATGAACGGGAAGGGAATAAGGTCAGAAGCCGAAATCGACTGGAGAGAGCTTATGGCGTTCAAACGATCCTTTACAGAACCGGTACCAGTGAATCGTCAAAAAGGTATGGAGAAAATAGGGATTACACCTGTACAAGGCCGGGCGTCATTTGTTGACAATGAGACTTTAAAGGTGAACGGCCGGATTCTTAAAGCCAAATATTTTCTGATCGGGGCCGGAGCCAAACCCGCCACGCTTGCCATTGATGGATTTAACCACCTGATCACCAGTACGGATTTCCTTGATCTGGATAGTCTGCCAAAATCTGTCGTATTTGTGGGCGGGGGTTTTATCTCCTTTGAATTTGCACATATAGCCGCCCGTGCCGGCAGCGATGTTCATATTATACATCGAGGTCATCAACCGCTCGTGGGTTTTGATACCGATATGGTGGGAATTCTCCTCGAAAAAACCCGCGAAGCTGGGATTCATATCCATCTGGGATCCGAAGTACAGGTGGTTAATAAAAAGGATAACGGATTTTCTGTCACGGCAAATAAAGCCGGCCAGCCCGTAGAAATTTTGACCGATCTGGTGGTTCACGGTGCCGGCCGTGTACCCGATATTGACGACATGAACCTCGAAGCCGCAAATGTAACGAGGACGCTACAGGGAATAATTGTGAATAAATACCTTCAGAGTGTGAGTAATGAAAAGGTATATGCAGCCGGAGATGCGGCGGTAACCAACGGTCTGCCTCTTACACCCGTGGCAGGATATGAGTCACGCATAGTGGCGACAAATCTACTGGAGGGGAATCATAAACAATCGGTGTACCCCGCACAGCCGACAGTGGTATTTACCGTACCGTCGCTTGCAATGGTCGGCTTAACAGAACAGCAGGCGTCTGATGCCGGATATAATACCGAAGTGAATTTTGGTAAAACGGATGGATGGTACTCTTACAAGCGTACGGGTGAAACACATACCGCATTTAAAACAATTATAAATAAGGAAAACGGACAGATTTTGGGTGCACATCTGCTTGGGAACAAGGCGGAAGAAATTATCAACCTTTTTGCACTGGCTATGAATCAGCGCCTTCAGGCAAAGGAACTCAAAAAAATGGTGTATGCCTATCCGTCCCATGCATCCGATATCCCGTATATGGTATAATAAATCATAATCACAGCGGATCAAGCCAGATGGCTTGCCTGCTGATCTGAATGAGCTGCATACAAAAGATTAGCCTGATTTTGTATGTACGATTGGTTCAGAATCGCCGGTACTGGAAACGGCATAATCCGGTTTAGAAACAGCAGTTGTCCGTATCCCGTAAATTTTCGGGACCTGTTAACCATCGGGCTAATGATCAGATCATTGTGTAAATTCAACTGTACCAAATAGTTGTATGATATTAAACCAGATAAGGATCCCATGAGCGAAATCCATGCGAATGTAAGTTACAGTATAACCATCCGGCTGAAAATTGAAAACAAACCGGGCATGCTGGCATCCGTGCTAAATAAAATTGCAGACCTGAAAGGCGACCCGGGCGCAGTAGATGTTGTTAAGGTCGAAGGCCGTTATAAAGTGCGTGATATTACTGTAAGTGCCCGCGACGAAAAACATTCGGGCGAGATTGTTGACGCAGTAAGCAGAATTGCCGGGGTTAAAGTTCAGCATGTTTCCGATCGTGTCTTTCGTCTTCATGAGGGAGGGAAAATACGAATTCAGAACAAGGTACCTGTTGATACACGCGAGGCACTTTCCATGGCATACACCCCCGGTGTTGGGCGTGTATGTGAGGCTATTGCCGAAGACAGGGAAAAGGCATATACGTTTACGATCAAGCAGAATTCCGTGGCGGTTGTCAGTGACGGTTCAGCTGTACTGGGCCTGGGAAATATCGGTCCGGAAGCAGCCATGCCGGTAATGGAGGGCAAAGCAATGCTGTTCAAGGAATTTGCCGATATCGATGCCTACCCTGTCTGTCTGAATACCCAGGATACGGAAGAAATTATTAATGCGGTGAAATGGATATCCCCCGGATTCGGCGGGATAAATCTGGAAGACATCAGTGCGCCCCGATGCTTCGAGATTGAACAGCGGCTCAAGGAAATACTTGACATTCCGGTATTTCATGACGATCAGCACGGCACGGCAGTTGTAGTATTGGCGGCCACGATTAATGCTATGAAAGTGGTTGGCAAGGAGATCGCAGACCTGCGAATAGTTATCTCCGGAGCCGGTGCCGCCGGGGTTGCCATTACGCGCATTTTACTTGAGGCGGGAGCATCACATATTCTGTGCTGCGACCGAAAGGGAATTATTAGCCGCAAAAACCTGTCGGAGTATAACTCCAGTAAAAAATGGATTGCCGAACATACAAATCCGGATAACGAGACAGGTTCCATACTGGAGGCCTCGGCGGGGGCAGATCTGCTAATTGGTGTTAGCGGGCCGGGTATTGTACCCAGAGAAGCAGTCGAAAAAATGGCGAAAGATCCGGTTGTGTTCGCGCTCGCAAATCCCGTTCCGGAAATAATGCCGGAAGAAATCGAGTCCATTGCCCGGATCATCGCTACGGGAAGGAGTGACTATCCCAACCAGATCAATAATGTTCTTGTATTCCCCGGAATGTTCAGAGGTGCACTTGATGCACGGTCCAGGGATATTAACGAACAGATGAAACTTGCAGCAGCGCATGCTATTGCCAACAGTATTGATGAAAAACATCTGAGCGAAGAGTATATCATACCCAGTGTGTTTGATAAAAAGGTTGCAGTCCGTGTGGCCAAAGCAGTGAGGGAAGCCGCTTTTGAGAGCGGGGCAGCCAAATCCGGATTATGAACGGGAAATGCAGAAAAGAGTGTGTTTGTATCAAATCTCGTTTCAGTGAAATCCGGGTAATAGTATAAGAGGGAAACTATTGGTAAGGAACTGATTTCTACAAAAGCAAGGCAGTACTTGTTATGAATTAGAGCCATCTGCTGACAATTATCGTTGTGCAAAGGTATCAGATCAATGCGGCATCTGTACAAACTTCAAGCAGTGCTGGTCCGTTGTGTTCAAATAATCGTGTAAAGGCATCCTTCAGATTTTCTATACGGGTCACTTTTATACCCAGAGCGCCGCAGCTGCTCGCATATTCTGCAAAATCGGGATTTACAAGGTCGGTCGACCATTTTTCCCACCCGCCGGCGCGCTGTTCCTTGGTAATCTTGCCCAGCTCGTTGTTGTTAAGAACAACCATTTTAACGGGCATTTTGTATTTTACCAGTGTGGTAACCTCTGCCAGGTACTGGCAAAATCCACCGTCGCCAGCAACAGCAATTACGGTTCTTGAATTTTCAACCGCGGCCCAGGCCCCCATGGATGCCGGCAGGGCAAATCCGATGGAGCCCAGGTAACCTGACATCAGGAAGGTATGGTTTCTGCTTTCAAAGTACCGGCCCAGTGAATAGGCATTGTTGCCCACATCCACACATATAATGGCGTTATCGGGAGCCAGTTTTGAAAGATTGTCAAATACGGCGATGGAACTGATCCCCTTGCCCCGGTCTTCCGAAAGTCTTTTATTTTTCTCATTTCTCCAGATGTTCCACCGGTTGGCGATATCGCCCGATTGATCGGTTTTGTTTTGCCTGATTACATTTTTTTGCTGGAGTAACAGATTCATCGTTCTGGAGATCTCTCCGTAAACGGCAACATCAATTTTGTGAAATTTACTGAGTGCCAATGGATCAAAATCGATTTGGATCGTCGGTTTTTTTGGTGTTATTCCTGTGTGGTTTGAGAAAGAGGCACCGATAACCATCAATAAATCGGATTCATTCATAAACCAGGAAGCAATGGGTGTGCCGCTTCTTCCCAAAACCCCGCATCCGAGAGGGTGAAAGTCGGAAATCTGTCCTTTGGCCTTAAAGGTAGTCAGAACCGGGCAGTTCAAATGTTCGGCCAGTTTAATGATCGCGTCCATATGATGTCGGGCACCATGACCTGCAATGATAACGGGCCTTTTCGACTCCCTTAAAAGATCAATGGCCCTGTTCATGCTCTCTTCGGGTGGCGCAATCTGAAAAGATGTTATCCGGCCATCGGGAGTTTGGGCTTTTTCCTCGCCGGCCGGCAGCATCTGCACCTGATCAGGAAAAGTGAGATGTGATACATCTCTTTTTATAAGGGCATGCCTTATCGCCAGACTCATTAATTCCGTATGTCTGCTCTGATGTTCAACTCTCTGGTTAAATGCAGCTACACTATGAAAAGCATTCACCAGATCAAGCTCCTGAAAATTACCGGTACCTACTACCTGTGTGGCAACTTGTCCGGTAAGGGCCAAAATGGGTGCCCTGTCAACCCGGGCATCCCACAGGCCGGTAAACATATTGGTACTGCCGGGCCCGGCGATTGCAAAACAGGCGGCCGGTTTGCCGGTCAGCTTTCCGTAAGCGGATGCAGCAAAGGATGCAGCGCCTTCATGACGTATACCAAAATACCGAAGGGCTCCTTTTTCTTCCAGGCGCCGGAAAGAATCAGCCAGGCCGAGATTGGAGTGACCAACCATGCCGAAAACACGGTTTACCCCCCAGTTTACCATGGTTTGTGCCATAATGTCGGTTACAGTGGTCTCATGTGGCGGTTCGGGTTCAAGCCCTACATACACGGCGTTATCCTCAATCTTTACCTCGTATGTTTCAAGCCCGTCATCGTACCCGTCCGAGCTGCCACCACATGGATTAAAATCCCAACCATGCCAGGGACAGCGCAGCAGTCCGTTTTCTATCGACCCCTCACCGAGCGGCCCACCCTGATGCGGACATTCATTTGTAATGGCGTTATAGCGGCCTTCAAAATGTGTAAGGCAGATCTGTTTATGACCGGCCAGTACCGTCATAACCCTGTTTTCCTTCAGTTCTTTCTTGTGGTCCAGCACCTTGTGCCAGATAATCTTATCGCTCATATTATTTCTGTTTCCTTAATGTTTAATTCAAACGAAGCGTAATCAAAACTTCTGAAATCCAACTCATCAAACCCGGGTGATGGTATATAACATGAAAATTCCGATAATCATAAATATGACCGATATAGCAGCTTTCATTTTGTCTTCAGGTACACTCCGCTGAAGTATCGGACCAATTTGCCCGCCAATGATAACACCCGGTATAGTGAATATGGTCACATTCATCACCTGATTCATCACCTCTCCGCCCTCTGTGGCAAATTCATAAAAATGACCGGCAGAAGCGGCCAATACGGTTATCACAACCACAAAGATGGATGTTCCTACTGCAACCGGTGCAGGAACCTTGCAGCGTGCAACAAGATGGTATTCCTGCAATTCAGCCAGACCCACAGAGATCATTCCGACAAATGCACCTCCAATGGCGGCGAAGCTGCGCCCCATATTTTTATTGCAAACCGTATAGTTGAACACCCGCCCGCTGCTGTCAGTTAACTGACTTTCATAGTCATTTTTAAATTCCTCCCGATGCAGATTCTCCATTTTCTCCCGTTCTTCCTTTCGCCAGGTTGAAAACAGTTGTTGGCCAATAAACAGTAAACCTATGGCAAAAATCGTTTTCAGGATGATATCTGAAATAAGATCGACATAGATGGTACCCAGAATCGCCGCCGGAATGGAGAAAATCAGCAGGTTCTTCGCCAGGCTATAGTCAATTAATCGCGACCGGTAGTAAGCATACAGACCGCTGCTGAAGCCAAATAATTCAGTAATTAACGCAATGCCGATAGCAGTTCGTGGGTTTAAGCCAAGCCCTAACATTAAGAGCGGTGAAAAGAAAACGGCACCCCCGATACCACTGCTCATAGCAATAGTTGCAATCAGGATTGACAACGGCAGTAAATACCAGAAATCCAGGGTCAGTTCCATGTGTTCAAATCTGGAGAGGCAATAAAACCCTTTTTTATACGGCAGGCCGGGATAAATGTAACTGATCCCACTTTTCCCCTTCTGTATTTTGCCATGCCTGAACTTTTACACGACCCGGCATCCGGATTAAATCGCCCGTATTTAACGCTGTTTATGCTGCTGTTATTCAATCGGTTTCGTGGCCGGTAAAAGGGTATCCGGTTACAATCAGGTTTGTATAACGTTCTTTCTTCCATTACAATAATCCTTTTCTGGTTTATCAATTGGATGTTGCGGGTGGCGCCCATCTTACTTCGGGATGGGAATTTTTCCCACATGATATATTCAGTCGAAAAGGCTTAGCCGGTAAAAAAGATTACTGCAGGTTTGTTGATGCATAAAATCTGTTAAAACGAATATCAGCGGTGCTTTTTGATGGTTTTTAAACCGGGGGTATGCGGGATGTTACTGCACAGGGTAAATAAGAAATGAATAACAGTTATTTGACACGATTGTTAGTAAGAAACAGCCTGCTTACCGCTTCTTCCTAAGATGAAGACGGAATCAATAATTCACTGGAATGAAATAATCGAAATGCACCGAAGTAAACCCAATAGTGCCATGATACCTGTCCGAAAAGCTGGCACTTACTTCATTGCTGTAGTCATTTTCTATTTAAGCCAGGCCGCCTTTAACCCGCTGATGGGCCAGTCAACTATAAATTTGCAGCTTGTTTCACCCACTTCTGAAACGGAACAGACTCCAACTGACCAGACCATTCATGCCCCGTATACATCCTCAAAAAAGCTTTGGGAGCATGTACTGGCATCACCGGCCTATTTATTTGATGCAGTTTCCTTTCCTGTGCACTGGAGCCTTAAAGTGGCAGAAAGAAATGTACCTCGCCTGTTTCAGGGTGAACGGGGACCATACGGGGTATATCCCCTGTTTGAGCTGGGCGGCAATTCAGGTACGGCTGTTGGCCTTTTGGGATTTCACAATAAGGTTACCTCCGCAAATCATAAAATCAGGATGGAGGTTCTGTTTGGATCAGGGAAGTACAACAATTTTGAGCTTGATTACTCCATCCCCGATTTTCTGACTGAAGGCACCACTCTCGATATAGAAACAGGGTATAAAAATGATCCCGTTGTTCCCTTATTTGGTGGCAACCGATCCCGGATAACAGACAAACTGGTATATGCCACAGAGGAAATGGCCGGAAGCATCAGGATACGAAAACGACTGACTAAAAATGTGGACTATTCAGTAACGGCTGCATACTACCAGGTCGATATCGCTCAAGCAAAACCTCATGATAACAATTCAGATCGGGATGGCGGGAACCCTGTTCCGGCAGAGCTTACCGGATTGACGTCCTTACTGTCTGCCGGCTCGCGTATACATTTTGATTTTTCAAGAGGTAAACCTCGTATTAACAGGGGTTCACGTTATAGTATTGGGCTTAAGTGGATGCGGTCGCTAAACAGTAACCGCCACCAATTCATAGAGTACACGGCAGCGTGGAACCAGTTTATACCGGTCTTTTTTCTGCCCGACTCAAGAAGGCTTGCACTTAAAGCTGAACTCATAAAAAATGAGACACTGGGCGATAAAACCGTTCCCTTTTTCGAGCAACCGGGTCTGGGCGGTTCCTCCAATCTGAGGGGGTTTTCGACCAACAGATTTCAGAACAGCGGATCATTGTTGTTTACCCTTGAATACCGGTATCCCATGTGGAGTTTTGCTGATGTTGTATTGTTTGCCGACAAGGGGCAGGTTTTCAACCATTACACTGACATAAAACCCGGGTCTTTTCACAACAGCTATGGCGCGGGTCTTCACGTGCTGTCTGCCGGAGGCTTTGCATTTCGAACCGAGTATGCTTTCAGTCGCGAAACTTCACGGCTTATCCTGTCAATCAACAGAAATTTTTAAAACCCTTTAATTGCTATGCTTTTATACGAATCTGTACACAGTAAAATCAGGATTGTTGTATACTGCGTGGCGGTTGCAGGGCTGGTGTTCACGTTGCCGTCCTGCCGTAATGTTAAGCCCTATACAACCGGGCAGGTCAAAACAGTTGATCCCGACACACTGGCAATTGAACAGCCACCTAAAAACGAATCCTTTTTATACTGGGACAGAATAGATAACACTGTTTTTCAACAGGTAAGGAAACCACTCGATCTGAATAATGGTGTGAGACTGACCGGCCGTGTTCTGGGTTTATCCGGAAAAAAACAGGCAGATAATGTGAACCACCTGGACGAAGTACCCGAATCGAGCTGGTACAATTACCGGCACTACTACAAGCCGATGTCTGTTGACCAGATTGCACGCGGGCCCAATACGATTTCTCCGGATACGGCCGGGTACTGGTCAATATTTTCCGCAAAACTGGAGGGTGCAAATCCGGGATTCTTTATTAAGGATGCATCGGGAAACCGGTATCTGATCAAATTCGATGGAATCAACTATCCGGAACTTACAACCTCTGCCGAGGTGATCGGGACCAAAATATTCTATGCGGCTGGTTATAATGTGCCCGAATCAGCCATTGTCTATTTTGACCCGGAAAAGGTTCGCATCAACGAGGGAGTGATGGTGGAAGAAGCCGGCAAAGAACGTCCAATGACCATGAAGGATTACCGCAAAATTGTAGAGGGACGCCCTCTCGATGATCATGGTAAAATAAGAGCGCTTGCCAGCAAGTTTGTGGATGGGGTTCCGGTGGGGCAGTGGGAATTTAAAGGTACGCGTAAAGACAATCCCAACGACAGGGTAGACCACGAACACCGGCGCGAGATCCGTGGTATGAGGGTGATCAGCTCATGGCTTAACGACACCGATCGTCGGGATGCCAATACAATGGCTGTTTATACGGCGAACAGATATATCAAACATTATGTGCAGGATTTCGGTAATACCCTGGGTGCAAATGGTGGTGTTATTCATGAACCCATATATGGACAGGCATATTTAGTAGATCCCCGGTATATGGTACTGCACACACTAACGCTGGGTGTGTTTGTAAATAACTGGGAAACGGTTGATGCCGAAAAATTTATTCCACATCCTTCTGTCGGCTATTTCAGGGCAGAAACATTTCAGCCCGGTCGCTGGGTTCCGGTTCACCCGCTTCCGGCGTATGAAAACATGACACTCCGGGATGCCTTCTGGGGAGCGAAACAGGTAATGAGTTTTTCAGATGATGAGATCCGGGCAATAGTAAAGACCGGCATGCTATCCTCCACTCGCGCAGAAGAGTATCTGACAGATGTTCTGATAAAACGCAGGGACATGATCGGGCGTTACTGGTTCAGTCGTATCAATCCGCTCGATAAATTTACGATTGATTCCGACGGCGACACACTGTACCTGTCGTTCACCGATTTGGGCATTGAGGGAAAGTTGTTTAAAGCAGCCGACACAAGATACGAGTACGCAGTGTGGGAGGAAGGTGGCAGAAGAATCGTGAACCGTCAAAAAACGGTAGATCCTTTGATTATTGTTTCATACCCCTATCCATTTAACGCGGATGAACATCCCGTCATACTCCGCTTTCAAATTGTTACAAAACGGAGCGGGGGATCCATTTCAGAAAAAAAAACGGATGTATACGTAGTTCTGGAAAATGAAGGACCCAGGGTTACCGGCATCCGGAGAGAAGAATAGAATAGTTGTCTAAAAACTGATGGGAGAGCAAAACCCGGATAAAGTGGGATAGAATCACATCAGTAATTGGCTGGCGGGACAGATGCAGGCTACCATTGCACCACAGTACACCATTCACAAAACGGTCTTAAAAGCGAACAATTCAGTGAAAAAAATTATCAACCTGTTTTATGATATAAGAAAAGGAGAGTGGATTCCTGTATTTCAAATGTTCGGGCTTCATTTCCTGTTGATGATGGTTTTCTATTTTCTGAAACCGGCAAGAGACAGCCTTTTCCTGAACGAGAATGGCCCCGATGATCTGCCCTATGTGTATATTCTGCTCGCCGTATTCTCGATACCGGTGGCGCAAATTCTCACTTGGTTGATGAGAAGGTACACGATTCGCACGGTAAGCATTACGAGCCTGCTCTTTTTATCGCTGAATATACTGGTCATCAGGTGGTTTATCCGGTTCGACCTTCATTGGATCTATATGGCCTTTTATATATGGGTAGGAATATTTGGAATACTGGTCATTTCACTGTTCTGGATACTTGCCAACGATGTTTTCCGACCGGCACAGTCAAAGCGGATTTTCTCTTTCCTGACACTTGGAGCCATATTGGGTGCTATTCTGGGCAGCCAGACATCAAGTATACTGGTTAGTCTGGATGTACTGTCAACCGAAAACCTGTTGTATCTCACTTCCGGCTTGTTGCTCCTTGGTTCTGCCATAGTGTTTGGCATACGCCCCGGATTAAATAAAGAGCATTCCATTGAACGGGTAGTCAACAAAAGCAAATCTTCAGCATTCGGTGTTGCCAGGTATGTGGTCAAGTCACGCTATCAGCTTATGATTTCAGCCATCATTGGCTTAACGATGATAACCACCACGTTTACCGACTATCAGTTCAAGGCTATTGCTTTTGCATCATACACCGACAAAGATGATCTGACGGCATTCCTGGGAATGTTTTATGCCGGTATAAGTCTGGCTTCACTGTTAATACAGATCCTTTTTTCCAATCAGATCATTAAAAAACTGGGTTTAACCGGTTCAATTTTGACCAGGCCCGTTGGAATGATGGTAGGTGCAGTAATGATGGTGATAGAACCCGTACTTGCGTCGGTTATTATTCTGAACGGATTCGATGGAGCCAGCCGGTATTCCATCGATAAAACAGGGAGGGAATTGTTGTTCCTGCCACTCCCACAATATGTAAAGGAGCAGACAAAAATATTCATAGACATCTTTGTGGACAGGTTTTCGCGAGGTGTTGCGGGCATCTTGCTGTTGGGCTTCATCATCTGGCTGCCTTCACCGGTATACTCACTAACATTTGTAGTGATTGCTTTACTGATGATGTGGATAGTGCTTGGATATTCAGCAAAAAAGGAATACGTGAGAAAATTCAGATCATCTGTACAGAAGCAGCTAATGGATATCGGCAGCGTGAACGTAAATCTGAATGAGCCGTCTATTCTTTCCATTATTAAGAATGCGCTGAACAGTGGTAACAGTTCACAAATTCTGCACACACTTCTGCTGCTGGAAGACAGTTCTGCTGAAAAAGTGACCGATCAACTTAAAAAGCTTTTGAACCATAAAGACCGGGACATCAAGTTGCGGGCACTCAAATTACTGCAGGATGTAGACAGCATTAACCTGACGGAAGAAATTGAGCTCATGCTCTCCGATCACGATCCTGAAATCAGGCTCGAAACCATCTACTATTTATGCAAACATTCAAGTAAAGATCCGGCCACTGTTATCAAATCATACCTGAACAACGGGGATTACAAAATAAAATCTGCAGCAATCGGGTGCGCAAGCAGACATCAGGGTATGGCATCGGAACTTGTAGAACCGGATTTTTTTGATGATCTGATCTCCTATGAAGGTTTAGAAGCAGTTGTAATCAAAGCACAGGTTGCCGAAGCGTTGGGGTATGTAAAAGAAGATGAACTTGCTTTTAAGTACCTGTCGAAACTTCTGGAAGTTGATCAACCGCTTGTTCTTAAAAAGGTATTGGAAAGTATGGCACGGCAAAAAAATGACCGTTTTATTCCAATGATCATTGGAAAACTGACAGATCATAATGTCGGAAATGAAGCCAAACAGGCGCTCGCATCATACGGCCCCGAATATCTGGTTTTATTTAAAAAATACTTTTTTGATGAAGCACTCGATTCCGAGGTACGGAAAAAAATTCCGGATGTATTATCCTTGATTCCGAACCAGGCTTCAGCCGATTTACTGTTCAGTATGATCAGTGTTGATGAACCGGCAATCCGGTATCATGTCATCAAAAATTTAAACAGAATAAAGCGATCAGATTCATTTATTGTGATGAATAGAACGGTCGTGCATGGTACTGTTGTACGGGAAGCCGCTTACTATTTTAAGCTTATGGGTATCAAACTGCTGCAGCCCCCGCAATCCAATCAGCTGCTGTTAAGAGCACTTGATGAAAAAATGCAGTATGTGACTGAGCGCATATTCCGGCTTCTGGGTCTCGTTTACGACAGAAACGATATGTATGGTACCTATTTGTCATTGCAGAGCGTATCAGCAGAAAAAAGGTCGGCTGCGGTGGAGTTTCTGGATAATATTCTTTCAGCAGAAGATCAGTCTATCATTAATCCCATTGTGGATTATCAGCCGGATCCGGAGAAATTTCTGATCGGTCAGAAGCTGTTCAATATCCCGGAATATACCTATGAAGACGGGCTGATCTATCTGATGGAAAATGAGGACCGCTGGTTGAATATTTGTGCTATTTACAGCGTATCGCCGCAATGCCCGGGCAGGCTACAATTGAAAGTCAGGGATGCCCTCTCGGCCCGTGATCCGGTTATCAGGGAAACGGCTGAACTTGTGGTAAAACGGAATCATAAGATATTGAACGTCAATTAGAATCAAATTATGGATACAATTATTGAACGCGTACTATTTTTGCAGGGTATTGAGCTTTTCTCTGAAATTCCAACCGAGCAGCTGGCTTATCTTGCGGGTATAACAGAACAATATACCGTTCCCAAAGATCAGGTGCTTTTTACTGAAGGAGAGCCATCACAAACACTGTATGTGTTAGTGCGCGGGGAAATCAAGCTTTCAAGAAGTGGAAAACCTCGAAAACAAATTACGGAGCCGGAAGCCATTGGGCCATGGGGGTTCTTTGATGGCAACGAACGGTTGATGTCGGCAACATGCGTTCAAGATTCTCATTTTCTGACGATCAACCGCATGGAATTTTTTGATCTGCTGGAAGATCGTGTGCATCTGAGCCGCGGGTTGTTAACATACTTTGTGAAACGAATCCGTAAACTGACCGAACTGTCGGATGCAATTGTCTGATGTGTCAGTCTTAATTGTACTAAAAAATGATTCAGACCATGATCGCGAAACGATTTCCACTTCTCCTGTTATTGTTTTTTCTGACCAGCTGTGCATCGATTCATGACGACAAGCATTCAAATCCGGTAACTACCGGTTCCGGTAAATCTGAATCAGAAGGAATTGCCCCTGTTTTTTCAGTTTTTTTGGTAGGTGATGGCGGGGCTGCACCCATAAAATCACCCAATTCAGTATTTGAATCGCTTCGAAAAGACCTTTTGGATACAGGAAAATCGGGTGCAGTAGTGTTTCTGGGGGATAATGTTTACCCTGATGGTCTGCCACCGGAAGGCGATCTGCTGAGAGACCAATCGGTTCAGCGCCTGACCACCCAATTGTCGGCTGTAGAAGATTATGAGGGCCAGGTTCTGTTTGTTCCGGGAAACCATGACTGGCAATCTTCAGGTGTAGATGGTCTGGAGTGGGTCCGAAGGCAGGAAGTGTTTGTTGAAGAATATTTGAACCGTGGTAACGTATTTCTTCCTGATAATGGTGAATCCGGCCCTGTTTTACGTACTCTTCATCACAATTCTGATACATCGGAAACTGCGAAACCATTCAGGATTCAGTTAATTGCCCTTGATACTCACTGGTGGATTCACCCTCACGAAAAGCCCGCAGGAGATGGTGTGTCCGGAGAGCAGGAACAAAAAAAACGGTTTCTTGAAGAAATTGAAGCCATGGCAAGCAATCACCCCGACGATGAAATATTGGTGGCCGCCCATCACCCGCTTTTTTCAAATGGCAGACATGGCGGTAAATTTACCCTGAAAACACATCTGCAGCCACCTGTTTTTGGCTCTCTGTATGTATGGTACAGAAGATTTTTCGGACTGGAGCAGGATATTGCAGGATACAGCGATCTCCGTCGCGGATTACTCAACAGTTTTAAACAGGTTGACGGCCTTATCTACGCATCCGGTCATGAGCACAACCTGCAATATATTCCCTTTGAGACGGATTCAGTAAAACAACACTATTTGATCAGCGGATCTGCTTCCAAAACGACCCATGTAAGGAAATCAGATGGTAATTTTCATTCTTACAACGGGATCGGATATATCAAGCTGACCTATTACAGTGATCGTTCCAAACTGATTGAATTTAAGAACCAGGGTGGTATTTCTGTCCACTCTCTGATTATAAAGTAGTTTTAAGTCATAACGTCAGCGAAGAGTGCCGGCTTTAAAAATGCTCTGCGATATGGGTAGTAATTCTCTCAGATGGGGTTTTCTTGCAGCTCCTGCAAAGAACGTACCAATGCTTCATATTCTTCGCGGCAGTCAGGGCATTTGGCAAGGTGATCATGTACAAGGGGCAGTACGGTTTCAGGAGATTTACCGGCCAACTCGAGTTCTACAAATTCATTCATCTGTTCAAAGCAGTCATCGCACCCGATTTCGTCTTCCCGGGTCATCCGAATGGCTCTGATCAGTTTTTTTAAAATCCCTGATGTCAATTTCATATAGTTAGTTGAGCTGTTACCGATAAGATGGCTTCAGGATAATACATCTTACATTTCATTCAAAAAAACGTCGGTATTGATTCCCTTTTCACGCATCTTGTTTTTAAGGTTAAGCCGGGCGTCATGAACAAGCTTGTAAAGGGCATTTCTTTTTACGCCCATTTGTTCCGCCACAACAGATATGGGCATATTGTGAATCATCAGGGAGGTGATAGCCATTTTTTGTTTATCCGAGAGCTCCTCGTCTATCATGGTCAACACCATATTCAACATCATTCCCTCGTGTGTTACCCGGTCGGGAGCCGGATCGGACGACGCAAACCGGTGATCCGTTATTTCCCGGTTATCCTCGTTTTTTGATCCGGCCAGATCGTTGATAGAGATGTCGCTCCATTTTTTTCTGCGCAACTCCGAGAGCCCTTCCCGGACGGCAATTTTTAATGCCCAGGCATGAAACCGGCTTTCGCCTTTGAAGGTGTGAATATTGTCAAGAATTTTCAGGAGGGCATCCTGGGCAACGTCTTCAACGAACGCATCCGGATCACGATCCACATATTTATTAAGCGCAGGTTTGAGGCCCCGGATCAATATAGCCCGCAGTTCTGAAATAGCCTTTTCGTCGTGAGGAGTGCTTAATAAAGCTACCCAGTCTTCATTCGATCTTGGCAACCGGTCCTGATTCGGTCGGGTTTTCCGAAACCATGTTAGCATTCGATAGGATGGTATGATGGATTGATGTTCTCATCCATAGATAGGCAGCATACCACTAAGAAACAATGCAGGAATAGAATTTTTTACAGATATGTCAGCTTTTCACGTTCTGAGGTTATCTGAAAACGTATACAGACTGATTTTCCTTTTACATCTTGTTCGGACCGGATAACAGGTACAAGTTTTCAGGCAGACAGAGTTGTTAATAACAATGGCTTTCAGGGTAAATAGCAAAAAAATAACCGGTTCAGTTAAGAACCGGTTACTGATTATTCTGAGTAGTTCTGGAAACGTGTTGATACAGTTGTTACTTGTTTCCGGATCCAGAGGGTTTTGGCCGTTAAGGTTGTGCAGCAGGTTTTGATTTGCCGTTCAATGAAGGTTATGATTTACTGTTCAGTTCCAGATTGATCTGAATATCCACCTCGTCACCAACAACCATAGTTGCTGCCCAGTCGCCGACACCGACACCGAAGTCCGTTCTGTTGATTTTTGTCCGGGCAGTAAAGCCGGCAACTTTGGTATTTTCCATCATCGGATGGTCCATTATACCCAGCAGCTCAAAGGGCAGATCAATGGTTTTTGTAACGTCACGAATGGTGAGCTGACCACGGGCTACAAACTTGTTGTCGGCGGTTTTTCGTATTGAATTGCTGACAAAACGGATTTCAGGCCATTTTTCCGCGTTGAAAAAGTCTTCCGAACTGAGATGGTTATCTCTCTTCGAATTTTCTGTATTGACGCTTTCGACCGGAATGGTAACGTTGATCCGGCTTTCAGCCAGATTATCGGGGTCGAATTGTATGTCAGCCTGGAATTCACCAAATCGTCCGCTAACGGGGGTGAAAAAGTGCCTGACAGAAAACTCAACCACACTGTGGGCTTCGTCCACCATCCAGGGTGTACTTACCGTACCCTTTTCATCCGGGTTTCCGGTTTTGACAGTTGTAAATGCATTGGCAAACACAAATATGGTCGCAAGCAACGCAGAGGTTATAATTTTTTTCATGGGATTGTTCCTTTTGTGAATGTGATGGTTTTATTTAACCATTATTGGTTACAGTATATCAGATGGTGCGAGGTACCGGTTATCTTACCCGGCTAATTGTAACGTTTCTATCACGGAACAAATCGGATCATACGGCCAGGGGCCGCAACCGGATAGGTGTCGTTTAACGGATAAAACCACCTGACCGGAACACCCCCCCACGAAAATCAGTCAACGCTTTGTACAGCGCTGCCAGCCCCGTACATCATTCCCGTTTCCGGATCGATGTACAGCATGGCCGAACCGCCGATCCCTCCACCGGTTGTCTCTGCGCGGTGCCCCCTACTTTTCAATTCGGCCACTACTTCATCCGGAATACGATTCTGCAGCCTGAGGCTGCTGATAGCCGGTGCCCCCTGACCGAACGACCCGGTGTGATGACTGGTATTGAACCTTGGCGACCGCGAGGCTTCTTCGGGCAACATCCCGAAATTGATATGGTTCAGAAGCAGCTGAAGCGCCACCTGGTCCTGCAGATCGCCGCCCGCAATGCTGATGGCAATAACCGGTTTTCCGTCTTTCAGCACGAGTGTGGGTGTAAGCGTAATGCGCGGACGCTTGCCGGGTTCTATCTGGTTGGGATGCCCCTCCCACGTATTCAGGCTCACAAGCCTGGCACCGTGAATAACGCCGGTGTTTCCGCCCGATCCGGCATGACTGCCCAGCCCGCTCGGGGTGAGTGCCACCACATTGCCCCATTGGTCGGATACCACGAGTGTGGTTGTACCCCCCTGCTCTGTATAAGGTAAAGCGGTGGTACTTCGCGGTGTCATGCTCAAGGGGTCGCCGGGAACCACTTCATTGGATGCACTCTGCATGTCGATTAACGGGCGCCGGACATCACTGTACTCACCGGAAAGCAGTGCCGTCATCGGGACGCTGTTAAAGCGCGGGTCGCCGTACCAGGCATCGCGATCGGCAAGGGCCAGCTTCATCGCTTCCGTTACGGTATGGATGTAATCCGCCGACAGATGTCCCATGTCTTTCAAGTCAAAGCCACCGAGCAGGTTTAGGGTCTGTAACATATATGGCCCCTGGGTCCACGGTCCGGCCTTGTACACCGAATAGCCGCGGTAGTCGACCATTACCGGATCTTCAATATGGGTCACATGAGCGGCCAGGTCCCGTTTCCGGAGAAAACCGTCCTTTTCACGGTACCAGGTATCCAGTTCATCGGCGATATCGCCGCGGTAAAACCGGTTTGAAACAGCCTGCAGTTTTTCGTTGCGCGTACCGATGGCGGATCGCTCGGCTTCCACCAGCCTGCGCAGGGTTACCGCCAGATCGGTATACCAGTCGCGGCCGGTGTCTACGGTATCGCTGCCTGATGTGTCGATATACCAGGTTGGGCCGCCCTCATCCAGAATGCGGAGGGTTGCTTCGGCTGCTTCCTCAAAGGTGATGGTGCCGTAGTGCTGAAGAGCGGTTACGGCCAGGTCGATAACCGCCGGAACGGCCGCCGCCCTGATGCTGGTGCCGGGAATGCCGTTGGCCATATACCAGGTTGTGGCGTCCGGATCGAGGGGAGCGGAACCCTGACCAGACAGCACCTTGACTTCATCCCTGACCGCGTCATAAACAAGCATGGGAGCCTCACCGCCAATGCAGAATGCGCCGATATGCTTCACGCTCAGCACCAGAAGGGCGGAAATGGCCGCATCGGTTGCGTTTCCACCGGCACGGAGAATTCCGGCCCCGGCTTCGGCGGCTTCAGGCTTGCCGGCCACTACCATGCCGTTTTTACTGCCTGATTCTGCATCGGCCAGGTTGTTCTGAAAGGATACGGATGTGCCGGAATTTCCGGAATAGCTTTCCTGGCTGTCAGGATTACCGGATGTCGCTGTCCGGTGAGGTATGGGCATTTTATGGTGTATCATATCGGAAGTGTTTTGTACCGTCCCGGCGGGTACGCCCTGCACAATCAATTCAGGCTGCCCAGGTGCCCCGTGTAATGAGATTAAAAAAAGAGGAAGAATGATCAGTGTTACTGCAGCCCCTGAAGTTCGAAGTGTTTTCATGATATCTGGTGTCTGTATGTGATCGGTTGGAGTACATCAAACTGTGGTAGTGTAATCCATAGCAGGCTGATGCATCTGAGACTTCAATAGGTATGGGGCTGATTGCAAAGTAGGCAGACAGATGCAGCAGTGCAACCGGTACCGGGTTGAATCAGGTTCAAAGTTTCAGAACCTGGAAAGAACAGGGCGATAATAAAAAAGGCAGCCTGATTGCAGGCTGCCTTTGCTCATTTTTGAGAATTAAACTGCCATCTCAGGCAGATTCGTGCTCATCACTTCAGATCGAAACGGTCGAGGTTCATCACCTTGTTCCAGGCGGCAACAAAGTCGTTCACGAACTTCTCCTGAGCGTCGTCGCATGCGTACACCTCGGCAACGGCGCGTAACTCGGAATTCGATCCGAAGATCAGATCGGCACGGGTGCCGGTCCATTTCACGTCACCGGTTTTACGGTCACGGCCCTCGAAAACGTCATGCTGGTCGGAAGTGGCCTTCCAGGTGGTGCCGAAATCCATCAGGTTCCGGAAGAAGTCGTTGGTCAGCGCTCCCGGTCGATCCGTGAACACACCGTGTTTCGATCCGTCGAAGTTGGTGTTCAGCACGCGCATCCCGCCCAGAAGAACGGCCATTTCGGGTACCGTAAGGGTGAGCAGCTGTGCCTTGTCCACGAGCATCTCTTCGGCCGTGGTTTCATGTTTGGGCTCGAAATAGTTGCGAAATCCGTCTGCCGGCGGCTCGAGCCATGCAAAGGATTCGATTTCGGTCTGTTCCTGCGTGGCATCGGTCCGGCCCGGAGTGAACGGTACGGTGACCTCCTGCCCCGTCTTCCTTGCGGCTTCCTCAACGGCGGCACAGCCGCCAAGCACAATGAGGTCGGCAAGCGAAACTTTTTTGGGTCCGGTTTTGCCGTTTTGGCTGCCTTTTTGCCCGTTTCCGCTGCCTGAATGTGTGCTGTTGAAGCGGTTTTGAATCTCTTCCAGCTTTTTGAGCACTTTAGTCAGCTGTTCCGGGTTGTTCACTACCCAGTTTTTCATGGGCTCAAGACGGATACGTGCGCCATTGGCCCCGCCGCGTTTGTCGGAGCCGCGGAAAGTGGATGCAGCCGCCCAGGCAGTTGAAGCCAGTTCCGAAACGGTCAGGCCCGAGCCGAGGATCTCTTTTTTAAGGGCGGCAATGTCCTGATCGTCGATCAGTTCATGGTCAACGGCCGGAACCGGATCCTGCCAGAGCAGCTCCTCTTCAGGCACTTCAGGACCAAGATATAGCGATTTGGGGCCCATATCGCGGTGGGTCAGTTTGTACCAGGCCCGGGCAAAGGCATCCGCAAACTTGTCAGGATTCTCGTAGAAGTGCCGGGAGATTTTCTCGTAGTCGGGATCTTCTTTCAGCGACAGGTCGGTAGTGAGCATGAACGGGGCATGCCGTTTTTCCGGATCGTGAGCGTCGGGCACCAGCCCTTCGCCGGCCCCGTCTTTTGGACGCCACTGCCATTTGCCTCCCGGGCCCTTGTACTTCTCCCAGTCGTACTTGAAAAGGTTCTCGAAATAGAGGTTGGTCCACTCTGTGGGCTTCTGTGTCCAGGCGCCTTCAAGACCGCTGGTAATGGTATCGGCACCCTTGCCACTTCCGTACGAACTCATCCAGCCGATGCCCATCTGTTCGATGGGAGCGCCCTCGGGATCGGCACCAAGATGTTCTTCAAGGTTGATTCCGTGTGTTTTTCCGAAAGTGTGTCCGCCGGCGATGAGCGCAACAGTCTCCTCATCGTTCATGGCCATGCGCGCAAACGTCTGGCGGATGAAATGGGCCGCTTTTTTCGGATCGGGTTCGCCGTCGGGGCCTTCCGGGTTTACATAAATAAGGCCCATGTGGTCGGCACCGAGCGGTTTTTCGAGTTCGCCTTTCTCATTGTGACGTTTGCTGGCCAGCCACTCGCCTTCAGAACCCCAGTAAATATCGTTCTCGGGTTCCCATACATCTTTCCGGCCGCCGCCGAAACCAAAGGTTTTGAAGCCCATCGATTCGAGCGCCACGTTGCCGGCCAGGATCATCAGATCGGCCCAGGAGAGTTTCCGGCCGTATTTCTTTTTTACCGGCCACAGGAGCAGGCGCGCACGGTCGAGGTTAACATTGTCGGGCCAGCTGTTAAGCGGGGCAAAACGCTGGTTGCCGGTGCCCCCGCCACCGCGTCCGTCAACCACCCGGTAGGTGCCGGCACTGTGCCAGGCCATGCGGATCATAAACGGACCATAATGGCCGTAATCGGCTGGCCACCAATCCTGGGAGTCGGTCATCAGATCGTGAAGATCTTTTTTGACCGCGGCCAGGTCCAGTTTTTTGAATTCTTCGGCGTAGTCAAAATCCTCGTCCATGGGATCAGACAGGTTTGAATGCTGACGAAGGATATCGAGATTTAATTTGTTGGGCCACCAGTCTCTTACCCTGGTTCCGCCACCAGCGCTGTGTTTAACGGATCCGCCATGAAACGGACATTTACTTTCACTGCTCATAGTATTTACCTGTGAAGCTTATAGTTATGTTGTTATGTACCATTACATGGATTTATCCCCAAAATGTTAATAAATCCAGTTTCTGATACCATTTTTATATGGCGGAATATATTCAGTAAATGTGACATCAGCATAATGCGCAAACCGGGATTTACATGAATTAGCATGATGGTAAATACGTTTTGGATTAACCTGCTTCTCCGGCAGCGCTACCACCCGGTGGATTTATTTCGCTAATAACCTGCAGGTGCCGTATTTTACTTAATTGTTCCATACGCAGATTTGTTGCACCTGAATGACTGAAACGAACACGATCGCACCCGAAAAAACCGCTGCCCACGACCGCCCCATCATCATCCGGGGTGCGAGGGTGCACAACCTGAAGAATATCGATGTAACCATACCACGAAACAGGCTCACCGTGGTTACAGGCGTGTCGGGATCCGGCAAGTCGAGCCTGGCCTTTGATACCATCTACGCCGAGGGTCAGCGCCGCTATGTGGAAAGCCTCTCAAGTTATGCCCGGCAGTTTTTGGAACGCATGGACAAGCCCGATGTCGATTTTATGCAGGGCATTTCGCCGGCCATGGCCATCCAGCAGAAGAACACGACTACGAATCCGCGCTCTACGGTCGGCACAACCACCGAGATTTTCGACTACATGCGGCTGCTCTTTGCCCGTATCGGCAAAACGATCTCGCCTGTCTCGGGCAAAGAGGTGAAGAAGGATACTACATCAACCGTTATAAGACAGCTGCATGAACAATATGATGAAGGTACCCGCTTTTATGTTCTTTTCCCGTTGCCCGAGCACGGAAAGAAGACGGTGGATGAGCTGAAGGTGCTCGTGGAACGTGGCTTCACCCGCCTCCTCACAAAAGAGGAAGAGATGATCGAGCTCACCGATCAGGACCTGAAAAAACTGAAAATCGACACGAAAACCTGCAGGGTACTGGTCGACCGCCTGGTACTCAAAAAGGATGACGAAACCCGCACCCGCGTTGCTGATTCGCTTGAGGTGGCTTTCAGGGAGGGCTTTGGCCGGTGCATGGTTAGGGTAAAGGACGGCAATGAAACCATGTTCAGCGAGCGGTTCGAGCTCGACGGCATCGAATTCACGGAGCCGACACCCCAGATGTTCTCGTTCAACAATCCCTATGGTGCGTGTAAACATTGTGAGGGCTTCGGGCGTGTGGCCGGTATCGACGAAGACCGCGTTATTCCGGATCCCGACCTGAGCATCCGCGGGGGGGCCATAGCACCGTTCGGCTCGCCTAAATTCAATACCAATCTGCGTGACCTGATCAAGGTTTCTGCCAGGTTCAGCCTGCCCATCGATCTGCCCTACCGTGAACTGCCCTCCGATGTGCGGAAGATCCTCTGGAACGGGAAAGACGAATACCAGGGCATCCACAGCTTTTTTGACGGCATCAAATCGGAGTTCTACAAGGTGCATATGCGGGTATTCTACGCCCGCTACCGCGGTTACTCCAGATGTCCGGAGTGTGACGGTTCCCGCATCCGCAAGGATGCACTCTATGTAAAGGTGGGCGGAAACAACATCGGCCAGGTGTCGGAGATGACCATAGGCCATGCACGCACGTTTTTTGAAGAACTGGAACTCACCCGCTTCGAGCAGGAGGTTGCCAACCAGATCCTGTTCGAGATCAGGAAACGCCTGCGCTACCTGGATGAGGTGGGCCTGGACTATCTCACACTCGACCGTCTCACCAACACCCTTAGCGGCGGCGAAGCACAGCGCATTAACCTGGCCAACGCGCTCGGAAGCTCCCTCATCGGCAGCCTTTATGTACTCGATGAACCTACCATAGGGCTGCATCCCCGCGATAACGACCGGCTGATCGGTATCCTGAAATCGCTGCGCGATATCGGTAATACCGTGCTCGTTGTGGAGCACGATCCCGAGATGATCGCCGCCGCCGACAATATTATCGATATCGGGCCCTTCGCGGGCACTTTCGGGGGCGAGGTCTGTTTCAGTGGTCCCTACAGCGAACTGCTGAAATCGAAAACCCTGACCGGCCAGTACCTGAGCGGCAGCAAGTCGATAGCCATTCCGCAAAAACGGCGGAAGGGTACGGGACACGTGATTGAACTGAGAGGCGCCTCCGAGCATAATCTGAAAAGCGTTGATGTGGATTTCCCTCTAGGCATGATGGTCTGCGTAACCGGTGTGAGCGGATCGGGGAAGTCGACCCTGGTACATCACACGCTATACGGGGGTATACAGAAAGAACTGGCCACCTACACCGGCAAGGTAGGCCGCCACAAAAAGCTGTTGGGGCTCAAACACATAGCAGCGGTTGAAATGGTGGACCAGAGCCCCATCGGGCGCTCGTCCCGTTCCAATCCGGCCACCTACACCAAAGCGTTTGATGGCATCCGCGACGTATTCGGCAATTCGCGTCAGTCGAAAATCATGGGTTTCACGCCGGGCCATTTCTCCTTTAATGTGCCGGGTGGGCGTTGCGAAACCTGCCAGGGCGAGGGTGTACAGCGCATTGAGATGCAGTTCCTGGCCGACGTGGAACTTCCCTGCGAAAGCTGCAGTGGCATGCGCTACCGAAAGGATGTGCTCACCGTAAAATACCGCGGCAAAAACATCCATGATGTGCTGGAGATGTCGGTCAGCGATGCGCTCGATTTTTTTGTGGATGAGAAACCGATCATATCAAAGCTGCAGATACTTGAGGATGTGGGCCTGGGTTACCTCAAACTGGGCCAGAGCGCCACCACTCTGAGCGGTGGTGAGGCCCAGCGGGTTAAGCTGGCCAAATTCCTGTCGCGGCCCGACAGCGAACATACCCTCTACTTCTTCGACGAGCCAACCACCGGACTTCATTTTGAGGATACCGCCCGTCTGCTGAACAGCTTCAACCGCCTCATAGAAAACGGCCACTCGGTTATCATCATTGAGCATAACATGGATGTGATCAAAAGCGCCGACTGGGTGATTGATGTAGGTCCGGAGGGCGGTTATGGCGGTGGCACAATCGTGGGTTCCGGCACCCCTGAAACGATAGCTTACATCAGCGAAAGCCATACGGGCCGCTATCTGCGTGAAGTGCTCGGATAAACGGTATGCCTGCCTGCAGGTATATTCCCGGGATCGAAAAGGAATGTAACCCCGGCTTTTCGTGGAACTCCTGCATAGTGCATCCTGTCTGAGTGATTCAAAAGGTAACACGGCAGGACATCTTGCATAATACCCCTGGCCGGTTTACATTCATTTTTTTTTCAATCAGAATAAACAATACATTGGGTCTGAATTTTGAACAGGTAAACCGGGATGTACAATTCATATGAAGCGAATGCATTCGTTCAGGCGGGATTTTGGAGAGCTCGATAAAATTTTCGGGTTTATCGGTGCCGTCTTCAGTGAATATGGTATCAGCGATGAACACCGGTTCAGCATTGATTTGTCGGTAGAAGAAGTCTTTACCAATCTGGTAAAGTACAACTCGGATGCAACGCGTGATATTGATATAGAGGTTGAGTATGATAACACCCTGTTGCTTGTTCGGTTGTTTGATAATCAGGACAAACCGTTCGATGTTAGTGCAGTGAAACCTGTGGATCTGGATGCATACCACCGGGAAGGCAGAATTGGAGGGCTGGGCATTCATCTGGTTCATCAGTTCATGGATGAAGTAAAACATGAGGTAAATGGTAATACCACCATCATTACTCTAATCAGGAATTTAAGCAGTTGAATTATGTTGACTATTGATCACCAACCGGATGGAATAATCCGCCTGTCGGGCCGCTTTGATGCCGCACAGGCAGAAATGGCAATGAGGGAACTGGAAAACGTGAGTGACGATACCATACTCGATTTCCAGGAACTGGCCTACATCTCAAGTATGGGTCTGGGCATACTCATAAAAACCCACAAGCAGCTGCAGGAAAAAGGTAAGGTTATGCGTATTACCAATGTAAATAAGCATATAAGGGACGTTTTCAGATTTACATCCCTCGATAAAATCTTCAACATCGAGTAAAACAGACTGTTTGCATTTTAATAGTTGAAATTTTTAAAATAATCTTCATATTTCATGGTTTACGGGACTAAATCAGCCATGATAATAATCGGTGTTGTGTTGTATGGATGATCGTAACTGTCGGGTACTGGTAAAAAAGTGTTTGAACGGGGAAACCGAAGCATTTGATGAATTGGTGAGACATCACCAGTTTGCCATGTACAATACCGTTTTGCGGATAGTGGGGGATGTTGATGATGCCAGCGATGTGACCCAGGCTGCATTTATCAAAGCCTGGGAAAATCTTCATAACTATAAGCCCGAATACCGTTTCTTCAGCTGGCTGTACAGAATAATGGTGAACGAAGCCCTGAATATGGTACGGTCAAAAAGGGTGCACTACGAACTGAAACTTGTAAATGAGCAGGCGGAACCGGCCGACAGAGAGCTGCTCATGTCGGAACAAAAGTCGGATCTGGGCAGGGCAATGGATCAGCTTTCACCCGAATACAGAGCTGTAATAGTGATGCGTCATTTCGAAGACCTGTCCTACAGGGAGATGGCCGATATCCTGGATATTGATGAAAAAACGGTTAAATCAAGACTTTACTCGGCTCGTATAAAACTCCGGGAAATCCTCATGGGAAGAGCGGTTAAGTAGCCTGATTTGGAATTGGAGATGCTCGCAGGAAAATAATTGAATAATCTTAAGTCATTTATTTTCAACCATTAAATTCCTTTCTATTCTGGTTTACATGATCTGACTGTATAATTTTTACCAACTTATTGGAAGCTTGTGTGTATTTAAGACAAAGTGTGGAAGATATTTCTTCTGGTACAGATAGAAACAGTAACCAGAGTTTATTAAAAAGGTGATTTAAATGGATAAACGGATTAAAGAACAAATTCAGGGCGCTATCGACGGAGTACTGTCGGCAGATGAGCGCCGGGAACTGGAAAAGGAGCTGAGATCAAACCCCGAAGCATCAGCCCTGTACCAGGACATGCTATCCCTGGCTGAGTCCATCCCGTCACTGAAATCAGAACAACCGCCCGCAGATCTTCACAAAGGTATCCGGGATGCCATCGCAGCCCGGGCCGGAAAAGCTTCAATGCACAGCATAAAAACCAAGATAAACCATACGGAGTCCTATATGTCAGAAAAAAAGAACCAAACAATGAAAATAGCAGCGTCCATAACCGGACTGGTTGTAATAGCTGCCGTTATAGTATATGTAACCATTGATTACCCTCAGCCTTCTGCCAGTGATGTAGCAGGAACCTTAGGGACCGATGGGGTTGAACGTGCCGAGCGCTACCGGCAGACACAAATCCAGCCCGGCGATGTTACCCTGGATAATCCGGAAATACAGGAACTGCTTCAAAGTGATGATTTCATCAAAGTTCTCGAGTCCGGCCAGCTTCAGGAATTGGCCAACAATCCTGCTTTTGTCGAAGTGATGCGTGATCCGGCTGTATTCGAATTGATGCGCGATGCCGACTTTGTCAGCTTGATGCGCAGCGAGAATTTCGAAGTGATGGCATCAGCCATGTTTGAACTCAACCGCAATGCCGAAAGGTTCGAACTCGCCAATCGTGCCGACTTCCTCGAACTGGCCAGAGATGTACGTTTTCTCGAAGTAGGTCGCAGCGACGCATTCATGGAGCTTGCCAACAGCAGTACCTACTTTGAACTGATGAATAACCCGGCTTTTGTTGAGCTGAACCGCAGTACCGCATTCATGGAACTTGCACGCAACGATACCTATTTTGAATTGCTTCGCAACCAGGATTTCGTCGAACTGGGCAACAGCAGCACGTTTGCCGAGCTTGCCAACCGGGCAGATTTCATGGAAGTAATGCAGAACCCTGCTTTTGTGGAACTGATGCGCAACACCCGTTATTTTGAAGTACTCCGCGACAACCGCTACTTTGAAGTAATGCGCGACAACCGCTATTTCGAAGTAATGCGCGACAACCGCTACTTTGAAGTGATGCGCGACAGCCGCTACTTCGAGGTGATGCGCGACAACCGCTACTTTGAAGTGATGCGCAACCCTGACTTCCTTCAAATCATGCGCTCCGACAAGTTTGAAGTGCTCTTCAGAGACGCCACCTTCCTGGAAGTTATGTCTAACCCATCGTTCAATGGCCTGATGCGCAACGCCGACTTCGTAAGCCTGATGAACTCTTCCACATTTGAAGTACTGATGCGCGAAGGCAGATTTGATGTACTCGAAGCAAGTGTAAGCTGGAACAATTTCTGACAGGTATGTAAACTCAGCTGAATGAAATAAGCTGAAACGTAAAGTTATAAGTGAGCAGACGGGTTCGAAAAGAGCCCGTCTGCTTTATCTGTTTTCAGGATTCCGTTATTATTTTTACCAACCAATCCGTTCTATATGATTAAAAAAGGCTTGTGGTCGCCTCCGCTTCTGATTCTGTTGTTCATGGTTACCCTGACAGGACTCCGGCCCGCCAAGGCACAGTTTCAGTCGGTTGAAACCCGGGATGTAGAGCTGCTCTATTATCATTTCGGTCATGAATATCTGGTAAACCACACCATTCGTTCATTTACCAATTCGCTGCTTTTTCACAAGCGGCTGTTCGGGTACAATACAGATGAACGCGTTACCCTGATCATGCAGGATTTCGGTGATTTCGGTAATGCCGGCGCCTCGGCGGTACCGGGAAATGCCATCCTGATGGGAATAGCCCCCTTCCACTACGCCTTTGAAACCAATCCGGCAAATGAGCGGATAAATGTGCTGATGAACCACGAACTGGTGCATATCGTAGCCCTGGATATGTCGTCCCCGACAGACCGTTTTTTTCGCAAGATGTTCAGTGGCAAGGTAAATCCTGAAAAAGAGGATCCGATCAGCCTGTTCTACGCCTATTTAACCACCCCGCGTCGCTTTTCACCCCGATGGTACCATGAAGGAATTGCGGAATTCATGACCACCTGGATGTCGGGCGGTATTGGCCGCGTGATGGGCCCCTATGATGAAATGCGCTTCCGAACAATGGTGCGTGATAATCAACGCATATATGATCCCGTCGGGCTGGAATCGGAAGGAACTACCACCGATTTCGAAGTGGGCAGTAACTCCTATATGTATGGTACGCGGTTTATGTCGTACCTGGCAGCCACGTACAGCCCTCAGCATCTTATTGACTGGACCTCCCGTTCGAAGGGCTCCAAACGTTATTTTTCGGCCGACTTCAGGCAGGTTTTTGGAATATCCATGCACAGTGCCTGGTCGGACTGGATTAATTTTGAACGGGAATGGCAGGTGGCCAACCTGGCCAGGATCAGACGAAACCCGGTTACAGAGACCACACCGCTTGCAAGGCACCCGTTGGGCGGAGTATCCCGGCCGGTGTATGACAAAGAAACCGGTCTGATCTATACCGCTGTGGCCAAACCCGGCGAAATTTCACACATTGCCGAAATAAACCCGTCTACAGGTTCCATGCGCAGGGTTGTTGATATCGAAAGTCCGGCCCTGCATTTTGTGAGTTCCCTTGCTTTCGATCCGGATAACCGGATCATCTTTTATACAGACAACAACAACAGCTGGCGCCATCTGAAGGCACACGACCTGAAAACAGGAAAAACCAGTACACTGATCCGCGAAGTGAGAACGGGCGACCTTGTTTTCAACCCGGCCGATAGATCGATCTGGGGGGTACGTCATTATCATGGAATTGTATCCCTGGTCAGAATTCCCTTTCCCTACACCGACTGGAACCGGATCCACTCCATGCCTTATGGGGAAGATATTTTCGATATCGACATATCTCCCGATGGCAAGCGGCTGAGTGCCGCAATTGCCGATGTGAGCGGAAACCAAAAGCTGGTTATGATGAATGTCGATTCCCTGATGGCCCAGCGTTTCAGCTATGAGGAGATTTACGATTTCGAAGTGAGTTCTCCCGCGGCATTTGTCTTTTCGCCCGATGGCAGATACCTGGTTGGTTCGACCTACTATACCGGTGTATCCAACATTGTTCGGTATGATACCGAGCAGAAAGAGATACGGTGGCTCACCAACGCTGAAACCGGGTTGTTCCGTCCTGTTCCGTACAGTGCCGATTCACTGTTTGCCTTTAAATATTCCGGCGACGGGTTTATGCCGGTACGCATCGAAAACAAACCTGCCGAAAGGGTTAGTGCCATCCGTTTCCTGGGACAGGAAGTTGTGGAAAAGCATCCTGTTGTAACCGGGTGGATGCTCAGGCCCCCTGCTCCGGGTACGCTGCAACCCGATTCGCTTATCATAGCACGGGGTGACTACAATCCCGGCAGAAAACTTTCACTGATATCAGCCTATCCCGTTGTACAGGGATATAAAGACTATGTGACCGGGGGTGTAAGTCTAAATTTCAGCGATCCGCTGCGGCTACGAAGAATGAATATTACGGCCGGCTGGTCGCCGCATCCCGGCCTCGACACAGACGAGCAGTTCCACGCGTCATGGTTGTATGAAATGACCTCGCTCAGGTTTTTCGCGGATTATAATGCCAGCGATTTCTATGATCTTTTCGGGCCGACCAAAACCAGTCGCAAGGGCTATTCAGTGGGTATGGGTTACAAAAGGAGCCTGATCTACAGTCCGCCCAGGATTATGGATATGGATCTGTCGCTCTCCTACTATGGCGGACTGGAACGGCTGCCGGAATTTCAGAATATCACCACCTCGTTCGGACAGTTTTTTTCGCTCTCAACCATGCTGAGCTATCAGCGCACACTCCACTCCCTGGGAGCCGTAGACCACGAAAAAGGATTCAGATGGCAGCTCGGTACCTATACCAACACCATAGCTGAAAATGTGGGTGATCAGAGAATTGTTTTTCCACGGGTGTTTCAAAACCTGGATTACGGCATAGCCCTGCCCATTAAACACTCGTCGGTCTGGCTGAGATCATCGGTGGGATACTCGTTCAGCCCGGTTCGTGAACCGCTAGGCAACTTTTACTTTGGCGGTTTTGGCAACAACTGGATCGATTACCGGGCCAACCGGCGCTACCGCAGCTATCATACGTTCCCGGGAGTTGATCTGAACGCCATCGGTGGTACCAATTTTACCCGTCTGCTGGTTGAGTGGGTCACCCCGCCGATCCGTTTCCGTCGTGCCGGTGTAACCAGCCTGTATGCCAACTGGATTCAGCTCAGTCTGTTTTCAACGGGCATAATCACCAATCTCGACAAACCGGTGTGGATAACAACCACCGTTACCGGGGAGAACAGAACAGAAACCGTGAGGGAACGACAGCAGAACCGTTTCTACAATGCCGGCGCCCAGATCGACATGAGGATATCGCTGTTTTCCATCATGGATGCCACCTTGTCGTTCGGTTATGCCATGGCATGGGACTACGATGTGAAAAGCTTCTCAAGCGATGAGTTTATGGTATCTTTGAAGATCTTTCGCTAACCCTTCTAACCCTTCTAACCCTTCTAACCCTGCTAAACCAGTTAGACTCGTTGGACCCGCCAGACCGGCTGGAACGACCAGACTCTTAAGATCCGCCAGATCCCGCTGACCCGTCAAAGCCATCAGGCCGCCAGACCCGCCAAATGAGTCAAATACACCAAATCCGTTGGACCTGCCATACCAGGCTGCCTCAGGAACTCCGATAAATTCGATAAATCGTAAGGCCAGTTAAACCCGACTTATAAACCGGTTCGTTGCAAATCTCATGTCAACCGGAATCGATTGATGAGTGCCGTTCGTCAACGACAGTTCCGGCATTCTGTTTCAATGTGATAAAACAGGCTAATGGCAGGATTTGATGCGATAGTAAGTTATCAAAGGCCTCCGGTATGCAAACTGTAAGAACATCCCGGCAAATACATTATTTTATCCGTTATAATCTGTTTAATTAAACCATAACCCATAACAGGTGAACTTTTGAACCTGATGCCCCTGGCTGAAGCAGGTCTGGCCCTGGTACCGATCGTCATTTTTTTGGTCGCCCTGGTCTGGCTCGACAGCTTCAAGCTTGTCAATTTTAAAAATCTGTTGATAGCCATACTTGCGGGCTGTTTATCTACAGCAGCGGCACTGGTCGTGAACAGCCAGCTGATGCAGCATACCGGAATGGAGCTGTCTGTGTTTTCCCGGTTTGGGGCACCGGTAACCGAGGAAATCATAAAGTTCGCCTTTGTATTCTATCTGATCAGGGCGCGAAAAGTCGGTTTTATGGTGGATGCAGCCATATTCGGCTTTGCCGTAGGCACCGGATTCGCGATCGTCGAAAATATCTATTACCTGAACTCCCTGCAGGACCCCGGGCCCCTCACCTGGTTGATACGCGGCATGGGAACTGCAGTGATGCATGGAGGTACAACTGCCATCGCAGCCATCATCACCAAAGATATGCACGATACCCGCACGTGGCCTTCATGGGTGAAGGCGCTTCCGGGATTGCTGGCTGCCATATTGATCCACGGTCTGTATAACCAATTCATCCTGCCGCCTCTCACGGCCATGCTGCTCATACTGCTCTCCCTGCCCCCGCTCATCTATTTTATCTTTAAACGCAGCGAACAGCACACCAGGGAATGGCTGGGTCAGGGCCTCGATCATGATGTGGAACTGTTGCAACTGATAATGGACGGCGATCTTTCCGACAGCAGGCTTGGGAACTACCTTGAATCGCTGATGAACATGTTTGAGGGTCCGGTTATGGCCGACCTTCTGGGTTATTTGCGTATCTACCTTGAACTGTCGCTAAAGGCCAAAGGTTTGCTGATGATGAAAGAGTGCGGCATCATGCCGGAACTTGACGCCGAGCTTCAGGCCCAGCTTGTTGAACTTGGTTTTCTCGAAAAAAGCATCGGCATAACCGGAATCCTGGCACTGCAGCCCCTGCTCAAACTGGATGACCGCGATATATGGCAGCTACGCCTGCTCGAGTCCCGGTGATAACCGGAGATTGTTTATTTTAGCTGACATCGAACAATGTGATACTTCCGTATATGAGAACGTTGAAACATGGCAAATCGTAAAGGTGGTGTGATTGCAGCCGGACATGAACAGACGGCACTGGCTGCACAAATGATTCTGGATGAGGGAGGAAATGCCTTCGATGCGGCCGTTGCTGCCCATCTTGCCGCCTGTATTGCCGAACCGGTACTGGCATCGCTGGCGGGCGGAGGATTTTTGCTGGCTCGGACATCCGGCAGACGGAATATACTCTACGACTTCTTTGTGCAGACACCCTTGCGCAAACGTAAAGGGGATGTAGAATTCTATCCCATTACAGGAAACTTCGGTGAAACAGTGCAGGAGTTCCATATTGGTGCAGGTTCAGTGGCCACTCCCGGCACCGTAAAAGGCCTGTTTGCCATACACCGCGACCTGTGCACCATGCCGATGGATGAGCTGGCACAGCCCGCCATGGATATGGGCAGAAACGGGGTGAAAATGAACCATTTCCAGGCCTATATCCTGGAGATAATCAAGCCAATTTATGTGGCTACCCCAGGCGCAGTTGCGATTTATGGCAGTCCGGGTGGTAAGGGCCTGATCAAAGAGGGTGAATGGTTCCGGCAACCGGAACTTGCCGAAACTATTGAGGCCCTGGCACATGAAGGTGAAGACCTGTTTTACAGGGGCGAACTTGCCAAAAAGATCAGCCGTGTCTGTTCGGAGCATGGCAGCCATCTATCTGCTGATGATCTGGACCAATATGAGGTAACACGGCGCGAACCGCTGGAAGTAACCTATCGCGACAATCATATACTTACCAATCCAGCTCCCAGTTCGGGTGGTATGCTCATCGCTTTTGCATTAAAACTGCTTGAGGAGATTCCCGCAAATACGCGATCAAGAACTGCGGGAAACGGAGACTGGCTTCATCTGCTGGCCGGTATTCAGGAAATGACGGACCGTGCCCGCATCGATGATGCATCCGGATCAGAAAACGGACACCCGTCGGCCGGCCTGCTGGATTCCCGTTTGCTGAAGGTCTACCGGGAACAGATCAGAAACAATCCGCGGTTCAGCCGGGGCACCACCCAGATCAGCATTATCGACCGGGATGGGAATATGGCAGCCCTTTCGGCCAGCAACGGCGAGGGTTCCGGCCTCGTTGTACCCGGAACCGGCGTTATGCTCAATAATATGCTTGGCGAAGAGGACCTGAACCCGGGCGGTTTCGATAAATGGGCTTGTAACCGGAGGATGACCTCCATGATGGCCCCATCAATACTGCTGATGCCGGATAACCGCAGCGTTGCACTTGGATCGGGCGGCTCCAACCGCCTCAGAACAGCTATTCTGCAGGTAATACTGAACCTGACCGATCGCGGAATGGCGCCAGTGGAGGCCGTGAACCATCCACGTATCCACTATGAAAACGGGTTACTGTCTGCCGAAAATGGTTTTTCAGCAGCTGATCTGGATGATCTGCTCCGGGAGTATCCCGTTCACAAAGTCTGGAACGGTAAAAATCTCTTCTTTGGCGGTGTTCATGTTGCCGGCCGGTCGGGCAAAAATTTTATCGGGGCCGGTGACCCGCGTCGTGGCGGCGTCGCCGTTACTGCGGGGTGAATACATCGGACAAACAGGCCGGGCGGCCGGAAAGCTTTTTCGGCCACTATTTTTTAGTACATTATACTTCGAAAAATTTGAATATTGCCGTGGGATGATCGGCTTTTGTCCTCAGTATCCGATCTGCACTGCCGGATTCCGGACAGATTTCAGCTTGTGTATGGCTTGATGCAGATATTTATTTGGAGGGTTGTGTCAACTGCTTCTTTACTTTAAACTGAATCATACGTTCCAGTGAGGTATTACATGATCAGGCACCGTGTTTTTCTGAAAACCTTGCTCATCTTTATTGTTATCATTGTTTCAGCACATCCGGTTGCTGCACGCCAGGTTGTGCTCAACGAAATAATGGCATCAAACACGATTACCATAACCGATAACGACGGGGATTTTTCCGACTGGGTCGAATTGTTTAACCAGGGTAACGATCCCGTTAACCTTGCCGGTTACGGATTGTCGGATGATGAACTGCTGCCCTTCAAATGGGTGTTTCCGGAGGTAACCGTTGGTTCCGGTGAGTTTCTGTTGATCTGGGCCTCGAACAAAGACAGACGCTTGCCGGGTGAACCTCTTCATACCAATTTTGCCATCAGTGCATCGGGTGAGGAAGTATTGATCACCGCTCCGGATGGAAGCCGAATTGACATGCTGAACCCGGTAACTCTTCCCGCCGATATCTCGCTGGGCCGGCAGCCTGATGGCACCGGCGACTGGCTCTTTTTCGAGGTTCCAACGCCCGGGGAACCCAATACAGGATCCGGATTTACAGACCTGCTTGGTCCCGTTGTTTTTTCACACCAGGGTGGGTTCTATACTTCCGACATCACGCTGACGCTTGGTTCTTCCGGCGAAAATGTACGCATTGTCTATACTACCGACGGGTCAGAGCCTGACGAGAACGCAATCGAGTATACGGTGCCGATAACCATTACCGACCGGTCGGCGGAGCCCAACGGTATTTCGATGATCCCGACCAATTTCATGGAGCCCGATAGTCCTGACGACGTTACCTTCAGGGAAGCCTGGCGGGAGCCCGGTGGCCCGGTTGCCAAAGGCAGTGTAATCCGTGCAAGAGCATTGCGTAGCGGAGCAAGGTCCGGAGAGGTCGTAACCCGGTCCTATTTTGTATGGCCGGAGGGTGGCGCCCGGTATGATTTTCCCGTGTTCTCCATCTCAGCCGATCCGGCCGACTTCTTTGATGCGGAAAAAGGAATCTATGTGCCTGGCAACTATAACAACATGTTTCAGCGCGGGCCGGAATGGGAGCGCCCGGTGCATATCGAATTCTGGGAAAGCGACGGATCGCTTGCGTTTTCACAGGGGGCCGGTGCACGCATTCATGGTGGCACCACCCGCAGCCGGCCCCGTAAAAGCCTGCGCCTGTACGCAAGGGAGGAGTACGGTACGTCCTGGTTCGAATATCCCCTGTTCCCCGGCAAGCCGGTTGATCGTTACAAGCGCTTTCTGCTTCGCAACTCAGGAAACGACTGGAGCGAGTCGGTTTTCCGGGATGCCTTCATGCAGTCGCTGCTCAAGGGGAGTACACGGCTTGATATTCAGGATGCCCGTCCGGCCATTGTATTCCTGAACGGCGAGTACTGGGGCATCCACTGGATAAGGGACCGCCTCGACGATCACTACCTCTCGACGCACTACGGGGTGGAAGAGCACGAAATGACCATGGCCGAAAACAACCGTATTTTTGACCGTGGCGATCCGACAGGACTCGATCATTTCGAAGAGATGTGGGATTTCATCTCCAATCCGAACAATCCCATGGTTCAGCAGATCAACTTTGAAAACGTCCGTACCTATATAGATACGGAGAACTTCCGTGATCATTTTATGGCCAATATCTTCTTTGGCAACACAGACTGGCCCGGAAACCACCAGCTCTACTGGCGCAAAAATGTACCCTATAACCCCGACAATCGCTATGGTCACGACGGGCGCTGGCGATGGATGATTTTTGATACCGATTTCGGGTTCTGGCTCAACTTTTTCTACGTAACCGGAAACGAATCCGGTCCGGCGCATAACACGCTGGCTTTTGCCCTTCAGGAAGACGGACCCGACTGGCCCAATCCTGCATGGTCTACCAATATCTTCAGGCAACTGATGACGAACCAGGGTTTCCGGAACGGTTTTATAAACCGGTTTGCTGATATGCTCAATACCGCCTTTTCTGCGGATCATGTGCTGTCGGAAATCGAGCGCTTTGCAGGCTTGCTTGATCCGGAAATGGATGAACATATCAGCCGCTGGGGCCGTCCGCTAACGAAAACAGACTGGATGACGGAGGTGGACCGGATGCGTGATTACGGGTCACAGCGCGAGGGGTTTCTGCGGCAGTATATACGGCAGCAATTTTTGCTGGCCGGCGAAGCCGATCTGACCATCAATCTGACCGATGATCAGGCCGGACGGGTTCAGGTGAACACCATTCTGATCGATCCGGAAACGCCGGGCATCGGTGATGATTTTGCGAACTGGCAGGGTCGGTATTTCCGGGGAATACCCGTTACACTTTCGGCCATCCCCAAATACGGTTACCGGTTTGTGGAGTGGAACGGCGATATTGACGCAACGGAGGCCTCCATTACGATTACATTGATCGGGGATGTGAATCTGGTTCCCGTTTTTGAGGTCGACGATACCGTGCCTGCTGACCCGATGCATCCGCTTCCACATAAATTGTCGGAGGATGATTATATCTTCGGATTCTGGAGCCCGGATGAACCCGAAGGTTCCTTCCCCACGAATATGGTCTTTCAGCAGAGCGCCATGGACGATCCGGGGCTCAACGATATGATGACGGAACCATACAACATTCCGGAAAGTGATTACAATGCAGATGATCTCCCCACACGTGGATTCCCGTATAACAATACCCGGCGTACCCGCATAAACGGCCTGGGTGAGGGCGGGGTCAGTTTCATCAATACCGGCCGCGGCCGCGATCTGGGTGCCGCGGTACTCGCTCTCGATACCCGTACTTCCGAACAGGCACGTATAAGCTGGACCGGATCAACAGTGGTCCCGGCGAGCCGGGTTTATGCGATCAGGCTGCAGTACCGGGTTGGCACCGATGGAGACTTTACGGATGTTACCGGTTCAGATGGCGAACCTGTGGAGTACATGCGGAGTGCTGTTACCGGTCATGAGCAGCGTTTTGAATCCGTACATCTGCCGCAGGAGACCCTTGATCAACCCTACGTGCAGCTGCGCTGGAAATACTATTTCACCGGCGAACGCCTGAGCACAGAGAGCGGGGCCCGCGATGAACTTCGGCTGGATAATATTGTGGTAACGGCCACACCAGGCACATCCTACCGTGACGAACCGGCCGGATCACCGCGTGAGTTCAGGCTTGAACAGAACTATCCGAATCCGTTCAACCCGGCAACGGTCATTACCTTTATGCTGCCGGAACCGGCAACAGTAAGGCTGGCTGTTTATGACGGAATTGGCCGTGAAGTTGCCCTGATTGCCGTTGGCCAGTACAGTGAGGGACGCTACGATATCCGGTTCGATGCATCTCGCCTGTCGAGCGGCATCTACTTTTACCAGATCCGGGCAGTACTCACGAACGGTACAGAACACCGGCGTACCAGAAACATGGTACTTGTGAAATAATCAGTAGTAAACCAGAACCCACACACCTCCCTCAGCGATACAGCCGGAGGTGTTGAGCTACTTGTTACCGGCAGCAATTAATTCCGCTATTTTCACCTGTATAACAAAAAATCACTTCGAAATTCTGTTGGTCGAATGTTCAAACGTTGAGCCCATTCCGAGAACTCTATTTGGGAATTTGACGATAGGAGTAGACAAATTGGGTGCTATCGGGAAACAATTATGAAAATTTTCTGAGGGTTTGATTTTTTTCTTGTAGCAACCATTTCAGACATGTATATCCTCTGTTTTCCAGGTTTATGTTCTCATTCTGTTGCATATTGGTTCGTTAATACTGCTTGATCTATCAGGTAGCGTTCAATTCTGCGTATGTTGACCCACAATGCTCTGGCCCAAGACCATATTTTGGTGCGAATAAGTCCGCGATAGACGGTCTTTGCTCCTTTGAGAGTGTGGGTGAGATGATAAATACTGGCCTCCACATTATTACGCTTACGGGTTCGTTCCAAATAGTCTTTATCTTTGAGCAATCGCCGCTGTTCGCAGGCTCGAATTTCACACTGACCAAAGTAGCGGTAGATACCGTTTTCACCGATGATACGCCATTTGGGCTCAGCCTCAGGATTTCTTTGGCACACAGCAGTGGCCTGATGGATTCGGCCCGTTTGGGTGTCTGTTACTTGTAGTCCATCTTTGGTCTGGTGAAGCTCAAATCGGGAGGCAGGACCCTGAATGCCACTGAGTACCATTTCCACATGGCCGATGCCATCACCACCACTATTGTCTTTGTTCTCTTGTTCTAGGCTTCGGTTGAAGGCTCCATCGGCGTAACAGATATCTACGGAATGACCGAGACGTTTTTGGGTTTGGACAATGGAGGGTTCTACAAAACTGGCATCGCTACAATGAGCCGGTTCGAGCTGTATATCGGTAATGAGGTTGAGTTCATCTTCATCGATCGTCTCGGTTAGATTCACGCTATAGCCCTTGGTCGATTTGCCGGCTTTTATGCGATAACCGCAGTCCGGGTCAAAGGGCGACTGCACACTGTCGGAGCTAATCTCATCGCCCGGACGGGCGATTACATTCTTTTTGTCGCTCGTAGAATCAGAGTCTGCATCGTCCTGATCTGATTCAACAGCAAATTGTTCGTTAAACACGCGCTCAAGTAGCTCATAGTGATTACTGTCAGTCCTTGTGTAACACGCCAGAAGTTGGTACATACCCCGTCCAAGATCACCCAGTTTGCCTTTTATCTGTTCGGTATTGCTGTGATACACCAGCGAGTCGGCATTCTCTTTGGTCATCTCAGCCATCTGCTGAGCCAATGTAGCTGGCATACGCTTTACAGCTTTGTCGTTCAGACTGGCGTAAAACTTCATCATTGTAGCATGAACCAGCTCAAAGCGCGAATAAGAGGCAATATTACTTCCAATGAGTTTACTGTCCATTCGAATTTGTTTCCCTGAGAGGTTAAACCGAATGATCTGATCAGAGGTTATGGCACTAAAAACGTTGCCAAACAAATCGACCTGGTGCTCACGCTGGTAGGTTTCTACTGCCCTTCGAAACTTGTAATAGGTGGATTCGGTTGGAATCCGATCACTTAGATTGATGCACCCCAGAGCATGACGGTAGAGCATATGGAAGCGACAGGCCTCAAAAAGCTGTTCATCGCTCAATCCCATTCCATCTTTTAGAATTATCATGGCCACCAATTGATTCACCGGAGCATTCGGAGCCCCCATGCGCTCATCATAAATGGGTTTGAAAATCGATTCGTTTATATTGAGGAAGATTTCCCGATAAAACGTGTTCTGCCAGCCATTAGGATCATGCAGGACTTTCTGACGACGAGTGTCTAGGTGCTGATCGGCTGAACTAAGCAGGTCACCTTGAGGATGTTTTGGAGCTTTTTTAAACATTGTATCTAATTGTTAATTATGCACATAAATATACAAAAAGAGTACGAGATTATCCATTTATTATTCCATAATTTAGCCCAAAATAAAACTCAATTAGATCGACTTTTCGGAGTGCGCTCAACGTTCGAATGTTCGAATGGTCAACTGTTCGAATGTTCGATTGTTCAACTGTTCTTTTATTCCCCCGTTCCCCCCCGTTCCAGGGTAATTCCGCTGATCGTATGACCGAAAAAGACCGCATTCGCGAACAGCTTGTTGGTACCGAACCAGAAAGCACGGAAATGCGGGTTATCGGTCATGAGTATGGTACGGCCGGAGCCGATACCCGACACAATAATCCCGGAGGTATCTCCGAGCCGGTCCAGGTTTTGTGCTGAAATATATCCACTGAGCAGCGGTTCGGTTGTGTAGCGCAGCGGGGCGGCGTACGGGCTTGTGGGGGCTTCCATCATCATGGTGCTGTTGCGGAAAACACTTATCAGTTCGTTGCGATAACCGTAGGAGAGTGGATGTGTGAGGTCGAGGCGTGCCTCAAAGATGGATCCGCCTATCACCCGGGCACCGCGGTTCAGGGCCGCATCTGTGTAAGGTCTGGGGGCGGCCGTGGCTTCCCCGTTATCCTCATCGTCGCCACCGGAACCGTTATCGGAGGATTTGAAGGAAGCTTTACCGAGATTGTTATTGACTGCCCAGGTTACCGCACTTTTCTGGGCGATCAGCGTGCCCCCGGAAGAAATCCATCTGCGGAGACGCTCGATGGTTCCGGAACTGATCCGGTTGTAGTTTCCGTTTACCATCACAATGGTGTTATATCGGGCCAGATCAGCACTGTTGAATATATCGACATCGACCATACTTACGGGGATATTGTAGCGCTGATCGTACTGATGCCAGATTTCACCGGCTTCCCCGGATGAGACCCCGTTGCCCACCACAACCATCATATCCGGCTTGCGCAGGCTGTTGAAATTGCCGCTTCCCAGATCGATGCCATCCAGTGAAAGCCCTGTTTCCAGCGCGTAGACGTCGATTGCATCCTCATCCGAAATGGTCTGCATGATTCGATTAAGTTCGGCACGGCCGATTCCGTCCTGGATGCCGGTTGCCACCATGACGGTACCGTAGGTGAAGTCGTGCCGTCCGTTAACGGTAGCGGCAGCAAATGGCCGTGCGGCCACTTTTACGCGCACGTTTTTATCGAGCAGGCGGTGCAGGGCACGCGGGGCGTAATAGCCGTCCCATTCAAAAACGTAGGCATAGGGGTCGGGGATGTTGTAGAACATGCCCGTCGGAAATTCGGGTATGTCGAGCCGTTCGCCCATCAGGTTGCTGTTCCAGGCTCGGCCACGCAGCTCGGCATAGGGGATGTTGAACGTGAGCGGGAGTGTCCAGGTTGAGATGTCGTAGAACAGGCTGTCGGTAAAAGTGGTTCGTTTTTCGAGCAGGCTGGTGAGCAGGCGATACTGGGGCTGTTCGGTGGGCACAACCCATGCCTCGCCGGCCGCAAAGCGATGACCGCCTGCGGTTACCTCACGGTCCAGCTTGTACACTTCGATCTGGTGGCCCCGCAGAATATCGAGCAGATGGAATACGCGGGCCGGGTCGTGTGCATCGCCGAAAACATACCCTTTGATGGCCGAGCGACGAGCTTCTTCCATGGCTGTCAGGTAAAAATCGCGCATGAAGGTGTTGAACTCCACACGCAGGTCGTAAGTGCCTTTTACCGTAGAAAGGGAAGTGAGAAACTGGTTCCGGATGGTAAAAGGGAAACTCACCTCGCCGTTGTCGCTGACCTGCAGATGGCCTCGTGAACTGGCCTGCTCGAACAGGATTCCGATGGTTCCGCGAAGATCGGGGTAGGTGGAGCCCTTGCCGGGATAGAAATCGTCGAAACTCTCTTTGGTATAGTAGAGCGAGCCGATGTCGTTCAGGAATTCGGCGTGGTATTCGGACAGCCTGCCAGTGAGTTCGAAATTCCGCTCAGGAGTGAGGGGGTTGTTCCTAGAAGGGATGCCGGGCTGAAAGAAAAAGGTGGAGTTGGTTCCCATCTCATGGTGATCGGTGAGAACATTGGGCATCCAGTGGTTGTACATGGCGATGCGTCCGCGGCTTGACGGGTGCTGAATGGGCATCCAGTCGCGGTTCAGGTCGAACCAGTAGTGGTTGGTGCGCGAACCCGGCCAGTTTTCGCGGTGCTCGCGGGTATTCGGATCGGTATTCTGATGAAAACTTTTGTTCGTATTCGCCCAGGAGGCAAACCGGTCGAGCCCGTCGGGATTGATCGAAGGATCGAGCAGAATCACTGTGTTGTCGAGTATTTCATCGATTTCCGGGCCCTGAGCGGCGGCGAAGTAGTAGGCGGCAAGGGGCGCGGCATTCGATCCGCTGGGCTCGTTGCCGTGTACGCTGTAACCCATCCAGACTACGGCAGGCATCGCCTCCACATCAAGCTCTCCGGAACGAGCCGGATCGGTTAACTGAAGGTGTCGTTCGCGAATTTGCTCAATGTTGGCCTGATTCCGGGGCGAGGTAATGGTGAGCATCACCTGTTTCCGGCCCTCATACGTTCTGCCAAACCCGGTAATAGTTACACGGTCGGATGCTTCGGCAACCGCCACCATGTATTCGCGGAGCAGGTCGTGACGTACATGCCATTCGCCTACCTCAAACCCGAAAACCGACTGTGGCGTGGGTATATCCGCATTATAGGTCACATCCTGAGGGAGATAATAATCGAGCCCCTTCTGGGCATGTAAGGTGGATAGCGGCAGTAGAAATAACAGGAACAGGGGTATTATGATTCGCTGGGTCATGAAAAGCCGGGTAAATTGGTATTTGATGCTGTATTGGATGGTACTGAACAGACGAAAACGCAAAACAGCCGAATCGTCATTCCGAATGTATGGCTTGGATAATAGGATATTTACCCGATATAGATATGAAAAAGGTTTTAAAAGTTTGTATGCGTGTGGATGTAATGGTAACGGGAAATCGGAGAGGGGCAAAAAATTGGCAGCCGCAAAATGACAGGTATAAGACAGCTATTAAGTATACACCTGTAAATCAAAGCATATCAGACTTGTATACATTACAGCAGATGATATTTTGACGCTACCGGTAAGGTCCCGGCCGGAATTGTACAGAGTAGTCACAAAACAAGATTAAAGAATATGCCGCTGATAATGATGAAAACCGTAACCACTCCGAAAAAAATCAGGATCAGTTTCGTACTCATCACTTTTCTGAGCAGAGCAGCTTCGGGAACAGACAGGCCGATGGTCGCCATCATGAAGGCGATGGCGGTACCGATCGGTACGCCTTTGGCCACAAAAACCTGGATTACGGGTACGATCCCCGCTGCATTCGCGTACAACGGCACGGCCAGAATTACCGCCATAGGTACGGCCAGCACGTTTTCAGGACCGATATACGGTTCAAAGAACCCCTCGGGCACATAACCGTGCATGGCTGCCCCGATGCCGATGCCAATAATTACATAGATCCCCACCGCTTTCACTATGCTCAGGGCCTCCCGGCTGATTTCGGGCATGCGCTGCCAGATGGTGCGCCCGCCGGCATCGAAACCTTTGGGGTCTGAGCTGTTGCGCTGAAGCGTCTGCACCCAGTCGGTTAGCAGATGGTCGAGCTTGAGTTTTTCCAGTATATAACCGCCAAGGGTGCCGAGCAGGATGCCGGTGGTTACATAGATCAGGGTCATCTTCAGGCCGAACATGCCGAGAAATATGGCCACAGCCACCTCGTTTACAAGAGGGGATGTGATCAGAAAGGCAAAGGTGACCCCCAGTGGTATTCCTCCCTTCACAAATCCGATGAACAGGGGTACCGACGAACATGAGCAGAACGGTGTTATTGCCCCGAATATGGCGGCAAACAGGTATTGCATGCCGAAGAGTTTTCTGGATGAGATGAAATCCCGCACCCTTTCGACCGGAAACCAGGCGTTGACGATCCCCATCAGCATGCTGATAAGGAAAAGGAGGATCATGATTTTGATTACATCATAGACGAAAAAGTTGAGGGCATTCCCCAGGTTGGTGCCCTCTTCGAGTCCGATCAATCCGTAAATAAGCCAGTCGGCGAAAAGTTGTGTCCACTCAAACATGGGTGTATCAGCTCAGAAATAGTTTGATTTCATGCACTGTCGGGATGCGACCCGACACTTTCACCACTTCATCGATAACCAGGGCAGGGGTCGACATGATGTCGTATTCCACGATCTGCTGGTAGTCTGTGATTTTTGCCACATTGGCCTCGATGCCAAGCTCTTCGAGGGCTTTATTCACGTTCATTTCTGTGTCGCGGCATCTTACACAGCCGGGACCAAGTATTTTAATATTTTTCATAGGGTGTCAGGTTTAGTAGTGATTAATCGTTTTAAGTGTATCGTATATCGTAGATTTACGATGTTATTGGATAAAAAAAGTCAGAAAAACGCTGAAAACATCTTCCGGGCCTCCTCCCAGTTTTCCCGGTTAATACAGTAGTGTACCCTCGGCGGGTCTATTGTTCCCTGAATCAGTCCGGCCTTCTTAAGCTCCTTGAGGTGCTGGGAAACGGTGGACTGGGCCATAGGTACCTGGTCAAAGATGCTGCCGGCACAACAGGCATTAATCGAACTAAGGTATTTCAGGATGGACACGCGCACGGGATGGCCAAGCGCTTTCGCATACCGGGCGAGCCGGTCTTCACTGGTTAATATGACAGGTTTTGCTGATTCCATAGAACATCGTAAAAATACGATGAACTATGGAAAGACCAATTATTTGTTTTATGCCGGTAAAACTTACTTGTTACTGATAAATATCAGGGCCGAGTTCGTCTCTTCGGCCATACTCAGCGGGATGCTGCCGAACGCCTTTTCATTGGGGCCGGGCTTGCCGAGGCCCATGATTACAAGATCGTGTTCAGCAGTCTGCCGCACCAGTTCACCCTTCACGTCGTCGCTCAGTACAATTCGCGTTTCGGTCTGCCCGGGAATGATGCGCCCGGAAAATCGAGACAGATCTTTCTGGTTTTTCCGGAGTTTAACTTCTGATGTATTGGCAGGGAGGATTTGCAGGAAGGTGATATCGGGCTGGCTGGCCCTCCAGAGGCTTGCGGCTACCCGGGCACGCAGCGTATCGTGCGTACCGAAACCGGCAATGGGAATGAGCACTTTGCGTGCCTGTGTGATCTTCCATCCGGTGAAGGGCTGCCTCATCACAACCACATCGCATTTAACCCGTTTTACCAGTTTTTCCAGGTTTTGGGTAGATTGAAGATCGCTGAAACTGCTAAGACCCAGTAGCATGCTCCGGCAGCGGTGCACCTTGACCACACGCTCAATCTCCGCCCAGGGTTCGCTGGCAATGGTGGTGAGTGCATCGGGACGCAATCCCGAATCGAGTGAGGCTTTGAGTGCGAATTGAACGGCATCACGGTTATTGGCAAGCCGGCGGTGCAGGTCGTCCTGATCGTCGCTGGGAATTACAATCGTTAAAAGCAAAACCCGTCCGACCACAGGTGGAGCCAGGGCATTGGCTACGAAAACCATCGAATCGGCGTTTGCGGGATTGGAAATGGGCAGCAGCACAAGCGGGCTCAGCCCGCGGAGGCGGACCAGGTTCGGATCCAGTGCCTCTTCGGATGCATCAATGGCACGAGCCCGCTTTATGAAAAAAGAAGCAAACAGAACAGTACCTATCAAAAGCCATATCAGGGAAATCATACCGGCTGCGGGTACAGCTACGGCCTGAAACAGGGCCAGGGCGATACAGGCCACCATCCCGATTACCGGCAGTACAGGAAACCAGGGCACGCGGAATGTTTCCGCTTTACCGAAAGTCCGCTTACGCATCAGCATCATAACAGCGTGAGCCAGTGCAAATGTGATCAGAAAGATGAGACTTGATGCGGCACCTGCCGCGGCAACATCCGGAAGTATCAGGATAAGCACTGCGACAATACCACATGTGGTCAGGATTGCTCTGACCGGGGTGCCGTGCCTGATGTCGGTAACGGACAGGTGGTGGGTTAATGTCCGGTCTTTTGCCATGCTCAGCGCAATTCGCGATCCCGCAAACAGGTTGGCCTGCAGGGCAGAAAGCATGGAGAAAATACCCGCCACCATTACTAGCCAGAAGCCAAAAGCACCCAGGTAGTTTTGTGCCGCAATGGCAATTATCGTTTCCGGATTCGCAGCGCTGGCTTCCATGATTCCCTCGCCGGGCTGCATTCCTACCGTCATCATCACAAAAAGAAGAGGGATGTAGATAATAAGACCGATCACGAGAGTACCCACCATGGCCTTAGGGATGGTCTTTTCAGGGGATTTGATCTCCCCGGCTGCAGAAGCGATCAGGTCAAATCCCTGCAGCGCAATAAAGGTGAAGCCCATGGCAGCAATCAACCCGCTAAACCCACCACCGAAGAAGGGTGTTACACTATCGGTTATGCGGGAAAACGGTGTTTGCGCCATCACAGCCAGTCCGCCGGCAATGAGTATGGCAAATACAGCAAGCTTTGCGATGTTTGCAAACCTGCCGCCGCTTCCGGTGGTCCGGGTCAGTTTGTACCCGTAAAATGCCAGCGCACCCAGTGCAAGTAAAACGGGAACAGAACGGTGCTGCAGCAGGCCGGCAGCATCACCGGCAGGAATCTGCTGCAGGGCAAAGGATGCAAATGCCCCGAAACCCAGGGCGTACAGTACGGCAGCAACCAGCGATGCAAACCAGACCACCCATCCCACACCGAATGCCACCTGAACGGTAAGTGCTTTCCTGGCGTAGGTATAGGTACCCCCGTTCTGAGGAGTTGCCGCAGCCATTTCGGCAAAACTCAGCGCGGTAACAAGTGCTATCAGCCCGTTCAGGGCAAATGCCAGTATGGCTGAGGGACCGCTTACCGCGAACGCCACACCGGCCAGGGCCAGGATGCCCCCGCCGACCATCGCACCAACGCCTATGCCGGTGGCACCGGTAAGGCCTATGGTTCGCAGGGTTGGAGTTGGGGGTGAATTATTCAATGCGAGGGCAGATGGTCAGGCGTGATACGTGTAATCATGGAAATTTACGAATTATAACACGGAATAAGGTAAACAGGTGCATATCCGGGATGACATAAACCGAAAACCGGTGCTGATCAGTTGTCTGTCTCTTTCAGTAAATCCTGTAAATCAATCGGTTTGGTGAACATATACACGGAACCATCGGGTTTTACCGGCCACTCTTCTTTTGGCCTGTCCCGGTACAATTCTACCCCGTTTCCATCGGGATCATCCAGGTACAAAGCTTCCGAAACGCCGTGGTCCGATGCCCCGGTAAGTGGTTATCCGGCATCAAGAAGCCGTTTCAGGATTATGGCCAGATCACTGCGAGAAGGATAGAGGATGGCAGTATGGAACAATCCCGCCGTATTACGGGATGCCGGAGGTCCATTTTTACTGACCCAGGTGTTTAGGCCGATATGATGATGATATCCTCCAGCCGAGATGAAGGCGGCATCATCCCCGTAGGTAGTGATCAGTTCAAAACCGGGCAGCCCGGAGTAAAATCCGAGTGCACAGTCCAGGTCTGCCACTTTCAGATGAACGTGACCGATGCGGGTGCTGTCAGGTATTTTGTATTCGTTTTGAGTCATAACATTACTCCGGGTTACCTGATTTCAACAGGCTGTTATTGTGAATGAAACAATTATTTTTAAAAAAATGCCTGTGTGGGCAAAAATAACTGAGAACGCGATTTCAAACCGGGATCATACTGACTGCGGGCTGCGGACTACGGATTATAGGCTGTGGACTATTGACTACGGATCATAGCCAACTGTTTAGCGGCTGCCACCCCATTCCAGGTAGAATTCATCGAGGTATTGTTCCATGAAAGCGTGCCGGTGTTCGGCCATTGTTTTTCCTGTCGGGGTGTTCATTTTATCTTTGAGCAGCAGCAGTTTTTCGTAGAAATGGTTTATGGTGGGGGCGGTACTGTTTTTGTACTGCTCCCGTGTCATCTGCAAATCAGGCCGGATCCCGGGGTTGTATATTTCCCTGTTTTTAAATCCGCCGTAATTAAAAGCACGGGCAATGCCGATGGCTCCCATCGCATCCAGGCGGTCGGCATCCTGAATCACATCCAGTTCAGGCGACCGGAACCGTGGCAGGTTGTTACCCCCTTTAAAAGAGATGTTGGCAATAATTTGCCCGATATGAATGTTGGTTGCCTTGTCAACATCCAGTGATGTAAGAAACCGCAGTGCCATTCGCGGGCCGGCCTCCTCATCTCCGTTGTGAAATTTGGAATCGGCGATATCGTGCAACAAGGCACCCAGTTCCACGATGAACAGATCAGCAGGTTCGGTTTCAGCGATGTGCATCGCCAGATTGCGAACCCGGTATATATGCCACCAGTCGTGACCGCCCTCGGCTCCGGCCAGGGTTTCCTTTACGTATTCAGTGGTTTTATCAAGAACGGATTGCTGATTCATTCGCAAAATAATTTGAACGTTGTGACAGGGAATGTGATCGGGTTTAATTTGTAACATGACATATTCAGGTATTTAACATAACAATACGGATACCATAATTGGAAGACTATCAATTGAAATAAAATCAGAGCGTTCCCGGCAGGGATATCCGGTAACCGAATGTGCTTTATTTTTTAAAGCAGGATTGGGGATGGTGCTATCTGAAGCGGTAGGTCAGTCTCGCATAGGGGAAAAGCTGCCAGCGTTTTTGATCAGCACCCGAAAGTTGCCGATGGTCTCCCCTGTAGCGTAGCCTGGTTTCGGCCGAGAGGCGCTCTGTGAAGCGGTATGTATGGCGAACTTCAAATAGAAGTGTATTATTCCAGTAATCGGCGGATGTGAGAAGGGAGGGCTCCAGAATGGCAGCGATAAAACCGAGATTATGCCCCTCGAGCAGATTCTGAATGCTCAGATTGGTTTGAAAACCGAGTCCACCGGCTTTTTTTCCGTCGGTGTTTCCCATGCGGACAACCGTTTCGTCGGGACGGTTTAAACTGTACGCGATCTCACCTCCCCAAAGCAGGGAGCGGCTTGAGGACAGGTCCCATCCCAGCTGCGTTTTCAACGCCGCCGCCGAATAATTACCCCTGTTCCCGGCTGTCGTTTTGATCAGGGCATCGGGCGAATAGATCACATCGAGCGCGGCATATCTTATTACGTTGTCTTTAAATGATTTCCGGATATGGCTAAAGAAAGTGAAAGGGGTGTCGGAATTATCCATATCCATCGGACTCCTGTACGTATTGCTCGGGGCATTTTTGTGATGCCACTGTACCACAAGATCGGCATTCCATCCGGTTGCAGGAATGAAAGCAATGAGAGCCCCGTCTGTCCACTCCACATCCACGTTCGGGCTGTCGTTACGTATTATGGCATTGGAGATTACACCTCCGATAGCGTATGACGCCTGGAACCTCCCGATACGGGTTGAAAAACGGTCAGAGAATGCAATATGCAGATAGCCCTCATCAAAGGCACCCTCACCCATCAGTAAACCGCCGTTGCCAGGTTCGGTGGTGTGTAAACCGGGCTTTAGTTCAAGATCCCGGCTGTTGACACGTATTGCGTAACGAACCTGAAATGTGACACGCTTGTGCGGCGTATATCGGATGCCGATCCGGCTCCGGTTGCGGATTTCATGAAAATCGGCACTGGAACCGTCTCTGTTCTCACCAATAATGCCGAAATATCCGGTACGGATATCGCCGGTAAGAAACAGCTTTTGATTATCGGTAAGTGGAATCTGAGCTTTAAGTGCGGTGGCGTTTATAAGCAGGATTACGATTACAATAACCGGGTAGTAGTGGCCTGCTATAATAGGATAAAATGTTCTGGCTTTCATGTGCATTGCTTATGAAATTCATACTACACAATTAAAATAACCGCATTGTAATTAATATGCTTGTTGATCTGTGTATTTTGTGGTATCAAGCTTTTTACGTCACGCAGAGCATAGCCTGGACACAGGCCGGAGTCGCAGGGTGTTGCGATGAAGCTGTAGCCGAAGCACGTGGGGCTATTTTAAAACTCCCGGGCAGGTGATTTACAACACGCACTAACATCGGTACTTTGAGATATGGCAGCGAAAAATCCACATATCAAGACATCAATTGTCAACCTTGTCTTTGGAATCCACGACGATAACACCATCGCACAGTTTAATGATGTGATGGGCCGGGCTGAAAAGGGGGCATTGATGGCCGACGGGCACCTTGGCTATGTTATGCCCATTGGCGGGGTGGCGGCGTACCGGAACAGGGTGTCGCCGGTGGGGGTAGGGTTCGACATCGGTTGCGGCAACATGGCCGTAAAACTGAATCTGAAAAGCGAAGACCTGGATCTGGACCGCACCCTCGATATGATTGAACAGCGTATCTCCTTCGGGATCGGTCAGACCAACACGGATGCGCCACGCGACCACCCCCTCTTTGATGATCCCGAATGGGAGGCCTATGGGGATAAAAAGCGTATCGCCAACCTGAAAAAACTGGGGCGCGACCAGCTTGGCACGGTCGGGTCGGGCAACCATTATGTGGATATTTTCGAGGATGAGAGCGGATACGTGTGGATAGGCGTCCATTTCGGAAGCCGCGGGCTGGGCCACAAAACGGCCAGCGGCTTCATCAACCTGTCGCTGAACCGGCCCTGGGATGTGCGTACCGTAGAGCAGGAATCACTGCTCGACATCTCCACCCCGTTGGGTGATGCCTATTACAATGCCATGAAGCTGGCCGGGAAGTACGCCTGGGCCGGACGGGAATGGGTGTGCAGGACCGTAACGGCCGGAATAGGTGCAGAAATTATCGATACCGTTCACAACAACCACAATTTTGCCTGGAAAGAAAAGCACGGAGGCGAAGAGTACATCGTGGTTCGAAAGGGGGCAACACCGGCCTTTCCCGGTCAGCGCGGGTTTGTGGGGGGCAGTATGGGCGACAATTCGGTGATCCTGGCCGGAATTGATTCGGAGCGGAGCCGGCGGGCGCTATACTCAACCGTACACGGGGCCGGAAGGGTTATGTCGCGTACCAAAGCGGCCGGCAGGTTCAAAGGATGGGGACCAAAAAGGAAAAGAGTGAGTGCGGGGGCCATCAGTGAAAAAATGATGCAGGACTGGCTCAGGAAAAAAGGAGTGAAACTGCGCGGAGGCGGGCTGGACGAGGCCCCGCAGGCCTATCGCCGCCTGAACGAGGTGCTGAGCTATCACGCCGATACGGTCGATATACTGCACGTTCTGAAGCCACTCGGGGTGGTGATGGCCGGGATGGATGAATTTGATCCGTATAAGGATTGATGGGATCAGGGCTTGAATGAGCAGACCGGCAGGTTCAACTCTGTTTTGAATCCTTCTGATCATGATCTGATTTTTTTCTGATTTGCAAGTTTAAATAATAGATGAAAAACAATCCTGTACAACATATAGCTATTACAAAATAGAGAATGCTGTTCACCATTGAAGAGGAAAAGAAGACTCCTCTGAGTAATGCTGAAATTGCAACTATAATAGATACGATTAAACCGGACAAAAGCCATTTATGATCACTGTTCATGTCATTTCCGTACTATCTGCAGGTTATATTCAAAATCACCTCTCAGCTGTAATTATTTCATGATAGTATAGAGACGATTTTCAATGAATACTTACTGGGTTATTTTTATAAATGTCACTTAAAGTTATATTCACATGACTATTGGAGTTGTTATCTTTATATATATCATATACTAAAGAGAATTATTCTATGGCCATAGAATACTATTTCAGCAGGGTCATTTTGCGTGAAAGTGAACCCGATCCCGATTCAAACCGGTAGATGAAGACGCCGCTGGCCAGGTGCCCGGCGTCGAATACGATATTGTGTGATCCGGCGGCCATCACCTGATCGATCAGGGTCGTTACGATACGGCCGGTGAGGTCGTAAATCTGAAGCCTCACCCGGTTGCTGCCGGCTGATGATTCGGGAATATCAAAACGGATCGTGGTCGACGGGTTAAAGGGGTTTGGATAGTTTTGAGATAGTGCCATTCTGGCCGGCAGATCCGGATAGACAGAATACTCTATGGCCGCCAGGATATGCAACATCCTGCCTCTTCCATCGGCATCGAGCACACGCAGGGCATACAGATCTGCTCCCGGAGCAACACCATAAAGCCCGTCACCATCGGCCGCCACATGGAAATACCCGCTGCCGGCGTGCTGTGCAAAACCGTGAAATGGTAAAAAAGCCGCCAGAAAACAGGCCGCTGATATGCTCCGGATGAGGAGTCCGGAAGTTGTTGCTGATGACATGGAATGTGCTTCTTGATTCAGGAAAGAAGCATTTTACGCCATGTTTTGGAAAAAGTTAAGAGAGAGATTTGAAAAAAGCTGACTAACAGACCAGTCCGGGAAACAGGCCGGGCATTCAGGCTCACCGCATAAATGCAGGGAGCGTAATTTGCCAGCTCAGAGAAGTTCAGAAACGTTAAAATCGGATGGAAGCTTCCGTAACTCATAAGATTATTTCGAAGGCTCCTTATATCGAAGTTTTAACAGGTAACTCAGATCAGTTGCACGATAACATGTCTGTACTACCAGACTTCAGGCATCTGTATTCGTTCGGGATTGTTAAACATCGGTATATTTACTCCAGTTTAAGTGAACGAAACCATCATTCTGTAAACTGTCTGCTTTGCCCGACCGAAAACTTTTTACCCTGCTCATCCTCATTCTGATCCTGACAGTAACCCCGCTCCGGGCGCAGATCTATGAAAGCGTGTTCCGGCCGAAATTCGACTGGTATGAGCTTCGCTCACCGCATTTCCGGGTGATCTACCATGAAGGTGAGGATGAGGCCGCGCGCACTACGGCGCAGCTTCTGGAGAGCCAGTACGAAATTGTGCAGACGCTGGTCGGCGGCAGGGTCCGCAATCTGCCGGTGGTGCTTAACGGTTATAACGACAATGCGAACGGTTTTGTGACCCCGCTTCACTTCCGCATTGAGATGGAGGTGCCTGCCATCCGGGGAAAGGCCATGAACCCGCGTACCGGCGGCTGGCTCGAGAATGTTGTTCCCCACGAACTGGTACATGCACTGCATATGACCGTGGCACCCGCCATCGGTGTGGGAGGTCTGATAAGGCCGTTTTCGCCCGATATGTCGAGAATGGTTCATATGGCAGCGCCGCTTGGGCTGTTTGAGGGCATCGCCGTTTTTCACGAAACCAATATGATCTACCGCGAGGGCGGACGGGGCAACTACCCGTATTTCACCCGGAATTTCAGCAGCCGCGTGCAGGGAAACCCGTGGAGGCTGTCGCAGATGCATCAGTCGCCTGTGGCTACCCGCCCCTTCAACAGGGTTTACTCGGGCGGTTACGAATTTACCTCGTGGCTGCTGTATAAACACGGTTTCGAGACTACAGGCAACACAATCCGGTTCGTCTCCCGGTTTCCGTTTCTGGGATATGGCGTGGCGCTGTGGTCGGTAACCGGCGACAGCCCATCAACACTCTACCGGGATTTTATGGCCGAAAAGCTGGAGGAGGAGGCGTTCCGGATCCAGTCGATTGAACGGGCCGGGGCCACTTCATACAGGGTTTTACAGACCGGCCGGAGGGGGGATGAGATCCGCCGCCCGCTCTGGACCAGCAATGATGAGATTTTATTCTACGGATCGTTCTATAACGACCGTCCGGGCTTCCGCCGGTTCAATCTGCAGACCGGGAGGATGTCAATGCTGCTCGAATCGCGGACTATTGCCGATTACAGATATGCACTCAGCATTGACCGCACACGTCTGGTGTACTCGCGCTACCATTCACACCCGTGGCATCACAATACATACATCTCCGATCTGCACGAGTTCGACATCAGCACTGGAAGTCTGAGGCGAATAACGGAAGAGGCCCGGCTTTTTGCACCGGATTACGGTTCTGGCGGCGTGATCAACGCCCTGAAAACCGATCACGAATCGTCGGTATGGGTCCGGATTTACCCCGGCGGACGGGAGGAAACGGTACTTCGTGTACATCCGGATAATCTTGTAGCGATCGCGGTAAGGCCGGTGACGCCTTCTTTATCGATGGACACTGGCACATTGCCTTCCAAACCGGACCCGATCACCTCAACCGGCCACGCTGATGCATGGAATCTGCCCGAACGTTATGATGAGTCACGCCGCGAAATTACCAACGGAGCCCCTTCTGATGCTCGATACAGGCACGTTCCCGAACCGGTAACCGGCAACAGGAAAGCACAATACGCCGTAATCGCCAACCGCAATGGTGTTCAGGGCCTTTGGCTGGTGCGTGAAGGGGAAGAGGCAGATATCCTTGAACGTTCGCCCGACATCGCCTTCCGCGACGCTGTGGTGTTCGATCCGCAGTGGAGCCCTGACGGCAGCCGGCTGCTTCTGAGCAGCGATTATGGCGGGGTGATGAACCTGTATGAATACGATACTGACCGTGACAGCATGGTGCAGGTGACCAACAGCCGTTACAACGCTTTCGAGGGTTCATACTCGCCGGATGGAAACCGTGTGGCGTTTGTAACCCTTGAGCTGGGATACCACAGGGGTGCGGTAATGGACCGGTCCGACTATATGGATAAGGAGCTTTCTGATGAGATCTGGAGGTCGCCCGCGGTGAACCGGATGCAGGCCGGCCGCCTGGGCAGGCACCTCGACGAGCAGGCAAGCGGGTGGGAGGTGAAACCCTACCGTGACTATTTCTCCTTTCTGAGGCCGCGGATGGTGGTCCCGCTGCTTACCTATGAGCAGGGTCCGGTCGGGTACCGCCCCGGTGTGATGCTGGCCGGGGGCGATGTACTGCGGCGCAGTGACTATTCGCTTGAACTGACCACATCCAACAGCCAGGTCTGGTACGATGTGACCTACCGGAACCGGTCGTTTTTTCCGGGCATCGCCCTGTCCGCCTTCCGCGAGCCCACCACCGCCGGATTTCTGAACAACGGCGTTGTAGAAGAGTACATCCTCGACGAGACTGCCCTGCGTGCCGGCTTACCTCTCACGTTCACCATCGACACGTATTCCCGGTCGAGCTGGTTCCAGGTAGATCCGTTCGTGAGGTTCGGAACGCTTCAGGTTATCGACGGCAGCGGCGATGTGATCTCAAACCGATCGGAAAATGCACGATTCGGGCTGTTCGCCGCCTGGTACCACCGGTTGCAGCAGAACATCCGCGACCATCAGCCGAATACCGGGTTCGTGGTATTTGCATCCACCGATCATGAATTTCATACCACAGCAGATATGCTCAGGCGAGGGGTACGGGGCGGGGTGATCGGTTTTTTCAGTCCGTCGCTGGCCGTGAACCACTCGCTGCGGGTTGCATTGGAGGGGGTCTGGCAGAGCAGCCGGCCCATATACAGCCTGAGCGGCCTGAGCCGTGAATTCGACGGCAACATCCTGACCGGTTTCCGGAATGCGGGGAATCTCCGCTTCCGCTACACCATCCCGCTGGCCACGGTCGACCGCGGATCGCTTACCGTACCCCTGTTCCTGCACCGCATGTACCTCGTTCTTTTCACCAATACGGCCACCGATCTCGACCGCGCGTTCGAAATTGACAATACACGGACCATCTACGGTGCTGGGCTGCGGTTCCGTTTCGACCTGTTCAACCTGCCCATCGATCTGGGCGTTGCTTTTGGTTATGAGGCGACACGGGGCAACGGCTACGGCTGGGTGGGGGATTTTTAGGATGCGGTCATTGTAGTTGGGGCTATCGTGCTTGATCCGGCCCAGGATCCGACCAGAAAGGCATGCAGCAGAACGGCATACATTTGCAAAAGTTTGTACGTTTGATAAATTGGATGTTATCATAGCCAAACGGCACTTAATAGCGGGTGGCAGCCATGTACGGACTCAAAACCTACGAATTGAAGAAGATTATCTCCGTACTGGAGGATTTTCTTGAAGTGGAAGAGGTGATTGTGTTCGGCAGCCGGGCAATGGGAAACTACAGGCGCAGCAGTGATGTGGATATCGCCCTGAAGGGACGGCTGGTAAACGCAGAGGTGACAAACAGGGTGAGCAAGGCACTCAACGATCTCCCGGATCTTCCCTTTCATAGTGATGTGGTCTGCTATTCTGAACTTGAAAATCCCGTGCTCATTGAACATATCGGGCGGGTTGGACAGGTGTTATACAAGAAGAAATTCGCCGGATTCCGTCTGGACCCCGATTCGGACTATATTCACTGATTACATCAGTTATATCCCCGAAAAACCGGTACAACAGAATTCCGTATCTTTAGGGTTAAATTTTATCTGAAGTCAGCGTTAACGACAGTAAAGCGGGTGGAATCCGGCTCGTTAATAATGCTTGAAAAATCCCGAAGAATGCACAATATCACTGAAAAAGAAGAGAGAAAACACCTTTCCAGCGTAATTGAAAAACTGGATGCTGCCCTTGCGGAAATTGATGAAAATGTAAATCGCTACTCCAGGGAGCTGGTGGAGCAGAAAACCTATCTCTACGAGAATAAAAACGGGATGGATGCGGCTGAAAAAGGATCCTTCCGTCAGTCGATCAATTTCAATGCAATAACCGGAGAAGCAGCTGTAGCACTAAAGAACCGACTTCGCAAACTCATGATTTCTCCCTATTTCGGGCGAATTGATTTTTTGGAGGATGGTTCCGAAAATCCCGCTCCGGTATACATAGGTATACACTCATTTTTTGATGAAGCCGGAAACGAAAATCTGATCCACGACTGGCGTGCCCCAATCGCCGGGATGTTTTATGATTTTGAATTGGGAGAAGCATCGTTTGAAGCCCCGTCGGGTGAAAAAACGGGCGAAATTGTCAGGAAACGACAATACCGAATCCGAAATGGCGAAATGGAGCTGATGCTGGAAAGTGAGCTGAATATACGCGACGACATCCTGCAACAGGAGCTCAGCCGTGCGGCCGACGACAAGATGAAGAATATCGTGGCCACCATTCAGCGCGATCAGAACAGCATCATCCGGAATGAAACCTCGCATGTGCTGATTATACAAGGGGTTGCCGGCTCCGGTAAAACCTCCATTGCCCTGCACCGTATCGCATTTCTGCTCTACCGCTATAAGGAGACACTGACCTCCCGCGATATCCTGATCATATCCCCAAACAAGGTTTTCGCCGATTATATCTCGAACGTTCTTCCCGAGCTCGGTGAGGAGACCATACCGGAAATGGGTATAGAGGCCCTTGCCATGCGTATTCTGGAGGGCAAATTCAAATTCCAGAGTTTTTACGAGCAGGTGACCCGCCTGCTTGATAAACCGGACCCGGCGTATATCGGGCGGATGCACTACAAATCGACGAATGAATTTCTGAATCGGTTAAAAAGTTATATCTCCTGGCTTGAGCGGGAGAATTTTGCAGAAACCGATATACATGTCAGGAGAAAGGTGGTGCCTGCACGATTTGTTCAGCAGCGGCTTATCTCGTATCAGCATCTGCCCATGTTTCGCCGCATAACCGATGTTGCGCGTGATGTGGCGAACAAGGTGCGCAATGAGTTCGGGTATGATCTGACCGCTGCCGAGCGGAATAAAATCCGGTCGGAGGTTAAAAAGATGTTCAAATCGACCAGCCTGAGAACGTTGTACAGGGATTTTTATACCTGGCTCGGGCATCCGGAGCTCTTTAAGTATGCATCGAAAACGACCCTTGAGTACGCTGATGTGTTCCCCCTTATTTTCATGAAAATACATCTGGAAGGTGTAGACAGCTTTAGCGGCGTAAAACATTTGCTTGTAGACGAAATGCAGGATTACACACCGGTACAGTATGCCGTTCTCGACCGGCTCTTCTATTGTAAAAAAACCATTCTGGGGGATGCAAACCAATCTGTAAACCCCTACAGTTCAACCAATTCACAGGAAATACAAAAGGTATTTGCCGATTCTGATGCTGTAAAACTGGTTAAAAGCTATCGTTCCACACTTCAGATCACGAAGTTTGCGCAGCGGATATCCCGGAATGAGGATCTGGAAGCCATCGACCGGCCGGGAGAGGAACCATCTATTGTGAGTTTCAAAAGCAGCAAGGATGAATCTGAAGACATCCGCAGACGGATCAGTGAGTTCAATAAAAGTGGATACCGCTCGCTTGGAATCATTTGCAAAACCAGGAAACAGGCCGATGCGCTCCATGCGTCGCTACAGGGATGTGCGGATAATCTCAGATTGCTGGGCGAGGGCAGTGCATCGTTTTCGGCGGCGGTTATCATTACTACGGCATATCTGGCAAAGGGGCTGGAATTCGACCAGGTTATCGTACCGCATGTAACAGAAAAAAATTACTCGACAGAGATCGATAAAAGCATGTTGTATATTGCCTGTACGCGCGCCATGCACAAACTGACCCTGACGCATACGGGCGAAGTTACCCGTTTTCTTACAGCCGAACCGGTGCTGCAGAGTTGATAAAAATGGGGGTTGCCCACATTACTTTTTGTGACAAACTGATCCGATTCTTATAATGATTTCCGGATATTATGGCCGATTTTCTGTAAAGCGATTCTTAAATAATGCGATAATGTATGGGTGATTTTTTCGAAGTGATTCTGGGCCTGATTCTGCTATGGCTTATCTATAAATTCGTGCAGCGCTATCTGATGCTTTAACAGAGAATCCTGGTCCCTTACCACGGTGTGAAAGGTTGCATTATGCCGGTATTTTACCCATCCCAAGATCGGCCATTCTTTCGCCTATCTGAACCGACGGCACGGAAACAGGTATAGCACCGATCTGCTTTATTTGTTCATCTTCCCGCTCGTTAAGTGTAAGTACATAGACATCTCCACTGAATTTGTTCTTTGTGCGGATAAGCTTAACGATGTGCTTTTTCAATTCAAGATTACTCGACATGGATACGATTACCGCCTCAACGTTCGACATATCGAGTTCTTCCCACATGTCGATATCCTGGACATCGGCATAGACAACCCGGCGCCCGGCATCCATATGTTTTTTGATTACATCGGGGTCAATATCGAAACCAACAACAAGTCCCCCGCCGTTTTTAATCCGGTCATAAGCCGAACAGCCTGCTTTGCCCATTCCAATGATGAGGTATTCGGCAGCACCGAGTGTCATTGGCTGGTGGTCGGGGTGTTTTACATCGCGCTCAAAACGGTGGAATAAGTGCCCGAATCGGTCCCACAACCTGTCTTCATTGATCACTATGAAGGTATTAATAGTATATGAGATCGCCGTGAGAAGACCAAGAATCGAGACATATTCAAAGGGGATAATATCTGCCGATGCGGCAACGGCACCGGCAATCAGGGTAAACTCACTGTACGCTGTAAGCGTGGTAGTCGATAAAAAAGCGGTACGTGCCCGTAATCTGAACTGCATGAACAGACCATAGAACAGAATGAACTTGACGGATAGCAGCAAGAGCAAAATCCCGATAAAGAGATATGATGTGGAAGCAGGAAATCCACCCAGACCAATTTCCAGGAAAAATCCGACCAGAAAAGCCTCCTTTATACCCCATATTTTTTTCTCGAGCTGATCGCCGCGTTCGTCGTTGGCAAAGATCATACCCACTACAAGGGCGCCAAGTTCACCACTCAGATTAAACGCATTAAACAATACGTCACCGCCCATGGCAAGCGAAAGGGCCATCAGAAGGATCAGTTCATCGCGCCTGATGATGCTGAGCACCCATGAAAATACAGGCCGTAGCAAGGGTAATCCAACAAGCGATAAGGCCCAGGGCGACGGTATTCCACCGCCTGAGTATGCAATTATGCCTATTGCTACAAGGTCCTGCAGGATCAGGATACCAATGGCAACGCGCCCGTAGTAAGCCCCCATTTCATTCCGTACATCCAGGGTTTTGGCCGTGAGAACGGTACTGGAGAATCCAAGTGTGATGCCGACAATTACAGCAGCTTCCGGTTCAAGACCGAACCAGAGGCAGAGGGGGGTAAAGATCAGGGCGGATATAAAAAGGTGGGTAAGCCCCACACCAAGTACTTCAGACCGGAGTATATTTTTAAGATTGATATGCAGACCTACGGTGAACAGGAGAAAGATAACCCCGAGATGAGAGATCTGGTGCAGCAGTTCTCCGCCCTCATAACCGGTTAACGACAAAAGAAGGCCTGCAATGAGATATCCCACCAGCGGAGGGATTTTCGCCTTCGATACGATAATCCCGATAATAAAAGCAACGCCTACCCAGACAATATCCACTTATAGTATTCTGTTGGGTGAATGTTGGTTGGTTAAAAAGTATTTCATAAATACGAATTTCAGCGGATCAGTTGGCCGACAGGTTATACCAAAAGGTAAGGAAAACCATTATCTGCAATTTTCAACTTTTACGGTAATCAAACCTCAGTCAGATCAGCAGATAGTTAGCGTGTTGTAATCTGTTCGGGATAACATGAACATCACTGGAAATATAATAAATAACGGTTGCCGGTTGGATGCTTAATTCGTTGCGGTATTCTTATAAGATTTTTACAACTTCCGCGGATATATTCGTGTGTAATAATACAACCAGATAAAATCCATGACAGCACTGTTTCGTACATTCATCCTCTCAGCATGTATCTTTTTTGTATATGCACCTGGACTGCCCGCCTCCGCTACCGACCCCTATACACAGGCCTGGCTGAAGTGGGATGCCGGCGATTATACTGGCGCCCTTGAAGATTTTCTGGGGATTCTCAACAGCCCTGATGCCGAGCTCCATTTTGATGATATCGCCAGGCTGACCGGTGAAATCTACAAGGTAGATACCCTCTCTGAGGATGGGCGAAATCCGGTATTCAGTCCCGACAACCGACACCTGGCCTGGACGGAAAGCAGGGAGGGTATTACCAGCACTGTTATTGCCAGGGTGGTCGGACCTGCCACTGAAAGGTTGTATGAAATGGAAGGGGATGAACTTGTCTTCTCTCCTGATGGCCGGTATGCCGTTCTTGGCAAAACCGAAATTACCACCAGAATGAGAGCGCTTCAGAAGAAGCTGAATGAAGCACTTCAGGCCAGAGACCGTCCGGCAATCAGCCGGCTTCGCAGCGACCTTCAGTACGAGATGGCTGTGAACCGCAGTATGTTCAGGGTTGACATCCGGTCGGGTCAGGCAACAGGTATTAATACCGGTGGCATGATGATCCGGACACCCGCTTTTGATGCTGGCGGTGTTCTCTGGTTTTCCGGAGCCGATCCGGGCGCGCATACCCACAGCGATATATACAGCATGGATATCACAGCAGATCGGGCAGAACCTGTGAAGGTGACCGGAAGTAACGGATTTTATGATGCACCGCAACCGGCCGGATCCACCGATTTCCTGGTCTACTCCTCATTCCCGGTATCTCCTTTTCCTTTCCCGGCGGGCAGCGGGCGGGATACACTCGATGTTCCGTCTGAAGTTGTTCTGTACCACACCGGCGATGGCGAGGTGCAGCGCTGGGAGGGCCGGTCGCCCGTACTATCGCTGAGCGGCAACCGGGTCGCGTTTATCCATCAGCGCGGCAGAGAAACTCAACTTCGCTCGGCAGAGATCGGCATGAATGCAGGCAGTGCAGTACTTATGGCCGCATCTACAGCACCTGTTCAGCATCCTGCACTTTCGCCCGATGGCAGCAAATTAGCCTATATGCTCCGCGAGGGTATAAGCTGGGATCTCCGCCTGGTTCATACCACCGACGGCACCGGTGAACGTCTCTCTTTTGATATTCAGCATGAACTCTTTCCCCACTTTCTGACTGACGATAACGTTCTCGGAATGATGGGTGAAGCACGCCACCGGCGTTCACATAACTACGACGTGAACACCAAAGAGGTCTACCGGTTATTTCATAACAACAGTATCCGAACCGTTTCAATGGAGAACGCCTGGGCCCCGAGTGCAGACGGGCGCTTCATGCTGGTGGTGGCTCAGCGCGATGGCAACACCATTTCTTCCAGGCAGGGTGTCTATATGGTCCGGATCAGTGACAGAATTGAGCATGAAACGCTCGTTAATCGCCTTCAGGAAAACCTCGACGCGGAACGCGGGCTTCTGGCCAAAGCCAATAATCTCTACGATCCGATTTATGATGCGGTGAAAGAGGCAACCCGGGAGATCAACATCACCCGCCTCTACACCTATCAAAAGTCCTTGTATGATTTCGGGTCGAAACATATGACCATGCCCGGCAACCGTAAAGCCAGTGAATACATCTATCAAACTCTCAAATCGTTCGGATATGAGCCCGAGCTGCAGTGGTTCAGCCCGTCGGAAGGTGTAGAGACTGCCAACGTGATTGCCCGTCTTGAGGGAACAACCCATCCAGAGGTGGTGTACATCCTGAGTTCCCATTTTGATTCGGTACTGCGTTCTCCCGGTGCCGACGATAACAGCACGGGCACTGCAGTTCTGCTGGAAGCTGCACGGGTTCTGGCGCAGAATCCGCAGCCAGCCACCATCATATTTGCATCGCTGACTGCCGAGGAGTCGGGACTGCTTGGGGCACGTGAGTTTGTGCGTGTGGCCGGGGAGGAAGGTCTCCGGGTTTACGGGGTGATCAATAACGACATGATGGGCTGGACACGTCATCACCGCCTCGATAATACCATCCGGTTTTCAAACTATGGAATCCGCGACGTACAACACTCCGGTGCCATCCTGTTTACCGACCTGATTACCTACGACTCCCGCTACTATCGCAACACCGATGCGCATGTCTTCTTCGACGCCTACGGAGATGTGATTGGCGGTATCGGTTCCTACCCGATTCTGGGAAATCCGAACTATCACCAGCCAACCGACCGGCTGGAGACGATTAATCACAGGCTGGTTCAGGAGGTGTCTCGCTCAACCACAGCCACCCTGATGCTGTTGTCGAATGCACCGTCGAAAGTGACGGGAATCCAGATAAACAACAGCGGAAATCGCACCGAGATTACCTGGAATAAATCGCCCGAGAATGATATCGATCACTACCTTGTGCGCTATACCAATAGTTCGGGTATTGAGCAGACCGAACGGGCTATTCCGGCCGGTATCTCATTACTGGATGTTGACATTTCCCGCCCGGTATCCGTGGCAGCGGTAAATACCCGCGGGATGACCTCATGGGACTGGGCCGTCGCAGGGGGATAGCAATTACCCAAAGCTGGCTAAACGACCGGCCGTCGGCCACCGATCAGGTCTAGCAGTATGGAAATAACGGCAATAACAAGCAGTATGTGTATAAGTCCGCCAGCGGAATAACCGATGAATCCGATGAGCCAACCGATGACCATGATCACAGCAATCAGATATAATAAGGTTCTCATTTTACTCTCCGTTTTAATGAAAAAGTCGATCGAAAGTCAAATGGCCCGGGATGTCGGTCTTCCTGTTCACATTGTACAAGGAAGGCACTACCAGGTTTAAAAATGAACACCGTAGTTGTAGTGTATAATGTTCTGTTTAACATAATGACTCCGTTTAATATGAATAAGTTCAAAGCAGATTGCCGGTTCTCGGGTTACGAATCGATCCACTTCCTGATTTTGCCGGCTATCTGTTCTTTTGTTTCGCCGGTTTTTTTCTGAATAGTACCGAGAAGTTCATCTTCCTTTCCTTCAACAAAGACCAAATCATTGTCTGTGAGGTCAGCATATTCCTGTTTCAGTTTGCCTTTCAGCTCATTCCAGTTACCTTTAATTTTTAAATCACTCATCTTTTTTCCTTGTTTTTATAATTATTGTGAATGTGAATTGCGGATATCTGCATGCAAAGCTGTAATTATCCGGGAATAGTTATTATATCATCAGCGTTCCGGTTCATTTGGATTCACTCCTGTTTTTCATGGCAGAAACATCATATCCGCTATAATTTGAACCAACTGATTCCCCATATTTTTTACAGTTGGTTAACGCAGATCTCACTTAAATATTTTAATAATATGTATGATACCCCTATAAATAATATTATGGCAGGGCAATCCATTTCAGGATCTGCATTGCCCTTTCTGTATTAATACTCCGCCGTTGCCTATGCTTTTCCTTTCAGCATCAGGTTCCAGTACATCCAGGGTAGGCCGAATTTTTTCAGCACATACATATCATACCGCTCCCCGCTCTGGTCGAAGGGGAAGGTGGGATCGGGCTTGTTCTCATAGTCGAACTCCGCGAGTACCATCTTGCCGTAGCCGGTAACCAGCGGACAGGAGCTGTAGCCGTTGTAGCTGTTGTTCGGCGGATCTGCTTCGGCTTCAAGAAGAGCCGCTTCACGCAGTTTCAGGATGTTATCGACCACTACGGGTGACTGCTTGCGTACGGCCGATCCCGTTTTGGCAGTCGGCAGTCCCGCTACATCACCCAGTGAAAAGATATTCGCGTAGCGATTGTGCTGCAGGGTGTGCAGGTCCACGTCGACCCATCCCTTCAGCGGCCCGTCGGGGATGGTAAGTTTGCTCTCACGGATGAAATCGGGAGTGCTCATGGGCGGAACCACGTGGAACATGCTGCACGGAGAGCATCATTTCCGGCATTATGTTGATGAGTTCTTCGAGTCCGCTCAGGGCCGTTTCAACCGTGTCGATCCGGTCGAGCAGGCCGACCAGCGATTTGGCCGTGTCGGGATCGGCGAGGCGTTTGGCGAGAATTTTCTGGTAGTCGGGTGTTTCAGTTAAGGCAGGACTATTGGTGTTCATATCACATCCCCGGTTTTGACAATTAAATTACTACATAGTTATGTAATAATTAAAAAGGGGTAAAAAAACTAGCTGATGCAAACGGTAGTACCGACATTTTTGTTATGACCGCTCGGGAGTTAAGCCCCCGGCAGAAGCCCGGAATAGATTCCGCAATAAAAAACGGAAAAATCCGGAAAAACGACTATTTGACAGATTTGGATTGTATGAAAATGTACGACGATAAAAATGTATTTGGTGAGCGGCTCATACCCTGCAGCACTTCGCCGATGACGGGCTACTTCCGTGACGGTTGCTGCAATACAGGGTCGGACGATGCCGGGCGCCATACGGTGTGTGCCGTAATGACGGCTGAATTTCTGGAATTCAGCCGCAGCCGCGGCAATGACCTTATCAGCCCTGTTCCGGAGTATCGTTTTCCAGGACTGAAACCGGGCGACAGCTGGTGTCTTTGTGCACTGCGCTGGAAAGAAGCGTGGGAGGCCGGGTGTGCTCCCGAAGTGATACTCGAGGCAACCCATGAGAAAACGCTTGAATATGTTTCTCTCAATGATCTTGTAAAATTCGCATGGATAGAGCAGCGGTAAACACCGCCGCTACATTAAGCCGGAACAGCATCAGAAAACGGCCTGCAACGGATCAATGAATCCAGACGCTGCCACGGGCGCGTTTTTGCCCTGCTTGATACCAAAATGTTAGCTGAATCACTGTAAAAAAGCTATCTTGGCATTTAATGATGTGCCATGGATGACCCGCAGTATAATCGTCTGCCGGATGGTTCATGAGTTATCGCATTCAGATCATTCTAATATCATTGACCGGGACCTGGACTTGAAAAAATCCATTCGTTATTTGCCGGTGGGCACGATCCCTTTTTTGCTTGCTGCCTGTCTTTTCGCCGCATGTGGCAACGGTTCGGAACCGAGAATGGTTACGAACCCCGGGATCGACATTGACGACCTCCGGCGGCATGTGTACTACCTGGCCTCGGAAGAACTTGAAGGCCGTGAGGCCGGCTCACCTCAGGAGGCGGTCGCGGCCAATTACATTGCCGACCATTTCGAAGCGTTCGGCCTGCTTCCTGCCGGTGAAAACGAATACCTGCAGGAGTTCAGTTTCACGCGTGGTGTGCGCCAACAGCCGGGCCGTGTCTATCTTGAATCAACGGGTGTGCGAATCTCCACCGAAGACGAGCTGGTGAGGGCATGGGGAATTTCCGGTTCGGGTATGGCTACCGGCCGGCTCGTCTTTGCAGGATACGGGATAAAGGATTCAGAGGGCGGCTTTGATGAATACCGCGGTGTGGATGTAACCGGGAAAGTGGTGATGATTATGCGGGGCAACCCCGAATCGGATGAAGGTGCCGACGACAGGGACATCATCCGCGAAAGGGTACGGCTGGCTGAAGACAACGGGGCGGCGGCAGTGCTGCTCACCGTGCCGTCGCACTACGAGGGAACACAGTCCCTGCTGCCGTTGCGCTATGACCGTCTTGCCGCACCGGCCAGTATACCGGTACTTCAGCTGACACGGGAAACAGCCCGCATACTGATGGAGTACGCGGCATTCGACCTCGATTTTATGGAGTTGGAGATCATTCGATCGGGCGAGCCGGTATCGGTTGAGACCGATATGCCGGTGCGGGTTGTTGTTGACCTTGCCATAGAACGGCGTATTGCACGGAACGTTATCGGCATGGTGCAGGGCACGTTGAATCCGGAACGATATATCGTGGTTGGTGCCCACTACGATCACCTGGGTTTTGGTGAACATGCCTCGCTGTACAACGGGCCGGAGCCACGCATCCATGCCGGTGCCGACGACAACGCATCGGGCACTGCGGCGCTTCTGGAACTGGCCCATTTCTATGCGGAAAATCCTCCGCGCTACAGCCTGCTCTTTCTCGCTTTTTCGGCCGAGGAGATGGGCCTTCTGGGCTCGGAATATTTTATGGTCAACCCCGTGGTACCCGTCGGGAACATACTTGCCATGATCAACCTGGATATGATCGGGCGGCTTACCGATGGTCAGCTTGCCATATTCGGAACAGGTTCATCCGATATCTGGGATGATCTGATCGGCGGCATCAGCATTGAAGGGATCGAGGCGGGGCTGCGCGCCACCGGACCCGGCAGCAGCGACCACACCAGTTTCTATGTTCGCGAAATACCGGTGCTGCACTATTTCACGGGCACACATGCTGAATACCACCGTCCCGGCGATCTTCCGGAACTCATCAACTACGAAGGCCTGGCCGGTGTAGTGAATCATGTTGCACAGGTTATCGACGGTTTAAACCGCTACGAACCCGGAGATATCACCTTTACCGGTACAGCAAGAGCACCGGCCATGACCGCGCCCGGTACGGTTACGCTTGGCGTTATACCCGACTACAGCTACGAGGGCGACGGCTTCAGGATAAGCGGTGTAACACCGGGAAGAGTGGGCGATCTGGCAGGTTTCCGGCCAGGCGACATCCTTATCGCATTTAACGACGCCCGTATTGCCGACATTTACGACTATATGCGCATGATGCGTGAATTCCAGCCCGGCGATATGTTGGAAGTTACTGTCAGACGTGGTAGTGAAGAAATTGTATTGACGGTGGCTTTTGAGTAATCCGGAACCGACGGTTCCGGGAACAAGCCGGTTCAGTCCGATTAGCTGATTATTTGGCCTGATTATTCCTGTCCAGGAAATGCGTCTTGCCCTCCACGCTGTATTTGCCGGCTGCCTGGGTGATGGTATCGAGCCCGAATTTGTTGTTGATCCGGTCTACGGCTCGGTACATGCCGAGCATCTTTTCATCTTCCTGGAAGAACAGTTCGAGCTGGCGTTCGGCGGTCATCTGAACGGTGTGCAGCCCGATGCCGCGGATCCGGTGGCCCTCCTTCAGGAAGCGCGACAGCAGGGGCATGGCCGTGTTCAGGCAGCAGTGGAGCACGTACTCGTCGAGGTTGGTAAGACCCGGAGTATTGAACAGAAAGCTGATCCCTTTCCAGGATGCATCCTGAAACCGGATGTACCCGCTGAACGTCGATGCCCGGCAGCCGTAACCGCGCATCCGGTAGCAGAGCTGCCGCACCGCCCGCGTGATCTCGCCCCGCACCCGGTCGGGCTTGTCGGTCCAGTCGGAGAAGGTGTGCATGTAGGTGATCTCCTTTGGCACGTGGTTGTCGTGCCCCTGCACCATGGCGCGGTCCTTGCCGGTCACCGTTTCGAACAGCATTTTGCCGAAATAGGCCCCGAACAGCCGCTGGAACACCATCGGACCGCGGTCGAGGGCATCCTGAATGGTGATGAGCCCCTCGGCTGCGAGCTTCGCATTGCGCTTCGACCCGATGCCCCATACCTCATTGAGCGGCAGCGGCCAGACAATCTGCTTCGCATCGTCTTCGGTGAGTACGGCTGTCATGCCGTTGGGTTTGTGCAGGTCGGAGGCCAGTTTGGCATAGGTTTTTGAATAGGCGATGCCCACCGAGCAGACCAGCCCGGTTTTGTGGTAGATCTCGTTCTTGAGACGGTTGCCGAAGTAGACGATCTCCTCACGGCTGCGTTTGAGCAGAAAACTGATGTCCAGAAAGTATTCATCCATCGAATAACTTTCGGTATCGGGGGCATAGGTGGTCAGGATGGCGTTGATCTCCCGCGAAATGGCCTGGTACTTTTCGTAGTGTACCTGCAGCATAACAATGTAGGGGCAGATCTGCTGGGCCTCGAAGGCGCTCATGGCCGTCTTGATGCCCAGCTTGCGGGCCTCATAGCTGCTGGTGGCCACAATGCCCCGCGCGATCCCGTTCTCCCTGCGCCACCCACCGATGATAATGGGAATGCCGTACAGATTGTAGCAGAGCTGCTCAACCTGGGCGTAAAAACAGTTCATATCCAAATGCAGGTACAGCCTCGGCCGGCGGCTGGTATGCTGCTGGTCGGCCGCAATCGTATTGTACAGCGTAATACGGTGTACATTGCGGTTCAGGTCGTATGTGGTGTCGGCGATCATGCTATATTATACACATATTTTACACATATATAAAAGAGGTCAACCTGCGAGAGTCCGGAGAGGCGCGAACGCAGTGAGCGCCGTGCAGGACCTGGCAGAGTTGACCTCTTTGGGTATGTAAGTGCTCAAAGCGCCCTCCTTTAGAGAGGCACTCTTCAAGGTCCTGCGCTGCGCTCTTCGGCTTCACCCTTCGTCTCCGCTGCGCTGCGCTCAGGGTTGCGCTCAGGCCACGCTCCGGACTCTTGAAGGTGCCTCTCTAAAGCGCTACATTCGGGGAAAACATTATGCGTTATCTGATCCTTCTGGCCTTTCTGGCTTTTTCGTGTGCAACCCCCGGGACGCCCGAGCCTGATTTCAGGCACCTTGCATATTCCATAGAGGGGCTGGTTACTCAATTCAATGGTGATGCGGGGGTGTATATCAAACACCTGCCTACGGGGAACGAGATCACCATCAATGCCGATACGGTGTTCCCCACGGCCAGCATGGTGAAGGTGCCCATCCTGGCCGCCCTGTTCGACCGCATTGAGAACGGCGAACTGGAGTACCGTGAAAAGTTCTATTTCGACGGGCAGCACAACTACGGGGGCTTCAGGGATGTGATCAGCAATATGACCGACAGCTCCGAAGTCTACCTCGACATGCTCATCCACCTGATGATGAGTGTGAGTAACAACACCGCCAGCCTCTGGAACCAGCACATCGCCGGGGGCGGCGAAGGGATCAATGCCTGGCTCGGTGAAAACGGTTTTGAAAACACCCGGGTCAATTCCCGCACACCGGGCCGCGAAGAGGCGCAGGCCAGGTACGGATGGGGGCAGACCACACCCCGAGAAATGGCCCGTCTGCTTGAAATGATCTACCTCGGTGAAGCGGTGAACCCCCATGCCTCCGAAAAGATGTACCGCATCATGACCCGTAATTTCTGGGACGGCGAGGCGCTCTCGCAGATCCCGCCCTATATCAATGTGGCCTCGAAAAACGGGGCCGTAAGCCGGTCGCGGTCGGAGGTGCTGCTCGTGAACGCCCCCTCCGGCGACTACCTGCTGTGCATCATCACCAAAAACCAGAACGACAACACCTGGGATTTTGAAAACGAAGGATGGGTGCTGGCAAGGACCATCTCACGGCTGGCCTGGCAGACCTTCGAACCCGGCGATACATGGGAGCCGGATGAGCACGTTGCCCGGTATTGATGATGAAGCGCTCATAGTAGTTAGAGGGACCAAATTGAGGGCTCAACGTTGAGGGTTCAACTCTGATTCCGGGTACCTCCTGTAATCGTTACAACTCTTCACATCTTCGCCCTTGCCAAAGTTGCGTGATTGGTGTATTTACGTAAGTCCTCGTATCAGGGCTTGTTCCGGCATCCCGGGAGCCCCGAAATCCCGTTAACCGTGCCATACAGGCTACGCCATTAATCCAATGCAATGAATAACCATCGTCTCACCACAGCCCTTTTTCTGATCATCCTTATGCTGCCGGCAGTACTTGCGGCGCAGGTCAGATCCTTCAGCGACATCACCGGTCACCAGTTCGGCGAACGTATCACCCAGAGTCATGAGATCATCCGGTACCTGGAACACCTGCGGGATGCATCTGACCGGGTGGCCATCGATACGGTCGGCTACACCTGGGACCGCCGCTTGCAGATGTACGCGGTGGTTACAGCCCCTGAAAACCATGTCCGGATGGATCATATCCTCGAAAATGCGCAAAAACTGAACGATCCGCGCACCACGTCCCGCGACGAAGCAAACGCCATTGCCGAAACCCAGCCGGCCATCGTCTATCTGGGCGGATCGATCCACGGATTCGAGCTTTCGGGTACCGAGGGGCTGCTGAAACTGCTCGAACACCTCACCACACGCGATGACGCCGAAACGATGGAACTGCTCCGCAATACCGTGGTGGTGCTCGATCCGGTGATCAACTCCGACGGCCGCGATGCCTTCGCGCAGGCCAACCACCGCAACACCGGCAGCCGGCCCAATCCGAACAACGACGACTGGAACAACGATTTCGTTTCCTGGGAGGCGCTCAGTTACCGTACCAGCCATTACTATTTCGACATCAACCGCGACTGGTTTGCCCATACCCATCCCGAGAGCCGCAACCGTGCCCGGCTGTTTCAACAGTGGCGCCCGCAGGTTGGCGTGGATGCCCACGAAATGGGTTCGGATGTGGAGTTTTATTTCGATCCGCCCGCCAACCCGGTTTCGCCCTTCTTCCCCGGTTATACCAGCCGCTGGTTTGTTGAGTTCGGCAAGGCCTACGCCGAAGCGTTTGATGAGGCCGGGTACGAGTACATGACCCGCGAGCGCTTCAATTACTTCTATCCCGCCTATACCACCTCCTATCTGACCTATCAGGGAGCAGTGGGGATGTTGTTCGAGCAGGGCTCAACCCGGGGGCTGGCGATAACCCGTCCCGACGGCAGTGTACGCAGGTTGCTTGATGCCCTCGATCAGCAGTATACGGCGGCCCTGGCAACAGTGCGGCTCTCATCGCAGCAGCGCCAGACCCTGCTCACCGAATACTACCAGGCCCATGCCGATGCGGTTGTAGACGGGACGAGGGGAATCCGCCGGTATCTGATCAGCCCGGGTGCCGATCCCAACCTGGAGGCAGAGCTGGTGAATCTGCTCATGCGCAGCGGTATCGAGGTGCACCGCCTGGCTGAATCGACTTCCCTGCGCCAGGTCCGCGACCGCGAGGGCGCTTCTGCAGGAAACGTGACCTTTCCGGCCGGCACCTACGTGATTGAAGCCGCCCAGCCCCGGAACCGGTTCATCCGTACGCTGATGGAGCCCGGACTGGAGATGCCTCCGGCGTTTCTCGATCAAGCGAGGGCGAGGCTCGACCGTGGCGAAAATCCGCGTTTTTATGACATCACCGCCTGGTCGTTGCCACTCTTGTTTAATGTGAATGGGTACAGCACGTCCGACGGTACCCGGCTGAACGCCGAACGCCTGGAGAATCCGGCAAGACAGGGCGTGGACCTCCCGGATATAAATCCGTCCTACGCCTGGCTGATCGACGGGCGTCAGGCCTCGGGGCTCACCGTGCTGAATACCCTGCGCAGTGATGGCTATCGTGCGGCCGTACTGCTCAAACCGACCCGCATAGAGGGCAGGGAGTTCGCTTCGGGCACGGCCATTTTCCGCGTGGGCCAGAATGATGAAACCCTGCATGATGCGCTCCGTGAGGTAGCGGCAAAATACCGGGTCGACATTGCCGGTGTGAATACCGGTCACGCCGAACCGGGATTCCCTTCGCTGGGTTCAGGCGATACCCGCCCGTTTCAGGAAACCGAAATTGCCATCCTGGCCGGGCATCCCTTCAGCGGATACTCGTTCGGGTGGGCATGGCACAAGCTTGACCGGCAGTACGATATTCCTGCCACCGTTATCAGGAACTCATCGGCTGCCAACACCCGGCTCGACCGGTACAATGTGATCGTGATGCCGGCGGTGGGCGATACGGCCCTGCTGAGCCGCCAGCTCGGTGAGGCAGGCAAAAACCGGCTGCGCCAGTGGATACGCGATGGCGGCACGCTGGTGGCCATCGGATCGTCGGTCGACTATGTGCGAAAAAGCCTGAAACTGACCCGCCTTGGCAACTGGTACGAAGAGGAGGATAACCGGCAGGAACAGCGGATCGCCGTTCCCGGTGCATTCTTCCGCGGGGTACCCGATCCCGAAACCTGGCTCGCCGCCGGCTACACGGATACCATCCCCCTGCTGATCAACAGCAATGCCCTGTTTCAGGCCCCTGACGGACCACCGTCATCCGGACGCAGAACGGCCGTGACTATTGCCACCGAAAACGCACATATTGCCGGGCATGTCTGGGAGGAGTCGCTTGAACGGCTTCCCGGCAGCGTGTTTGCCTACGACGAGCGCATTGGCCGAGGACGGGTTGTAACCTTCGCCGAGGATGTGAACTTCAGAGGCTATTGGCGGGGAATGGACCGCCTTTTCCTGAATGCGGTTATACTTGGCCCATCGGGGCCTTAGGGTTGTGTTTTAACCGCAGCGGGTTGAGCATCCGCTGCGGTCATAACATACTGTGTGACAGATGGAAGGCGACATATCAGCTGTATCAGTAATATGAGCTAAATCAGCTAAACCAGCTGAATATCGCTCCTTTATTTAATTACCCACAGAAAAAACGGCATTGCCCAGCAGCATTTTGCCGTTGTACCAGAACTGACGGAAAATCGGGGTATCCACCATGTAGATCATCTGCCCGCGGCCCATGTTCTGAACACCGAATACCAGGGTGTCATCCAGCTTTTCCCGGATATTGGCACCTACAAACCCGCTCCGGTGTGAGCCGGGACGCAGTGCACCGACATTCCAGCCGTTTTCGAGGTACTCGTAGAGATTGGTTCCTGATTTGAGGGTATAGTAGTGATCGGGCAGGCCGAATCCGAGCGGATGGGTATTGTCGAGGCGGAGCCGGAAAATAGCGCCCTCAACTGTATTGCTGATGGCCTGCTGGCGGCGTTCTCCATACACCTGCAGATGGTCTTCCGGAGATACATCCTCATCGTTGGAGTCCTCTTTTCGCTTCAGTTCGTTGAAACCCTCTTTCCCTGAAAAGAAATTTACAGCGTTCCTGATGGCGATAACCCGGCCGCCGTTTCTGACCCAGCTGCGGATGGAATTGAGCCCGGATGTGCCGACAGAATTGGCGTAATTTCCGTCCGGCATGATCAGTACATCCAGATGCTGCAACACCTGTTCATTGAGCCTGTCGGCCAGGATTACGGAGGTCTGGTATTTAAGATCCTGGTCAAAATAGTGCCAGACTGCACCGAATTCGGTTGGTGATACGCCGTCGCCCGACAGTATGCCGACAGCCGGTTTTTTGATCATCCGCACACTATTGGAGCCGATGTCGGGATGTTGTTCCATGAATCCGGTCGGGGTTGTGTAGAGCGTGCGCCCGTGTTCCGCAGCCAGCCGCCGCACGACCAGGTCGAAGCCGTCGTCGTTCAGCTTTCGGGTAATGATGAGGCTGCCACGGTCAAAATCGCGCCCGTTCATGCGGAACGGCTGAAGCGTATGCCTCACGCTCACGCCTGCCTCAAGCAGTGCGGCCAGGAACTTCACATCAGAAAAACTGGTCCAGTGCATCACATAGGCGTATGGACGGGCGAGATCGCCCACAACGGGAGGCTGTCCGGTAAAGGAGTACTCCCCGGCCGGGTTGATCCGCTCTGAAGTAGCAATGCCCTGAAGTCCGTACACGTAGGGCAGCGCCCAGGCTGTGATGTCGTACGTGAGGGAGTCTACCAGCACTGTTTTTGGCTCAAAGAGCACTTTGGTGAGCACCGATTTCGGCTGATAGGCACTGATCACCACATCATTTTCAGTGAGCGTAAAGGTTCCGTTCTCGCCGGTGGAATAATCGTAACCTCGCACATTCCGCCGCTGCGGGGCCTGACCGTACTGTATTTTGTGCGCATCGAGCAGTTCCAGGAGTGCACGAAGGTGATCACGGTTTCCATCCCCCTTCAGGATGTAGGTTTTATACTCACCTTTCGGGTTATTGCGGGCATCATTGTAATACTTTTGGAACTCCTGAATGACCTCCAGATAGTTGCCGGCAACTGCCTCCACCGTTCCCATGCCGGAATTGACCTGGTTGTCGACCCGGCGAGCCAGCGTAAGCGTATCGCCCTCGTCGGTAATAACGGCCCGGCCGCCGAGGCCGCCTCCGCCCTGTTCGTAGGTCATGCCGATGGCCCCGTTATAGGTTGGATACGAGTCGCCATAGCTCGGATAGAGAAGGTCGAATACTTCCCGGGTGTAGTATACGCGGTTTCTCTCGTCGAAATAGCGGGCATTCGACTTCCCGATGGTGAATTGAAAATCGCGCTGCCACTGGGTGATGTCTTCGTGATAGGGCTGCGCCGCCGGTGCGAAATAGTAGGGGCTGTTGTACCCCATTTCATGGTAATCGACATGAACATGAGGCATCCAGCGGTGGTAAATTTCGAGCCGCTGCCGGCTTTCGACCTGGGTGATCCATGCCCAGTCGCGGTTCAGGTCGAACAGATAGTGGTTGAAACGTCCGCCGGGCCAGGGCTCAATATGTTCGCGGGTGAAAACATGAGGATTGGGTACCCTGCCGGAGGCCTGGGTGTGGTAATTCATGTAACGGTCGCGGCCATCCGGATTCATGGCGGGATCCATCACCACAACCGTATTTTCGAGCCATGCCGACCGTTCTGCATCGTCGGGATTGGCAAACCGGTAGATGGTCTCCATGGCCGCCTCCATGCTGGACGATTCATTACCGTGCACATTATAGCTCAGCCAGGTAATCGCTTTCCGGATGTCGCCGGGGGTGCCATCAACGAGTCCCGTAAGCCGCAGGTTGTTCAGCCGGATCTCCTCCAGGTTGCGGATGTTCGCTTCGGATGATACGTATGCAACCAGCAGCGGGCGGTATTCGTTGGTTTCTCCGTAGTACTCCAGCTCCACCCGGGGCGAATTTTCGGCGATATGCTCATAGTACTGCACAACCCGGTAGTGAGGGGTGAAGCGGTCGCCGAGTTCATAACCGAGAAATTCGGCCGGTGTCTGCAGCTGCCGGGCCTGGGTGGATGCAGCCAGAATGAGCAGGATGCCGATGACGGTAATGGAGAAGTTCTTCATATAAACGGATGATTAAACAGGTTGGATATTTCTGGTTCAGGTCGTGAAAGTACAATTTTTTAAAATAACGTCATACTGAGCGCAGGCTGAGTATGGCCTGAGCGCAGCTGAGCGAAGTCGAAGGGCGAAGCGAAAGCCGAAGTACGTGGGGGCTTTTTAAAAGCCTCCGGGAGGGTGCTTTATTGCATATGCGAAGTGGAAATGCACTGCGCACTGGTTCGACTTCGCTCCACGACGTTCCGCTGCGCTACCGATGACAAGTTGATTGTCACCTCCAGAATAGTGTTGCCCGTTTGGGGCAAAATTTGGGGCTACCGATGACAAGTTGATTGTCACCTCCAGAATAGTGTTGCCCGTTTGGGGCAAAATTTGGGGCTACCGATGACAAGTTGATTGTCACATCCCCAATAGTGTTGCACGAAGGGGCAAAATTACCGGCTCACCATGACGGGGGGCGCTTGTGCTGACAGGGAAGATTCAGCGTGGCAGGCGTTCCGGCAAGTCGGCAACAACGTAGGTCATCACCGCAACTGCGGCCACGCAGCGGGCGAGTTCGTCGGCATCAATTATTTCCATGCGGTCGGCATCGGTATGATGGTACCAAAAATAGCGCTCGGTATCCACATCCAGGCCCATAATGGGAACGCCTTCACGGCTCAGTGGACCAACGTCGACCGTACCGGCTGTTCCCTCACGCAGGGCAGATGCCCCGACCGGTTCAAGCAGGGCGGAAATCTGTTCCAGTATGGGGAAGGCCTCATCGGAGCCCCTGAATCCAAATCCACGAGGTTCGAATACACCGAAATCAACTTCCAGGGCAAGCACGTGATTCTCGATTTCGCCGTTTTCGATTACCATATCGCGGTAGTCAATCGCACCCCTGATCCCGTTTTCCTCGTTGGTGAACAGAACAAGACGGATCGTCCGTTTCGGTTTCAGGTCCAGCTGATGGATCAGACGAAGTGCCTCCCAGGTCACAATACACCCGCCCGCATCGTCCATTGCGCCATGGCCCACATCCCACGAGTCGATATGGCAGCCGATCACCACGATCTCATCCGGAAATTCGCTGCCGGGTATTTCAGCGATCACATTGCGAGACATGGCATCCGGCAGGGTTTCAGCCTCCATATAGAGTTCAAGCTCTACGGTCTCGCCCCGGTTAGCCATGCGCTGAATCCATTCGGCATCTTCCGGAGTGATGGCGGCGCCGGGTATCCGCGGCACATCAGGGTCGTACCTCATACCCCCGGTGTGCGGGGTCTGCATGGAGAAGGGGGTCACCGACCGTATCACGGAAGCCAGAGCGCCGGCTTTTGCCGCTTCAACGGCTCCGCGGCCCCGGTACTGTACGGTTGCCCCGTAATCGGAGAAGGGCACATTCCAAACCACTATCCGGCCACGGGCTTCATCCGCACGCTCTTCAAGTTCCCGAAAATTCCCGACAATCAGTACCTCCGCAGTAATCGGCTCACCACCGGTCCCCACAGATCCTCCCAATCCCAGCATGGGCAGCTCTTTCGGTACCGGGTGCAGCACCCGGGCGTGTTCACGTCCGCGCACCCAGTGGGGCACGGGTACATCCTGAGTCCACACCTTCGGGATTCCGTCTTCGGTAAGGGTGTTTAAGGACCAGTCGAGGGCATCCTCAAGCATCTGCGATCCGCTGAACCTGTGCGGATAGTAATCGGTCAGATGCGCGAGCCTGTTCCAGGCATGGTGGTCGGCCGTTGCCGCCTCAATAATGTGCTCCGCTGCGTTTTGGTAGACGGCAGTGATATCGGATTGATTGGCAGGCTTATCGTTTGACATAATGACCGGGAATAACAGAAGAATGGTTAACAGATTGGCTGTGTGCATTTGCGGGAAAAATTTCGGATTCAGGGGGGATCAGTTGTCTCCCGTTATTGGCAGTAAACGGGAGAAAGTATTTACGGGAATATTTTGAAAAATCACGTAAAAAAATACTATCGCTACTGCGCTACCAGTAACAAGTTATAAAACCACATGCTGCGCGCAGGCCATTCTACCGGTGACAAGTTGCTTGTCACATCCCCAATCGTGTTGCCCGTTCGGGGCAAAGTTACACGCTCACCATGACGAAGTAAACCACTTCGCTGTTCAAATGTTCGCTTGTACCGTACTTCCCTGATTCGAAACATACTGACAGCACTACCGGTAACACCTCCATAATCGTGTTCCCCGAAGGGCCGAAATTACCAACCTCATCCGGATAATACCCTGAATGCCGTTTATTTTCGCGGGAAGGTAATGCTGAATACCGCACCGCCATCGTTTCTGATGTCAAGTCTGCCCCCGAGCTGTGATGTGAGTGCTTCGATCAGCTCCATGCCGAGAGATTTTTTGGATTCGATTATTTCTTTTGAAGGCAGACCCGGTCCGTTGTCGGCCACCGTAAGCTGCATCATACTTTCGGTCTGTTTCCTGAGGCGGATCGTAAGCCTGTTTTCCTGTTCATCCGGCTTTTTGAAGGCGTATTTGAGGGAGTTGGTTACAATTTCATTGATGATGAGTCCGAGAGGAATGGCCGTATCTAGGGTGAAAAGGGTGTCGTCAACGCGAATATCGGACGTAACATCGCCGGCATCGTACGACTGCAGCAATCCGGTAACCAGGCTGGTGATGTAGTCCTGCATGTTGATGCTGCTGAGGTTATCGGTTTTGTAGAGTTGTTCGTGGATCATGGCCATGGTACTCAGCCGGTTCTGGCTCTCCCTGAACAGTTCCCGGTCGTAATCGTCGCGTATATGGGCCGACTGCAGTTCAAGCAGGCTGGATGTGATCTGGAGATTGTTCTTAACCCGGTGGTATACCTCTTTAAGGAGTACCTCCTTCTCTTTCAGGGAAACCTTGAGTTTTTTCTCCACTTTGATGCGTTCGGTAATATCGACGGCAATACCGCCTACCAGAACCCGGTTGCCCAGTTTGTCGGGGATGGGGAATTTGGCCGTAATCCATTGTGTGGCATGTTCACCTTCGCCGATGGTTTCTATGATGTGTATACCCTTGCCCGAGTCGATCACTTTCCGGTCGTTCATCACAATCTGCCGTGCTGTTCTGCTGCCATAGAGCTGAAAATCTGTTTTCCCCAGCCAGTCGGTTTTATGTTTGTGGAACAGGCGGGTAAGCAGATCGTTGGCAAACATATACCGCCCCTGGCTGTCTTTCATGAAAGCGACCCCGGGCAGATACTGCATGAAGGCCTGGAAACGCTCCTCGCTGTTCCGTAGAGCCTGCTCATAGTTCTTCTGCCGGGTAACATTCTGTACCAGCGACATCCCGAATTCAATGTTACCGTCTTTATTGTACAGCGGCAGAACCGTTATATGATAGATATTATCCCTGAAAGTGAATTCTGAACTGGCTTTTTCACCAAGCAATGCGGTACGGTACAGAGGCAGAAGGGCCTTTGCGGTTTTGGGGTCAAGTGCTTCTTCGAGTTTTTTACCCTCAATCTCTTTGCTGCTGAAACCGAGTCTTTTTAGTTCCGTACCTGCGGCAATGAGAAATCGGAGGTTGCGGTCAAACAGATACACATCTCCGTTCGGTATATTATCGGCCAGTGTTCGCAGGCGGTATTCACTGAGCCTGATCGACTCTTCATATTGCTTCTGATCGCTGATATCACGAGCGATCGCAATCACAACCGTCTTGCCAAAATAGGCACCTCTGTTCAGGGTGATGCTCTTCGGGAAGATCTCCCCGTTTTTACGCCTGCCCCACCATTCGAGTTTTTGTGCCTCCCCGTTGTATGCCTTTTCTGTGATAGTACTCAGGCTTTCAAGATCGTTTTTTCCGGGAGCGCTTAAAATTTCGGGCGATCTGCCGATCAGTTCAAGCCTGGAATAGCCGTACATGCTGCAGGCATGGTCGTTTACGTCGAGAAAGGTTCCGTCGCGGGACTGGATGTAGATGGCCTCGTTCACGGAGTTGAACAGGCCCCGGTAGCTCTCCTCGCTGGCCCTGAGAGCCTCCTGTTCCATCTTTCGTTCAGTTATATCGGTACCGGTACCGATCACCATATCGATTCCATCTCCGTTGCCGGAGATGGCTTTGAAATCCCAGCTGATCCACCGCCATCCTTTATGGGTCATGGCCCGCTGGTTGTACTGTATGTGATGTGGTGGCAATGCCAGCTGCTGCAGGGTAACGGTATCTGATTGCCTGCCGCCAGCGGGGTCATCTGCCGGGAAGGGTGTTCCCGTGAGCTGCCCGGGTGTTTTGCCGGTAAGACGGCAATAGGCCTCATTTACATAGAGATAGTGGAAACTGCTGTCTAGAACGGCAACAAGGCCCGGATGATTCTCCACAATCTGTTCAAATTTTTCAAAGCCTGTTATTTGTTCCGGATCGGGTTCTGTGTGATAGGGCCGGTGCTCTTTCCGGGTTATGATGAACAGAAGAATGAGAAGGGCGATGGCAATGAGGATCAGCATCGGATATCCGCCCGGAACAGACGCGGTTTCGTCCGACATCAGCAGAATACCCGCAGGAGACTCCGCAAGAGAATAATATAGGATTGGTAGTTTCAGATCCACGTCAGATAACAGTAAACTTGCTTTGCTTCGATCGCAACAAACTGGTTTTCAGAATTCCTCTTTGACAGTACTTTCAGCCAGTTTTTTTTGGAGAACGCTATTGTTCTGATTGCTCTCCGTCTTCTCGTAATGAATATCAGTTTAATAAATACAGATGATACCGGATATGTTTGAATTCATTTAACGGGAATTGTTCCTTTTTCAGGATTATAATATGATAATATTATTCGTAACATACTGAATTAAAATTACTTAATAATATTTTGTGCCGGATGTTTTGCGGGATAGCACCAGGCAGATATCACCGGTTCGGCGGGATTATTTGATCCCTTTGGCACCTTCGTTGATGTTCAGGATATGGTCGCCGATGCGCTCCAGACGGTTGATGAAATCGAGATAAACCACCCCGGCCTGAACGGAATAGATTCCCGTTTCAAGACGTTTGTAATGTTCAATCCGAAGCGTTTCGCGCAGCATATCGATTTCGCTCTCCAGTTCCATCGCTTTGGCAAGATCAACGTTAGCGGGTTCAAGCTCCAGGTTGGAACGCATCTCTTTAATGGCTTCCTGAACGATGTCGATCATACTTTTAAGTTCTTTCATGGCCTCTTTGGGAAGCTCGATGCCATTCCCCATCATTTTTTCATAAGAACGTGAAATCTGGTAGTAGATGTCGGCGATGCGTTCCAGGTCGTTGATCATGCTGAGGATGCTCCGGACCTTTTCGGATGCGGTTCGTGTCATATTACCTACACTGATCCTGCTCAGGTAATCGGCGACCTCCATCTCAATTACATCCGTAATTTCTTCCCTTTTGGCGATCTTGTCGAGGAATTTCTGCTTGTTTTTCTTTTTAAACAAGAGTGCACTCACGTTGAAGCTGATTTTATCGACAAGTTTGGCCATGAGCTCAACCTCTTTCTGAGCCTGGGCGATCGATAGTTCCGGCGACGACATCAGACCGCTGCTGATATGCTTAAGCCTGAATTGCTCGTCGGCCCCGTCTTTCGATGGCTGGAAGCGGATAACAAGCCTCATGATCAGGGGTACGAAAGCAAATAGCAGCGTTACATTGAAAACGTTGAACAGCGTGTGGAAAAGAGACAAGCCGAGGGTTGCATTGATCCGGGCCGATTCATTCAGATCGAATACGGAAGTGTGGGTATCAGTAACGAAATACATACCCCAGTCAACCAGTTGAATGAACCAGGGGAATAGTAAAAGCATCCATGTTACCCCTATAATATTGATAACCAGGTGAAACCTGGCAGCTCTTTTGGCATGAACATTACCGATTACTGCCGCAATATTTGCTGTAACGGTGGTGCCTACATTTTCGCCCAATACCATGGCAGCAGCAATGGGAAAATTGATCCACCCCTGGGCCAGCATTACAAGGGTAATGGCGGTAGCCGCACTTGACGACTGTGTGATGAGTGTAAGAATGGTGCCGACAGCAATAAATATGATGGTTGTGAGAATTCCGTAGTCGGTGAAGTTATTCAGGAAGGCAAGTATCTCAGGATTTTCACGTATGTCGGGTACAGAATTCTTCAGAAATTCAAGACCGATAAACAATATGCCGAACCCGATAATCGCCTCGGCCATATTCCGGAGTTTCGGCTTGCCAAAAAAAAGGAACGGAAAAAATATCCCGATCATGCTGATGGCAACCGGAGTAATGCTGAACTTGAAACCGAATATGGAAACCATCCAGGCTGTGAGCGTGGTGCCGATATTGGCTCCCATGATTACGCCAGTGGCCTCAATAAAGGTGAGCAGACCGGCATTGACAAAACTGACAACCATAACCGTGGTCGCGGATGAACTTTGAAGCATCGCCGTGGCCAGAAACCCGGTAAAAATGCCCGACAGACGCGTGGTTGTCATTCCCTTAAGAATAGTCCGGAGCTTGCTTCCGGCAACCTTTTGCAGCCCGTCGCTCATGATTTTCATGCCATAGATGAAAATACCAAGGGAACCGATCAGTTGGAGAAAATCAAAAAATGTATAATTCATTACCGGTTGTTCTCACCGAACTAGAATCGTAAAGGAGTCGGAATAATAATTATAGTTGAATCTGTACAGAACGTGTGGTCCGGTGAATGATAAAAAAAAAGGGGGAAACTTGATGTTATATCTTCGTTAAGTTATTTAAAAAAAAGTGTGTCTCAATTTTGGGAATCCCGTTCCGGAAGGTCGCCGGCAACAGAAGCGGAACAAAAATCAACACGCTTCTTAATTAATGGTGTTTTTATTCTTCCTGCGACAGTATTAATGCGCTGTAAGCGGCAATACTGACAGTTGCAACTGCGGGAGCCCCTGCACCGGCCGTTGCATTGTCCGGGGCCTCACCGTGTACAACAGTCTTCCCGGTATTTGCGAACTCCTCATCATACAGATCGCTGTCGCTGTTAAATCGCACCTTCCACTCTCCGGCAGCAGGCAGCCCGACCGGATAATTTTCCAGAGTCCGGGCAGAAAAATTGGCAATAACCACAACACTGTCGTTAACACCTCCGCTGAACCATCTGTGGAAAGCAATCACATTATCCTTGTTGTCGGTATGGTAAACATCGACTCCTTCGCCGGTAAGCCCTTTAGTGGTGCCGTGCCGGTTCAGCCGGAGTGCGATAAGGTCTTTGTAGAGCTGCAATATGCCGGCGAACTGATTCATTTTTGACCAGTCGATAGGGTCCTGATCGTGAAACCAGTCATCTTCCAGGAACTCCTGGCCCTGGAAAAGCATGGGAATACCCGGGGCTGTAAAAACGAGAACAGCTCCGAGTGCCGATTTTTTCTTTGCGTTAAAGGAGGATGCACTGCCCGGATCGACCTCCTCGGGTACCCGTACCTTGCCGTTTGAGACCTCGTCATGCGATTCTGTGTAGATGACCCTCTCAAATGCATTCCCGTGATAGCGGTGAAGAATGGCCTCCTTTACAGCATTCATATCCCTTTTTTCATCGCTGTATTCGGTCAGGTTTTTTCTTACGGGATGAACAAAATTGGCCGCCCATTGGGCATCGAAACCGGCCCCACCCTCTTTTTCCGGTTTGGTTAACCATGCATTATTCTGCAGATCTTCGGCAATGGTAAATGTGCCGGGTTTAGCATTCTTAACGGCTTTATTTACCCATTGCATGAGGCTCCAGCCATCATGGAGGTCGTTGTCAGGATCTTCGTTGCGCCCGTGAACATTCCGGATATAGGCCGTCATATCCCATCTCAGTCCGTCTATATCATATTCCTTTATCCACATCAGGGCGTTGTCCCTTATGTATTCACGCACCTCCTGGCGCCCGTAGTCGGGCCGTGTTTCTCCCCAGGGTGTTTTGGCCCTCCGGTCGTTATAGAAATAAATGCCACCCAGGTTATTTTCGCTCCAGCCGTCAAACTGCCAGAGATCCAGGTCATCGGGACCCAGGTGGTTATAGACTACATCCAGAATGACCGCGATTTCAAGCCGGTGGGCCTCACGCACAAATTCATGGAATGTTCGCGGCAGCCCGTAATGGCTCTCCACAGCAAAAATCTGCGACGGGTTGTAGCCCCAGGAGTACCCACCGGAAAATTCTGCCAGCGGCATGATTTCAACCGCGTTAATCCCAAGCTCTTTCAGATACGACAGGCGCTCTATGGCGTTTTTGAGAGTACCGGGTTCCTCCTCCTCATCGGTATGGTCATCGCTCTTGCCGAATGTACCTATGTGGAGTTCGTAGATGACCATTTTGTTGGGAAGTGGCGGCCTGAAATGTTCCGACAGGCTAAGGGTAAAGGTTTTTTTGATGACAGTACTGCCGCCCGAACGGGTTACCCTGCGTGCGTAAGGGTCGTTGCGCAGGTATTCTTTTCCGGAATTTACAATAAGGTATTTGTATTCATCACCGGGCTCAGCTTCGGGGATATCGACAACCCAGGTTCCGTCCTTTTTCCGCTCCATTCTGTGGGTGGTTCTGTCCCAGCCGTTAAAAGAGCCAAGTACGGCAACTTCGTCTGCATGGGGTGCCCATACAGCAAAGCAGTACCCTTTATAGAGGGGTGTAATACCTTTTTGGGTAATCGTTTTTATGGTTCCCCCTGTTTCTGTTTAAAATCCGGATATAACACGTTTTACGGCGCTGTCAACTTCGTCCATGGCCTTTTCAACACCTTCGCGAACCTCTTTCCAGGCCTCATCCCCGGATTTTTTTAACTCTTTCAATTTTTCCTGGGCTTCGGCCATTTTATGTTTCAGATCTTTTATCTGCCTGTCGTATTCCTTTTGTGCACCGGCTTCGGCTTTTGCGGCTTTTTTTTCAAGCTTGTCAATTTTCGTATCCAGCTGCTCAAGCTGAGCGGTAAGATTGTCGATAAGTTCTTTCCTGTCCATTGATAATCCTTCTTGTTTATGTTTCGGTTGCCACAGGGCGGCTTCACAAGCCCTGCAGTAGTTCAGGGGGGCGGTTAATCCGGTATGAGTTGGCGCGCCGCGGTTTGAACCGGATCCCAGACGGGCGAAAATGGGGGTGCATAAGCGAGATCCATGTATGCCAGATCACGTGCAGTGAGACCGCTGGTCAGGGCTGCCACAATCGTATCAATGCGTTTTGCGGCACCTTCTGCTCCCACGATTTGCCCTCCGAGCAGGCGGTTATCTTTTTTGGCGGCCAGCAGTTTGACTGTAATATCACCGCTGCCGGGAAAATAACCGGAGCGGGTTTTACTTTTAATGACGGCCGATTCAAACGGGATATCAGCTTTATCAGCCTCTTTTTCGTTTAATCCGGTTCGGGCTATTTCCAGGTTGTTCATCCTTGTTATGGCGGTTCCTGTTACGCCGGGAAATTCCTCGTTGCCGCCGCTGATGTTTATTCCGGCTATCAGCCCGTGTTTGTTCGCAACGGTACCGAGGGCGATGTGGACCTGCCGCCGGCTGACCAGATGATAGGATTCGGCACAGTCGCCTGCGGCCCAAATATGCGGAATGGACGTTTCCATCCTTTTATTGACCCGGATGGCACCGTTTTCGCCGGTTTCAATCCCGGCCTTTTCAGCGAGCCCCGAATTGGGCCTGACTCCCATGCCGAGAATCACCAGATCGGCATCGAGGGTTCGTTTGCCGGTAACCACACCGGCCACCCGGCCGTTTTCCGATCTGAAATGGTCGAGTTTTTCTTCCAGATACAGGTAAACACCCTGTTCCCGCATATACTGCGATATGAGTTTTCCCATGTCCGGGTCCATGGTAATCATCACTTCCGGTGCCATATCGATCAGGGATACCTCCATTCCCAGTTCGAGCAGGGCTTCGGCCATCTCAAGGCCGATGTAGCCGCCACCCACAATCACCGCTTTTTTGGGATTCTGCTCCCGGATGAATTCGAATACAGCGATCCCGGTTTGCAGGATCGACAAGCCAAATATGCCTTCAGAACCGATACCCACCATATCGGGCCGCACCGGGGATGCACCGGTCGCGATCAGCAGATCGTCGTATTCTTCATGAAATTCTGATCCGTTTTCCAGGTTAACCACACTCACCCTTTTTTTGTCGGGCTCGATGCCTGTCACTTCATGACGTATCCGCACATCGATATTTTGTTTTTCCCGGAAAACTTCTGGTTTGCGGGCTATCAGCGCGTCGGGAGAATCCACCATGCCGGCAATCATATAGGGCATGCCGCATGCGGAAAATGAGGTATGTTTACCCCGTTCAAAAACGACAATTTCGCGGTTTTTGTGTTCCCGTCTTACTTTTGATGCGGCGCTCATTCCGGCCGCGTCACCACCAATAACAACCAGTTTTCGTTCGCTCATGGGTATAATGTCTGAATTATTTTCCAGTGTGCCATCCGGACTGTTCAGATGCAGGTGTAATATCATTGTCAGTATCAGTCAACCTGCATCATCCGGCAGGTGCTTTTCAAACAGCCGGCCCCGTTCTGCTGTTGGTGCTTAATGGTGTATCTGAATATCTGGAACAGAACCGGCACCCGGTCAAATTAAATGTGTATATATGCAATGTAGTAAATCGGGAGGTTATATTCAGCCGGAAACTGTCCCCGCAGCGGGGAATGATAGTCATATCAGGTCCTCTGAATGAAATAATGGAGGTTACAGGTAGAAAAGATAGAACATGGTAACAGCTACTGCCAGAAACAGTACTGTCAGGCCACCACCGGCCTTCAGATAATCCGAATTTTTGTATCCCCCTGGAGTTTTATAGAGTGCATTTACCTGGTGGGTCGGCAGCAGGAACGAATTTGCTGCAGATACGGCTACCAGCAGAACCACGGGACGGGGGTCAATACCATAAATTTCAGCCATCCCGATAACCAATGGAGCCAGTATGACGGTTGCGCCCACATTCGACATAAAGAGCGAGAACAGGGTTGTTATACCGGCAACCGCCAGAAGGAACAGGAGCAGATGCTGACCTTCTACAACACTCATCACTGCTTCAGCGAGAAATTCGGCCGTCCCGGTTTTTTGCATGGCAATACCCAGGGGTATGAGCCCTGCCAGGAAAAAAACGACCTTCCAGTCAACGGCCCTGTACGCTTCATCCATCCGGAGAACACCGGTCAGTACCATGGCAATGGCTCCGGTTAAAAAAGCAGTGGATATGGAAAAACCGCTCAAAGCCATAACTATGGCAAGCAGGAATGTCAAGATGGCGTATCGGGCTTTGGAATAATCCCTTTTTTCTCCCTCCGGTTTGGTGATCAGTATAAGATCATCGGTTTTATCGAAATCGGTTATGTTACTCCATAATCCGTAGATGATGAAGGTGTCGCCAGCCGATATTCTGACATCCGAAAAATCACCTTTAACCGGAGATCCGTTGTGGATGAGCCTGAGTGGTTCTATCGAGTACCATTTGCGCAGCTTAAGCTCCCGCAGTGTTTTCCCGACGGCTTCAGACCGCGGCGGAATCATAATTTCAGCGAATCCGGCAGTATTCGGGTCATTAAGCAGTTCCAGCTCATGAGTACCGGTTACGCCCGACAGCGCATACTCTTTTACGAAAGCATCAATATTCTCATCTTCGCCGATAAGGGCAATTTTCTGCCCGGCCTCGAAGGCCGTTTTCCGCCAGGGGGCGAACGAGGTTTTATCATCTGATGCAACGCCAAGCACATTGATGTGGTAGTGGCCCCATATGTCAAGATCTTCTGCCGTTTGGCCTTTCATGTCGCTTTCTGCGGGTATCGTAAAGTACCGGATCGTAATGGGTAACTGCCATTTGTCAACAATCAGCTCCTGGGATGTTGCGGTCTTTTTACCTTCAGCAGCAGGCAGAAACCATTTGCCGAAGATCAGAAAAAAGGTGATTCCGGACGTGAGCAGCACCAGCCCGACAGGGGTTACTGCAAACAATCCGTACCCTTCAAGGTCAGCACTACCGAGCAGGTCGTTTATCAGGATCAGGGGACCTGAGCCCACCATGGTTAATGTACCGCCGAGAATGGCAGCAAACCCGACAGGCATGATGAGCTTTGAAGGCGGGATATTTTTCCGCCTTGAAATATTCAATATGGCAGGAAGCAGCAGTGCCGCGGCACCGATGTTCTGTATAATGGCCGACATCAGACCGGCTGCCGAAGCGACCACTCCCGTTATCGTACTCCGGCTGTCGCCGGCCACCTCGACTACTTTCCTGGAAAAGCGGTCCATGATTCCCGATTTCGAGATACCGTGCCCCATGATCATGACGGCAAGCATGGCAATTACCGCATTGCTTGAAAATCCGGACAACGATTCCCGGGCATCCAGAACTCCTGTCCAGGCCAGCATAAGCAGGCACAACATGGCTGTGAGATCAATACGGAGCAGATCAAAAACGAGCAGAAATACCGTTACAAGAAGTATGGAGAGTACAATGATGATTTCAATTTCCATAAATTCGGATCAATGCGTTATACCGGAATATTCACAACGGTTCTTCAACCCAATTTAAGATTTCCCATGGTTTGCACGCATATAGCGGATGTCATTTTACACATACCCCTGGGCAAGCATCGCCTCGGCCACTTTCAGAAAACCGCTATGTTGGCCCCCTTTATATAACTGATTTTCCCGTGCTGCCCGCCGTGTTCAACACATTTCTGATGAATCTCCTTCATAGTATCTCTCAGCTTGCTGTCCACTTCTTCGAAATCCCAGGAGAGCCGCTATGCATTCTGGGTCATTTCGAGACCAGATACCGCTACCCCGCCGGCATTTGAGGCTTTGCCCGGGGCATAGAGTACATCTGCCTTTTTAAAAATTTTGACGGTGTCGTCGGTGCAGGGCATATTGGCCCCTTCCGCTCGGTTTTAAGCCGGTTTACACGGAAATTCCCGTCGCGGTCTTCCCAGGGTACCCGGAACATGATCGTACGTAAGAAGGCGTTCGATGAGACCGGGTTCCCGGTATGTCTTATTCTCCCTGATAAAGGGAACCACAGATTCCATAACCTCATGAACGGCCTGATGAAATTCGGTCTGCTCCGGGTCGCGATTTTTCACATGTTCCATGACCGCTTCCAGTGAAATGCTGCCCAGTCTGATGTCTGACATTGAGTACTCCAAGTAATAGTGATGTTGTGCTACATTGATGGTCCGACTACAAATACCATCACTGCCAGCCATGCAAGGAACAATAAAATCGTTACAATGAAAATGATCAGCAGCACGGAACGGAAGCCGGCAGATTGTTTGAACCGGTAGCGGGCCAGTGTTATTGATCCAAGCACCACGAAAAAAAGCAGGATCATCAGCAGTATGGTAGCGGGCATATGGGGAGGCCTTTCAGGTAAAATGGAAACCAGTGATAAGTATGAAAGACGTTAACAATGCAGTATGTTCACGCCCAATTTCTGAATAATGCCTGTCATCTGCAAAATACTGGCATTTTACTTATCCGGAACAGATCACATCTCACTCTCAGCCTGAGGGTATAAGGGCCGCGACAAACCGTTGAGGTAACCAGCCGGTAAATAGTGAGGGCTTCAAAAAAGCGCCGGAGTGATGCAGGTACCGTGAAAATACTTTCCGGATATCAAGGAATACTTTCCAGGCACTTCGCCGGCAATTGATTCACGTAGGATGGTACTCGAATTACCACGAATCAACGCTATCAATTATGAAAAAAATACTTGTATTGATCTACTCGGTTGCCTCCTATATCATCGGACTGGCGGCCATTGTTTACTATATAGGCTTCATTGCCGGTGCATGGGTACCAAAGCACATCAACAGCGAACAGGTGCTGCCCGTGCTGCCATCCCTGCTCATAAACGTTGCATTGATGGTTGTATTCAGCCTTCAGCACAGTATTATGGCACGCCGTGGCTTCAAACAGTGGATAATAAGGCACATCCCGGAGGCTGCAGAACGGAGTACCTATATTCTGATCACATCGGTTATGCTGGGACTTATTTACTGGCTCTGGCAACCGATACCCATTGATCTGTATGACATCCGGGCATCTGTTGCTTGCAACATTGATAACCCTGTACATCTATATCGGTATTGCCTATGAGGAGCAGGATCTGCTTGATCAGTTTGGCGATGAATATGAAACCTACAGGGAAGAAACACCCAGGTTGCTGCCTTTGAACGTTACCAGCAGAAAAAGGAGTGCCTGACCGGATTCGGTCAGGCGCTCCTTGTGCTGTGGCGGATTTGAGAGGGCGATTTGCCGCAGTACCGGATCAGGGCCTTGCTGTAACTTCCGGGCACCTGATACCCGGTTCTGTAGGCGATCTCTTTGATGGTGAGCCTGGTATTTTCGAGCAGCCCGGTGGGCGATCTCCAGCTGTTTTCAATATGATTGAGCGTTTTTCTGTGAACATTCATGGGTATGCCCGGCGTATGGTCATCAGATCTGAGCCATTTGGCGAATGCACCGTACACGATTACCTTCCGTACACGTTCCGGATGTAGGGAGGCGAACAGAAGAGCCATGGGTCCACCCTCCGATATACCGAGCAATGAAACCATTCCTGCCTGTTCCTTGTCGATGATGGCACGGAGATCGTCAACCCTGTCCGCCAGCGTTGGAAGATCTTCGTCATTCACCCGGTCCGATAGCCCCACCCCCCGCTTGTTGAAAAGAATCACTTTCGTAAATGACGACAGGTCGCCGAGCCAGTCGGAGAAGTCCGGTAGCGTATCGAATTCTTCAAGATTGGTAACCCACCCGTTGATGATGATCAGTGTATCAGGCCCGTCTCCGGTAACATGATAAGCGATATTTTTCCCCTCCGAACGGGCATATTTAACGGGCTGAGTCATGATTTTTATTTCTGCAGTATTTCCAGCGCTTCCTCCAGAGCCGAATCTTTTCCGTAGAGAAGATCATCCACGGTTGAAATGATTTCGAAATCAGGTACAATTCCGATACCGACAAAATCGGTTCCGTCGGCATAGGTGTCTCTTTTGGTGCAAATTCGGGCGCTGCCGCCACCCGGTAATTCAATGGGAAGTGGCTGGCCAGTGCTGCCAAACGTATGCATACCGATTACAGGGATTTTACGGTCGGGAAGCTGCCGCAGCATAACCAGAAAATCTTCCGCAGCCGATCCGGTATTAGGTCCGGCAAGTACCACTGCCGGTATACCAGCCAGTTCACCCCCGGTTGTGTTGGCCCGTTTGAATACCCCGCCGTCGTACCAGTAATCCTTTTCCAGTATGGCCGGAACTTTATTCTCCCATCCCTCCGTATCACTCCGCCGGATATCCGGATTGTACGTGGCCTCCGACCAGAACCGGGCGAGAGGTGAAAACCGGGCAATTAATCCACTATAAAAAAGTTGTACTCCCCGATTTTGGGCAGTTGAGAATCTTCAAGCAGGTGGGCGGTGCCCCTGAAATCAATGATCTCACCCCCGAGAAATGTCCGTGCCGCCCGGCGGGCAATCCAGCCGAGTTCACCAAGAACTGAAAACGTTTCTTCATCTTCAGAACGGGTTATTCTCAGTCGTTCCCCGTTGTCCAGTTCTATCTCCATGGTCAGGGCGATATTTTTACCGGATACACGCCGTTTAGTTATCTGGGTGATGCGCTCTATGGCCGCCTGTCTGACCACCCCGTTCCGCTTGTACAGGCGATAACCCACGGTTTTCATCTCCCGCCCGTCTTCCGGAAGCAGGAAAAAAATGCTATCCCAGTTGTCGGCGTCTTTCAAATATACAAATCTGTAGCCGCTTTTCAGCAGTGAGGTCGTTGTCTGGAACTGGTAAGTATGGTCCATGTAAGCCGTACCGGTTGCCTCTCTCCGCATGTCGTTTACTGCCGCATGGCCCTTCACTTCGGCAAAGGGGATGTGGGTAAGATGGCCAATCTGTTCACCATTAACATCGAATTTTCCGTTACCGCGGGTATAGCCCCGGCTGATATTACTGAACGTAAAATCAATGTCGAATTGATTGCCGTCTTTACGTGTAAAAATCCTGATACGGTGAGTTTCAGGCAGTTTTCCCTCAAAAAACAGCTCCCGTTCTGCCCGAAGCTGGAAGCGTCCGTTCTGCTCATCCAGAACCAGGTAATCGATGGCATATTCACGCGACACCTGGAATAATTCGTGCCCGTTCCTGCCCGGGAAAAGCACTGAAACCCGTACGCCGCTTACCGGCGATTTCAGGCTGCCGAAATTGGCCGCCGAATAGGTGATGTGTACTTTTGTGCCGTCATCCAGATAAATATGGTAGTTCCAGAATTCATTGTAGTGGCTTCCATGAAGTGTCTGGGGCCAGATTTTTTCGGGAGCTATTTCAGTAAGACCGCCAGCAGGATTAGATATCTGTGCCTGTATGCCGCCGGGTAGAAGAGCAATAAACAGAACAGCCGCCACACGGATGGTTATACCTGATTTTGTTATCTGAGAGGCCGTCATGTTATGAAATGGTTGGTTTGTAAGGTTCGTACCCGTCTGATTTCACCCGGACTGTAAATTAACGCAATAACAGCAGATTCGTTGTGTGATTTATCCGGGTTAAGTGAAAACAGCTTGAGGTGGCGGGTTGCAGAGTGTCAGAGTTATCCATTGAACGCCGGCAAAGATTTATCAGATCGAATAACATTCATTGCCGGTGGCGGGTTGCTTATTGTTATCCAAAACGGTTTATTTGAACGGTTTTTTTTAACGCTGATAATAACTTTTACTGACGTGTCTGATTATAAAATCCTCCTGAACGAAAATGAAATTCCCCGGCACTGGTACAATATACAGGCCGATATGCCCAACCCGATATTACCGCCCCTGCATCCGGGTACAAGGCAGCCTGTAGGGCCCGATGATCTGGCTCCTCTTTTCCCCATGGGGCTGATTCAGCAGGAGGTATCGAAGGAGCGCTTCATAGAGATTCCCGACGAGGTACGCGACCTTTATAAGATCTGGCGCCCAACCCCGCTGTACCGTGCCCGCATGCTGGAGAAATTCCTGGATACGCCTGCAAAAATCTATTACAAGTATGAAGGGGTGAGTCCCAGCGGGTCGCACAAGACCAATACGGCTGTGGCCCAGGCCTACTATAACAAGCAGGAAGGTGTGAAGCGCATTACAACCGAAACCGGTGCAGGGCAGTGGGGAACCGCTCTGAGCATTGCCTGCAACTGGTTTGGTATCGAATGTGAAGTCTATATGGTGCGGATCAGCTACGATCAGAAACCCTACCGCAAAGCGGTGATGAATACCTTCGGGGCAACGGTATACCCATCGCCTTCCGACCGGACAGAGGCCGGCCGGCGCATACTGGCGAGCGATCCCGGCACATCCGGCAGCCTGGGTATTGCTATTTCGGAGGCTATTGAGAAAGCCGTACAGGACAGCGATACGCGCTACTCGCTCGGTAGTGTACTCAACCATGTGCTGCTGCATCAGACAGTGATCGGTGAGGAGTGCCTGCTTCAGATGGAGAAATCCGGCGATTTCCCCGATGTGGTGATTGCTCCGCTTGGTGGTGGTTCCAACTTTGCCGGCATCAGTTTCCCGTTTTTACGTCACAACCTGAAAGAAGGTGCCAATGTGCGATGTGTTGCCGTCGAGCCGGCATCCTGCCCCAAGCTAACCCAGGGCGAGTTCCGCTACGATTTCGGCGACAGTGCAGGGTACACGCCGTTGCTGCCCATGTATACCCTGGGGCACGATTTTCGCCCGGCCGCAATTCATGCAGGAGGCCTGCGCTACCACGGGGCAAGCGTGTTGTGCAGCCAGCTGCTGCGCGACAACCTGATCGAAGCGGTTGCCATACAGCAGCTCGAATGTTTTGAGGCAGGGGTTACATTTGCCCGTACTGAAGGCATTGTGGCAGCCCCGGAAGCTACTCATGCCGTTGCACAGGCTATCCGCGAAGCAAATACAGCCAAAGAGGAGGGGAAAGCAAAAACCATCCTTTTCAACCTTTGCGGACACGGTTTTTACGATATGCAGGCCTATCAGGACTATTTTGACGGCAAGCTGAAAGATCACAACCTCAGTTATGAGGAACTCCACTCAGGGCTCAATACCATGGGCGACCTGCCGACCATCCCCTGAAAAAATCCCGGAAACCCATCAGATATGCAATTCGGTGTTTTTTCTTTTGCAGACAATACGGTGGATGCAACCACCGGTAAAAGGCTGCATCCCGCACAACGGCTGGATAATCTGATGGAAGAGATTGCTCTCGCCGACCAGGCCGGTCTCGATGTTTTTGGTATTGGCGAGCACCACCGCGAGGAATATGTGGCATCGGCCCCGCCGGTAATTCTGGCCGCCGCCGCTTCCCGGACTAAAAAAATCAGGCTTACCAGTGCGGTTACCGTACTCGGATCAGACGATCCGGTTAGGGTGTACCAGCAGTTTGCCACGCTTGACCTGCTCTCGGGCGGCCGTGCCGAGATCATGATCGGCCGCGGTTCATTTATAGAATCGTTTCCGCTGTTTGGTTACAACCTGCAGGATTACGAAGAACTGTTTTCCGAGAAGATGGACCTGCTTTTGAAGCTCCGTGAGAAGGAGGTCATCACCTGGCAGGGGAAGCACCGGCCATCGCTGCATAATGCAGGAATTTTTCCACAGCCGGTACAAAAACCCATTCCTTTATGGATAGCCGTTGGCGGAACGCCCGAATCGGCTTACAGGGCCGGTGCACTCGGGTTGCCCATGGCATTGGCCATTATCGGCGGGGATCCGGCACGGTTTACCTATTTTTCGGATATGCACCGGCGCGGCGCACGTGAAGCCGGCATTGAGGCTCCGGCGCTGAGTATCAACTCGCACGGCCTTATTGCCGGCACCTCCCGGGAAGCTTCCGATACGGCCTTTCCTGCCTATAAACTGATCATGGATAAAATCGGCAGTGAACGCGGATGGCCGCCCATGTCGCGGTCACAATTCGACGCGTCGACCACGCTGTCTGGTGCCAATTTTGTGGGAAGCCCGCAGCAGGTAACCGAAAAAATTCTCTATCAGCATGAACTGTTCGGCCATCAGCGGTTTAACATGCAGATGAGCGTTGGCAGCATGCCGCACGAAAATGTGATGCGGTCGATCGAACTGTTCGGGAGTGAAGTGGTACCAGCGGTGAAAAAAGCGCTGGCAGATCAGGCCGAAAAATAGGTCTCCAGCTCTTTCAGGGTTCCCTGATCGGTGAATTTGTCCTGGATGATCTTACCGGCTTCAAGCACCACAATTCTTTTGCAAACGTCGGTTACGTGCATCAGATCGTGGCTGGATATAAGCATGGTCACATTTTGCTGCTCATTGATCTCGTTCAGCAGGTTTTTAAGCCGGAAGATGGTGGTCGGATCCAGGTTTGCAAAGGGTTCATCAAGGATGAGGATCTCAGGCTCGAACAACAGCGCGGCAGTAATGCCCACTTTCTTCTGATTGCCCTTCGACAGATCCCGGATGTACTTTTTCTGATCCAAAATGGAGTTATTGAACAGGGGATGATACCGGATCAGCCGTTCGTCGACCTCATGCTTGCTGAACCCGTGCAGACTGCCCACAAAGTAGAAATACTCCTCGGCCGTGAGAAAATCGATCAGAAAACCCTCGTCAAGATAGGAGCCCGTGTACAGTTTCCACTCTTCCGTTCGCCGTACATCCACCCCCTTCGACCAGACCACGCCTTCGGTCGGTTTGATCAGGTCGAGAATCAGCCGGAACAAGGTCGTTTTTCCCGCACCGTTATTGCCGACAAGCCCGAATTTCTGTCCGGCCGGAATTTCCATCCGGTCGATGTTTACAGCATCGGTGCCCTCATAATTTTTGCGCAGTGATTCAAATAATAACATGACGGTATCTCAGTTTCTCCTGATGTAGCGGTTGTGCACTGTATTCCTGGCATAACGGCCGGCCATAACTGGTTTGTATGTCTGTTGATGGTTGATGTGGTTGTGGTTGTGTTTTCATCATCCCTGCCGGAACCCGGCCGCCAAAACGTATTTTTTGGCTTTAATCCTTGCTACCAGCAGTTTAACAAGTACATCCTGCATAATCAGCCCCATGAAACCAACAAGCCCTATAAAGATGATACCGGCCTGGCTCATACCGGCAATCGCAAACGGTACGTAAAGGCTTATGGGGAGTAAAAATATAGGGATGCTCAGAATATATTGTGCTATACCAACACCCTGAAAATTGAAGGCAGATCCCTTGTTCAGCTCCAGCCGCTTGGGTTTGAAACTGGTGATGAGCAGAATCATAAATGAATTGATACCCGCATTGAACAGAAATGCACAGGTATTGATCAGCGCGATCTCAGTGCCCATGAACGCATAGGGAAGGGTAACGATATAACAGATGGAGACAGTGATGATGTAGATCCAGATCTTGGCCTTAATATAATTCTCAAGACTGATCCGCTTCGACAGGATACCGTCAAAATAGGAACTCTCCCAGCTGTAACTGAACTGACCGTAACTGATCATGAAGGCACCCGTAACCACGATGCCCACAAAGATCAGGATGAATGTGGAATCCTGAAGGTTAGGGCTTTGATAGAAAATGAGTCCGTAGAAGAGGAAAAGCACGGAAAAGAGGGCCACCGATTTCGGTCGTTTATGCCGTAGTATCAGCTTCATCTCGACCATGATCAGCTCACCGATCTGCCCGAAACGACTCAGTAATGAAAAATTCATCAGGGTACTTTTCGACCGGATTTCGGCCTGCATAATGTCGAGCTGAAGGTTCATCTTCAGGATAACGTAATTGAGCTGATACAGGGTTACCAGTATGGCAAAACTGACTAAAACAGTGACCGGATACGTAATGAGTAGGCCGAACAGATACGAAGATACCTCACTTAGCCCGAAAATGTCGTTCACATCAAGCGACAGGAACAGGGCAAAAAGTATGGCGAATACACCCGCTGTAAGGGGATGGTCTGAAAGGTGCCGTTTTACATAGGTTATGAGATAGTTGTTGGCCAGGATGATGCAGATAATGCCGGCCAGCCAGGTGGCTGCTTCCAGGGTGCCGCCCATAACCTTCAGTGAAAATGGAACGAATATGAGCAGGGGCAGAATGTTAAACAGCTTGAAAACCGACTTCAGCAACAGGAAATGAATGATGCGGCTCCGCTTTACCGGGAGGTGAAGATACGGCTGAATGGAGAGGACAGGAATCTTCTGCAGAAAAAAACGGGAGAAGAGGTCGAGACCGAAATAATAGAGTAGCAGCCCGTTAAACGCCGTTACCGGATCCGTATCAGGGAAGACCTGCTCCATGATCCGGTCGATCAGAAATCCGGCCACCAGCAGGTTTGCTATGATATAAAAAGCGAACAGCCCGACCATAATATTAATGACCAGGTTCTTCTGGAATACAGAAGAGCGTATCGCTTCTTTAAATTGATGCGTTAGCAGCCAGCGGGTTAACATTCAGACATCCTGATAGTGAATAGTAAACAAAGTCAAACAGGGAGCCGGATGATTGCGTTTCAATTGGTCGCAAAACAGTTCAGACAATGTATGAATATACACCTGACAGGTTCCTTAAAAAATGGCTGGCTCCAATCGAAAAAGATTTTGCCGGTTCACGCAGCAGATGAGGCGCCTGCCTGCCTGCAGTCGCCCAGTTAATCCCTGATAAACGTACTTTTCAGGTCGCTCCATGAAAACGACTCACCATCTGCCCGGTCCGTCCAGGCATGAATAGACCACAGCCCGTCTTCGCCGGCAAAAAGATCCAGTATCATCGTGCCCCGGGCAACCGTAGGTACCCCCTGTGTGCTCCGGTTATGGTTTACAGTGAGCGTGTACCGTGCTGTTATCCGGTTACCACCGCCGGGTATCTCCTGGGTGGAGTCATCCGACAATTGAAGCTGGTGCCCGGTTAGGTTCTGTGTGGCCGCTCTCATGTTATCAAAATAGACCCGCTCACTGTCGTAATTCCATCCGGGCCATATATCGGCGTCGGAATCGCGAGGAGCCGGTTCAAACATAAAATTCTCCTCCTCAAGGCACCGCATGTAATTGGCCGTATTCATTCCCTGAATGGCACCACGCAGATTGCTCACCACGATCTCTGCCCGGTCTGGCTGCAGAAATGGCGGGCCCCCGTCAGTATCCGGATCTTCAGGCTCCCGGGTCGCGAACAGGTCACATCCCCCGATGGCAATCGTAAGCATGAGCATGGTGAATATGAACTGATATCGTTTCAAGAAGGAGTATTGTGAATTATTTAAGATTATAATCAAATGATTTGAGTATGGGAAAACTCATCACACTATCATGATCTTTCATTTTATTATCATTACTATCAATACCGCCAAATGTTGTATGGGCATATCTGCAGAACAAGTGATTAATTAAAGGGACAACGAACATAGAAGGTAGTCTGCTTGAAATTCTTATCTGTTAGCACATCAGGCTTAAAGATAACGTATTTTGCAGCTCGAGTCGTTTCAGGAATTTGGGAAACAGATTGGCTTATACGCCAGATAAATATCAAACATCCTGGATAAACTGCGTGGAAAGAAAGGCGATTTTATGAGTACAATAGAAAAGTCGTTTCTGTCGGGTGAAATGAAAGAAATCTATCAGGAAATTGTGAGGCAACGGTACCGTATTTTTACTTAATTACAGGTTTAATATTCATGAGCAGGTCTGTTCGATTAGCAGTTTCCGTCCGGACATCAGATAAACCGGGTAATAAATTTTAAAAAAATGGCATTACGTCAGATCGAAGTGGTTGTGCCCAAGGATGGCATTGAAATAACCAAAAAATTGGTTGAACTGAAATCTGTAACCCACTTCTGGGAAGACAGCTCCGAGCTGCAGGAGGGCTACCTTGTTAAGGTGCTTATCGATGCATCTGACACCGAGGAATTTCTTGACAAGGCGGAGGATATGTTTGGCGGCCTGGAATATTACCGGCTGGTGATGTTGCCGGTGGAGGCCACACTTCCCCGGATAAATGATGAGGAGAAGGATGAACCGGATGAAAGCGGGAATGGGGAATCTGAAGAGAATGATTCGGCAGAGCCCTGGGAAAAGCCGCTGAGCGGGGCGAGGGTCAGCCGTGAAGAACTCTACACCGATATCAGGGATGGTATTGGAATGTCGGGGGTTTATTTGGCCATGGTGGCCCTGTCAACCATCGTTGCTTCGCTTGGTGTTATGCGCGACAGTACCGCTGTTGTGATAGGCGCGATGGTGATCGCCCCGCTGCTGGCCCCGAATGTGGGAATGGCACTGGCTACGGTATTAGCCGACAAGGAATTGGGCCTGAAGGCATTGCAGACCAATTTCCTGGGTCTGGCAGTGGCTCTGGTACTGTCCGTTATGCTGGGACTGCTGCTTACGGTCGACAGCAGTGTACAGGAGATTTCGATGCGAACAGAGGTGGCCCTTTCTGATATCGCACTGGCGCTGGCCTCAGGTGCCGCCGGAGTACTGGCCTATACCCTGGGTATGTCGGCCGCCGTTATCGGTGTGATGGTGGCGGTGGCACTGCTCCCGCCTTTGGTTACCGCCGGGCTGTTGCTGGGCAACGGGCAGTTCGAACTGGCGTTTTATGCCTTTATTCTGGTGCTGACCAACGTGATATGTGTCAATCTCGCGGCAGTAGCAACCTTTATCATGCAGGGCATACGGCCCAGAACCTGGTACGAGTCGGCCAAAGCCAAAAGGGCCAATATCATAGCTATTACACTCTGGGTTGCACTTCTGCTCGCACTGGCGGTGATCATATATTATATCAGCTGAATCAATATCAGCCGGAATTCATGATCAAAACCATCTCCACTCTTCCGGCACATCCATTTCCTGGTATATTCCAAGGTTTTTTACCGCAAGAAAACTGCTCTGCAGACAGATAGCCCGGTTTTGCGGCATCGTGCTGCTGTCATCGCCGCCGTGGCCGTAAACGGTATCGTTGATTACCGGATGGCCCCATTCACGTAGATGGAGGCGAACCTGATGTGTCCGGCCGGTTACGGGCATACACCTTACAATGGAGCGGTCATTGCCGGCAGCGATGACCTCAAAATGAGTAAGTGCCTCTCGTGCACCGGCAGCGTCGGAACAGGTAAAGACAAAGCCTTTACTGCGGGTGATGGCCCGGTCAATTGACATCTGGTTTTGGGAAGGGATTCCGGCAACAAGAGCATAGTACCATTTTTGCACATCCCCCTTAATAAAGGCCTGTTGAACAGCCAGCGCCGCCCCGCTGTTCCGGGCAAACAGGATGATGCCACTGGTAACCGCATCCAGCCTGTGTACAATTTTAAGGCCGGCATAACCCATTTCTTCAAGAATGGATGTGAGCGTGTTCTTGTTGTACCGTCCCCCGGGGTGTACCGGCATCGGCGCCGGTTTGTATACAACAAGCCAGTCGGCGGATTCATCCAGAATGCGTATATCGTCGGGAACAGCCGGTTCGGTAACACATGGATTGTGGTGCGATATCCGGTCGTTGGCGGCAAGCAGACCCTCCGGCCGGGAATCAGCACCGTTTACCTGTACAAGGCCGGTGCGAATCCGGTCGATCCATTCCCGGTCGTGACGGAAGGGAAACCGGGCCATAAGAAAGGCCAGCAACGGCATGCCGGCCTCATCGGGTTTCACACGAAACCGGTGTGTGAAAGGATATGGCCCGACGATCCTGACACGGCATGCCGGATCAATACCGCTTTCATTCGGTCTGGTATCCATCCCGGACATGCTGGTGTTCCCGCTGTTTGAAGTCGCTGCCGAAATAGTTGTACCATTTTCTGAATGGAGCAAATGCATTTTCTGCGTTGAAGGGCCGCTTGTAAGGACTGTTCTTACACTGTTCACAGCAGGTACCCTCCATCAGTGCTGCACCCTCTTCGGAACAGACGAACAATTTGTTGCACTCCATGTTGGCACAGTTAATGTAGGTGTCGCAGGGTGTGCCGGTAATTTCACAATGGCTGATCGGTTCTTCATCATCCGGGTTTACCGGTACAACGAGGCGGTCGTCGAACACAAAACACTTTCCCCTGAAATGAGCCCCGCCTTCTTCCCGTGCATAGTTGAGGATGCCACCGTGCAACTGGTTCACATCGTTCCAGCCCTTTTTTTTCATCAGCACCGAAAACTTTTCGCAGCGTATGCCCCCGGTGCAGTACATCAGCACTTTTTTGTCCCTGGGGATCTGTGCCTCTTCCAGCCATTTCGGGAAATCGTAGAAGTTTTCGACGTCAGGCCGAAGGGCACCTTCAAAATGGCCGATACGCGATTCATAGTTGTTGCGCACATCGATCAGTACATAGTCTTTTTCGGTTTCCATTACCCTGCGCCACTCGGAGGGCTGTAGATGACGTCCGCCTTCGGCCGGATCGAGTGGGTCATCCACCCGGAGAGCGACAATTTCGGGTCTTATTTTAACGATCAGTTTCGCGAAAGGGACCGAGTCTGAAGCATCTTCCTTGAATTCAGTCTTTTCAAAACCGGGAATTGCCGTCAGATGGGATTTATATGCCTCAATATCCTCATTTTTCCCCGCGAGAGTACCATTGATACCCTCGGTGGCGATATAGATACGCCCTTTCAGTCCGAGTGACCGGCACATCTCGCGGTGAGCGGTGCAGAACGACTGCGGATCGTTGATGGTGCTAAAATTGTAATAAAGAATTACATTGTACATGAAACAGGAGATATTGGCTGATAACGGTAAAAGGATAAAATTAGGCGGCATTAAAATACGGGTTTTCAGCGAGTTTATCAGCGCGCCCGCAGGTTGATGCCGTGATCTGCATGAAACGATCTGCACGATATATTCATCGGAACGGCGCTGAAAGTCAGAGTTCAGACTATGATTGGAGGTGTCGGGCAAAAAGTCCGTCACTCCTATCGGTCATTGTTTATCCGGTGTTCATATCGCTGGTTGCAGTCTTTTTTTTCGGTAACGGGACGTTCAGCGGAAATCCGTGCAATAACGGAAACGGTTCCCGGCTGGCCGTTCAGCATGAGAACCCTGCCGTGAATGATGACCCCCGGATGGCTGGTCACTCTACTGTCTCCATCCCTCTTGTAGTCACTTCGGCAGTGTTTAAACATGCTTACACTCATTCCCCTGAGAATGACGGCCAATCTGAAAGTTCCGCAACCGGATGGTTCAGCGAAGCGGCCAGCGGGGGAACATTGACTGATGCCCACGAAGCCTATGTGTCGCCATCGGGAAGATTTGTGATCCGCTATCATCCTGATGGCACCCACGCTGTTTATCAGGAAGACGCGGGTGGCACCGGTACCCCGGATTATGTTGAAAGGGCGGCGGCTTATGCCGATTCAAGCTGGAGCTATATGATTGGTCACCTCGGATTTGCCGACCCGGTTTTGGCAGATACCGGCCCTTACGAGATCATCCTTGAAAAAAGGGGCGAAAGCATTTTTGGTGAGACGGTGGTGAACCCCGGCGGACAATCGACCCGCACCTATGTTCACCCGACATTCGATGGATATCCAACCAACCTGGACCCGGAGGGAAGCCGGTACGGGGCCTTGAAGGTCACCATTGCACATGAGCTGAAACATGCATCCCAGTACGCAGGCACGGGCTGGCAGGGTGATGCCGGGAATATTCACTGGATGGAACTGGATGCCGTTATGGCCGAAAACATGGTTTTTCCTGATGTTAAAGACTATTACCGGAACCTGAATTCGGTTAACTCGGTCTTTCGTGATCCGAAGATCAGCGTGCCGGTATATCCCTGGCAGGTTACCTGGATGATGTACTGGGCTGAACGAATGGGCCCGGAATTTATGGCCGGGGTCTGGGACCGGCTTGCTGCCGGCGAGAGTGTGATCCGGGCCATAAAAAATGGTCTTGCGTCAGAGGGGCTGAGCTGGCGTGAAGAGGTGACCCGTAACTACCTTTGGCATCTTGCTTCGGGATCCTATGCATCGGTCAATGAAGGCTTTACCGACCGGTTTGATTATCCTACTCCGTCGCCTTTGCGGGTTACGGATCTGCTTGGCCGCATCGACGGTCCCCGGTTTACATACAGGTCGCTGTCTGCCGGTTTCCAAAAATTTATACCTGCCGAACAGGATACGGGTGATGTGATCCTGTTTGTGATGGCAGCGGATAGCCTTGCCGGAATCGGTGTATATGCATTCCCGGGCTCAGAAACGGCAACCCCGGGCAGTCATATCTTTCTGCCCGATGCTTTCGGCAGGTTGCTGGTTACTGCGGGACTCCGGTGGGAGGAAGTTGATACCCTCGGTCTTGTAACCGTAAATACGGCCGAATCAGGCGACCGGGGGGTCCATATTCTGGCCGGAAACGGCAAATCGATCGAGCGCCTGCGCTACGGGGATGCCAACCTGAACGGGGCCCTGAATCAAGTGGATGTTTCAATGGTCCTGATGTCACTAACAGGAGCTTCACAGAAATTGACGGGTTTTCAGCGGTTCACAGCCGATGTAACCGGTAACGGCAAGGTATCGGTGCTTGATGCGTCAATGATTTTGAGGAAACTGGCCGGTGAGCCGGTTGTGTTTCCCGCTGACCTGAATGAGGACGGTTTCGGACCGGAGTACGCCCTGATCACCCGGGAAAACAGCAGTCCGTTCGCCGGCCTGAGAGGTAACAGCGGCGAATTATTGAGTTCGCTGGGCTTCAGGCTGGTGGCGGAGGAAACAGCTGAAGACCTGGAAACCGAGCTTGGGATTGTTGTACACAATCAGGATAACGACCCGTTCTATTCGCTTCTGATCAGGCTTTTGATCCCCGGTTCATATCTTGAAGTGTTGCCGGACCTGCAGCCTGGTGAAGCTTTTCCCGGGGCGATGTGGTCGATGAATGTTTCCGGCGATACAGTCACTGTTGCTATTGCCGGTACCGGACCGGTTACTGACGGAAAGATTGCGGGAATTCCCCTGTTTGCTCTCAGTGAGGGCACGGCTGACCTGGAGATTCTTTCGGTGCAGGTCGATGAATTTACCGCCCGGCCCGTAACAGTGGCCGATACGGCCATCATCATTAACAAAAGGCAGGCCGTTGGCCTGGAACCGGATGACGAGCTGCCACAGAAGATGACGCTGCATCAGAATTATCCCAACCCGTTCAATCCGGGAACCATGATACGGTTTGACCTGCCGGAAAGGGCACATATCAGCCTGAGGTTGTATGATACGGCAGGGCATTTACTGGCAACCGTTGCCGACGGGTTTCGGGAGGCGGGCCGGCATGAACTCTACCTGGATGCATCCCGAATGACGCTTGGTTCCGGCGTCTATTTATTAGTATTGCAGAAAGGTGAGCAAAGGGAGGTTATAAAACTGACTTTAATTAAGTAGTTTTAATATTAACTATATAAAAGCACGTTATTAAGAGGCTTGCATATTTGTATTGATAATTAGTTAAGAAAGTCTAATCAAACTTAATCTAAATTTGCGTGTATCATCTGTTTAGGTGGAATAAACCCCCGATTTGGCACAGAGCCGCGCATGAATATAAAATGGTTACAACGTATAAAACCGGCCTTCGCACTGCTGCTTTTGGTATGTGCAGTACAGGTGCATGCGCAGCAAATTCATAACGACTATATCGCAGTAAAAAATGGTTATGAGAATCTATCGGAAGATCTGGAGAGAGGGGCCATAACCCGGCACGATGCAGTGATTGAGCAATTGCGCCTCACCCTCGATCCCGGCAGCGCAAATCCGCATTATCTCGACGAAACCGGATTCATACGCTGTCTTACACCTGTAATCACCGAATACCACAGTCATCGCGAAGATTACGGGCTGGATGTGATTCTGGCGGTTGACGATCTGCTTTTTTCGACTTGGAACCACACTGAAAGCCATACATCTCCGTCAGGAATGTTTGTGCTGTACTATTCTCTGGACGGGCAGCATGCGGTTCCGGTTGATGATGCCGATATGAACGGTATTCCCGATTACATTGAGAGGGCGGCCGAATATGCCGATTCATCCTGGAATTACATGGTGAACGGTCTCGGCTTCCCGGAATTTATTCTTACTGAGCAGGCGTACAGTATTTATTTTGAGGACATACGCTCCTATGGCTACACCATGCCGTCAGGAAATAAATCCACATCCATCGTGGTAAATGCCACCTTCGACGGATTTCCGGAAAACCGTGATCCGGATGGCCAACAACTTGGCTCACTCAAGGTTACACTGGCCCACGAGATCAAACATGCTTTGCAGTACACGGTAAATCAGTGGAAAGGTACCAGCGGCTATCTTAACTGGCTGGAAATGGATGCCACCATGATGGAAAATGTGGTTTTCAGCAATGTGAAAGACTACTACAACTATCTTGGGGCACAATCGGTTTTTCGTGCTCCCGAACGCAGTACACCGCTGGCCTATGCACATGCTACGTGGATGCTCTTCTACGCAGAACACCTGGGCATGGATTTCTGGGTGGATACCTGGGCGAGAGTCGGATCGGATGCAGGCGATATGCTGGCATCAATCAACGAAGAACTTGACAGCAGAAACCTGACCTTCAATGAGATCAATACGCGAAATCTGTTGTGGCATCTCGCATCCGGTAGTTTTGCCCCGGACCAATACGGTTTTACCGAAAAGCATGAGTACCCGACACCAACGCTGGTTCAGAAGTTTGCCGACGTGAATTTTGTAACCTACAATCACGACCGCTCCCTGAACAAGCTGTCTGCAAACTTTTTCATGATTGAACCCCCGGCCGGTGAAAATGGCGTTGCCCTGATAAGGATATTGTCCAGGGGCGGTGAGCCCGGGGTTGGCGTTCTTGCATATCTTAAAAACGGGGAAGTGGCAGAGTACCTGGCCCCTGACGACGGCTCCGGAACCGTGCTGATACAGACCGGCAGATCCTGGGCTGAGATTGAAAAAATCGGAATTGCTGTTGTGAACTCCAGCCACAATACCGGCATGGACTACAGTATCGAAGTGGAGACAAAAGAGCTGCCGCTCGCCGCAGAACTGGATCAGAACTATCCCAACCCGTTTAACCCGTCAACAACCATCCGGTTTACCATGCCATCTGCGGGCAGTGCCACGCTGGTTGTCTATGATATACTCGGCCGGCAGGTGGCCACGCTTTTCAACAACAGGGAGTTCAGCGCCGGCACCCAGCTGGTGGAATACAATGCCTCCGATCTTGCAAGCGGTGTCTATCTCTACCGCCTCGTTACCGAAACGGGTGTTCAAACCCGTAAAATGACGCTGATCAAGTAACGATTCTGTCCGCATCTGTCCCGAATTCACTATCTTGTGTGAATTACGTTTTAAAAGGTGCCCATATTTATGACGACAGGCGAAAACCAACGGGATGAAGCCATAAAACAGGATGTCTCCGAATCTTCCGGTAGTAATGGAATGGACAGCAGATACCGGCCCGAGCGTTCATTACTGACAAACCAGGTCAAATCGCCCTATAAATTTGATCCCCTGTCGCCCTACAAGGGTCTTTTGCGTCGTTTTTTTCAGATTCACCGCAATGTGTCTGCTATAATCGGCGGTGGAATGATCGCCTATGTTAAAGCGCTGCCCCCGGAACGAAAAAAGGGATTGCGTTCCCCCTGGTCTCGCCTGTTCGCCCTGTTATCAACCCCCCTCGTAAAAAAGGACATCCGGAATCTGCCTTTTCCGGTACAGCTCAGGAAAAGACTTGAAATGCTGGGGCCTACGTATGTGAAACTGGGTCAGATTCTTGCCCTCAGGGAAGATATCCTTCCTCTGAACATCACCCGTGAGCTGAAGAATCTGCTCGACAAGCTTCCACATGTTCCGTTTGAGGTAATCCGTGAAATTCTGGAATTCAACTATGAAAAATCGCCGGATGAATATTTCAGGTACATAGATCCGGAACCCCTGGGATCTGCCTCCATTGCGCAGACTCACTACGCCGAAACCCATGACGGGCAGCGCGTTGTACTGAAAGTGGTTAAACCGGGTATTAAATCCCTCATTCTCACCGATATCAACCTGCTCAAAATGCTTGGCACATTTCTGAGCTGGATTATTCCGCAATACCAGCCTAAACGGCTGATCGATGAATTCTGTAACTATACCGCAAAAGAAGTCGATCTGAATAATGAAGCTGACAATGCGGAAACCTTTACTGCCAATTTTGCCGATCATCCCCACATTCTGTTTCCGAAAATTTACCGTGAGTTCACTACTGAAAATGTACTCTGTATGGAACTGTTTGAGGGTAAAAAGCCGGATTCGGAACTCGGGGATTTTCTTACGGGTGAAGATAGGGAACTGGTGATCGAGAACGGGGCCGCAGCCATTATCAGGATGCTTTACAAGGACGGGTTCTTCCATGCAGACCTCCATCCGGGAAACCTGATTATTATGAAGGGCGGCAAGGTCGGCTTTATCGATCTGGGTATGGTCGGGCGGTTTGAGGAAAAGACACGCCGGCAGATGCTCTACTATTTTCATGCCCTGGTAACCGGAGATATTGAAGGGGCAGCCAGGTATCTGACGGCCATGGCAACCGTTTCAAAGGGTGGAAATTTAAATGAGTTCCGCCGGTCGGTTAGCGATCTGCAGCGCCGTTACTATCTGCATGCATCAAAGGGCGATTTCAGCCTTGCAAAAATGATTGTACAGTCGCTTGGTATAGGGGCAAGGCACAAGGTGTTTTTCCCGGTCGAGATGACCCTGATGGTCAAGGCACTCGTCACCTATGAGGGTGTGGGGCTGTCTCTCAACCCTAAACTGGACGTACCCGCTCTGTCCCGGAAACAGATTAACGGTATTTTTCGGGAGCAGTTCAGCCCGGCTTCCCTCACAAGAGAGCTTATCCGCGGAACACCTGAACTGATCGACATGGCTGTAAGATTGCCCAAACTAATGGCCGACGGCCTCCGCATATTTGAAGACAGTGTGAATAACCGGTCGAGCGAAAGCCCGTTCCATGGCCTGCGCAGCAGTGTGCTGGCGGGTGCATGTATCGTGGCGGGTGTGATTGCCATCGTGCAGGGTGGAGCGTGGTTTATCTGGGTGCCGCTGTTTGTACTGGCCATTCTGTTTAACTTTTTCGGGAAATGAGCCATTCATTCCATCCTGAACGGCCCGCGACAGATGTTGCCGGCCGGTATGAAGGGCAAGTATAAAAGGGCAGATATGATGGGCCGTTACGAACGCTGGCGAGTATAATAGCGGGTATTATTGCGACTATGATTACGGAAATCCTTCAGACACCCCGGTCCAGCTGGTCGAGCAGTTGATCGAGCCTGAACAGGGTTTTTCCCAAATTGTGTTTGATTACAGAATCGCCAGGCTCAAGTGTATCATAGAGGGTCAGGTCCGTATCGCCCAAGCGGTCGGTACGAAGGGTTAACCCATATTTCTCAAGTACAGGCTGCAGCTCGTCAGCCCGTTTCAGCAACTGTTCCCTCGTGGTCTGATAGGCATATTCGCACACTTCTTTCCGGTTGGTAAAGCTGAATATATTGGTGAAGAACATCCGGTAATCATCTTTACCCGGTTCGATCAGCACAATATCCCTGCCGGGATAGCTGAATTCATAATTTTTAATGCCAACTCCCATCCGCGAATGTATCATGGTACGGAACGTCTGCGACAGAACGGCAGGCAAACCCTCATCCATCAGGTTTTTCCGGATCAGATCATTGATTTCGTAGTCATCTTCGATCGCCTCGAAGGGTACGATGGGATTGATACAAAAAACAAGGTCGGCCCCGGCTTCAAGGGCCACACTGGCATGAACGGTTTTTCTCGCAACACCATCCATGTAATAGCGACCGCCGATATTGACCGGCGTATAGACAAAGGGGAGCGCAGAGCTGGCCTGAACCGCTTTTGAAATCGTGACATCGGCATACGGTTCTTTACCAAAAATCACCGTCTGACCCGAGTTCAGATCGGTAGCGATGATCCTGAGATCCGATTTCAGTTCCTGAAACCGGTTGGTACGGCCGGGCATGGCCAGGTTGGTGCGTACATATTCTTCGAGTGGCGAATTATTGAAAATGCCAACCGGAAGCAGTTTCGACAGCCGGGAGAGCGATCCCGTTAGGCTGATGTCGGAGGGGTTGATGATGTATTCCTGAACGGCTTCCAGCAATACGGAGGGTATGCGGGTCACCTTGCTGAAATACTCACCGATATCGGGAGTGTAGAAAATTTCCGGGGTTATGGGATGTACACCCTCCTGATGCGACAGTATACCAAGACTCATCTGCCTTGGGGTGATCCGGTTTACAAGGCTTGAACAGATCAGGGCGCCGGCACTCACACCCACGTAGATATGTATTTCGTTGAAATCCAGTCCCTGAACAGCTTCCTCAATGGCACATAAGGCGCCGATTTCGTAAACAGCACCCTCAATACCACCGCCAGCACAGGCAATCCCGATCCGGTTATTCATATCGGTCGCTCCAAATCGTGTAAGTTTGGTGTACGAATAAAGTACCGGTTCCGGAACAGATCCGGAACCGGCATCTCATGCTATTTGGATGTCTTGCCTGTTTTAGCAGGTTGTTTTTCGCTGTGTTCCATTTTTTTAGACAACTCATCAACCTTTTTCATCAGCTTTTCAACTTTGGATGACAGGTCTTTTACCTCTTCACGGCTTGGCACGCCCATTTTTTTTACCAGATGGGCCATATTGTCTTCAACCTTGTCTTCGGCCTTGCCGAACGTGTCGGTTATCCTTTTTTCAAGGTCTTTGAAACGGTCGTTTATATCCTTGTAGATCGTATCAACCTGTTTTTTTCCGCGTTTTTCGAACTCGGTTCCCTTGTCAACGAGGTTGTTGTAGAATTTGGATCCCTCTTCTTCAACAGCAGATAAGGCCCCAAGTCCGGCCAGCCAGATTTCACGTGCTTTATCGGCGATGTTATCGGCTGCTTTTTCCACTTTTTTTTCTGCTTTCTCTATGTTGCTCATGGCTTTCTCCTGATTATTCTGTGTTCTGTAATATTGAAAGTTTTTCAATCTTTTTCTCCAGTTGATCTATCTGGGCCCGGAGGTTTTCAATCTCTTTGGTGCCGGCAACAGGCAACAACCGTTTGATGCTGTTTTCCACAATGTCATCAAAGCTGTGCAGTACCTGGTCGACACCCGTATCGAGTACATCATTGCCCCACCGGATTACATCGTGGAGAATTTTGACCGGAATAAAGGCTTTGCCCTTGCGGTCTTCTTCAAGTATGATCTGGGTGAGAGTGTTCGAGGTAATATCGTTTCCGGTTCCCTTTTCCACAATCTTCACCGTTTCTCCCTGCCGGATCAGGTCCCTGATCCTTTTCAGGGTTATGAACCGGCTCTCTTCTGTATCGTACATCTTCCGGTTCTCGTAACGCTTAATGATTCGTTGTTTTTTCATAATAGGATGTTTTTACGCACTGCATCAATCTACGTAAAATTACGCGCCGCGTCAAGATTATTTTTGCGATGCCAATGTGGCTCAGAGCATTGCTGTGCAGGGAATGGTCTGCCAGTTGCAATACCGCCGGAAAAAGATGAATCTGATGGTGAACGCTAAGCCACTTTTTCGGAGGAATGCGGTACCGGCAGCGGGGAACGGAGGTGCAGGTCGCGCTGCGGATAGGGGATTTCAATCCCTTTTTCACGGAATTTTCTCACAATGGCGATGTGCAGGGCAGACCTGACATAGGGATGCCGTTTGGGATTTATAATCCAGCACCTGAGCTTCAGATCCCAGGATGAATCGCCAAATCCGGTAAACATCACCTCCGGAGGCGGATTATTCATGACTTCCGGATGATCAACGCCGACCTCATGAAGAGATTTGAGAACCAGATCAAGATCCGAGTCATAGGATACCCCCACACTGATCTCAATCCGTATTTTGGGATCGCCATGCGAGTAGTTCACCACACGTCCCGATATGAAATCGGAGTTGGGTACGATTATGGAAATATTGTTTACAGAACTGATGGTGGTCGACCGCATGTTTATTTCGATCACATCGCCCTCCAGATCGTTAACCACCACCCTGTCGCCGATACTGATCGGCCGCTCGAACAACAGGATCAGGCCCGATATAAAATTCGACGTCAGGTTCTGAAGCCCGAAACCGATACCCACAGAGAGCAGCCCGAAAATGACCGCGAGGCCGCTCAGGTCGATTCCCAGGAACTGAAAGGCAATCACGACGCCAATCAGTACGATCGTATAATTGGTGATGCGCGTGAGCGTGAACCTGGTGCCATCGTCCATCGATACTTTTTTCAGTACCCTGTTGAACAGCAGACGGCTCAAAACCCTGCCGGCTATGGTGAATGTTATCAGGAAGCCGAAAAAAACAAAGATCGACAATACAGTGACCTCTGTTTGCTTCAGTGTAAAGAGGGTATAATTGAGTATTTCGTTAAACTGGTCAAACAGGTCTGTCAATGTGATATCCATAAGTTCATGATTTTGAGCAGTGAGTATTTGATGCTACCGGCAGCAGCAAAAGAAGTTTATAGTCGATGGAAAGCTGAGTATCTTTGGAAATTGGAATATAGGACGTGTGCACTTCCTGTATCTGTCAAATTATTAGTTTAAAAGAACCAGGTTTAAAAATTGTTGTAATGAAAATCATTTTATTCGGGCCTCCGGGTGCGGGAAAAGGTACCCAGGCCAAAAAAATTGAAAACCGCTACAATATTCCCCAGCTGTCAACCGGCGACATGTTCCGGGCTGCCATAAAAAATCAGACTCCTCTGGGTAAAAAGGTGAAAACAATTCTGGATGAAGGCAGGCTGGTACCGGATGAAACGGTGGTTGATCTCGTTGCAGAGGCACTGGAAAAGCCGGAATACGCAAATGGCTACATCCTCGACGGATTTCCCAGAACCGTACCCCAGGCCGAGGCATTTGATCGTCTGCTCGAAGAACAGGGTACCTCACTCGACGCATTCCTGATGCTGAAGGTGGCGGAAGCGGAACTGGTAAACCGTATTCTGAGCCGTGGTGAAGGTCGTACCGACGATAATCCTGAAAAGGTGAAGGTACGCCTGAGTGTGTACCACAAAGAAACCGCCCCGGTCCTTGATTATTACGATAAAAAAGGCCTGGTCAGTTATATTGACGGACAGGGTACCATTGATGAAATATTCAACAGAATCGTGACAGTTCTCGGGCAAGTCTGATTCGGTCAACCGGCAATAATACTGCCGGATTATTTATATATCAGGATGGTTTATGAACGGTACATCCGGTTCTGATGAGGATCATAAGAATAGCGGATTTGGCTTTGGCGACTGGCTGCGGGCTGTTATTGCTGTTCCTTTTTTCGTAATCATCCTGATTATTGCAAGTGTGGTCGCAGTCCCGTTGTTCATTTTCTCTGCGGGCCGGCTGAAAAACCGTCTGATCCGGCATGTGGGCAGGTTTATTGGTATGAGTATGCTGATGTTGCTGGGGGTGCGCCTGAATATTCACTACGGTAATCATGATATCCACAGGCAGGCGGTCTACATTATTAACCACAGCTCAACACTCGACCTGTTCATTATCATTTCACTGGGTCTACCCCGGATCCGCTACGTGGCCAAGTACGAACTGCAGTTTAACCCGTTTTTTTTTCTGCTGGGACGCCTTACAGGGCAGATATTCATCAAACGGAGCGACAGTATTGCGTCCGTTTCGGAGCTGCAGAATGCGTACGAAAGAATCCGGAAACAGGACCTGTCGGTGATGGTTGCCCCGGAAGGATCGAGAAAACACGAAATGCCGGTGGGACTTTTCAAAAAGGGAGCTTTCCGAATAGCTCAGGACCTGAATCTGCCCGTTGTGCCGGTATTTATTGAGGGTGCCGCAGATCTGTGTCCCGGAGATGCGCTGCTGTCACGATCAGGGGTTGTACATGTGTGGTTTGATAAACCCGAGTCATTTTACGGGCTGTCTGATGAGGAATTCAACCTAAAGATCGAAGAGCTCCGCGTCAGATACATCAGCTGGAGTACGAACGGTTATTCCCAAATGCAATCTGCGGAACGATGACTGCATCCGCCGGCCCCCTTGTATCAATCGTACTGCCGGTCCGTAACGCGGGCAAAACCCTGGGAGCGGCTCTTGATTCCCTCACCGCACAATCCCTCAGGGAGTGGGAATGCATCGCAGTAGACGATCACTCCGATGATAATACGGCGGATATTCTGAAACAGGCTGCTACCCGTGATAAACGGATTGTTCCCGCAGTTTGCATTGGCAGGGGTATTGTTGACGCGCTCAATACGGGTATCACTCTGGCCGGAGCCCCGCTTATTGCACGCATGGATGCCGATGATATCAGCCTGCCCGCCCGCCTTGAGCGGCAGTATACTCATTTAAAGAATCGTCCCGATACGGGCCTGGTTTCCTGCCTGGTGGAACACGGCGGCAGTGCCAGCCGACAAGCCGGGTACGCACGTTATGTTCAATGGATCAACAGCCTGGTTGCCCATGAGCAGATTTCCCTGAACCGTTTTGTGGAATCTCCACTCGCCCATCCGGCGGTGATGTTCCGTAAAGAGTTCATTGACAGCTACGGATCTTACAGGAACGGGGATTTTCCGGAAGATTACGAACTTTGGCTTCGCTGGCTCGAAGCCGGGGTGAGAATGGAGAAAGTACCCGAAATGCTGTTCCACTGGAGTGATGATGCAGGCAGGCTTTCGCGCACGGACAGCCGATACTCGTTTTGGGCATTTTACAGGCTTAAAACCGAATACCTGGCACGCTGGCTGGCATTCAACAATCCACACCATCCCGATGTAGTGATCTGGGGTGCCGGACGAACCACAAGGAAACGGGTTGAATTGCTGCAGAACGTTGGTATTCGTGTTATACGCTATATAGATATAAACCCTGACAGGGGGGGAACCGTTATACATGGCATTCCTGTATCAATGCCGGATGGCCTGCCGCCCCCTCACAGTTGTTTTGTTCTTTCCTATGTCGGTTCCACGGGAGCCCGTGAACTGATCGCAGCCGAGTTGGAAAATCAGGGATTCATCACCGGAAAATCATGGCTCCCCGTAGCCTGACGATCAGCCTGCCGATGATCTGCCTTTGCCGGATGTACGAAAATAACCGACGGCACCATTTTGATGATCACTCCTGCTCACTGCCGGATTTCCAGCCCGGCTGCCACCCCCAACCCGCCGCAAAAAATAAAGGCTTCACCCGTTCTGTGTAAAACAAGTCGGGCGTTGGTGCGATTACAATGTTTATATATCTTGTTACAGGTTCCGGGTCATATCTTTATGCCAGGTACCAGTCTGATCTTATGCCAGGTACGATTCAGACCCGCCGTCACCATCAAACTTCACCTTACCCGCAACTCACTACTCACTACCCAATACCCAATACCCACAACCCAATACCCCAGCCTATGGCAACGATCTTCACAAAAATCATCCGGGGTGACATTCCCTCCTATAAAATTGCAGAAAACGACCATTTTTACGCTTTTCTCGACATCAATCCATCGAGCAAAGGGCATACGCTTGTGGTGCCGAAGCAGGAAACCGACTACCTGTTTGATCTGGATGATGATCTGCTTGGCAGGATGATTTTGTATGCCAAGAAAATTGCCGGAGCGATGGATCGTGCCCTGGGATGTATCCGAACCGGTGTGATCGTTCAGGGGCTGGAAGTGCCTCATGCCCACATCCATCTGATCCCGATCTACAAATCATCACAACCCTTTTCACTTGGTAAAAAAGCCGACCTGTCGGAAGACGAGATGGAACAGGTGGCTGCCAAAATACGAGGTGAGCTGAAATCATGAGAATTTTTGTTATTAACGGTCCGAATCTCAACATGCTGGGCAAACGGGAGCCGGCTCTGTACGGGCAACAGACGCTCGAAGACCTTGAATCCGGTCTCCGGGAGGAATTTCCGCACCACAGTTTTGAATTCTTCCAGAGTAATCATGAAGGCGACCTGATCAGCCTGCTGCAACGGCTTTCTCAGGACAACGAATTCGAAGCGGTACTCATCAATCCGGGCGGACTTTCGCATACCTCGGTTTCGTTGCGGGATGCTCTGTCGCTGTTGTCGGTACCCAGTGTCGAGGTTCATATATCGAATATCCATGCCCGTGAGGAGTTCAGGCATCATTCAATTACGGCCGGGTCCTGCGATGCGGTCATAGCCGGAATGGGGTTCGACAGTTACAGCCTGGGTGTACAGGCAGCCGAACGGATCACACAAAAACGCCGGGAATCAGCTAATTGAGCCGCATCAGGGAACTGTTATCCGACTCGGTCATCTATGGTTTGAGCGGGGTTGTGGCCCGATTCATCAACTATCTGCTGGTTCCTTTCTATACCAAATTTTTCAATCCGGCCGAGTATGGTGTTATCGGGCTGATCTATGCGGCCATCGTTTTCCTGAATGTGATCTATACCTTCGGGATGGAATCGTCCTACATCCGTTATGCGGCCGAGCGCGGGCGATCCGACGACGTTTTTAAAACCGTTCAGCTGTCACTGCTGGGCATCGGTACCGGCCTGTGCGGGTTACTCTGGCTGACTGCACCTGCGATCATGCCCCTTATGAGCCTGGATGATGGCGGGGGGAATCTCTTTTTTATGATGCTTGTAATTCTGTGGCTCGACGCGCTCGGAATCGTGCCCTATGCAGAGCTCAGACTTATCAGAAAAGCCGTGAGCTATGCCACCATCCGGCTTGTAAACGTAGGGATTAATGTGGGGCTGAACCTGTACCTGGTCATCGGTCTGGGATGGGGCCTTGAAGCCATACTGATCAGTAATATCATCGCATCGTTCTTTTCGACCGGTGTTCTGTTCATTCTGACCTTGCCGAAATACAAGGGCGTGTGGAGTTATGATCTGTTAAAAACAGCCCTTCTTTTCGGTCTGCCCTATGTGCCGAATGGCATCGGTTTTGCTATCAATGAGGTGCTCGACCGGTTCTTCCTGAATGCCATGTCGGTTGCCGACATCACCCGTATTTACGGGGCAGGGTACGCTCCCGAGGACATCACCGGCATCTACAATGCGTGTTACAAACTGGCCATTTTCATGCTCATAGTGGTACAGATGTTCAAACTGGCCTGGCAGCCCTTCTTTATGAGGCATGCCACCGCCGACGATGCGCCTGCCGTATTCCGGGATGTGTTCCGCTACTTCAACTATGTGGCGGCAGTAGTTGTGCTCACAGTCGGGCTTTTTGCCCATGAGATCGTGCGGATCAATGTACCGTTGCTCGATGCCACGATTATCGACAGCCGCTACTGGATGGGCCTGTCCATAGTTCCGTGGCTGTTAATGGCGTACTGGTTCCAGGGATGGTTCGTGAATTTATCGGCGGGTATTTTCATCCGGGAAAAGACGATCGAGCTGCCGGGAATTACCATTGCGGGGTCGGTGGTTACGGTTCTGCTGAATCTGTTGCTGGTACCCAAAATCGGCATGACGGGATCGGCACTGGCCACACTGGCATGCTATGCAACCATGAGCGCAATATTATATGTGCGCAGCCGGCGTGTTTTTCCCGTATCATACCAGTGGGGCAGGGCAGCGGGAATGATGGTCGTAAGCCTTATTCCTGTTTTATACGGAACATACTGGCCTGCAAATGATTTTAGCATTCACATCAAATTACTATTATTTTTAATCAGCGGTGCCGTTTTGACGGTTCTCTGTTTCGTTCGGTTTGAATATTTTAGCAAAGACTGAGATATAATTTTCACACCCGCTTGCGTAATAGATATAAAGTTACTGGATTGATCAGATAGTATTAACCCTCCGGACACCAGCACATCCGGATTATTATTAAAACGGAATAATTAGATGAAAACCAGAAAAGTTGGTATTTATGTCGACGCAGTCGACGTTACACTAAATGGCGGATTCGGGCTCAGATACGATATACTCAGAAAATTTGCCTGCCGCGACGGCAGTGTGCCGAGCCGGTTGCATGCCTACCTTGCTTTTGATAAAGACAGGGCCAAGGAGGATCAGAACTACAAGGTTAAAACCTCAAGGTTCTGCGAAGTGCTTCGCGATTTTGAGTACAAGGTGATCGAGAAGCCCATGAAATTCAATCCTGAGACGGATTCACGCGACCGCCTAAAGAAAAGCAACCTCGACATACACATGGCCACCGATATCCTGACCCAGGCAGCCGATATGGACAGAATCATTATTCTGACCAACGAGGAAGCTTTCGTGAATGTGGTTAATGCCGTTCAGAATATGGGTGTAAGGGTTGAGATGATCGGTTTCGACAATGTGCCGGTCGGGCTGAAACGGTCTGTTGACATGTTCATATCCGGATATACCATCCCCGGACTGCTACCTGTGAAATCACCCTATGAGTGGGGTACGGTCGGTTCAAGGGTGCGCGGCGTATGCTACGACTTTTCCCATTCCGACGGGTATGGTTTCCTGCGCTATATGGCCCGTATCGATGATAACCTGTGGATCACCGACTCCCGTTCGTCTGAATCGCCGTACAAAACGGTTTTCGCCCATGTTTCGCAGTTTGAGCCCGATTTCGACAGTGCCTTTCTGCCCAGCAGGGACCTGATCTTTGAGTTCGACCTGGTTCAGAACGAAAAAGGGCTGGTGGCCGAAGACATTGTGCTTATTTCGGCACCGTGACCGCGGTGATCAGTTCATCTTGATTTTCAGTTCCTGGACTATCTCGTCGATTTCTGTACCGGATATGTGGTATTTGCTGTTGCAGAAGTGGCATACCAGATCGTGGCCTTCGTTCGCCATATCGGCCAGTTCTTCAAAGTCAACGAGGTAGAGTGCATTTTTGAACCGTTCCTTGCTGCATCTGCAGAAGAAGTGCACCGGGTACCGGGTCAGTTCCTTTACCTCATAGGGGCGGGTTACAATTCTCAGGATATCGTCCACGTAGTGTCCATCCCGAAGCAGAGAGGCAATGGTATTCATCTCGCTGAGGTTCTGCTGTAAGAGTTCCCTCTTGCCGTCCGGAGCTCCCGGCAGTGCCTGTATCAGCACGCCGCCCGCGTGATTTACCACTCCTTTGTTATCGAGGCTCACATCAATGCTTACAGCTGAAGCTATCTGCTCTGATTGCAAAAGGTAGTAGGCCAGGTCTTCGGAGATATTTCCGCTTGCCAGCTCAACGGTTCCGTTAACCGGACGCGCTTCGTTGTACAGCACCTTCGAAACCGTAAGCAGGCCCAACCCGAGACCATCGCCGATCGTAGCCCCATTTCGGAGTTCAAGCTGCGCTTCCGGGTTCTGTACATACCCGCGTATTTCGCCGCTGCTGTTGGCTTCGGCTATCAGATGACCAATGGGGCCGCTGCCCTCGATCCGGAGCGACAGGCGCTCTTCATTTTTCAGATCGGATGCCAGAAGCATGGCACCTGTGAGTGCCCGCCCGAGTATAATACTGCTGATCAGAGACAGGTTATGCTTCTTTTGAGCGGTTTTAACGACATCTGTTGTTTTAACAACGCTTATCCTGAAAAACCTGTCGGCGGTCACAGCTTTCAGGATCCGGTCCTTTTTCAGATAATTCTCTTTTTTATTCATCCCTGAAGTTATGGATTTGATGGAATAACTGTAAGAGAACGCAGAAAAAGGGTAAAAAATGCCCGGTTGTTTGATGTGAAATTGCTGCAGATCTGTTGCCTGCGACTTCAGATGACCCGTATCTGCCGGTGATGCTGCCATTTAAAAGGCACCATACCGGCAGTAACGGAAAACGGTCGACATTTTTCAGAGCCTGTTGGCTCCCGTACCGATATTCAACTCACCCAGGCGGCCTGAGAACCTGCTTTTTGATGCATAGATGGACTTGATCCTGCCGATTTGCTTAAGCCGTTGCAGTGCCAGCTCGTTACTGGCCACATAGGTCGGTATTCCCTGCTCTTCGGCATGCTGATAAATATCGATCAGGGTATCGTAAATACGCATGGCCTGGTTGTGAGCATGATCAATGTTGTATCCTTCCAGCTCGTTCGCCACGTTGATAAGGCCTCCGGCATTGATCACATAGTCGGGTGCGTACAGGATGTTTTTGTTAATGAGCATCGGTCCGTGCACATCCTCTTCAAGGAGCTGGTTGTTGGCACATCCGGCCACGATCGGACATTTAAGCCGCGGTATCGTTTCACTGTTCAGGATGCCGCCCAGGGCACAGGGACTGAAAATATCCACATCCAGATCATAGATTTCATCCACTCCTACGGGAATGGCCCCCGATTCGGTTGCGATACGATTTACTTTATCCTGGTACAGATCACTGATATAAATTTTTGCCCCTTCTTTACGAAGGTAGTTGGCCAGGTGTGTGCTAACATGACCTGCCCCCTGTATACTCACTTTTTTCCCTTTAAGTGAGTCGTTGCCGAACACTCTTTTGGCCGAGGCCTTCATACCCACATAACAACCCAGTGCGGTTACGGTAGAAGGGTCGCCGCTGCCCCCGAGTGCACGGGAAATCCCGGTTACATATTTGGTCTCCATACGCACCCATTCCATGTCGCGTACTTCAATTCCCACATCCTCTGCTGTGATGTACCGGCCGGCAAGCCCTTCAACAAAACGTCCATATGAACGGAAGAGTGCCTCCTTTTTGTCCGTTTTGGGGTCACCGATAATCACCCCTTTGCCCCCGCCCAGGTTCAGGCCGGCAACGGCAGCCTTATAGGTCATGCCCCGCGAAAGACGGAGTACATCAAGCAGGGCTTCCTGCTCCGATTTGTAGGGCCACATACGTGTACCGCCGAGAGCGGGTCCGAGAGTTGTGTTGTGCACGGCGATGATGGCTTTTAGTCCCACCTTGGGGTCCGAACAGAAAATGACCTGCTCATGCTCTTTCGACTCGAGTAGTTCAAATACCGTTTTATCGTAGCCGGCTGATGTTTCCGGTGCTGTTTTAGTGGTCATAATATAAGGTATATGCAATTGATATTTTTATTGATACCGCCCAATTAGCCGAAAAAAGCGCTTACAGAACCTTGCTGCCGGTTGGAAAACGTTCTATCAGGGGCGCTCTAAATCGCACTTAAAAATACGAATTTGACCTCTTATCTTAAAAAGAACTACACCGGGATTGATCAGATTCAGCCAGGCTGCTTTTTATGAGTATAATACCATCATCCATTCTTCTTGAGGCTTACAGGATGGGCATTTTCCCCATGGCCGAATCGGCAGATGCGGAGGAAGTAAACTGGTACTCGGCCAGGAAGCGTGGCATCATTCCGCTCAATACGTTCCGTCTTTCCAGAAGAGATCAGCGAAGTATCCGTTCGGCCGGTTTTACTCCCGGAATCAACAAGGATTTTAAGGGTGTTATTGAAGGATGTGCTGCCAGGGAGAGTACATGGATTTCGGATAATCTGAAAAAATCGTTCATGGCACTGAATGAAAAGGGATCAGCCCATTCTGTTGAGGTATATCTGGATGAAAAACTGGTTGGCGGGCTCTACGGAGTGGCCATCGGAGGTGCATTTTTTGCAGAAAGTATGTTCCAAACGGAAAAAGAAGCCATGAAAGCTGCGCTGCTGTTCTGCCACCGCCATCTTGTGCTCAAGGGATTTGTGCTGTGGGATGTACAGTTCTATACAGATCATCTGGGGCGGTTCGGCTGTGTGGAGATCAGTTCCCGGGCCTATGAGAAAATCCTGAAGGATGCATTGAAGATCCGTGCGGTATTTTAACTGTGATTGCGCGCCGGTTCAGTATTCAGGCCTGCAGTCACTATCAGTTTAGTCGAGATCTTTATAATTCGCGAAATAGGTTCGCGTTGCCTTTACCACCTTGGGGGCCAGCAGGATGGATGAGAGCATGGTAGGAATGGCCATCATCGCGAACGCGCTGTCGAGCAGATTGATGACAGCATCGATGGAGGCGATCGAACCGAGAACGATACTCGTTACATAGAAATAGTTGTAATAGTGCTGTCTTTCGGCTCCGATCAGGAATCCGAGGCACTTGGTACCGTAGTAGGAGTAGGTGAACATGGTGGTAAGCGCGAAGATGGTTACGCAGAGGATAAGCAGCGCAATACCAACAAACGACATCTCGGAGGCGAAGGCCCGGGCGGTAAGCGTAACCCCGTCGGCATCGGTTGAGGTCCACACTCCGGTCATCAGGATAGCGAGTGCAGTCATGGTACAGACCAGGAGGGTATCGATGGCCGGTTCAAGCATGGCCACAAGCCCTTCACGTACCGGCTCCTTGGTTTTGGCTGCACCATGTGCCATAGACTCCGTTCCGATGCCGGCTTCGTTAGAGAAAGCCGCACGCCGTACGCCCATGATGATCACCGCACCGACCGCTCCGCCAAACACCGCAGAATCGTTTACATATTCACCCTTGAATGCATCCGTTACAATCAGTGAAAGATAGGCAGGCACATCGCCGATATTCACAAAAATGATGTATAAAACCGACATCACATAAATGGCAACCATGGCCGGCACCAGGGCAGCGGCAACCGTTCCGATCCGCTTTATTCCCCCAAATATGACCATGGAGACGATAAGGGCGAGAACAACACCCACTATGAAATCGGAGGTAAGTTGCGACTCACCCATAAGGCCAAGCGGCATGATCAGCTCTGTTCGCAGAATCTGGGTGAGCTGATTTGCCTGAAACATGGGGGTACATCCCAGAAGGCCGCACACACTGAAGAAGACGGCAAGTGGTTTCCAGTTTTTCCCGAGCCCCTCCATGATTACATACATAGGTCCGCCCTGCAGTTTACCCGAGGAATCCTTGCCACGGTACATGATGGAAAGCGTGCAGGTGAAAAATTTGGTAGCCATTCCAACCATGGCACTGACCCACATCCAGAAAAGGGCACCGGGCCCGCCCATGGTTATGGCGACGGCAACACCACCAATATTCCCCATGCCCACGGTTGCGGCCAGGGCAGCACTGAGTGCCTGAAAATGATTGATGTCGCCCTCGGCCTCGGGATCATCATATTTGCCGGTCAGTATTTTCAGGCTGTGAGAAAGATAGAAATAGGGCTGAAACCGGGAGATGATCACAAAATACAGCCCTCCGCCAATCAGCAGAATGAGCAGGGGGAAACCCCAGGCCAGGTTTGCAAAACTTTCGGAAAACGACTCTAAGGTTTCAAGCATAGGTAACTTTTTGCCGGATGAATGCGAAGAATTATTATAACCATTAACCGGAAACCGTAAAAATGTTTTTTAAACACGTTTAAAGTGGATTTTTCCCTGGTTAATGCCATTCTTTTTCCAGGAGCCAGGAGCCAGGAGCCAGGAGCCAGGAGCCAGGTTGGGGAAACTTAAAACTGGTAGATCAGCAACTCGTATTCAGTATCCCTGAAGGTCAGTTCAATTTCCTTCTGTGTTTTGAAAGCCAGTTTTGTCTTCAAAACGGCATCATCAGTAAAAATGGCCAGCCGGTATTCAGGGGCCAGTGTTTTCATTTTCGAAATGAGCGCATCCAGTTCAATATTGCGCCAGGTAATGGCTCCGTGGCTGTTTGGCGTGGGAAAATGCATCAGTATCACACCGCGTTGCTCGGGCATGAAAATGCGTGAGGGGTCGGTTTTTTTGATATGAATATTTCGGGCAAGGCGGGCCTGCTTGATGTTCAGGCGGGCCATGTCTAGTGCGCGCCCGTCGGGATCGGATGCCTCCACCACAATACCCTCTTTTCCGGCCAGCCGCTGTGCATCATCGAGCATGGACTTCCACATCGCATTGCGGAAGTAGGGCCAGTGCAGGATCTCGTAGTTCTTGCGCTGCAGGGCCGGAGCCTTGTTTTTTGCTATAAACGCGGCCTCGGTGGCGATGATGCCATCCCCGCACATGGGATTAATTAGAACAGTTTCAGGATCCCATCCCGCAAGCCGGGTCAGTCCGGCTGCCATCACTTCATCAAGCGGGCTTGTTTTGCGGATCCGGTACCCCCGGTTACTCAGGGGCTCGCCGACAGCATCGAGCATTACCAGGACTTCATCGTTTTCCATCACGACAACACCGACAGACAGGGGCGGGTTTGTGTCGTCTTCGCCGGGTTCAACCTGGAATTCTTCAAGATAGTAACCCAGAATCCCGTCTTTAACCGCTTCTGTAACCTCGTTAATGTCTTTGCCACTCATGCTGAACAGAGGCCTCACCGTAATTTTCCGCCGCAGTGTAAGCAGCTCTGTCCAGTTGACATTAAGGCAGGCTTTATGAAGATCGTCTGTTTCCGATGCCGGAAAGCGGTACAGAATTTTGTGAAAATGCAGGGCAAGCCGGGAATGAATGATGAGCTTGTAGAGATCAAGTTCAGCGGCCTCACCGATCAGTCCGTGCCCGGCCTCAGTCCATCCTGATACCCCGATCGCTTCCAGCTCCTTCCTGAGATAAAAAACCAGTGAAGGATAGGTGGTCGCATAAACGGCAAAGGGTTGATCTGGCATGGTCCTGAAGAGAATATTTTTGGCTTTTGTGTTGGTGACACTAAAAATAGGGAGTCTGAGTATGATAAATCTTGAAAATTGAATAATAATTCTCTGTAAGATTCACCATAAAAAACACTCTATATCAGTAAAATAATAGTGGTTAGAGAAATCGGATCAGCCATTGGCGGATAATTGTTACAGTACCTTTATTGGCTCAAATTTGTTAATATTGGCGTAATTCGAAAAAGAAAATCGCCGGACACAGCGATGCGGTTTCGCCGGTATGACAGCCGGGACTCCCTTCATGTTAATAAAAAGAAAAAGAGAACAATTATGTCTTTCCGTTGGGTTTATGCAAAACCTGATGACGGGGAAGCTGTGTCCAGACTACGGCGTGAGCTCGGCGTGTCCGAGACCATCGCCAGGCTTCTCGCCATCCGGGGTGTTACCACCTTTTATCAGGCCAAAGCCTTCTTCCGGCCCACCGCCGGGTTAATGCACGATCCTTTTCTGATGAAGGATATGGGAAAAGCGGCCAGCCGCCTTGCCCATGCCATCCGGAATCATGAAAGGGTGCTTGTTTACGGTGATTACGATGTTGACGGTACCACCGCTACCGCCATCATGTACAGTTTCCTGAAGAATTTCGGGGTACAGGTCGATTACTATATCCCTCACCGGTTCAAGGACGGTTACGGAATCAGTATTGATGGAATCGAGGAGGCCAAAAAATCGGGTGCGAAGCTGATTGTATCGGTCGATTGCGGCATCACTGCCGTTGAAGAGGCCAAAATGGCGAAAAAGCTCGGGCTTGATCTCATCATCTGCGATCATCACAATGCCGGTCCGGAAATCCCCGACTGTGTGGCAGTACTGGATCCGAAAAGACCCGGCTGTACCTATCCTTTCGATGGCCTGTCGGGTGCCGGAGTAGGTTTTAAGCTGACCCAGGCCACCCTGAAGGAGCTCGGCCTGCCCATGGATACGGCAAACCAGTACCTCGACCTGGTGGCCCTGTCCATCGCCTCCGATATTGTGCCCATAGTGGATGAAAACAGGGTGCTGATGCGCCTGGGCCTCGAAAAACTGAATACGAATCCGCGGATCGGGCTGAGGGTGCTGGCCGAACATATCAAGATGGGGATCGGAAAGATATCGACCTCGCAGATCGTTTTTTCGATCGGTCCCCGCATCAACGCCGCCGGGCGGATGGGAGATGCCAAACTGGCTGTTGAACTGATGATAACCGATTCGGAGAACGAGGCCATTACTTTTGCAACAGAACTCGAGGCCGTGAACATGCGCAGGCGCGATACCGATAACCTGACCATGGAAAAGGCCATGGGACTCATCGACTCCCATTACGACATGGACAAATCATCGGCCGTTGTGCTGCACGACCCCGAGTGGCACCTGGGTGTGATCGGCATTGTGGCATCGCGCCTGGTCGACATCTACTGCCGCCCTACGGTTATGCTCAGTACGGTAGATGGCATGGTAAAAGGATCGGCCCGGAGCATCAAGGGATTCAACATATACAACGCGCTCAAGGAGTGCGACGACCTGCTGGTTCAGTTCGGCGGGCACGAGTTCGCGGCCGGCCTCACTCTGGATGCGAAAGACCTGGATGCCTTCAAGGAGCGGTTTGAGGAGATCGTAATGGAACGCCTCGGCCTCGACGAGCAGGATCCCGAGCTGATAATCGATGCCGACCTGAATCTGGGTGACATCAAGCCTATTTTCTGGAAACAGTTGAGCCAGTTCGAACCCTACGGACCTCAGAACCTTAAACCCATATTCGTAAGCCGTAACCTTCGTGTAGTGGGGAACCCGACCGTGGTTGGCAACGGGCACCTGAAGATGAAAGTAGCCCAAAACGGCACGGCGCCGCTGGATGCCATCGGGTTCAACATGCACAAATTCCTGCCGGAAGTACGGGAATGCGCAGCCGGCGGGCTCAACCTGGCATATGTTCTCGAAGAAAACACCTGGAACAACCGCACATCTCTGCAGATGAGGCTTAAAGACATTAAAATCGGGGATGAGGCATTGAAACCCCAAAGTGCCGGCTCAAAGTAAATCGGTACGTCGGTACGTCTTATGAATCGTTACATCAAGTGGATTCAGATTGGGCTGGTAGCGCGACTTTTTGATATCCGATTCTTGAGACGTAACGACCCGGCGATATTCGATCTGGTTTGGGAACATCGCTACGTCGGTACATCGGTACGTCTTATGAATCGCTACATCAAATGAATCCCGTTTTGGCCCGGATACTGCCAGCATGCTGAAATAAAAGCCAGGACACCGGCAGATTAACGGAAAATCTGATTTTTACCTTTGCCGTCTTTCATTTATGGGTAAAACCGCTGTATATTTGCATTCTGTTCTTTTTAAGGGACTGTAGCTCAGTTGGTAGAGCAATGGACTGAAAATCCATGTGTCGCCGGTTCGATTCCGGCCGGTCCCACGCCGAATCCAGGCCCCTGATATTTAACCGTTTACGGAGATGTCAGGGGCTTTTTTTGTGTCGCCCCACCCCGTCATGGTGAGCGCAACGGAGCGAAGCGGAGTGCAGTCGAACCACGTGGGGAAGAGTCACAACCCCGCCATGTCATAGCCAAGTGCCATCTCCATCATCCTGGCGCAAAGCCTATTGTTTATTTATAATGCCCTTTAGCCGATATTATAAATACAATGTTATCTTCAACCTCATACACCAACTGGTGTTCGTGGTTAATTCTGCGAGACCACATTCCAGTCAGTTGATGCTTCAAAGCTTCAGGCGTTCCTGTACCGGTAATAGGATGCTCTGCAAGTTCTGCCAGCAGGATTAGCAGTTTTTTTAGAACTGCTTTAATTCCAGACTTTTTTGAGAGCGGTTATATCTTCAATCGCCTTAACAGTGAAATCTAAATGAAAACTCATTTATCCAGGCCAAGGAATTCTTCGAGTTTATCTTTCTTAATTCTCGTAACCTTTCCCTGATTGGCTTGAATGCGGCTTTCCAATGTTTTGCACAAAATCAGAATTGTAGATTTCCATATTAGTAACCTCAAACTTGATTTTCTGAGCTTTTATAAATGCTTTTATGGCATTTAGCTGCTCATCGGTTTGAGGGTGCACAATTAGAACGTCTTGTGTTTTCATAGAAATACCGCTTGTCTTTTAACAAAGTATATAACTGTAAAGATATAATGTAACGAAGGTATGCACAATTTTATGTAATGAAAATGTCAGAGTGCATGGGTAAGTTAATTTTAAAAAACCCGCCAACCGCCTGAAAAATCACCCCAGGTTACCGGTGGCATTTCAATGATCTGGCAATATGGGTGGGGCGTTGGCCCAATTGTATTACACTTCTGATGTGGTTTCTTTTCCCTTTATGGGTCCGGTAAAAATGCATGTTCCATCAATTCCATTTCTGCCCGGGAAATTTTTAATTTTTCAGCTTCTGCCCTCCAACCCGACACTACCTCCTTCATTTCTTCCAGAATCTCAGATGCCTTTGAATCAGTCAGCCTGAATAGGGAAGCCACTTTTCGTGCAAGTTCCGGATCAAGCCGGTTATCATTCTCATCAATATTCAGATGTAAGCCGTACCCTTTTGGATTTGGATTGATATCATAAGCCGGACTTAGCGTAATGCCGTTTTTCTCTAACAAAAAGCCATGGTTTCGTAGGTGGTCGTCGGTATTTGAAACCAAAATGTTAAAGACAATTCTTCTCCAAAGCTGCTCTGTATCGTACTCAACATTTGTGCCTCTGGTAAGTATAAGTTCAAGCAGTTCCAGATAGCTGACCCCCAAAACCGAATCTGCACCATCCTTGTACCCAAGTAGCGTCATTGCTGAAAAAAAGTGCTTATGTCTGCCATTTCCGTCGCGGTCGAAACGCCTGGTTAAAAATGTTGTCTGATCGGAATAAAACTTTTCAGCCTTTGATTCAGACATATTGATCCCGCACTTCTGCGCAAGTTTATAAACAAGAAATTCCCACGCTCCGATATCAACCTCATCACTTTTACTGGGAAATTTTGCAATCCAGAGCTGCTTTTTATCGGATGTAATACTTGCTTTGGGCCTTGCACCACCTAAAGATGAACCCGGAGTGATGAGTAAGGAAAGCCTTTTTAAATACTCTTCATCATCTGTTGAAACACCCTGCTCGAATTCATAGGCGGCATGTTCCAACTCCCTCAATGAAGTCATCGGTGGAATAGAGTAATCCGGATCGTTATCCAAAAATGGCCCAACCGAATCTGTTTTGAATCGTAGTGCACCCATTCTCGATTCGTCATGTACTCCGAGCAGATAGTCGGATTCCATCAGCCTTCGCGGTGGTCTGTCTTCTATCCGGGCTTTCATTGCCTCACGTCTGTCCATCAGTACCCGGCCCCATCGGTCTGGCGAGGAATCCAAAAAAATCCCAAAATTGCGTTCTTCTTCATTGATGTACTGGGATCCTTTGTAGAGCTTCAGATTCGGATCAATCTCAAATACTGAGCCTGACTCTAAAAAACCTGAGCTGTATTCAAATGCAAATATCTCTTTTCCCCTGACAATCGTAGCAGACAACGTACCCATCAATATTGGGTCTTGCAGTACAGATGGGTGTGCGTACACCAGTATCTCTTTTCTTTGCTGATCTGCCATTACGATTTAACTTCTCTTTTAGGGGCTCTTTTTTTCATGGTCAACCCGGCATCCTGTATTTTCCTTCCGAGCTCATCATCTGAAGCCAGTTTTAAGATATCCTTGTCGAGCCCCAGGGCCATAAGTACCTGGAAATAGTTTCCCATAGATACACCGGGATCACCTTTCTCGACTCTCCAGAGTGTTGATGTTCCTATATCTGCACGTTCAGAGACTTGCCCGGCACTCAATTTTCTTCGCAGTCGGGCCAGTTTAAAGTGCTCTCCGACCTGCTGAAACATTCGTTCATGCCTGGGAAGAAGAACAGGACGTTTTTTAGTCATAACATTTCATATTTAAAATATAATATAATATAATTGTTCCATTTATGATATACTATAGATGTAATAAAATTGTACTTCAGCATTATATATTCAATAGCCCAACACCCGTTCATAGTCTGATGCCCACTCCACCGTCCTGGCGCAAAGCCTTTTTTATTTGTCAAAGATAGGGGTCATTATACCAGTCCGGTACATACTGTCCCCGGGGTCAACATCAACAGAATGGGGGGGTCAGTTTACTCCGGAATATCCATTATGCCATGGAACGGTTTCTGTTCAGAATGAGCCAATCTGAATTGGTGGATCAATTTATACTGAAAGGAGCGCTTCTTCTTCGGACAACAGGCATTTTATCGATAACCTTCACTTACCATTTTATGAGCGCGAAAATTTCAACAGTGGTCCATAATTTCCTTTATCTGCCATTCTTATTGCATGTATGTATGCATCCCTTACGTCACTATGATGCACTAAATCCCTGGCGCCCCAACTGAATAAGGGAAGCTTGTAAACCTTTTCTATAAGTACATCAGCCATCATACGACTGTGACGTCCGTTTCCATTTGGAAAGCAATGAACAGATACTAAACGATGTTTAAAACGTATTGCAGTTTCATCGGGTGGATATATATCGTTCTCCATCCAATACAGGGTGTCATCACATACGTCTTTTAAAGAAGTGGCTATCTGCCATTTATCCACACCCAAATTTTTGTTTGTTGTCCTGAAACTTCCTGCCCAACTCCAAACATTTCCATACATTCGTTTATGCAGATTCCGGATGAATTTTTCTGTTAATATTGTTTCAGCCTTAAATGATTTGCCAAGCAGCCACTGCAGCGCCTCTTCAATATTGAGCTGTTCAAATTCATCCAACTCACCGCGAGTGGCAATTGTGGGAATAAGCAAGCCTTCCTTTTCATCCTCATCCAGTGGCGTTTGCCCGTCTGTATAATCCGGATCTAATCCCATAGTGATTTTGGAAGTTCCTGTTTGATACTTGCAGTACGCTCATCAATGGCTTTTTTGATCCGTTCTTTCGAGTTTTCCTGATCCTCCAGTTTCATTGTATTTGATGTTCGATAGACTATCTTCTGTGCTAATTCCCGGGCTTTTTTTTCAATATGATTCTCAAGAGATCCCTCCATGGGGACAAAACCATAAACAAGCTCCATATCCAGAGCTCTCGCTGCTTCTCTCAACGACTTTAGCGTAATCGCGCCTTCTTTTTCACGCAACTCAATCTCATGAACACTTTGTTTGGTAATTAACAGCTTATTGGCCAACTGCTGCATGGACATTCCGAGTGCCAGGCGAATGGCCCGTATCCAACCTGTGGCAGGGTTTGGAAGTTGTTGCGCTTGGGAAAATAGTCTTATTCTTCTCTCAAGTTGTTGTATTTGTAGTTGTTTGTTGTCCATATCGTAAGGTTATAACCTAATTAACAAAGTATAAATATAAGGCTTATACCTGATAATTTCAATTTTAAAGTCATTTCATAGCCTGACAAAGTATCGGATTCTCACAGATTCAGGCCTCAAAAATATCAAATTTAAATTTATAGAGCCTGTATCAGGGACGTCTAACAATCCATAATTTTACAGGATGAGCTTCAGGAATGCTTTAATCTGACATTCAGATAATGCTCATTGAGAAACTCACTCAGAGATCGCGACTGTTATTTTTCGGCCTTGAATACCAGATATTACTGGATAGAATCAGAGCAATAGACCTTATTCAAAAGCTTCAGCAGAACAGTAGTTACAAGGAAGTTGCAAAATATTTTAAAGATCAGATTTTAAAACGATATACCGAAGTGCTCCTGTATATCTCCCCGGGCTCCAGAATAACACGAGGAAAAGCGGGCTGATTGGGTGAGTCGGGAAAGTGCTGTGGTTCAAGGCAAAATGCAGTTCTGGATTCGTAGGGAACACCTTCTCTGCCGATATCAGCACCATCCAGCGCATTTGCAGAGTAGAATTGCAGGCCTGGTTCTGTGGTTTCAAGCTCCAGAATTCTTCCTGACACAGGTTCGGTAACACGGGCCGCGAATTCCGGTTTACCGGCCCCGGTTTTATTCAAAACGTAGTTATGGTCGTAGCCACCCGCGATCATGAGTTGGGGATGGTCGATATCCCAGTCACGGCCCATTGGTTTCTCCGCCCTGAAGTCGAAAGGACCTGAATCAACGCACCTGATTTCACCTGCAGGTATCATTATCTTATCAACAGGTGTGAAAGTATCGGCGTTTATCGATAACAAATGATCGGCCACAGACCCCGTACCCGCACCGGTCAGATTGAAAAATGCGTGGTTTGTGAGATTTATGATGGTGGTTTTATCGGTTTTGGCACGATAATCAATGATCAACTCCCCATTATCGTTAAGACTAAAAGAAACGGTTATGCCCAGATTACCCGGATAGCCGTTATCGCCATCTTCGGAGAGATAACGTAAAACCAGCTTGTTTTTGTGAATTTCAATAATGTCCCAGACAACGGAGTGCAGCCCGCCGGGGCCTCCATGTAGATGATGGGGGTATTCGTTGCGGGGTAACGTGTACTTTTTGTTGTTCAGCTTAAAGGAACCATTGGCTATTCTGTTGGCGAAACGGCCAATTGTGGCCCCGAAGTAAGGTTCATTTGAGTGGATATAACCCTGGATGGAATCATATCCCAATACCACGTTGGCGGTTTTACCGGTTTTGTCCGGAACAAACAGGCTTACAATCCGCGATCCGTAATTTGTGAGATAGACGTGAATGTTGCCGGAATTACTGATATATAACAGTGAGATATCCCTGCCAGCCAGATTCAGATCGAAATTCTCCCTGGCGGGTACAGTTTGTATCGAGCGTGATTCGGAAGGGGCTGTCATTCAGATAGTATTGAGTAATATGCTATTGAAGTACTTTTTTACTTATTTGTACCGGATTTTGCCGCCCTGATGTTATCTAAAATTACATGTACAAAGCTGAATTGCAGTAATGCATATAGATATACTGTCTGCCGGTTTCTGAGAGCTGATTCCGTCAGTTTCAGGATTTAACCGCTGTTTTGTTATCCTCCGCCAGTTCGGTCAGCAGATGTGTGCCCTGGCCGATCTGTACTATATGAAAGTCCGGCTCATTCCCGGTTTCTTCGAGGTAGTATTTTTTGATCCGGCTCATGGTGTCATCCAGTTTCTCATCCAGAACCAGATTTATGGTACATCCGCCGAAACCGCCGCCCATCATTCGGGCTCCGAGAACACCGTCGATCTGCTCCGCAGCTTCAACGAGGATGTCAAGTTCCCGGCAGCTTACTTCATAATCATCTCTGAGGCCGTAATGCGACTGATACATTTTTTGCCCGAACCCTGCCAGGTCGTTTTCCAGAAGCATGGTGCAGGCATCAGTTACACGCCGGTTCTCCTCAAGAACATACCGGCATCGCCTGTACACCACCGCATCCATCTCATCTTTATGGGTTTCGAGTTGACCGAACGTGACATCGCGCAAACTTTGCACAGAGGGATCCGATTTTTTTATGATGGCGACACCCTCCTCGCACTGCCGGCGGCGGATGTTGTATTCGGAGCCGGCCAGAGTTCTGCGAACGTTGGTATCGCAGAGCAATACACGGGTATGAGCCCATTGAAAGGGATACAACTCATAGTCCAGTGACCGGCAATCCAGTTTGATGACCCTGTCTTTTTCACCGTGCAGGCTGGCAAACTGGTCCATTATACCGCATTGTACCCCTACAAAGTTATTTTCCGCTCTCTGGGCTGTTTTCGTTAACGCCAGCAGTGGCAGGTCCAGGCCAAACAGTTTGGACAGGCCATAAGCAACGCCTCCCTCAAGGGCTGCAGATGATGAGAGCCCGGCACCGATGGGTACATTACCACCAAAAGTGCAGTCGAAACCTCCGGTGTGATACCCGTCTTTCTGTAGTTCGTCGACTACTCCGATGATGTAATCGGCCCAGTGGACACCCGTTTTTTTATACCTTTTGAGTACCGGGGTTTCAAAATAGCCGGGTTTCATGTCTGCCGAGCTAAGCCGGATCAGATTATCGCTGTTTCTGGATAGTGCCAGTACAATGGCTTTATCTATCGCAGCCGGGAGCACGAAACCATTGTTATAATCGGTGTGCTCGCCGATCAGGTTTACCCGGCCCGGTGAGCATACCAGAAGGGGCACGCCGCCATAACGGTTTGAGTGGATCGACAGTATTTTTGCCCGGAGTTCCTGCATGGATCAGATTTTACCAGAAAAGGATGTAAAGGACGACTAAAATGGCACAGATACCGATCGACCCGATGTTGAAGCTGGTCTCGGTACGGAACATATTAGCCTTGTATTCAATAGCGTTCGGGTCTTTGTCTGATGTCTCGTACAGAGAGATGGCTACCATAACAAGGCTGAGGAAGAGGAATACGATACCCATACGATCCAGAAACGGCAGGGTCGGGAAAAGCCAGCGCAGGGCAAACCCCGACGGGATGGTTAAAATGGCAGCCCATACCGCGGAGTTAGGTGTGGCCCGCTTCCAGAACAACCCAAGCAGGAAAATGGCCACGATTCCGGGGCTTACATATCCCGTAAATTCCTGGATGAACTGGAAGGCCTGCCCGAAATTTTCGACCAGAGGTGCCACCATTACGGCGATCAACAGTGCGATGAAACTGACAATCCTGCCCGTGAGCACCAGTGTTTTTTCGGAAGCCTGTTTGTTGAAATGCACCCGGAAGATATCCATGGTAAAAATGGTCGATGTACTGTTGGTCATGGAAGCCAGGGAGGAAGCAATGGCCGCGATCAGGGCGGCAAAGGCCAGTCCACGAAGACCAATCGGTACAAATTCCCCAAGCAGCCAGGGGTAGGCCTCATCCGGCCGAAGCAGTGATGCCCCGAATCCGAAAGCGACAATACCGGGAATAACGACGATGAGTGGCATGAGAAGCTTTAAATATCCTGCAAACATCAGGCCTTTTTGTGCCTCTGCCACACTTTTTGCCGCGAGTGCCCGCTGTATGATATACTGGTTGCATCCCCAGTAACTGATATTGGCAATCCAAAGCCCCCCGAGAAGGACACTTATGCCGGGTAGTTCATAGTAAAACTCATGTCCACTGGAAAGAATCATCTCGAAATGACCGGGCACCTCGCGGAACAGATTCATGAATCCCGCAATGGCACCGTCTCCACCGCTGAAAGCATTCAGGGCCAGCCAGGTGGTCAATAACCCGCCACCAACAAGAAAAGCTACCTGGACTACATCTGTCCATGCCACGGCCTTAAGTCCGCCGTAGATGGAATAAATCGCAGCAAAAAGAGCCAGACCTATGATCCCGTAGATGAGTGGAAAACCGAGAATGGTTTCCATAGACAGCGCTCCGAGATAGAGCACGGAAGTAAGATTCACAAATATGTAAACCAGTAACCAGAATATGGCCAGAATGGCACGTACCCGCTCATCAAAGCGAACACCCAGAAACTGAGGCATACTGTAGATGCCCTTGTCCAGGAATATGGGGATCATGTATTTTGCCACCAATATAAGAGTCAGGGCAGCCATCCATTCGTAGCTGGCGATAGCAAGGCCGATGGCAAAACCGGAACCGGCCATACCAATCATCTGTTCAGCCGAAATGTTTGCGGCAATCAGGGAGGTTCCGATTGCCCACCACGGCAATGACTTGCTGGCGAGAAAATACCCCTCGGCGTCGCCTGTAGCCTTGCGGTTGGCTATAAAAAGACCTAAAAACAGGATGATAAAGCAATAGCCGAAGAAGACAATAAAATCAATCGCGGAGAATTGCATGAGAATGGCATTATGTGGTTGGAGGATGCTGCAAGGCTGTTGCAGCTGTTAAATCATTTCACTGTGGCAATCAGAACTATTCAAGCGGCAGAACCGGCATGTGTTATCGCTAACATCGAATCTAATAAAAAATTGGATTTGTGCAAAATGAGATATTTCCAATCCGGAAAATTAACACCCGCAGGATTTCCGGATAACAAGTTTCGTGATCAATTCCACATTTTCAACGGGTTCGTCCCGGTTTTCTATAGTCCGGATCAGTTTTGAGGCTGCTTTTTTTCCAACATCGTATGCGGGCTGCTGAACGGTTGTAAGAGGACATGCAACCAGTTTTGCCCTGATATCATCGGTGAAGCCTGCGATAGCGATGTCTTTCGGTATATCCAGCCCCGCCTCCCTGATTGCATCCATTGCGCCAAATGCCACGGGATCGTTCACCGCCACCACGGCACGCGGCCTGATATCTTCCGGGAGTGCAAGCAATTTTTTCATGGCTTCGTACCCACCCTTTTCGTTAAAGCCATTCTCGATGATCAGCCGCTCATCAATTTCGAGATGGTGCCTGGTCATAGCTTCAATGAAGCCATCAAACCGCTGTTTACCGATTGATATCCTTTTTGGCCCGCTCAGGTAAGCAATCCGTTTGTAATTGTGACTGATCAGGTGTTCGGTAATCTGGCGGGATGCGGTTTTGTCGTTCACACCAATGCAACTGGCGCCAATATCTTCGATACCGCGGTCAAAAAATACAAGAGGCAGACCCGACCTGATAATCTGTTTGTAGAAACTGAAATCGTCTGTTCTCAGGCTGCTGGAGACCAGGATTCCGTCCACCCGCTTGGATCTGAGGGCATTCATTACTTTCTGTTCTTTCTCGAAGCTGTCGGATGTATTGGTCAGGAAAATCTGATAATTCTTGTTGTTAGTTGCTTCTTCAATGCCTCTCACAACTTCAGGGAAAAAGGAATGGGAAATCTCCGGAATAATAACCCCAATGGTATACGTTCTGCTGGAAACCAGACTTTTGGCGACATGATTTGGGGTATAGCCCATTTCCCGGGCGGCAGCAAGGATTTTTTGCCTGGTTTTTTTATCAACATTAGGTTGGTTGTTGATAACCCTGGAGACGGTCATGGTTGAAACACCGACCGCCTCAGCCACTTCTTTGAGTGTAATATTACCGGATTTACCGCGATTTAATTTCGCCATTTTTTAACAATTGATCTGAATGGTAATAACTGGTGTTAAAAAGTACGTTAAAAATGATCTTAATACTGATGAGAAATTAACACTCAGCCCGGGGTAGCTCATTTCTGTATTCTTCGCAGTAATTCCTGCTTTTAAATACGATAGTAATTTGCAAGGCAACGGGCGAGTTCGACTGGTTTGGTCAGATTACCGTGGCTTTGCACAAATCGGGCCGCAAATTTGTGTAACTGCCACTTTGATGCGATATTGAGGCGGGCCATCATCCCAAAATGCTCCACAAAAATCATCAAACCATGAAGACTGATCTGCTGCGATTTACCTTGATTTTTTTAGTCCTGTCTTTTCTGGCAGTTGTTCCTGATGCAACTCACGCCTTTCCTTCCGAAACACAGCTTAAGGTTACAAAACACCAGGTCCGCATCGCCGGACAGACCATCAGCTATACGGCCACAGCCGGCACCATGAAGATGAAAGATGAGGAGGGAAACCACAAGGCCGATATTTTCTTTATCGCCTATACCCGCGATGGTGTAAATGATATGGCCAAAAGGCCGGTTACGTTTTCATTCAATGGCGGTCCGGGCTCCTCGTCGGTGTGGCTGCACCTGGGGGCGCTCGGGCCAAGGCGGGTGGTGATGAGCGATAAGGGTGAGATGCTCAGGCCGCCGTTTGAGCTGACCGATAACGAATATTCCTGGCTCGATGAAACCGACCTGGTGTTTATCGATCCGGTAATGACCGGCTACAGCCGTCCGGCCCCGGGCGAGGACAAAAGCCAGTTTCACGGCTATGTTGAGGATATTGAGTCGGTGGGTGAATTTATCCGTCTCTATACGACCCGGTATGAACGGTGGGCATCGCCGAAATTTCTTGCCGGCGAAAGCTACGGTACCACACGCGCGGCAGGTCTGTCGGCATGGTTGCAGGACCGTCACGGCATGTACATCAACGGTCTGATGCTGATCTCATCGATCATGAATTTTCAGACGGCGCGTTTCGAGCCGGGTAATAACCTGCCGTATATCCTGTTTCTGCCATCCTACACCGCTACAGCCTGGTACCACAAGCGGCTGAGTCCGGATTTACAGCAGAATCTGTGGAAAACCCTGCATGAAGTCGAAAATTTTGCCCATACCGATTATGCCCTGGCATTGATGAAGGGGGATCAGCTTTCAGAAACGGAACGCAGGCGCATTGTTAACCAGCTGGCTCACTATACCGGCCTGAGTACTGAATATGTTGACAATTCAAACCTTCGCATACACATCAGAAGGTTTACCAAAGAACTTCTGAGGAAGGAAGGGCGCACGGTCGGCCGTCTGGACAGCCGCTTCAAAGGTATTGATGCCGACAATGCGGGCGAGTTTTATGAGTACGATGCAAGCTATAACGGTGCTATATACGGTCCTTATACGGCCACACTGAACCACTATGTGCGAACAGAACTCGAGTACGAAAACGATCTGCCCTATGAAATTCTCACAGGGCGTGTACGCCCATGGAGTTACAGCAATGTGGAAAACCGGTATCTCAATGTGGCAGAGGATCTCCGTGCGGCGATGACCAAAAACCCGTATCTGAGTGTGTGGATAGCCAGCGGCTACTTCGATCTGGCCACACCGTATTATGCCACGGATTACACCGTGAACCAGATGGGTCTGGATCCGACATTACGCCGGAATATTTCACTTTCCTATTATGAATCAGGCCACATGATGTATATCCATATGCCATCCCTGCAACAGTTCCGGCAGGATTTCCTGTCATTTATCCGGAAATCGCTGGCGGAATAAGACGCATCATTCGAGTTATGCGATTCCTGCATAAATCTGACCGTACATCTGACCAGTAATGGCGATGATTTTTATCACCATCATATTTGCGCTGTTCGAGCCTGATGAATTGTTTGTATTGATCCGCGAAAAACCCCTGACGTGGCTTCTCATTGTAATTCTCTATCCATTGCTGTCGGTATTGCCGCAGGAGCTGATCTACCGGGCTTACATATTCCATCGATATCGTTTCGTACTGGGAAGCGGGAGACTGATGGTTCATTTAAGCGCCCTATCTTTCGCATTTGTACATATCATCTATTTCAATTACCCGGCCGTATTCCTGACCTACGGTGCCGGATATCTTTTTGCCAGAACCTACAAGGAGACCCGGTCACTTCTTGCAGTATCGCTGGAGCACGCTGTTTACGGGTGTTTCCTTTTTACGATCGGCCTGGGAAAATACTTTTACGTCAGTTGACAGCATCCGGACGGGATGGTTGTATATTTAATCAGGCCATTTTGGTCAGAAAAACTGTTTCAAATAATAAATACCGGAAAAAATGATATATGAGTTTTTGGGGAAACAGCCCCGGTTCGATGATTCCAACTTTGTGGCTCCAAGTGCCGATATCATCGGTGATGTGGTGCTGGGCCATGAAACCAGTGTATGGTTCAACACCACGATAAGGGGTGATGTGAACTGGATTCAGATAGGCGATCGGTCGAATGTTCAGGACAACACCTGCATTCACGTAACGAACCGGACAGGTCCCACCCTCATAGGGGACGAGGTAACCATCGGGCACAGTGCCATGATCCACGGTTGTACCATCCGTAACCGGGTTCTTATCGGCATACAGGCAGTGGTTCTCGACAAGGCTGTAATTGAACAGGATTGCATTATAGCCGCCGGCAGCCTGGTTCCGCCCGGAAAAGTAATGCCATCTGGGTATTTATGCATGGGCAGTCCGGCACGCCCGGTTAGAAAACTTACTGATGAAGAGATTGCATCCATATTGCAATATTCTGCCAACTATGTGAAATACAGCCGGGCATATATGCAAAAAGATACGTATGAGGTGAACCCGTTCTACGTATCCGGAGAACCCGGGAAAAAGTGATCGGTACCGTGAATGCCTGGAATAACTGCAGGAAAGCGTATCTATAGTTTCAGGATACCGACTGCGGGCACCCATCCTTCCAGGCCGTTACTTAATCGTACATAGAGCCAGTTTTCTTCGTTCCGCCCGGTGTGGGTATCGATGGTAAAAGTGTACCCTATATGAGCAGATGCGACCACAGGGGCATCGATGTAGGGCTGTTCACGCACAACCGAGTCGTTATGGACAAGCACGGCCCGGGCATAGCGGCTGGCCTGGGAATCCACAAAGAAACCTGTTGCCAGCGAAGCAAGGCTGACCAGGAGCAGAAGCACGGAGATGGTACGCAGCCACCCCGAAAACCGCGATGAATACCAGGTTATGATGAGGGCGGCAGCGGCGAGGTTAACCATCAGAATGGAGAGCAGGAAAAAAGGTTTGCTGCCGGTCTGAAAGTAGAGATGGTCATAGAATTCGGCCACCGGCAGTACCGGTAAATTAGGCCGGACCTGCGACAGCAACATATCAATATGCTGAAGGCCCGTTACGGCTACATCCCGGCTTTGCCGATACCCTTTCGCTTTCAGGTAGTTGTATTTAGCCAGCCCGAGACTGTCGAGATGGGTGTAACTGATTCCCAAATTCAGGTACAACGGACCGGATTCATAACCAAGTGCGAGTACTTCACGGTACTTTTGAACCGCATCCACATAGCGCTGTTGTTCCATGTGGTAGTTTCCCTCATTAAACAGGCTCTGCGGATTTTCCTGAGCCAGAACACCACCGGCAGCCGTCAGAATAAAGATGAACAGCGGAAGGAGCCATGATGCGGTACGATATCGTGAAAAAAGAGGCATCAAAGCTGTTTCCTCAGTTGTTGGAGCAGTTCTTTGGCGTTTTGGATATCCTTGTTGAGGAAGGATTTTGTGGTACTCGGGGCATACCGGATCGTGGAACAGCGCTCAAGCAGTTTTTTGCACTGCCTGATGCTTTCTGCATCAACACCGGCCCGGTTGAGATGATCGATGTAGTAGGAGTCGGGCTGGCCGGCACCGGCAACCTGAAGTTTGTCGGCAATAAAACCGGTAATGGAACGGTAGACAGCAGCATAAGCCGTCTTAAAGTCGATACCGGCCTTTTCTGCCTCAGACAGTTTTTGCAGGGCCACACTGTAAGCCTGTCTGGACCTTAGAATGGCAGGGTTATCATCCAGTTTTTTCCGGTAACTCAGATATCCGAACAGGGAACCCGTTAACACGATCGGGAACAGTAATCCGGCCCACAACCACCATCTGGATGATTGTACGGATGCGGTTGATGCAACCCACGTAACCGTGCCGGTAAGCGGTGCAAGATTGAATTTGGAATCCTGCACATAACTGTAAACCACGTTGGGGTCTCTGAGTACGGTGATGTCGATTGCCGGAAGTTTTTTATTGACATAACGCCTGGCCCGGTCGTCGTAATAGCTTATCGATGTTTCCGGAAGCTTAAACTGTCCGGCACGCCGTGCGATCAGAACATTGGTGAACATTTTATGGCCCTGTACGCGTCCCATCTGGGCATTGAAATTCATGCTTTCCTGGGGACGGTAGTCTTCGAATCCGTCCGGAAAAACGTACTCGGGCTGTCTGATTAACGGTATGTTCCCAACGCCTTCTATACGAGTGATCACTTCGAGCGGTTCGCCGATCGTGATTTCACCGGCGGTTACGGTTCTGCTAATTTCGAACTGACCTACAGCACCCGTAAAATTTGTGCTGGTATTTGGAAGCTGCTGAACGCTGATGGTTACCGGGTCTGTTTCCAGTTCAACCGTACGCTGGTTTCGTCCAAGACTGCCGAAAACGCCTGAAAAGGAGTCACGATACCGTGCGGAATAGCGGAGATTTGCACTCACCTTGTAGGAGCTGAGCACCAGCCTGTCGGCCCGGCCCGGAAAAAGTGCGTGCCGGGTAAGCACCGCCTTGCGGTAGCGTATTCCGTTCATAAGTGTGGTTTCCGCACGGGGTTGTGAGCCATCGCTCAGATTCTCTTTCCAAAAACCATCGGTGCGCCAACCTGCCGAGGGCTGAAACGAGATGATTTCGATGGTATCCTTGAAATACAATACCAGTTCGGCGATAATCTGCTGCCCGACTACGGGACGGTTATCAGATACCTCCAGCCTTACAAAAACATCGGGAAGACTTTCCCTGTCGGAACTGGCCGCGGCGGCATTTCTGTCGAGCACCGTAATGCGAACCGGTTTCGTGTTCAGGGTTTCTCCGCCCACTGTTACAGTTACTGCCGGGAAGGTGAATTCACCTTCGATCAGGGCAATGTAGGAATAGGTATAGGCATATTTGGTTGAGGCCACACCGTTAATAAGGGAAAAGCTGGTAGATGTTGACGGTGTGGGGTTCACCAGGTGCAGTTCCGGAATATCCGGTGCAGGCGGCGGCGACATATTACGGATGCTTGCACCGGATATCTCGATAGTAAAGTTGACACGTTCGCCGGTGTAGAGACGGTTTTCGGAGACCAGGGCCTCCACTACCGGATCCTGTGCCGTAGCACTGCCTGCGAAAATCAGCAGGAAGAGTAACCCCGATGCAAACATGAAATATCGGTTACCAGTCTTTTGCATTTTGCGGAGTAGGTGGCACTTGTTGTTTGAGGTGTTCTTTGAGCAGGTCTTTTTCCTTGCTTTCAAGGGCATTCAGCATGCGTTCGGCCTCTTCCGGCGATAATTGCCCTTCCATGTCCTGCGGCCGCTGCTGCTCGTTCCGCTGCTGGTCACCCTGACCGCCCTGCTGCTGGTCCTGCTGCTGCTGATCCTGGCTGTCGGATTCATCCTGATCCTGCTGGCGCTGTTGCTGATCCTGTTCAGACTGATCCTGCTGGCTGGAGTCACCATCGCCCTGTTGCTGCTGTTGTTGCTGCTGTTGCTGAGGCTGTTCCTGCTGCATTCGCCTGGCGAGTTCGTAATTATACCGGGCATCGTCGTCGGCCGGATTCTGACGCAGGGCCTTCCGGTACTGCTCGACCGCTTCGTTCCATTGTTCTCTTTCGGAGTGAAGATTGCCAATATTATAATCGGCTATAGATTGCTCATGGGCACTGTCGGTCATTCGCTTGAACCGCTCGAAAGCCTCTATGGCCTCTTCGTACTTCTGCTGTTTGGCAAAGGTATTGCCCAGGTTGAACAGTACCCTGGTATTTCCCGGGTCTTCACTGAGCAGTTCCCGGTAGATCTGTTCTGCGGTTTCATAATCGCCGCGATCATAGGCACGGTTGGCTTCGCGTGCCCGGTCGGGCGATACAAAGAGAATGAGGAAAACAACAAAACTTGCGAGCACTTTCATAATCGGGAACGTATTATATGATCATATCAAACAGTATTCAACAGTTACAGTTCCGGCTGATAACGAACTTCATTGCTACTCTATTGCAAAATCTGGCCGGTTTCAACTAAAATGAAACGATCAGATCTTTTCAGCAACGGCCATGGTTTCGTCGTCCATCTCCATATTGGTGAACACGTTCGAAACGTCATCACTTTCATCGAGTTTTTCCATCAGCCGGAAATTGGACATGGCCGCTTCTTCGTTCACCTTAACGAGCGTGGCCGGAATCCGTACAAGTTCGGCGTTTTCTATGGAGTAGCCGGCATCCTCAAGAGCTTTGCGCACTGCAAACAGGTCTTCGCGTGCCGTAATTATTTCGATTTTATCACCCTCTGTACGGATATCTTCGGCACCTGCATCAATGGCAGTAAGCATTACCTCATCTTCCGATAAATCTCCGGCTTCAAGGGTAATCACTCCTTTCTGGTCGAACAGATATGCCACAGAACCGCTTGTTCCCATATTACCGCCGTATTTCGTAAAGGTGTGCCGGATTTCACTGACCGTCCGGTTCAGGTTGTCGGTGGTTGTTTCCACAAAATAGGCCACACCACCCGGCCCGTAGCCCTCGTAGTTCACCTCCTCGTATGTATTTCCGGACTCAAGATCGCCTGTTCCTTTTTTTATAGCCCGCTCGATATTTTCTTTGGGCATATTCACCCCTTTGGCATTTTCAATAGCCAGCGAGAGCCTTGCATTACCTGCCGGATCACCGCCGCCGTCGCGCGCGGCAATGGTAATTTCACGGATATAGCGCGTGAACATTTTGGATCTGGCCGCATCGTTTCCGGCTTTTTTCCGTTTGATTTTTGACCACTTGGAATGTCCAGACATAATATCTTGAGTGTTGTTTGGTTATTATATTCAAATATAGCAAGAATAAGCACAATCGACGAAATAAGCCGGTGATCTCATGTTTTTACAAAAAAGCTATTAATACCGGCCCATATTTGAGATGATTTATGCAGATATTGTGTTATGCCATCAATGTTGTGCATTACATTGCACAAAAATTTTCAGATGATTTGTGCCGGTAACCGTACCGGGTCATTATAATGAACAGGATTTAGTGTATGAATATTGGAATGGTGGGCTACCCCACGTATGGCGGCAGCGGAGTTGTGGCAACTGAACTGTCAAAAGGCCTGGCCCTGCGCGGCCATAATGTCCATTTTTTGAGTTATGCGAGGCCCTATCGCCTCGATACCCTTGATGCCAACCTGAGTTTTCACGAGGTCACCATCAATGCATATCCGCTTTTTGAATATCCCCCCTACGATCTGGCCCTGGCCAGCAACATGGTCGACATCATCCAGTACCAGAAGCTGGATGTGATGCATGTTCACTATGCATTGCCCCATGCCACCAGTGCCTATCTCGCCAAAAAAATTCTAGGTGAGCGCGGCCGCCATGTTGCCGTGGTTACAACGCTGCATGGTACCGACATCACCATTGTGGGTTCCGACCCCAGTTACAAGCCGGTTGTTGATTTTTCGATCAATCAGAGCGACAGTGTTACCGCGGTATCCGAATACCTGAAAGAGGAGACTTATCGCAATTTTGATATTCAAAAGGATATCCAGGTGATCCCCAATTTTGTGGATCTTGCGCGGTTTACACGTTCCGACAAAGGCCATTTTAAAAAAGCGCTCTGCCCGAACGGCGAAAAAATATTTGCCCATGTGAGTAACTTCAGGAAGGTAAAAAGGGTAACCGATGCGGTAGAAGTATTCTATTACGCCCTTGAAAGTGGTATCAAAGCGAAGATGCTGCTGGTTGGAGATGGGCCTGAACGGGTAAATGTTGAAATGCGCTGCCGGGAACTGGGTATCTGCGGCGAGGTCAGGTTTCTGGGCAAGCAGGATATGATCGAAGAGGTATTGTCGATTGCTGATGTGTTCCTTATGCCGTCCGGTTCAGAAACCTTCGGGTTGGCCGCCCTTGAGGCAATGAGCTGCAGCGTACCGGTTATCAGTTCCGACGTGGGCGGGCTCCCTTTCCTGAACATCCACCAGGAGACCGGTTATGTGTGCAAACTGGGTGATACCAAAGCCATGGGCAAGGCGGCCGTCAAGCTGCTGAGCAACGAAAAACTGCACGCCGAGATGTCGGCAAATGCCCGCAGGCGGGCCGAGGATTTCGAACAGGATAAAGTCGTGGCCATGTATGAGCAGCACTATGTTGACGTGCTTGAAATGATGAAAGAAAAGGCTGCGGTCTGATGGGATGAACATCAGTACCGCGGTCTGTGAAGAGCGTACATAACGTTCACCAGGACGGCCGTTACAATGTCGTCCGGCAGAATGTGCCATTATTGGGGTTGCGCACTACGATGGTGACAGTGTTCGTAATATGATGGTGGCAGTGTTCGTAGTAACCTGATATGATATTCACATTAAAACCCCACCGGAACCAGACTGCCAGGGAGGAGATTGCCAACAGCATCAGCCATGGAATTGGTCTGGCCTGTTCGATTATCGCAGCTCCGTTTCTGATCATGTACGCTGTGGTGCATGGTGATTTCTGGGCGATTTTCGGTTCATCCGTATTCATTGCCACGGCCATTGTGCTCTATCTCTCATCCACGATGTACCACGGACTGAACCATGGCAAGTGGAAAGAGGTGTTCCAGATTGTGGATCACAGTGCCATCTTTCTTCTCATTGCCGGTACCTACACGCCGATAACCCTCGGGGTACTCAAGGGGACCACGGGCTGGGTGCTTTTCGCGGTCGTGTGGACAATCGCCATCATCGGCATCATCCTGAAGGTAAAGATTGGCACCCGTTACATGAAGCTCTGGCTAACGCTCTACATCGCCCTGGGCATGCTCATCGTTGTGGCCATCCGGCCGTTGATTGAAGCCATGCTGCCTGCCGGGCTCATCTGGATAGCCGCGGGCAGCGCCTCCTATCTGATTGGCGTTATTTTCTTTACGATGCCGCACCGGTCTTTTGCCCATCTTATCTGGCACATCTTCGTTTTTGCAGGTACGGCGTGCCATTTTGTGGCAGTGATGTTGTATACGATTTAGAGCAGTTTTACAACGGCCGGTAAGCTATAGACCATTTTTCAAATAGTTCTGATCATCGATTATTAAAACCTGATATATCTATGGGACTCGGTCCGGATTCAGATGTCATGATCAGTTTTTGTAACCATCCGGATTTTATCTCTTTACAAGGCGATCTCTGCCGAAAGGCTGGTCATCCACCGGCTTTCTACCAGGGGGTTGTAAACAGGTTGCAAATTGGCCCGGATGCGGATGCTGTTCTGAGGCCTTATGGTGAGCCCGAAATAATAATCCGTTCGGTATTTTGTGGACTCAGCTGAATACCCGGCCGGATCAATCGTGCTGCCTGCACCTAAAAAGATGATGCCGGCCATACCTTCACCGGCATAGAGTGATTCGCCCGGGTTGCCGGATTTCCTGATAGTATGGCTTATGGCTGCATTCAGGTAGAACCACGGGAACAAGGTAATCTCTGCGCCGGCCGGAATCTCATACCGCAGCGTCTCGAAGCGGTCCTTCCTGCCTGAACGGGTTTGCCTTACCGAAATATTCTCGCTGTAACCCTCCTCTGTTATCTGAATACCGGTATCACGCATGTTCCAAACGGAACGTATTTCAAACGAATCATAGTGGTCGGTAATCCACAGACCGGTGAACAGCCGCAACCATTGCCCGTTGTGTTTGAGAAGGAATCCGGACCTGAACTCCCGTGTGTTGATTTCGCCGGTGGATTGTTGCATGGATGAACTTCTGTTCAGGAATCCTGCAACGGTCGGGTAGGTAAATCCCGTGGAGTAACTGCTGTTCAGTTGTTCATTTTCATCAAGATCTCCGTTTCCGCGCTGCCAGGTTATCAGTAGTGATACTGAAACCGAACCGGTTACCCGATGGTCTGCACCTGCGGCCAGGTAGCCAACATGTCTTGTGACGGAGGATGTGCTGAAACGGCTCCCTGTCGTTGTCATACCCGAGATCATGTTGTAGGTAATGTCGATGTCACGGTCGCTGCTGCCCGTTAGAAAACCGGTGGTAAACAGAATACGGGTCATCTCTGATGGTCTGAAATCAAAACCAGCCGCCATGTCGAAGTGGCGGTACCGGCGGGTATGGACTTCATTTCCGGCTGTAGATGTGTTGTTGGGAGTATCAATAATTCTGTAATCGCTGATCTTGCCATCCAGGCTATATGCGGCCGCACCCCATCGGGTTCCCACCCGCAACCGGTCGCCAAAGGCCCACGACAGGGAAAGTTCCGGCCGCAGTCCACGATGTGTAATAACGGAGGAGAGCGGGTTCATTTCCGGATTGGAGGAGTTGGTATTCATGAAGATGTTCATGTTGATGGCATCGCCGGGGTATACATCCTGCGACAATTCGGGCATAAAGGTTATCGGCTGCCACCACCATCCATAGTACTGCTGTCCGAAATAGGGTTCTTCAGAGCGGATTATATCAAGGGTGAAACCTGCCGACAGGCGTTCATTGTCCTCCACGGGATTTCCGAAGTAACCCATGCTGATGGTGGGCCTCACGGCTTGAAATGTGTCGCTGTAAAACATCTGGTGGGGGACCGGGCCGGACGGTGGATAGATGATGCTCATATAATTGGTGGTAACGTATCTGTAGGATGCCAACGGGGTCACTTTTTTCTCAGGTATGTTGTTGTACTGTAGAAAAAACCGGTTGCCATTGGCTGATACAGCCGGAAACAGCGACCTGACCAGAAACGGAGATGCATCCGCCCATGAAATGGCCCCGGAAGTGCCGGTGGAAGCAAGCCCATGAAAAGAAAACGGGCTGAAGAAAAAGCTGTGCTGGTCCTGCCCGCGCCAGGACAATTTCGGATCGGATTGCCGGGCGTTGAGTGCACTTGTTTGCGAAATAAGGAACAGCGTTATAATCAGAAGATACAGTGCAGGTTTGTACATGATTGCAGGAACGTTGATTTCAGTTTATTATTCAATACCGGCTTGTTAATCATATCGGAATGCTGGTACGTTCAATGCGATAGCGTTAGGATGCATACAAGAGCAGCACATGGTATAGAGCAACTGCCGGGTGGTTCGTTATGTAACAGGTAACAAATGGCGGACATCAGCCATCAGATGGGTGAAGAACAGTTTCAGGGCGAGATGGTCGGTATAATTACCCGAAGTTAAAGTCCGGGTGAACCTGACAACCGTACATCATCCCGTTACTTAATATGTACGCCGATTTTCTGTTCTGTGCTGCAACCTGTTTGTTTTAAATGGTTGAGTAACCAGGATGGCTGCCTGCGATCATGAAGTGCGGTCAACGAAAACAGTTTGTCGAAAATGGGTTCATAAACAGGGTGGCCTATTGCGGATGGTGCTGATTTACCGTTTTTTAGCTGCATCAACCCAGGCATTGAACAGGTAAAAAAGCATTATGGCCAAATCCCCGTATCAGTTTACCATTGGTATTGAAGAAGAGTACCAGATTGTGGACCCCGAAACGCGTGAACTCAGCTCGTCGGTCGAGATCCTGTTAAAAGACGGCCAGGACCGTCTTGGCAACCAGATCACCACGGAGATGATGCAGTGCCAGGTGGAGGTGGGTACGCGGGTGTGTACCAGCATACAGGAGGCAAGGGAGCAGATAACCACGGTACGGCGGGAAGTGAACGAGATAGCCCGCAAAAACGGGGTGGCCATTGTGGCGGCCGGTACCCACCCAATCTCCAAATGGACCGACCAGGATATGACCGCCCGTGCCCGCTACCGCGGTCTCGAAATGGAGAACCGCCTGCTTGCACGTCAACTGTTGATCTGCGGTATGCACATGCACGTGGGCATAGAGGATCCGGACCTCCGGATCGATCTGATGAACCAGATAAGCTACTTTCTGCCCCACCTGCTCTGCCTGTCGACGAGTTCACCATTCTGGGGCGGCATGGATACCGGCCTCAAATCGTACCGCAGCGTCATTTTCGAGTGCCTGCCCCGCACAAGCATACCACCGGTTTTCCGTTCATGGAACGACTATCAGGAGTACCTTGACATCTCCATACGAACCGGATCCATCGACGAACCGACCAAAATCCGATGGGATGTGCGTCCGTCGCCGAAATTCCCGACCATCGAGTACCGGGTGTGCGATGTGTGCACAAAGGTGGATGAGGCCATCGCCATCTGCGCCCTCAAAATCGCCCTCGTGGCCAAGCTTATGAAACTGCGCCGGAACAATATGTCGTGGAGGCTCTACCGGAAGGAGCTGATCCAGGAAAACAAATGGCGGGCAGTGCGCTACGGGTTCGACGGCAAGCTGATCGATCTCGGCAAACAGCGTGAGGTGGATGCCAAAAAGCTCATCTTCGAACTGCTCACCTTTGTGGACGATGTGGTGGATGACCTCGGTGTTCGCGAGGAGGTATCGTATGTGCATAACATCCTGAGTGAGGGCACATCCGCCGACCGGCAGCTGGCCGTATATCAAAAGACCAGCGACCTGAAAGCGGTGGTCGATATGCTGATCAGGGAGACGATGGAAGGCGTGGAGTAAAGGAAGAAGATATCCGGTTTACAGGATTTCCGGTATCCGGCGCATTGATTTGATCAGTTGTTGTAAGCTACGCGATCGCTTTGGTGACGGCTTCGGCGGCCTCTTTAAGAAGTACGGCCGATATCACGTTCAGCCCGCTGTTGTCGATGATCTCTTTGGCCTCTTCGGCATTGGTGCCCTGCAGTCTTACGATAATGGGCATGCCATGCAGTTTATCCAGAATTTCGGGATCCTTCACCGCTTCAACGATTCCGTTGGCCACGCGGTCGCAGCGAACGATTCCGCCGAAAATGTTGATAAGGATGGCTTTCACGTGCGGATCTTTCAGGATGATATTGAAGCCGTTCTTTACAGTTTCCACATTGGCCCCTCCGCCTACGTCCAGGAAGTTGGCTGGCTGACCGCCGGCGAGTTTAATGATGTCCATCGTAGCCATGGCCAGACCGGCTCCGTTCACCATACAACCCACATTCCCGTCGAGCTTGATGTAGTTCAGGTTGAATTTGCCGGCCTCGAGTTCGAGGGGATTTTCCTCGGTCTCATCACGGAATTCGGCGAGATCGGGATGGCGGTACAGCGCGTTGTCGTCGAAATTGATTTTGGCATCGAGGGCCGATACATCCCCGTCTTTGGTAACCACCAGCGGGTTGATTTCGAAGATGGATGCATCGGTGGCATCGAACGCCTTGTAGAGAGCCTGGATGAATTTCACACCTTTTTTGAACTGGTCGCCGCTCAGGCCGAGGGCAAATGCGAGCCTGCGGGCCTGGTTTGGCTGTATTGCCTGACCGGGGATTACCCACTCCTTCACAATTTTTTCGGGAGTCTCTTCGGCTACTTTCTCAATCTCGACACCGCCTTCGGTTGAAACCATGATCACATTCTGGCCTTTGGCCCGGTCGAGGGTCACACCCACATAAAATTCTTTTTCGATATCCACACCGTCGGTAATGTACAGGCGCTGCACCAGCTTGCCTTCTTCGCCGGTCTGTATGGTTACAAGTACATCACCGAGAAGTGATTCGGCGGCCTGTTTAACTTCATCAACAGATCTGGCCAGGATCACACCCTTGGCATTGCTCTTTTTGGTCCGTCCTTTTCCCCGTCCGCCGGCATGGATCTGCGCTTTGACCACAAACAGCCCGGCCCCGTCGGCCTTGAGCTTTTCTGCGGCCTTTACGGCCTCATCAACCGTAAAAACGGCGATTCCGGCGGGTACGGCTACGCCATATTGTTTGAGGATCTCTTTTGCCTGGTATTCATGGATGTTCATGCGAAAAAACCGGTTGGATTGCGGGTAATAATCTGTGATAATCCGGCTTCCTGCCGGACATACTACGGGCTCAAATTTAAACCAAAAATGTGATTAATCCATAGAAAGAATGGTAAAAGACCGGAAGGTTGTGGATCTTGCGCTCCGGCCTGCGCTCAGCATGACGTTTGATAACTTATCACCGGTAGCGTGGCCTTTCACCACAACTATTATTCCACCGTCACACTTTTGGCCAGGTTTCTCGGTTGATCAACATGGCACTTCCGGTTAACAGCGATATAATAGCTGAGCAGTTGCAGCGGGATGACTGTGAGCAGGGGCGTGAGGCAGTCGTGCGTTTCAGGGATGGTGATCGCAAACTCCGACAGGCGGATCACATCGGTATTCCGTTCGTTGGTCACTGAAAGGATCCGGCCCTTGCGTGCCCTCACCTCCTCGATGTTACTGATCATCTTCTCGTTCACGTGGTTGGTCACTGCAAGTACAACAACGGGCATCTGCTCGTCGATCAGGGCGATCGGCCCGTGTTTCATCTCGGCAGCAGGATATCCCTCGGCGTGGATATAGGAAATTTCCTTCAGTTTCAGTGCCCCCTCAAGGGCGACCGGGAAGTTGTAGCTGCGTCCAAGGTAGAGGAAGTTCGGGGCATAGGTAAACATTTTGGCGATTTCTTCGATCTTGTCTGCTTCCTGCAGGATCTCTTCCACTTTAGCCGGGATTTTGCTCAGCTCTACAGCCAGCTCGCGGAATTTTTCGTCGCTTAGCACGCCGCGCATCTTGCCCAGTTTCATGGCCATCATGGCCAGCACCGTAACCTGAGCGGTAAATGCTTTGGTGGATGCCACCCCGATTTCGGGCCCGGCATGGATGTACACGCCGGCATCGGTCTCGCGGGCGATGGTCGATCCCACCACGTTGCAGATACCGATAACGGTTGCCCCGCGTTCTTTGGCTTCCCTGAGGGCGGCCAGGGTGTCGGCCGTTTCACCACTCTGTGAAAGCACAATCAGTACATCCTTGTCGTCGATCAGCGGATCGCGGTAGCGGAATTCGGAGGCGTATTCAACCTCGACAGGCATTTTGGCCAGGTATTCAAACAGGTATTCTCCCACCAGTCCCGAATGCCAGCTCGTACCACAGGCGGCGATCAGGATCCGCCGGGCGTTTATCAGCTTGTCGAGCACCGGTTCGATTCCGCCCAGCTTGATGTCGTTGTCGTTAACCAGCAGGCGCCCGCGCATGCAGTCGGATATGGTGTCGACCTGTTCGTGGATCTCCTTGAGCATAAAATGGGGATATCCGCCCTTCTCGATCTGCTCAATGCTCATCTCCAGCTCGTGGATCTCCTTGGTGATTTTCACATTCCGGATGGTTTTCACTTCATACCCGTTTCGGGTAATCACAGCCATCTCATCATCATCGAGATAAACCACTTTGTTTGTGTATTCGATGATCGGGGATGCATCCGATGCCACGAAGGTTTCGCCGTCGCCGATTCCAAGGAGCAGGGGCGAGCCTTTCCGGGCGATGATCAGTTTGTCGGGCTCGTCGTGGTTCACGATGGCCAGTCCGTAGGTACCCACCACCTGCTTCAGGGCGATTTGAACGGAGGTTTCAAAATCGGTCTTCGTTACCCGCTGTACCTCCTCGATCAGGTGTGCGAGCACTTCAGTGTCGGTTTCACCAACAAATGTACATCCGTTTTTCTGAAGCTCCTGCTTCAGCACGTCATAATTTTCGATGATGCCGTTGTGTACAATGGCGAATTTCCGTGTATTACCGGTGTGAGGGTGAGCATTCACATCGTTCGGCTCGCCGTGGGTTGCCCAGCGGGTGTGCCCGATGCCGAGGGTGCCCTTGATCGGCTTGGCAAGCAGGTTTGTTTCAAGAATGGCGACCTTTCCCCTGCCTTTGCTGATCTGCAGTTCACCGTTGCTGATCGCGATGCCCGCTGAATCGTAGCCACGGTATTCAAGCCGTTTCAGACCTTTTATAATTACGTCGGAGGCCTCACGGTGCCCGATATATCCCACTATTCCACACATAAACTGATCAACTATTGGTTAACTTTGATGAATACACTCTCGAGCAGTTCCGGATCCTGTTTTAAAGCACTGAATAACTGGCATAGATAGTGCTTGTCTCTTTCCCCTATTTTACAGGTTGTTATATACGTAAAAGCAGTAAAGTAATTTATTAAAGAGTTTGATATGAAAACATATCATTTTATCAAGAACACATATCATTTTTTACAGTTATATGTTCCGTAAGGAGTTTAGGTACTCAGGCTTTTACTACTCATTCAGCACAGGGTTTCTCAAATGCAGATTAGTTTTTTTTATGATAAGGGTACAATCAGGCTGTTTCCGCTAACACTGACGCGGCCAGCCGATTTTTTCCGGGTAGGTATTTACCGCATCCACGAGAAATGGCAGCGATTGCTGCAGCCACAGCAGATGAGCCGCCTGGTGCCGGGATATCTGGCGGCCCAGTACAGGGTCGATGAGCTTACCGATGAACCATGCCTGTGGATCAACAGCCGCCTGCTTCCCGATTTTGATCTGCGGCATCACATCAGCGATTTAAAAATCGGCCAGGGGTTGCAGTATAATGGAGTACCTCTTCTGTGCCTGCAGGACGGGATGAAGAGCAGGGAGTGGTTCGAAGCGGGCAAGCCCGATTTCGGCGGCATCACCATGACAGAGATTGAAAATCCCCATATTATTGTAAATACATGGGATGTGTTCAAAATGAACGGGGACCAGATCGTATTCGACCTTGATCTGCACGGTATCTACAGCCGCCCCGAAAAATTGCCGGTTGGCGTGGTTGCCGACCGTCCTGACCAGGTTTTTCTTGAGGATTCATCCATCATTGAGCCCGGGGTAGTCATCATTTCGAGCGAGGGACCGGTCTATATCGGGAAAAATGCGTACATCATGGCTGGGTCCGTTATCCGCGGACCGGCGGCCATCTGCGACAACGCCACGGTAAAAATGGGAAGCCGGATCTATGGCGATACCACCATCGGTCCCTACTGCAAGGTGGGCGGCGAAATTAACAATGTGGTGATGTTCAGCTATTCGAACAAAGCCCACGACGGGTATCTCGGCAACTCGGTGATCGGCCGCTGGTGCAACATCGGGGCAGACACCAACAGCTCAAACCTGAAAAACAATTACAGCCTGATCAAGGTGAACGACTATCAGAGTGGTGAAACCGTCGACACCGGCCTGCAGTTTATGGGTGTGATCATGGGCGACCATTGCATGACAGCCATAAACTGCATGCTGACCGCCGGATCGCTGATCGGGGTATCGACCAATCTTTTCGGGAGCCATTTTACACCAAGGCTGGTCAAATCTTTCCAGTGGGTGGGCCAGGACAATACCGAACCCTACCGTTTCGACAAGGCTGTGGAAGCCGCCACGAAGATGATGCTTCGCAGAAATGTGGAGATGACCGATGACTACCAGGCCATGCTGAAACACATTCATGACCATTTCTGCTGATGGGTTTCCGGATGTGGGTGCGCTTCGACCTGCCCGGACATCTGCCAAAGTGATCTGGTAAAGGGATATCGGTAGCAGAAATATTACCGCCCATCTTGTAAAGCACCGCAATCACTTCGTATATTTGAGGCTCGATGCGGTACGGTGGTACAGCTTCAGGCAGCTGACAGTTTGGTCAATGCCAATGCCGGTACTAATGCCTGTGACGATAGCGGATCAGCATTCAGCTGCGATCTGACCTGAACCTGAACGGGTCGTACCGGAGTCGAAGCAGGCCCTGTCTGCAAACAACCACGCCGAAGTGGTGGAATTGGTAGACGCGCACGTTTCAGGGGCGTGTGGGAGCAATCCCGTGCGGGTTCGAGTCCCGCCTTCGGCACCAAAGGCCTTGTAACTCATTGGGTTGCAAGGCTTTTTTTATTTAGTGTGCCCGGATATCGGATTTTCTGCCAGCAAATGGAAACCGCTGATTTCTGTAATAGTCTGAATGAATTGATGTACCTCCTTGTTTTATTTATGTAAATTTTATTTAAGTAAATAAGAATTAACGGGGAGACAAAAATGTCACATACACTTAAAATCACAGATATTCAAAACGTCACGCACGATGTGAAACAGATCAGGTTTGAAAAACCGGAGACAGCCTGATCATTGATGATCCGTGGGGGCCATTGAATATAAAGAGCCCGGGGTCTTTCTGGCCGGTGGTGCCGGGGTAACACCTTTCATTGCCATATTTCGTGATCTCCACAAAAAAGGAAAGATTGGCAGGAACACGCTCATTTTTTCCAGTAAAACGGAGAAAGATATTATTCTGAAAGAAGAGTTTGAAACCATTCTGGGAGACCGGTTAATCAATGTGATAACCGATGAGCCGACCAATGAACATATCTTTCTCGACGGGTTTATCGACAAGGAGTTTCTGGAATCAACGATTGATGATTTCGGCCAGGCATTCTATGTTTGCGGGCCCAAGCCGTTTAATGAAGCGATAATGGAGTATCTGAAAGATCTTGGTGCCGACCCGGATGCCCTCGTATTCGAGGAGTGAAGCGGTCGCGGGAATGACTACACTGTTAAAACAGCTTTCGCAAGAATGGTTCTCACTTGTTCACCTTCGCCCAGGTATCCCGCAGTGCCACGGTCTGGTTGTATACAAGCTTGCCGGGTTGTGATGACTTGTCCGGGAAGTAGTACCCTTTCCGCATGAACTGGTAGTGGGGTCCGGTTCCGTCGCTGATGCTGCCCGTATCATCAGACGATTCCCGTGCATCATCTGCAAGGGCCGGTTCGGCCATGGCGTTATCAATAACCGTAAGACTTTCCGGATTGATGTAGTCCAGGAAATGGCCCTCTTCATCGGACGGGTCCATAACCCGGAACAGCCGGTCGTACTGGCGCACTTCCACATTCACTGCATGGGGTACGCTCACCCAGTGCAGGGTTCCCTTGGCTTTGATGCCCGACGTATCGCTGCCGCTTCGGCTGTCGGGATAATAGGTGCAGCGGATTTCGGTGATGTTGCCATCCTCATCCTTTGAGAAATCGTCGCAGGTTATGATGTAGGCACTCTTCAGGCGCACGCTGTTGCCGGGCGAAAGGCGGAAGAATTTTTTGGGAGCGACTTCCATGAAATCATCCCGCTCAATGTACAGTTCGCCCCCGAAAGGGATCTCGCGGAACCCGGTGCCGGGGTCTTCAGGATTGTTTTCACTTTCTAGCATCTCGACCTTGCCATCCGGCCAGTTGGTTATGACCACTTTAACGGGGTCGAGCACCACCATGCGGCGGAGAGAAATCTTGTTCAGGTTTTCGCGGGCGCAGAATTCGAGCAGCGACATGTCGATCAGGTTGTCGCGTTTGGCCACACCGATCCGGGCGCAGAAATCGCGGATGGCAACCGGCGTGTAGCCGCGGCGGCGGAGACCGGAGATGGTCGGCATCCGCGGATCATCCCATCCGTCCACATGGCCCTCGGTAACGAGCTGCAGCAGTTTTCGCTTGCTCATGATGGTGTACGAAAGGTTGAGGCGGGCGAATTCATACTGCCTGGAGGGGAACAGGCCCAGTTTTTCGATGAACCAGTCGTACAGCTCGCGGTGCGACAGAAATTCGAGGGTGCAGATGGAATGGGTGATCTTCTCGATGGCGTCGCTTTGTCCGTGAGCGAAATCGTAGGTCGGGTAGATGCACCAGGCGTCGCCGGTACGGTGGTGATGCGCATGTTTGATGCGGTAGATCACCGGGTCGCGCATAAGCATGTTCGGCGAGGCCATGTCGATTTTTGCACGGAGAGTCCGGGAGCCGTCGGGAAACGCTCCATCCCGCATTTTACGGAACAGGTCTTCGTTCTCTTCCGGGGTGCGGCTACGGTAGGGACTGTCGATTCCCGGACTGGTCGGGGTGCCCTTCAGTGCGGCAATTTCCTCGGATGTGGAATCATCCACATACGCCAGGCCGTCGCGGATCAGCTGAACGGCAAAACCGAACAGCGTTTCGAAATAGTCGCTGGCATACAGTTCTTTTTTCCACTGATACCCGAGCCAATGCACATCCCGCTTGATGTTTTCGACGTATTCGACCGACTCGGTTAAGGGGTTGGTATCGTCGAAACGCAGATTGGTGGCGCCGCCGTAGGATTCTGCCAGCCCGAAATTGACGCTGATCGACTTGGCGTGGCCGATATGCAGATAGCCGTTCGGTTCGGGCGGGAAACGGGTCAGAATGGAGGTATAGCGACCTTCAGTGAGGTCTTTTTCGACGATCTCTTCCAGGAAATTTTTGGATGTACGCTCTTCGGGGGAAATATCAGACATTTGAAAAATGGTAGCTGGTTAGTTGTGGGAATGTGGCGGGGCACCGGTTGAGGCTGCCCGGCAAACCACCGGATAGAACAATTTACCGGCCAAGATAACCATAAATCGCTTGAGTTGTGCCCGGGTTGTGGATTCACCATTCCCACTTTACCTGTTGGCGACCGGGAATATCGTTCAACCTTATAACCGGTTTATCCCGGTTAAGCCGCCTGTGATTGAGCCAGATATAACCGGTTTCTATGATCCTGATACACTTTTACGGATATCAGTTGGGCACAGAATATCCTGCACGCCGTTCAGCCACGTAAAAAAGGCGGATGTTGATAGTGTTTAATCCCTGATAGTCACCCGGGTTAGCGAAAGCCAGCCCGGCACATCCCGATCCTGTGCCGCATTGGCGAACCGGACTGGCAGCCCTGCGGGCAAGGGGTTCGGAACCCTCACAGCCAGTATGTAATCGCCTGCTGATACATCCGATACATCAAGTTCTTCCGCCCATATACGGGGGTTGTCGCCGGGCAAAAGCCCCGTGAGTGTACCCGCTGCGGGGAAGGTTTTTATCAAACGGCCATCCGCAATCAGTCCGTATTCACCCTTCCAATCGTAATAAAACGGGGCCACTCCGCGGTTTTCAAGTTCGATCTGTACCGACAGTACATTATTGCCAGCATCCCCGGTTGTTACCGCAGGGATGTGGAATTCATACCCCATCCGCCGTACTTCGGCCAGGGCCCGATTCATTCTTTCTTCGCCCGGGATTTCCCGGAACATGCCGGAATCCATGAGCCAGCTTACGTGTGTCTGATCCACAGATTTCCCAAAATCCTGGATGTTGGTGTCCTGCGGAGCGGGGTCGAAAATTTTACCCCATGCTTCGGGACGTATTTCACCACCTATGGGTTGTTTCTTCCATTTTTCGAGGGCAGCGGGACCGGCTTCGGCCAGCAGGTTCATGTAATACCACTCCTGGCCCTGATCGCTGGTGGGTATGGTGGCCCAGCCAAAGGAGTCGTCGTGGTAACCAAACGGCCGGTCTGCGTTTGAAACATAAACAGGGTCATCTTCGCCGGCGGGATAGCGCAACAGGACGGGCGTGATATTGAATGCGGCTTCGTAAGCGTCCATGATCTCGGCCTGTACGGTTTTTGAAGCAAACAGGTCATCCCTCGGGTAGGTGTGCCATTCACCCCAGGTGCCGAGCAGCCCGGCTGTGATAAACCCAATCCGGGGATCGCCATCGTACCGTTGGCCAAGTGCGGCAATGAGATTGGTCAGCGCCCGCCGTAGGTTCACATCCTCGTAGTCGGGGGTTTCGACATCCGACGGCGGATGCGGCTGCGTATTCGTATTCAGATATTTGAAAACTTTCAGCCCGTCGTCGAGCAGAAAACCGGGAATCAGGTCCGTTCTGTTCGGCCATTCCAGGTGGATGCGGAAAATCGCCTGACGTCCTCTGCCTGACACGGCATCGAGCAGTTCTTCGAGGGGCTGCCAGTTGTAGCTGTCGTAACCGGTCATCACATCACTGAGGCGGAAATAACTGAATTCCATGGTGTGCGGAAAAACATCGTCGCCCACACCCGCATAAGGAACCAGCCCCTTGAGCGGATTGGCAACAGGTGCCGGTGCATATTCAAGTTGTGTGCGTTGCCCGTAAACAGTGGTGGCAGCAAGGAGTATCATCAGAAGGGTAAAACCGGAGGTTTTTATAGCTTTTAGTGCATTTTCCATAGTAATAGGACTGGATGTATATAGATAGACACTTTACCAGATCAAGAGCCGATCCATCAGCCGCAAGGTCCTGATGTGAGAAATCCGGAACAGTGTTAACGTTATCACTCCGGTCAAAATACAGGATTCTGACATCCGTGTCATCTATTTTAATGGACTACAGAATGTTTTTATGGCTACACGGAGGTTACTGTCAGGTACCGGAAGTTTGGGGGTGCAAAATTCAGGTCAGTAACTCAACCGCCGGCAATCTGTGCGATAGCCCCGGTAAAATCAATATCTCAGGCTCCGTCAAACCGCGCGTCGGTCCTGCAAAATCAATATCTCAAGCTCCGGCAACCCGTGCGATGGCTTCTGCCAAATGCGTTGCGGCCGGCGGATGGTTCCGCAGCCACAGTTCCGGCTCGATGAGCTCGAGCTCGATTACCGACCACCTCCCTGTATTATCGCGGACCATATCAACACGTCCGTAGGCAGGCACGGGGTTGCATGCTGCCATGGCCTGTTCGGCCAGCCTGATCTGTTCCGGTTCGGGCCGGCAGTCGTGCACGGTGCCCCCGTGGTCGTCCTGAACGCGGAAATCACCGGGTTTGGCCACTTTCCGGATGGCGTGGGTGTACTGCCCGTCGATGACAATCAGCGAGTCCTCCCCGGTGATCACCACATCGTTGATGAACGGCTGCAACAGGAACGACTCAACGGCCAGCAGCGGCTGAACGGCAGTCTGAAGCTCACCGGCACTTGCTCGGTTTAGCCGGTAGGTATGCCGCGCCCCACCCGATACACAGGGCTTGAGTACGGCTTCATCCCAGCCGGTCTCTTCGAGCAGGCCGGTCAGGCTAACGGCTGTTCCGGGTTCGATAAACCGGGTAGCCACCACTGGTACGCCCCGCGATTCAAGGTCGGCGAGATAGTGCTTGTCCAGATTCCACCAGATGATCGCAGCCTCGTTGCACAGCCTGACCTGCGGTTCGATGCGGTTCAGCCAGGCAGTAAACTCCGAAATCCGTTCAAAATAGTCCCACGTGGTGCGGAACACGGCACACCGGAATGCCGACCAGTCTACATCGGGGCTGGCCCAGTCGATGCGGACCGATGTCAGGGCGCGTTCTTCGAGCGCTTTCTGCAGCAGACCGTCGTCACGGAGGATGTTACCGAGGTACCAGTCATCTCTGGATGCGGTTTTCGCGGCATACCGGTGGTCGGTGAGCAGTGCTATATCGGCCTTTGGGTGGGTCATATGGGTGTGTTGAATTGATGGAGTCTCACAGCACGGCATTAATGAAGCAGGGCTGGGGTATGGGACTTTTCACTGATGCAGGTCTCACTGATGCAGGTCCATTCGAACCCGCCAGTGCAGCACACTGTGGAATCATGCGCCGGAAAATAGGTATTCTCTCAAAATAATCTGAACATTCGCCGTTTCACGGTTCGATGAAAATTTCAACAGCACTGCGGATTAAATCACCAGGTGTAAAAGCAAGGTTGATTCTGCCGTTTGATAAAGCCGATTGATATTGCAGGTTTGTGCGAATGGTTACTGTGATTAGTTGATGTGGACAGATGTTGCTAATAGTTGTAAAGATGGTTGATATTAACGGTTGATTGATGCCGGAGGAACATTTTCCTGCTTACTTTGGAACCGGGCAACAATTAACCCGATCAGCGTACCGGCAATTACCGGGATGATCCAGGCGAATCCTGCACCGGCAAAGGGGATTTTTTTCACAAGCAGGTTGAGGAATCCCACGGGCATTCCTGCTGCGGTAAGGGCCTCCGGAATGCTGATGAGCAGGCCCCCGGTTACGGCCCCGGTATAAACGGCGCGGTGTGCAATGGTGCCGCCGATCAGGGTGAGCACGATCAGGGCGATGGCAACCGGGTAAACGGTGATGAGCAGCGGAAAGGCCACATTCACGATAGTGGTTACACCCACTGTCGCAAATACGCCGCTGAAGACCACTGTGGCCACTGCAATCAGCTTGTACCCCGCCCGGTTGTCCGACATGTTGCTGAAATAGTCGGCCACCGTGGCAGTAAGCCCGATGGCAGTGGTGAGACAGGCCAGGCTTACGGCCAGTCCGAGCACTATTTTGCCGCTGTCGCCCATCAGTCCGCCGGCGATGGCAATCAGCAGGTTGGTACGTTCAACAGACGGTGGGAAGGCTGAGCTGGCAGTGGCACCCAGGTACATCAGCCCGCCGTATACAACGCCCAGGCCAAGGGCTGCGATACCTCCCGCTGCCGAGGCCATCTTTACCTGGTCTTTCACATTATCGTAGCCCTTCAATATCAGGGTACCAATCACAATCTGTGCGAAAACAAGGGAAGCCAGCGCATCCATGGTCTGGTAGCCCTCCCTGAACCCGCGCCCTGCCACCCCGGTCAGGTCCGTTTCAGCGATGGTACCCAGCGGATAGAAAACGCCTCTCAGGATAATCCAAGCCAGGGTGAGGATCAGAAAAGGGGTTAGAAATTTGCCGATCTTGTCAACCACGGCCGACCGGTTCAGGGCGAACCAGAGTGTAACGGAAAAAAAGATTATGGAGAACAGAACTGTTGAAAAGCCGGGCATCGACGGGCGTATACCCAGTTCAAAGGCCGTGGCACCGGTCCGCGGTATGGCCAGAAGAGGGCCGATGGCCAGTATGATCATGATACCCAGCAGCCGCCCGAACCGGGGTCCGACCCTGCGGCCCATATCCTCAACGGTACCTCCAGCCCTGGCGGCAGCCACAATGCCCAGCAACGGCAGCCCGATGCCCGTAGCGAGAAAACCAATCAGGGCCCACTGCCAGTTGGTACCGGCAAGCAAACCCATGTAGGGCGGGAATATCAGGTTCCCGGCCCCGAAGAACATGGCGAACAGGGCCACTCCAACAATCAGTACATCCTTATTGGTCTGCCTCATATCACCTGCTTACCCGAAGTCAGGGGTCACTTATGTCAATGGTTTTTGTATAAAGCTGCTTCAGCACAGGGCGCAGCAGCCGGTTCCAGGCCTCATAGCCTGATTCGTTCAGATGAAGCTGGTCCGACACGAAAAAAGCGTCATCGGGCAACATCCCGTCGCTGGTCAGGGCTGTGGCCATGTCGATGTAGTGCAGCCGGTGGTTGCCGCGGTTGAAGTTCTCAACCATGCGGTTGAACGCCGAAAAATTCGCGGAGTGCTGAATCCTGCTGTTGCTTGGTTTGATGCTGATGTAGAGAAGCTCTGCATCCGGGAAATCATTGAGGATGCGGCCGGAAAGGCGGGTATAGTCATCGAAAACCTGCTCGAGGGGCACACCGCTTGCCACATCGTTTTCGCCTGAGTAGAAGACGATCAGTGCAGGATCGTGCCGGCCGATCACCCGGTCGTAGTGGTAGATCATGTCGGGGATGTGCGATCCGCCGAATCCCCGGTTTATTACAGGGTACGCGGGAAAGGCCTCCGCGGTTTTCCACAGGCGGATGCTGGAGCTGCCCACAAAAAGGATGGCGTTTCCCGGAGTTGAATTTCTGGCATCCCAGTTTTCAAATGCGGCAATCTCCTGCGGGAACCGGTGGGGATCAGGGTCGGGCACGCGGTCGGGTGTCTGGGCAGACGCAGTTAAACCCGGTGAGGTGATCAGAATACTGAAGAGGATTAGGGGCAATACTATTCTTGTGAACAAGTGAACAGGTGAACAAGTGAACAGTTGAACCGCGAAGTGTTTTGGGAAGATTTCATTGGTAGTCATGCTGTATCTGTTTGTGTCAGGAAATATTTTGATGTGTCAGGGTGTGTCATAGCGTTATTCGGCAGCAGTTCGCATAAGATCGTATAAAGTCGCATTATTCCGCATTATTCCGCAGCAGTCCGCATAAGTCGCGATAGTCCATATCAGTCTGTATGAGTCCGTATAAGTTCGCATAAGTTCGAAAAAATCACTTTCAATCCGTACGTATCCGAACGCCGTCTGCAATGGCATTGTCGGGATGAATTATTACGATATCGCCCTCCGACAGGCCCGAAATGACCTGTGCGGCAAGTCCGGCCCGGTGACCGAGCGTTACCTCTTTCTTGACGGCCGTTCCGTTTTCGGCGGTAAAGACGCCCCATCCGTTTCCGGTGCGGAAGAGGGCGCCGGTGGGTACCTGAAGCACATCCTCATCTTCCCAGATTACAAACCGGGCCAGTACCCGGAACCCGGAACCGAGCGATTCCCGTTCTTCGGCCGGTGCTACAAAATCGGAAATGACCAGCACTCTTTTTTCTTCCACGCCGAGTGCCGATATGACGGTGAACCCCTGGGGTTCCACCCGCCTTACCACGGCTTCGAGTTCATGATCGCCGCCCCACTGGTCGATGATCACACGGGTGCCGGGCTGTATGCGGACGGCATCCTGCGACCGGATCTCCACACGGATTTCAAGGTTGCCGGTATCGCCGATTTCCATGATCGGCTCGCCGGGATTGATGTGCCCTTCGCTCTGGCGGTGAACGGTCAGAATGCGTCCTGAAACGGGTGAACGTACTGTTTCGCCGGAGGATGAGGAAGCCGTTCCCTGTCCAATGGCAGCCCTTGCGGCCGCAAGCTCGGCCTGTGCCGTGTTTCGTGCAGCAATGGCCTGACTGGCATCCGCCATGGCCATATCGAGGGCCTGTTGGGTGGCGGATCCGCCCTCTGCCAGCCGCGCGATACGGTCGCGTTCGTTAAGGGCCCGGTTTGCAGCCGTTTCGGCCTGCTCAAGCATGGCTTCGGCAGATTCAACCCTGGCACTGGCACCGGCGTGGGTTCGTGCATCCAGTATGACCGGCTGTGGCGGGTCGAGCCGGGCCAGCGCCTGGCCCTGTTCCACCAAATCCCCGGCTTTCAGGTCAATGCGGCGTACATGCGCCGTCAGGGGCGATGTGATGATGAACCGCTCGGTTACACGGGTTTCCCCCTCCTCCTCAACAATAACCTGAAGCGGACCCCGCTCAACCGTCGCCGTCTGAACGGGAATGGCCTGCGGCCAGAATCCATACACGATGGCAGCAATGAACAGCAGGCCCAGGGTGATCCGGATAATGATTTTACGTCTGTTTTTTTCCATCTATTCTCTTGTTTTCAGGACTTTCACCAAATCCAGTTTATTGATTTTCCTTCGTAGAAGCAGGGATGACAGGATCGCTGCGGCAATCACAACCACGGCTGTAAGTGCAAACGTTTTTCTGCTGAAAACCACAGGAAACTGGTACATGTCGGTTTGCAGTGCCTCCATGGTTCCGATGGATGCCAGTACTCCCAGTATGAATCCCAGGGGTATGGCGAGCATTACCAGCAGGGCGAGTTCGCCGAGCAGAATGTAGGATATCTCGCCCCGGGTAAAACCCAGCACCCGCAGACTGGCGAGCTCTCTGCTGCGTTCGGAAAGTGATATGCGTGCGCTGTTGTAGACCACACCGAAGGCGATCACCCCGGCGAAAAGGCTGAGGATGAAGGTATATACCAGCATAACCCCGGCGGCTGAATCCATGTACGACTTTATCGATCTTTCCTGCGATACCATGCCGGCCACCCTGGGCCGGTCGCGCAGTGTTTGGGTAAGATCATGCATATAGTGCTCATCAACCATCAGAAATGCTCCCGAAATGGCGCTCCCATCGCCGGTAAGGCGGTTCAGGGCATCCAGGTTCATGTAAGAACTCACGCCGATATACTGCTGGGATACGCCGGCCACAACTACGCTGCGGGTCCGCCGGCTGCCCTCGAGTACCTCAATGGTGATTTCTTCACCCACTTGTACGCCCATGATATCAGCCAGCCTTTCGGTGAGTACAAGGCCTTCAGGCGGTATGGTGACCGGATTCAGTTCCTTGTCGATGCTGCGTTTCAGATAGGCGTTTTCGGGGATGCCTTCGATCGCTGTATCGTACTGGCGATGGCTGTTCCGGAGCTTCACCGGCACAAACCGGAAGGCCTCGACATGATGAACCCCTGGGATTGCGGCCAGTTCATAGGCGGCAAAGGTGGATGTAGGTTCAATAAAGGTTACGGTAACATCTTCACGCTGCGCAACACTGTATTGCGCATAGATGATGTAGTCGATGATATCCTCCCAGACCAGACCCATGATCAGGATGGCACACGAGCTGGAAATGCCCACAATGGTAAGCAGGGCTTTAACCGGCTGCCTTTCAAGATTCCGCAGGATGATCCTCGTAGGCTGATCGAGGAACCGCTGCAATCCCAGTCGTTCGGGGATGGTTTGCCTGAAGAGTGCCGGGGGCTCGGGCCGCATGGCTTCGGCCGGGGCCAGTTTTACGGCCCGCCGCAGTGAGAAAACAACGCCCGCCAGTGCAGCTCCGGTCGTCAGCCCTACAGCCGATAGAAAGACCACCGGCCGCAAGGTATATTCCAGATAGGGGAAGCGGAAGTATTCGAGATACAGATCCGCCATACTGTTGCCTATCCAGATACCCAGCAGGGTACCCGCTGCAGCGCCGGAAACAGCAATGACCAGCACCAGTTTCATATAGTGCAGACCGATATCCACATTGCTGTAACCGAAGGCTTTGAGGATGGCAATCTGTTCACGCTGAAGGTTAATGAGCCGGGAAATCACAATGTTCAGCAGAAATGCCGCAACCGCCAGGAATATCACAGGCAATGTGGACGACATATTCCGGAGCTGATTGAACTCCTCGCTGATCATGGTATGTGATTGCTGGTCCTTTCGTGCATAAGCACCGGATCCGCCATAGGGCCTCAGCAGCTGGTCGATCCGTTCGATAACGTTATCGGTTACCGCACCGGGTGCCAGGGTAAAAGATATGTGATTGAAAGCACCCTGCATATCGTAAGCGGATGCCAGGGCTTCACGCCCCATCCACATCGTCCCGTAGCGTTCGGGATCCGGGAAGAGGGTGCCCGGCCCGGTCATAAAGAGGAATTCGGGCGACAGCGCAATGCCGACGATAGTTAGTACCCGTCGGTGCCCGTTAATGATCGCCGTGATTTCGTCGCCGGGAGAAAGGTCGTGGGCCCCGGCGAATATCTCGTTCAGAATCACCTCGTTTTCATGTCCCGGACTTATAAGGCGCCCGCTTCTCAGAAAAAGGCGGTTCAGCTCCGGCTGACTGTCTTCCGGAATCGAGACAATCAAACCAGAGACGGCATCCTCAAAGCCTTCAATCTCAAGGTTCACCCCGGCGGATACGCGGGTTTCGAGCTGGCTGATTCCCGGTATGAGGTTCAGGCGCTGGCTGAGGTTTTCCGGGGCACGCCGTACGGGTGCAAACACTTCAGCAAAACGGTATTCACGGTAGTACGTGTCGAGCGTGCCCTGCAGAGTGTCAAATACGCTCTTCATCCCCACATAGGTGCCAACACCGGCCATGATCACGAAAATAATGGCGATCGCCTGGCCCCGGAGGGTGCGCAGATCTCGGAATATTTTGAGGTCAATGGCTTTCATAACAGTGTCCGATACAACGAATCCCGCATATTTGAATGACCGGAATACACGCTACCTGCGATATCATCACCCACCACTTCGCGGTTCAAATGTTCACCTGTTCCATACTTCGTTGATTCGAAACTCACTATCTCCCAAATCCTGTTACATCCTAAAATTCGCGGCCCCGTCAGTGGCTGCATTCCCAATCTTACCATGACAGCTCCTTCGGGGTTTTTACCTGCTCATTTTCCCTGATCTCGGTGATCTGACCGTCGCTGAGCATGATTACCCGTTTTGCCATTTCGGCCTGCACCACGTTGTGGGTGATGATAACCGTGGTGGTGCCCAGTTCACGGTTTACCCGTTCCAGCGCCTCCAGAACGATAATGCCCGTTTTGGAATCCAGTGCTCCGGTGGGTTCGTCGCACAGCAGAACCGACGGCTGCTTCGCGATAGCCCGGGCGATGGCCACTCGCTGCTGTTCGCCTCCCGAAAGCTGGGCCGGGAAATGGTCTTTCCGGTCGCCGAGCCCGACCAGTTCAAGGGCTTCTTCGGGTGTGATCGGGTCGCGGGCGATCTCGGTGACAATGGCAACATTCTCTCGGGCAGTAAGGCTTGGAATCAGGTTATAGAACTGAAAAACGAAGCCAACGAAATGCCGGCGGTATTCAGTGAGTTCATGGTCGCTGGCTTTGGTAAGATCTTTGCCCCGGTAGTAAACCTGACCGCCGGTTGCGGTATCGAGGCCGCCGAGAATATTGACCAGTGTCGATTTTCCGCTGCCGGAGGCCCCGAGAAATACCACAAGTTCGCCGGCGTACAGGTCGAGGTCGATGCCACGAAGGGCGTGTACATCCACTTCGCCCATGTGGTAGACTTTGGTGAGGCCTTTTGTCTGAAAAACGATTTCAGGTTCCATAATCACTCCCAGACCTTTCCCAGTACATTCAGCATGGCGGCACGTGCAATGGCGTACTCGGCAACGGCCCTCACCTGCCTGGCACGGGCAGCACGGAGTGCGTATTCGGCATCGAGTACGTGTGTTGACAGGGCAACGCCTTCTTCATACTGTTTCCGGGCCATGCGCAGGGCCTCTTCGGTACCGCCGATGTTCTCTCCGGCAACACGGATGGCTTCGGCGGCACGCTGTAGTTCAAGGTGCTGGCGGATCATTTCCACGCTCACCTGCTCGCGGATATCGGTGAGGCGCTCTTCGGCAATTTTGAGCCGGGTCCGGGCCCGGTTGGTTTGCGCAATACGGCTTCCGCCCTCGAAAAGGCTCCACCGGAGTGCGAGCCCTATCTCCCAGCTCGCCTTGAAGCGGTCCTGTTCCAGGAAAAAATACTGATTGGGCCGGGCGTAGATATATCTGCCGACGAGGTACAGTTCGGGAAACCACAGGCCCCTTGTCATATTCACCCGGGCGCCGAGGCCGTCGATCTGCTTCTCCATGGCCCTGATCTGGGGACGCTGACCAAGGGCATCTTCAACAGATGGTTCCGGTCCGGCCGGCAGTGCCTCAAATTCCTCAGGTGCAACAGGACGGATGTTGCTGTCGAAGGGCATCCCGATAAGGCGGCTCAGTTCGAGCTGTGCCATGCGAACCGCGCTGTTGGCTTCGATCTGTTCCAGCAGCACCTCCGAGCGCCGGGTTCGGGCATTAAGGTAGTCGGTGGTGAGTGCCGTGCCGGCATCCACCCGGTTCTGAACATCCTTCAGATGCTCGACAACCTGCATCAGGGCGGCATCCACCGATTCCCGGATGGCGATGGCCTGGTACAGGTTCCAGTAAGCGCGGCGGATGGCAAAGGCCACATCCGCCTGTTCCTGTTCGCCCATCAGGCCGGCGGCCTCTGCCAGGTATTCGGCTGCGCGGACCTGGTTACGAATCCTGAATCCCGCAAAAAGGGGTTGCTCAACCGACAGTTCCGAGTAGTATCTGTTCAGTTCGACGGGCAGGAAGGTGAAGGTGGTATCGATGCCGGGCACGCTGAATTCCACCTCCGGCACATTGTCGCTGATCCGTGTATAGCTGGCCTGGCCCCGTACCGAAGGAAACTGTGCGGCGCGGACCTCCCTGAGGGCATAACGGGCTTCATCCGTTTCGGCGTTGGCAATGCGGATACGAACGTTATGCTCAAGTCCGATCCTGACGCTTTCGTCTGCGGTCAGGTCAATACTGCTCTGGGCGTGGATCAGGGGTAAATGAACCAGCACCAGGAGGATACAAATGGTGATGCTGTACAGTTGACGCATGATAATAAAACCCCGGCAAGTAGGCTGAATATTGTCGGAAATCCGTCGGATAACCGCTATGTACGTAATTCCAATTTATATGTTTATAATGGAATTTGACAGCGGAAAACGTTTGCCCTTTGTTGTTGTATTGGCGCTGGTTCAAAATCAGGAGGCCTGTTAGTTATTTTCCAAAGGCCGGTGTTTATTGAAATCCGGTGAGCTCATTTTTGCGGATGATATCAGGTTGAACCGATTCCCTTACCGAAACCGGGTATGTCATGGCAATGGCCTGTTTCCGGCCGTCAATTTACAGCAGATAGTTCAAGTATAATCACATCCCGCTGGTCTGCTGTGGCTGTAATTTCCAGCCTGCCGCTGTGTGCAGTAAGGGAAAAACGGCGGTTCGCAATCACATCGCGGAGGGAATACATCCCGTCTTCAGCAACACGGAGTGAGATGGTTACCTCCTGCGGTTCCTGTCCGTGGTTGATCACATAGAGCAGCTGTCCGGCAGGATGTTCCTGCAGACGGACCTCGACCGGCGACTGCTGAATGCCATCGTGGCTGGTTGTGAACGGGCGTTCAATGCCGGCCCTGTGCACTATCCCGTTCATCCATGAGAAGAATTCGGGGGATGGATCCGGATGGGCCGCCCAGCCCGGGTGAGACCCGACGATGAGGGTGTGCCCGTTTCCGTAATCCGACTCAACCATAACCGGGTGACCGTCCTCCCATTCGGCCAGCACCCGGCTGTTTTCGTTCAGAACGTCGAATGTCTGTGCATAGAGGCTGCCCCTCAGCTTGTCGCCTTCCCGTAGACCGCCAGCGGCGGGGTGGTCCGCTTCGGTAATCAGCAGATCGACTCCGCCCTCGCGCATCCGCAGCTCTCTCTCGCGCACGCCAAACACCCCGCTGAGGCCCATTCCGGGTATCACCTCAGCAGCATACCCGCGGTCGTCGTTCCAGGCCAGGCGGGCCTCCGAAAGTACGTATCCGCCCGATTCTGCAAACCGTTTCAGCCCGTCGGCCGCCTGTTGTGTGAACATGACCGGCCAGGGCACGATTACCAGTTTGTACAGGCCGGGAACGAGTTCGGGAACGTGGCCCGGGCTGGTGCCGAAGGCGGAAACAGAGCCGGAACCGGGTTCGTGTTCTGATCCGGGGCCGGTGTTCAGACCTGACTGGCCACCCGCTGTTCCGGTGTCATATACCCCGGCGCGGGCCATGGCTTCAAGGTCCTCACGGTGGATGAAGTCGACGGGGATGTTCATATCGGTGAAGTAGCGGTAATAGCCGATGAGCGATGCGGTCATCGCGCCGGGATAGTCGCGGCGCTGCAGCCCTCCCACCATCTGCGAAAGGGGGTTGTAGACGATGGCTACCTGTGCGGGGGCCGGCTGTGATTCCAGGAAGAGGTCCATGTTCCGGTTTACGGTGGCGGCGATTTCACCGGCCCTCCGGGCCCGTTCCGTGATGGTGCCATCGAGGCCGATCAGCCCGTATCCGCCCGATTCGTATCCCGACGACATAGGGTAATAGGCATAGATATTGACCGCTTTGGCGCCCTTGGCGATGGCCGACCAGGCCCACACCCGGTGGTCGCCCGGGGTTACCGGATCGCCCTGGAGCAGCCCGATAGTGCCCGGCCCGGCCTGAAGCTCACCCACATACCATCCCCCTTTCCGGATATTTGCGCTGCGGATGAAATCCATCACCACACGGACCGTGGTCGGCGACCAGTGCCGGTCGGGATGATTGTGTTTGGGATACAGCGACACCCCGTAGTGGTCGAGCGGCCGTGCCATGAGGAAGTCGTCGGTGGCGCCGGCACCGAGATAGGGCGACTGAAACAGGGAGGCGCCGACCGCATGCGCCGTGATGACGTTCGCGGGATCACCCTCTCGCACGGCGTCGTAGCGCATGCCCATATCCTCCTGCAGCTTCCGGTAGATAAACATCTTCCAGTCGATGAAATCGGTATAGCTGAGGATGGTGCTGAAGCGGGGCGGTTCCACCTGGCCCCAGCTGGTGAAATTGCGGTACCAGGCGCGGTTCAGCTCATCCAGGCTACTGTATTTTTGCTGAAGCCAGCCACGGAACCGCTCCATGGTATGCGGGCAGAAGCAGAACTGGGCGTCGGGCACATAATCGATGCTCGCCCAGTTGATGATGTGCGGCTCGCTCCACAGGTCCCACCCGTAAAAACTGTCGTAGCGGGAAGCAACCCTCGCGGTTTCGGTGTAGAACCGGAGCACGGCCTCGCGCACGCCGGAATGGTCGGTGCAGAAGCCGGGTGCGGCCTGCGATGGGATGATGGCCCCGCTCTGGGCTACGAAATGTCCGTCAGGATTCTGTTCGCCCACCCAGTCGGGAGCTGAATCAGCATACATCTGGATGAAGACCTTCAGACCGTTCTCTTCAGCCAGCTCCATGAGCAGCATCAGATTTTCAAAGTTGTACTCGCCCGGCTGCGGTTCGGTATGGGCCCACTCCACCCAGGTGCGCACGGTATTGAAGCCCAGTTCCCTGATCTGCTGCAGATCGCGGCGCCACTCCTCGCGCGACTGCGGAGTAACCACGGTCATCATCGGGGCCCGGGCCTTGCCGCCGCTGTACCAGACTGAAAAGGGGAAGAAGGCGGGGTTTTCGTTGGTGGCTGCCGGGTTATGCTGCCCGGAAGCCGATGTGATGAGCACCAGAATGGTGAGTGCGGTCGTTAGAAATTTATACATGATATCAGAACATTGGTGATGCGTGCCGTCTGAGGCCAATATGCCGTTAAATGGGGAATTATGCTATCGGGCACATGCAAATCGGGGTATGATTGCTTCGGGAATGTTCTGATATTACAATCAGCTGAACTGATGCAAACAGCACTGAAATCAACTTTCTGAATTCATGTTTAAACGATACCGCACCCCGCTGTTCGCCCTGCTTGTTTCAACAGGTTATCTGATCATCTATGCCACGCTGGTCTATTTCGGTTACGACATCGGGATCTGGCCGGCACTGCTGCTGCTTGGGGTGATCCTGATTATCTATGTGGTCTATGTCACGATCCGGTACGGTGTTCACGATTCCCGCGAGCTGAAAGAGGATGAACCGTTCGGCTACGAGGACCTCGATCACGAATCGGGTGAATTCAAACGCTCGGTAGGCGACCAGGTCGATCAGATCCGTAAATCAGACGACAGCCGCAACTGACAAACGTCATGCTGAACGCAGGCCCGGTAAGCCGGGACGTAGTCGAAGCACGTGGGGGTTTTATTTAAAAAGCCCCCGGGAGGGTTAAACTACCCCGCCCCTGCAAGAGGCGAGTATTCGTAACACTAATGTAATCTTTAGGTTCCGGACAGTACGCAGCACTGCCCATGTGGTTCGACTACACTCCGCTTCACTGCATTGCGCCCTTCGGCTACGCCGGCGTTGCGTTCAGGGCTGCGTTCAGGCCATGCTACCGGTGACAAGTTGCTTGTCACCTCCAGAATAGTGTTGCCCGATTGGGGCAAAATTACGTGCTACCGGTGACAAGTTGCATGTCACCTCCAAAACAGTGTTGCCTGAAGGGGCAAAATTACCGGCTCACCATGACATTGGTGAATTCTGCACTGACCTTCACGACCACTTCCCAATTCTACTGTTTTACTGTTCTTCTGTTCTATTGTTCATTTGTTCAATCCACCACCCAGGTTTCATCACCGCTTAGAAGCATGTCGAGGTCAGCCGCCCCGTTTTTCTTTTTGGCCACCTGCATCTGTGTGGCAACCAGGTCGTTGTATGAGGGGCGATCCGCCTCAAAAAGCACCCCGAATGGCCTCGGGAAACCGTCGGCGTTGCCAACCGTGAAGAAGCGGGATAGCATGTACGCTTTCACCGGGTCGTTTTCGTCGTGAATCCACAGGTCATCGGCTGTATGGCCGTTGCCCAGTTCTACCACTTCGGGCCTGAGGCCGTCGAGGCGGATGCCACGGTCGCTGTTTTCGCCGAAAATGAGCGGTTCGCCGTGCTCCAGGTAGACGGCCGTTGAAGGGCGCTTGCCCTTGTCGGTGTACAGGTCGAAGGTGCCGTCGTTGAAAACGAGGCAGTTCTGGTAGATCTCCAGAAAGGAAGTGCCCTTGTGCCGGTGCGTGCGTTTCAGCATCGCGTTGAGGTGTTTCGGGTCGCGGTCCATGGTGCGTGCCACAAACCCGGCATCGGCCCCCAGGGTTAGTGAGAGCGGGTTGAACGGATGGTCAACCGACCCGTAGGGTGTCGATTTGGTTACCAGGCCCTCGCTGGATGTTGGCGACGACTGCCCCTTGGTGAGGCCATAGATCTCGTTGTTGAACAACAGGATATTAAGGTCCACATTCCGCCGGAGGGCATGCAGCAGATGGTTGGCCCCGATCGACAGGCTGTCGCCATCGCCGGTAATCACCCATACGCTCAGATCGGGACGGGTCACCTTGAGCCCGGTAGCCACGGCCGGCGCCCGCCCGTGGATGGTGTGCATGCCGAAGGTGTTCATGTAGTAGGGGAAGCGCGATGAGCAGCCGATACCGGCCACAAACACGATATTCTCCCTTGCTATGCCCAGTTCGGGCATCACATTCTGCACCTGCTTCAGGATGGTGTAGTCACCGCAGCCCGGGCACCAGCGCACATCCTGGTCGGAGGCAAAATCCTTGCCGGTGAGTTCGGGTGTTTTAGTGGTTGTGTCCATG
>JBLRWO010000002.1:0-196302 GCA_047921215.1 Cyclonatronaceae bacterium | reverse complement strand
ATCCTGCCGCCCCTGCCTGTTTTAAAGGGGTGGTCTATGGTAAGCGATACGGGCTCATTTCCGGTTGCCAGGATAACGGCATCATACTTTCCGGCTAAATCTCCATCAAAAGCAGTATTTACAGCAATTTCTACGCCTCTTTCTGTGAGTATGTGCTCTGCTGTTTTCGCAGCACTGTCGGGAAATGCAGACATGATCCGCTCCCCCAGTTCAAGAAGGGTGATTTGGGGTCTGTTTTTCCTGGACGGATGCGACAGGTTGAGGGCAAATTCGGTTCCGGCTGCTCCACCACCGGCTATAAGCAGTTTCCGGGTGGATCCGTCATCGAGCTTGTCTCTCAACGAAAGCAGCTTCGACATCGGTTTGACCGGATATACATTTGACAGATGTGATATTTCCGGCGTTCTTGAACCCACATTAATTACCAGAATATCGTATGTGAGAGTGTCTCCGGTTGAAAGTTCAATGCTTTTGCCCTCAGGATTGACCGAAGTAATACGGGCGTTGATAAAGGCAGTACCGTACCGGCCGCACAATTTCTCGAGGTTGACGGAGGTTTGCTGCCACTGATAGAATCCGGCGATATATTGCGGCAACGCACCTGAATAAACCAGCCATGGCTCCGCAGAGACCAGGGTAATGGATACGTTTTTATCCTTCCATTGGTGGCCCATTTTGATCAGGGGAAGGGAGGCATGTCCCCCGCCGGCAATAAGTAGTTTTACGACTGCCATATATCAGCAAAATTTGCCGGAAAGGTTCTCCCGGTAAGTTGGGTGTGGAATCCGGTTATTTTTATGAAAACCGGCTTAACAAAAAAAACGGATCGGCCGGTGGCTGAACTACTCCTTTTTTGTGGAGAGTCCAACAGAAAGATACAACGGGCAGGTTCCGACCAGGCTTGTAAATATGAAAGCAACCGCTATGATTCCCAGTATAATGGCAGCTGTTCCGGTAATTTGGCCGGTGAAATAGAGAACGGCTATAATAACAGCAACAACAATTCTGATTAACCGGTCGATGGTTCCCATATTCTTTTTCATGGCATAGATAGTTTTAGATGATGTATACAGAGAGATAATTATAAAAAGGAGGATAATGCAAATCCCGTTACTGACACTATGATCAGACATATAGCACAGACAATCAATAGTTTAATCCATTTTGGCTGATTTTTTAACATCTTATTTTTCAGTTAGGTTCATTTCACGTCAGGTCACGTCAGGTCACGTCAGGTCACGTCAGGTCACGTCAGGTCACGTCAGGTTCGATCAGACCGGTTCCTGGTCAGGTCATGTTTGTCAGGTTGATCAGGTCATGCCAGATAAGTACAGATCAGGCTGGCCAGGCTCCCAATACGGAATCGGGTTGGAATCAGGATAAAGGATCAGGGTGTGGACCGGTATCGCAACAGGGATCAGATTGTGAATATGAAACGGTGCATGAATCATGATCTGAACACCGGAATGAACTCTTTTAAGGGCATATCGGTCGATGATGAGCTGTCGTCCTTGCGTCGTTCGAGTGTCATTTCGTACATCACACGGTCGCTGCGGTAATAACGTTTCTGGTAGTATACCGGTTTTTCACCGATTGTAAAGGTGGTCCGGTCGATGAGCAGCAGAGCAGAGCGGATATCGACCTTAAGTTCTGCTGCCAGTTGTTCATCGGCAAGCTCCGCCGCAATCCTGTAACAGCCCCTGATGATGGGGATGTTGTAGTTTTCTTCCAGGGATTTATAGATCGTGGTATTCTGCAGTTGTTCTTTGTCGAGCAGCTGTCCGTACAGTATGGGCAGCCAGGTGCTGTCGAATGCAACAGGTTCGCCGTTGCCCAGGCGCAGGCGGTCGATCTGTATCACTTTGCTGCCTTCACCGATCCCCAGGATGCCGGCCAGCCAGCCGGGAGCATCCACCGTTTTAAAATCTCTGACCACCGACGATGCATCGAGGCCGGCTTTTGCCATGTCTTCGTTGAAATCGGTGAGCTTGACCAGGTTGTGGGGCGTACGGTTGTCGCTAACAAAGGAACCGAGACCCTGGCAGCGGTATATTACGGAATCACTTTCCAGCGATTGCAGTGCCCGGCGGATGGTTACCCGGCTCACGTCAAACATGGTGGCCAGCTCGTTTTCGGAGGGCAGTTTTTCATCCGGCTTGTATTCTGATTCCTCAATTTTTTTCCGCAGCCATTGGCTGATCTGACTGTGGCGGGGAATTCCTTCTTTGAGTTTCATCGGGTTTTTTGGTTAATTGATTTTCGTAAAAGATAAGCAAAGCAACGCAAAACATCAATACATGTTAATACAAGTATGGTTGCATTGTTTTTCCAGGGGGATACAGGAAAATTTTAGATTTAGTTAAATCATTGATACTATTTAATCTAAAAACGAAAAATTGAAAGATTAACAGAATAACACCACAACTTGTATTGACAAGTAGTAACAATTGTCGTACTTTTGATTCGAACAAACAAAAACACACCTATAAAATTATGTTAGACTTTTTGTATCAACCCTGGCCCTGGTACGTGGCCGGCCCCATCATTGGCCTTACCGTACCGGCTCTGTTGCTGCTTGGCGGCAAGATGTTCGGCGTTTCGGCCAATCTTCAGCACGCCTGCGCCGCATGTAATTTCGGTAACGTAGAGTTCTTCAACTACGACTGGAGATCGGTCGGCAAGTGGAACTTCACCTTTTTGTTCGGCTCGGTTCTGGGCGGGTTCCTCGGCGGCTATGTATTCGCCAACCCCGAACCCATTCAACTGGCTGCATCCACCATTACGGATCTTCAGGCCCTGGGCATACAGGATTTCACCGGGCTGGTACCCGATGATCTGTTCACCTGGAATGCACTGGGATCGGTTACAGGTATCATCGTTCTTATTGTGGGCGGTTTTCTGGTGGGCTTCGGTACCCGCTATGCCGGCGGATGCACATCGGGTCATGCCATCTCCGGCCTGTCTGACCTTCAGCTTGCCTCCCTGATTGCCGTTATCGGTTTCTTTATTGGCGGCCTGCTCATGACCTACCTCATCTATCCAATTATATTATCCTAAACGGTTCACCATTATGAAATTCACAGAATATCTGAAATATTTGCTTATCGGCCTTGTGTTCGGTTTTGTGCTGATCAAATCGGAGGTCGTATCCTGGTTCAGGATTCAGGAGATGTTTCGGTTCGATTCCATCCACATGTACGGAATTATAGGTCTGGCCGTCATCGTCGGCATCATATCGGTACAGATCATCAAGCGTAAAAACCTGAAGGATTTGGATGGCAACCCCATTACCATTCCGCCGAAGGATGCATCACAGGTTACCCGGTACATTGTTGGCGGTTCCATATTCGGCCTGGGCTGGGCACTGCTCGGCGCCTGCCCCGGCCCGATGTTCGCACTGCTCGGTAGCGGACTTACCATCATGGTAATCCCGATCCTTGCCGCACTGCTGGGAACGTACACATACGGAGTGCTCCGTCCCAAATTACCACACTGATAATAATATGCCCGTAACGGCGGAGACTTCGGTACGTGCATCCGGTATCCCGGTTTTTCGGCAATTACGAAGCCGGCTGAGGAATAGCCGACAGTTACAACGCCGGGAGACATGAATATTTTCATTAAATCAGACTTACAGAATATCAAATAAAACCATATCCAAACAGGAGAAATCAACATGTATTTCAAACAATTCTTTGACGACAAGCTGGCACAATATGCCTATCTGATTGGCTGCCAGGCCAACGGCACCGCGGTTGTAATCGACCCGATGCGCGATATCGATCAGTATATAAATGCCGCGGCAAAGGAAAATCTGACCATTACCGCCGCTGTCGACACCCACATCCACGCCGACTACATCTCCGGCCTCCGCGAATTCGCAGAGCGCGGAGTTAAGGTCTACGCTTCGGATGAAGGCGACAAGGACTGGAAGTATGAGTGGCTGAAAAACAGCGATTACGACTTCGGGTTTCTGAAGGACGGCGATTCATTCAAAATCGGCAACATCACCATCAAGGCATGGCACACCCCGGGCCACACCCCGGAACACCTCACCTATCTGATCACCGATGGCGCCGCCGCGAATGAACCCATGGGCATGGCCACCGGCGACTTTGTATTCGTTGGCGATGTGGGCCGTCCCGACCTGCTCGAGTCGGCTGCCGGCATGGAAAATGTGATGGAGCCCTCGGCCCGCACCCTTTTCAAAACCGTTGAAGCCTTCAAAAGCATGCCCGAATATATGCAGATATGGCCCGGTCACGGCGCCGGCAGTGCCTGCGGCAAGGCTCTCGGTGCTATCCCCGAAACTACTGTCGGTTACGAGCTCCGGTATAACAATTCGCTGAAATCGGCCACTTCCGAAGACAATTTTGTGAAGTTCATCCTCGAAGGCCAGCCCGAGCCCCCTCTCTATTTCGCAAGAATGAAGAGAGACAACAAGATCGGCCCGGCCATCATCGGCGGACTTCCGCGAGCCGAGCGACTTACCCTGAGAGAGCTCCGGAATCTTGCCGGTAACCGGAATGCCGTCCTGCTGGATACCCGCGAGCGCAACGATTATGCTGCCGGTCATGTGCCAGGATCACTCCTTTCGCCGCTGAACAAGCAGTTCAATACGGTTGCCGGATCGTACATTACCGAAGACGACGACATCTACCTGGTTGTGGAAGAACACCGCCTGGAAGAGGCCATCCGCGACCTGTACAGAATCGGTCTCGACAGGGTTAAAGGCTATGTTACTGCCAGAGACCTGCAGATGTATGCTGCCCAGGGCGGTAAAATGGACAAGCTGCCGGTTACGACCTTTGATGCGGTCGAAAACCTTGACAGCAACTCCGTTGTGCTGGATGTGAGAAAAGCCTCCGAATTCAACGAAGGCCATGTGGAAGGTGCGCTGAACTATGCCCATACACGGCTGCTTCCGAAAAAGGACGAGCTGCCATCGGGCAAAAAATTCTATGTGCATTGCCAGTCGGGCGGACGATCCGCAGTTGCCGCCGCATTGCTGAAGCGATCCGGCTTCGACGTGGTTCTCATCGACGATGAATTCGCAAACTACAAAGCACCACAAACTGCCTGATTTGAAATAGGGCCGGCAACAAGGCCGTTGTCGGCCCGCATTTTAACACCATGAGCGCATTAGTCAAAAATATTGCCCGTTTTATTCCCATCATTGGAACCCTGCAGAATTACAACAGGGATGCTTTAAAGGGGGATATGAATGCGGGTATAACCGTTGCCATCATGCTGGTTCCTCAGGGCATGGCCTATGCGGTCCTTGCGGGGATGCCACCGGTTTATGGCTTGTATGCTTCCATCGTTCCGCTTCTGCTCTACGCCATTTTCGGTACTTCCCGGCAGCTTGCCGTTGGCCCGGTTGCGATGGTATCCCTGCTGGTTGTGGCCGGCGTTGGCGAGCTGGCCGATGTTGGGAGCGACCGTTTCATACAACTGGCTATCATGACGGCACTGGGTGTTGGCGTATTCCAGCTGCTGATGGGGGTTTTCAGGATGGGTTTCCTGGTGAACTTCCTCTCCCACCCCGTACTGAGTGGTTTTACGTCGGCAGCTGCTATCATTATCGGTGCCAGTCAGCTGCGTAACCTGCTGGGGCTCGACCTGCCGCGGACCAAACAGGTTCATGAAATTCTGATAGGAGCGGCACAGAGAATTACCGAGATTGACCCGATTACGGCCATCATCGGTATCGGATCGGTTGCGACTATTATGCTGATCAAAAATTGGAAGAAAACCTTTCCATCGGCCCTGGTCGTGGTGGTGATTGGTACCGTGGCTACCGCCCTTTTCAACCTGCATACACACGGTGTGGGCATTGTAGGTGATGTACCCAAAGGTCTGCCATCATTTATGTCGCCGGGATTTGATATGAATGATCTGCAGGCACTTTTCCCCATCATCCTGGTCATCTCACTGGTCAGTTATATGGAATCGATCGCCGTTGCCAAAGCCATTGCTAACAAGCGCGGTTACAAGGTGGATGCAAACCAGGAACTGATCGCTCTCGGAGGGGCGAATCTGGGTGGCGCCTTCTTCCAGTCGTTCCCCACAACAGGCGGATTTTCACGTACAGCCGTCAACGATCAGGCAGGAGCTGCCACAACGATCGCGTCGGTTATCAGTGCTGTTCTGATAGGCCTCACGGTTCTGTTTTTAACTCCGCTCTTTTACTATCTGCCAAGCGCTGTTCTGGCCGCAATCATTATGGTGGCAGTGGCCGGCCTGTTCGATCACAAGGAGATGGCCTATCTCTGGAGGACAGACAAAAAGGATCTGGCCATGCTGGCGGTAACGTTCATAGCCACGCTTGCCCTCGGTATAGAGGAGGGAATTGCCATCGGGGTAATCATATCACTGGTTCTGGTGATCTACAGCAGTACCAAACCGCACCACGCCGAGCTGGGACGTCTCGGTACGACCAATAATTTCCGGAACATCACGCGTTACCAGGAGGCGGTTGTTGAGAAAGACGTGCTGATATACCGCTTTGATTCATCCCTGTTCTTTGCAAACGTGGAGCATTTCCGGGAAACGGTTGAAGAGCGGATTGCAAGCCATGGCAAGGACCTGAAAGTGGTGATACTGGACGCTTCGTCCATCAGTTATGTCGATTCCACCGGTATCCACATGTTGCAGGAGTTTATCAAAGATCTTCGCTTACGCGATATTGATCTGTATATTGCCAGTGCCATCGGCCCCGTGCGCGACAGGCTCAAAACCTGTGGCATAACCGAAATTGTGGGCGACCGCAGCTTTTTCTTCGATGCGGGTGATGCCCTGCGGTATTACCGGCAGAAGGATGAGTATGAGAGTGACGCCGCTCATTCGCCCCTGCAGACGAATTGTTGATGCACCCAATTCGTCATGCTGAGCGCAGCCGAAGGGCGGAGTCGAAGCTTGCGCGGGATGCTTCAAAAAGCCCCCTGCAACGCACACTGGTTGCTGATACCTGAATACAATTGACAAATTAATTAGTACCTGATGTTTTAGCCGGAGCCTGGATTAGCCGGGCTTTGTAGCCAGAGAGCCGACTATGGTTGCGTGCAATCAAAAAACTTCAGACAGAAGAGTGACAAATAAGAGTTTAATTACAGTAATAATCTTAATAGCAGGAGCAGTTATGTTTAATATCTTTTCAAAATCATCATCAGGAGTTGACATCAGTGTCGACGAATTTAAAGAAATGGTTGAAAAGCAGCCCGGTGTTGTCATAGATGTTCGCACCCGGGTGGAATACGAACAGGGACATCTCACCAAAACGGACGACCTGATCGACTTTATGTCGGCCGATTTCCGTGATAAGATTTCTGAACTTGACAAAGATAAAACCTACTATCTCTACTGCCGGTCTGGAAACCGCAGTGGCCAGGCCGCCCGGATCATGAAAAGCATGGGATTTGAGCAGGTGTATAACATAGGCGGCTTCGATGAGCTTCGTGATGCCGGATTTAAGGCGGATTAGCAGCAGCCACAGGCTGTTCCGGGTATAAACCACTGGTTCAGCCCCTGCGGATTTGAGACGGCGTAAGTTGTAATCCCCACCTGTACAGTGGTCTGATCAGTTAGCTACCCCCGCATTTGGAGGTTTAGTATTGTTTCTGGTGCTTTTGCAGATTCGTTTTCTGATATAATGCTATGTCCGGGGATGCCGATGGTATTTCCGTGATTTGCCACCAGGAAACCAAATCCACCTTCCTCCATGTGTTTATCTCATATCTGTACATCCGTTATGCTGTCAATCAAAAACCGGGGATCAAAACGTACCGTTTTACCCTTTTTTCCGGCAATTATTACCCTTTCCGTATTCCTGACATTGCAACCCGCAACGGGCCAGCCGGCGAATGCAAGTACTGATACGAATACGAATACGAATACGAATTCGAATGCAATAAGGGTACTTACCGGTGCGGCCCTGTTTGACGGCACCGGTTCACCTGCCGTTGAAAACAGTGTGATCGTTATTGACGGCAGTAAAATTGTATGTGCAGGTTCCCAAAACGACTGTACGATTCCCGATGATGCTGAAGGGATTTATTAAAAAAGTGGATGAGATTAACGCAGACAGATAGGTTCTGCTTTTTTTAGAAAACCACCCTTTTACAGAGTTGACAATCTGTCAACTCTGTAAAAATGTTACCCGTTTTGGTGCAAAATAAGAGGCTCCCGGTGGCAACCTTCCCCGTTAGTCCGGTATGTTGTAGTTCACATCCGTCCGGTACGTACCCAGCAGGTGTTCGGCGAAGTAGTCCCACAGCATACGTTCGTAATAGGCGTTGTAACGTCCGAATCCATGCCGCGCTTCAGGCAGGATCATCATGTCGAAACGCTTGCCTGCCTTGATCAGCGCATCTGCCATGCGGTACGTATTGGCCGGATGTACGTTGTTGTCGATGCCGCCATGAATGAGCAGAAGGCGACCCTGCAGGTTTTTCGCCAGCTCGGCGTTCGAGGGAATCCGTGACCGGAAACGGGTGCGTTCTTCTTCTGTCTCCTCACCGTTTTCGTCTTTCACTTTAACCTTGCTGGTTTCGGCCTTCACACCATGGTGCACCTCGCTCCAGAAGATGTTGTACACATTGTTGTCGTGGTTTCCCGCCGATGAGACCGCCACCTTGTAGAAATCGGGATAGGTTAGCAGGGCGGCCGTGCTCATGAATCCCCCGCCCGAATGACCGTATATGCCCACCTTGTCGAGGTCGATATAGGGGCGGGTTGCCGCCAGCTGCTCGATGCCGTAGCGGTTGTCCTCGAGCGGGTAGTCGCGCAGGTTGTCGTACCCGAAGTTATGGTACCATTTCTCCCTGAGCGGACTGCCGCCCCGGTTGCCCATGGCGACCACCACAAAGCCCACCTGGGCCAGGGAGTGTGCCCTTGCGGCCGTGCCTCCGATCGAGAATGAACGCGGCCAGGGCTCAACCTGTGGACCTGGATAGACATACGAAATGATGGGATACTTTTTCCCGGGATCGAAATCGGCCGGTTTCCACATCACCCCGTACAGATCGGTAGACCCGTCTTTTGCTTTAACCGAGAAATTCTCGGGCAGGGTATAGCCCGCTTCGGTCATCTTTGTGAGGTCCACGGCCTCAAGTTCCATTACAACTGAACCGTTTTTATCCCTTAACACCACTTTGGTCGGGACATCCGGCCGGGAGTGGTTATTTACAAAGAAATTCCGGCTGTCGCTCATCGAAAAGCTGTGGTTGGCATCCTCGGGTGTGAGCAGCCGCTGCCTCGTGCCGTCGAACCGCACCGAGTAATAGTGGGAATAGTAGGGATTCCGTCCCTCTTCCCTGCCCAGGCCCTCAAAATAGATGGTGCTGGCGGCCGTATCGATGGCCGCGATGTCGCCGACCATAAAGTGGCCTGTGGTAATCCTGTTCCGGAGGATACCGGCACTGTCGTAGCGGTAAAGCTGCCCCCATCCGTTCCGCTCGCTCCACCAGATGTACTCTTCGCCTTCGTTGATGATGGCCAGCTGGGCATAGCGGGTATTAAAGTAGGGTTTGCTGGTTTCCGACCACAGCACCTCGGTTTTGCCGGTGGCGGTATTGGCTTTCACCACATCCACCTCGTTCCAGGTGCGGTTTCGCCGGAGGATGTAGAGAAAATCGGATTTATCGGTAGTGAAAATGCCCCCGCCCCTGAAATAGGTTCCGCCGAGCGACTGGTCGGGCCACTTGTCGGTGTCGAGGCGTACATGCTCTTTGGTTTCCGGGTCAAACACCAGTATCTCGTCCTGATAGTGCTTCTCCTCGCCGGGAAGGTTGTACTTGTAGGTTTCCAGCTCCGGGCGCTGTTTTATGGTATTGATCACCCAAAGTTCACCCACCTCGCGCCAGTCCTGCCGTTTCACATACAGTTTTCTGGAATCCTCGAACCAGCTGGCACGAGACCTCAGACGTTTGGTTGAGGTGGTGTCACCATGGTCCTGCTGGAAACTGTACCAGCGCTCGCCGTCGGTGGTAAGACGGATTTCGGTGCTGTCGGGGTCATTTGCCCGCATCACATACAGATCGTGAGTGCGTGCAAAGGCAATCCACGTGCTGTCGGGCGAGAACGTGGCCCAGGGTGTGCGGGCTTCCGCTTCAAGGGAATCGCCCTTTTCGAGCAGATTCCGGTCGATGTGGTATTTGAATTCCACACTGTCTACATGAAAGGTGAAAAAACCCCGCTCGGTGTCGTAGTCAAAGCCCTTGAGGTCGAGATCTTTGGCGTTGAACCCCCTGTTGAATGTTTCAGAAAGCTGTGCCGCCATGTCATTACGGTCGAACAACGGTCTTTTTGTTTTCCGGGCTGCATCCACAAAAACCCAGTGTTTTCCTTCGGTGGTCTGCCATTCGTACCAGAAACGCTCTTCATCTTCTATCCATCTGGCATTGAGGGAGGTACTCCCCGTCATTTTCTGCATGTTGGTGGCCGTAAATCGCTCGGCCAGTTCGAAATTTGCGGTCTGCCGGGCATTCAGATCGGCTGTGAGAAATAATACAGTGATTCCCGCCAGAATAAGGAGTTGTATAATCTTCATATGTGGTTGTCAGGGTCAGTGGATAACAGTGATTGTAACCCGAAATATCACAAACTCTTCAGGACCTGCAAACCCCGCTTATGCAATAATATTGCCGGATATGTTAAATATTTTAAAATAACCTGCTTTCCGGTCATTTTCGTCCGGTTGTATAGTCTGACCTCTGATGCGTTCCTCGGGTAGACGGAAATTCTGGATCACAATCCGTAAAACAGGACTACAGGGTTAATATTGCCGGAATATGCAGATCAGGCGATTTTTTTTAACCGACAGGTGAGTGAGTACCTGCTATCTTCTATGCTTTTATTCCACTTTTATGATCATGGTCGGCGGGGTTGAACCCATGTCATCCGGATCGGCCAGTTCCAGCGCGCGCCTGTTGGCATCTGCCGCTTCATCCGGTTTTTCGGGTGTGGAACAGGTATAGGCCGTTGCCAGAAAACTCCAGAGCTGGTAATCGGAATCGTTTAATTCGAGCGCCCGCGAATACATTTCGGCGGCACCGTTGTAATTGCCGTCATAGTAGTAGAGGGTACCGAGATTTGACAAAACACTGTAGTCCGGCTGAATCTTTATGGACCTGTTAAAGGCTTCAATGGCCTCATCCCGGCGGTCCAGGTAGAAATTGACCGCTCCCAGGTTGCGCCATACACTGGCACGTCCGCGATAGGCTTCATAATTGACCGGATCAAGCTCCAGGGCCCGCTGAAGGGATTGATGCGCCCTTTCGTATTCGCCTTTTTCAATGAGGATGAGGCCGAGGGTGGTGTGTACCGGCGACAGGCTGTTATCCAGCTCCAGGGCTCCGTGTATTCGACCGCAGGCTCTATCCAGCTCACATCCTCCGTACGCCGGAACAGATAGAGATGCGCGACGCCAAGTTCCGCGCTGGCAAGAGCGAATTCAGTATCTTTTTCGAGGGAAAGCCTGAAAAAGCCGATCGCTGTAGTGATTTCATCGATCCGGTCGAACCGCTGCAGGTGGCCCCGACCCTGCAGGTAGAATTCGTACGCGCCGGGATCGGATGTGCCACCGGCAGTAAGCACCTGCCGGGCTTCGGGCTGCAGCCCGATATTGAGCATGCCGGCAAGGCTGAATACCGCCTCATCCTGCAAAACCGATTTCTCAATGAAGGTGTCGTCAATGATCTTCGACCCAAGCAGCCTGAGCGAAATGGCATCGATCAGGTTGATCTTTACCCGAACACCACGGTCGAGCCGTTGTACGCTTCCGGTTACCGCGAGGTTCACCCCGAACGATTCCCTGGCGGCCGAAGCGCTGTTCACACCGCTTGCCCGTGTTTCGCTGGCCAGCCAGCTTGGCCAGGCCGAAATCGACGATTTTGATTTGTCCGCGGTTTGTGATCATGATGTGTACCGGCTTCCATTCGCCGGCATCATAACGCACCAGTTTACGGTTCACTTCATCAGCGGTGTAGCCGGGTGGTATATTGCTGGCACTCTGATCGCCCGACAGATCCAGGAAAAGGGCATCAGACCCGGCTATGTACCATGGAAGTGGTTTCAGATTCTGATCATTAAATTCTGCCACCGGACTGATCCGGCCATTTTCGTAAACGAAAAGGCCACTGTATTCCATCATATTGGCTTCAGCGTTGAAAGTACCATTGCAGGTTATCCACAACCGCCCATCTGCATCCTCAGCAATCAGGGGACCGATACCGGATGCCCCCATAAAATTGATCATAACATTCCGGTAACCGGTTACCTCTGAATCAAAGACCTCGAAATCTGTACCGTTATAGCGGGCTATATGTGATTCGGTACCAAATACACCTTCGGATGTGTAACCTAAGGAGGTAAACCAGAGCGAACCATCCGACGATTCGAAGATGCCCGATACATTGTGAAGCGGGAACTCGTCCCAGCCGAAAACGCGGAAGATTCCGTTTTCGCAAACTATAAGACCGCCGTTAAATGGCTCATCAGAAGGCATTGTATGACTTCCAATCCAGAGCCGGCCTTCACCATCTCCATGCATGGCTATGATGGCACGCCTGTCCGGACCCGGTGGGAGGAATCCATCCTCAGCTGTGTATCTTGTGAACCCGTTTTCGTCGAGACGCACCAGTTCCTGGTAATCGGTAAACCAGGTTACCTCATTCACCCTGTCGTGGTAGGTGAAGGGCATCATGTGAATGCCATATTCCTGACCGAAATCTTCAATCTGAGCCGGATTGATCCTGACGGTACCCGCAAGGGTGCTGAACCAGATAAACCCGTCGGCGGTCAGGCCGGCATTGCTCGGGGTATAACCGGCAATGCCGTCTTCGGGTGAAAAGGCACGCAATACTCCCCCTGATGTGGTTGTAATGGTCCGCTGGGCCTTCGCATCTGCGACGAAGACCACCAGCATAAGGATGCACAAACGATAAATCATACCCGCAAATCTGTTCATGGAATATCCGGTTTAAGCTCACATATCCAGCCGTAAGGGCAACGGTATTAACCCATTACCGGCCCGTTAAAACGAAGTTAAGGTAAACAGTCTGTTTGTGAAACCAAAAGGCAGGGACACATCTTCATGGTAACTTGCGGTAGTTAATGCCTTATCATATTATTTGCAGACGTCACGAAAACCGGTCGGCAAGCCGGTTGATCAGATACCCGCTCTCCATGAGTGCCTGTGGACCGAAATCGCCGAAAAAACCACTAATATGCTGGAATTCGCGGATGAATGCTTTTTTATCCCGGTTCCGGACCATTTCAGCCAGTCTTTCGTGATGCACCAGAAACTCGAGCAGCATGGTTACCCGCTCCTCATCAGAGAATACAATGTCGGCATACAGTTCGGCGTCCTGGGCGAAGATCCGGCCGGTCATCATCAGTTCGGCCCGGTAGATCGGGCTCGAAAAGTCGAGAATTTCCTCCGGTTTCATGTCGCGCTGATTCAGGAACGAACCGTGAAGCAGTGCCACGAAGTGACGCAGGCCCTGCACAATATTCATCGCTTCGTCGTGTCTTGCCGGATCGACGACCTTCACCCGCATCCCCCATAATGAAAACTGGTCGGTGAGCCACCGGTACTCGTCCTCGCGGCGGCCGTTGCATACCAACATCAGCTGCTTGCTCAGGTTGTGGCTGTCGGGGCCATGCATAGGGTGAAGCCCGACCACAGGTCCGTTGTGATGCTCCAGCATGCAATCGAGGATCTCGCCCTTGATACTCGTAAAATCGCTCAGAATCGCATCCTCGCTAAGCATGGGACCCAGTTTCCGGATGACCTCTTTCGTGGAATTGATGGGGACAGTGACGATGGCCACATCCACCCCGCGGGCCAGGGTTTTGGCCTCATCCCAGTTGTCGCGGTCAAGTATACGGACGATGTGCCCGCTGGCCTGGGCAAACCGGCTGTAGAGCGAACCCATGCCGCCCCGTCCGCCCGCAATCAGAAACACCTGCGGACCGGTAGTGGCTCTCGGGAACGACGCCTCCGACTGGCTGGCCCGCGACGAACTCATGATCATGCGGAGAAAATCCTCTGCCCATTCCGGATCGAGCGAATACTGCTGTGCCTTTTCACGAAATGCGACCACTTTCTGGTCTTCACGCCCGGGCAGAAAAATGGGCAGCCGGTTTTGTATTTTTGTTTTAAGGACCTGTTTGGCGATTTCCTTGCGTTCCTGCAGCAGTCGCAGTATTTCCTCGTCGATTTCATCGATCCGGCTGCGGAATTCGCTGAGTGATGCTTCTGACCTGGGCATTTTCTTTAGGGTATAAGTTTTCCGGGAACCAGGGCACGTACCGAGTGCCATCTGCGTTTGAAGATAGGTACTGGACGATTAAAATGTCGTCCCGGTCTTTCCAGTCAGGATTAATTTATATGGAGCAGCTTTCTCCTCATCATTTTATTTGTCTATTTTTATAATCCATTACCTCCGTCCATATACATGTCCGATTTTAAATTAATTTCCCCGTACAGCCCAGCCGGCGATCAGCCGGTTGCCATTAACGAACTGACGGAAGGGCTCATTCGGGGTGATTCCCACCAGACGCTGCTCGGGATCACGGGTTCCGGTAAAACACGGACCATTGCATCCGTTTTAGAACAGGTTAAGCGCCCAACCCTGGTGATGAGCCACAACAAAACGCTTGCCGCGCAGCTCTACCGGGAGTTCAGCGACTTTTTTCCTGAAAATTGTGTGGAGTTTTTCATCTCCTATTACGATTACTATCAGCCCGAGGCCTACCTTGTCAGTCAGGACAAGTACATTGAAAAAGATCTTTCGATTAATGATGAAATTCAGCGGCTGAGATTGCGGGCAACAAGCAGCCTGTTGAGCGGGCGCCGGGATGTGATTATTGTGGCATCGGTGAGCTGCATCTATGGAATCGGCTCTCCGAGCGAATATGCAAAACTGGTAATTCAGCTGAAGGTTGGCGACTCGATTCCGAGGAACAAACTTCTGTACGACCTGGTGGATCTCCACTACAACCGCAATGATCTTGAATTCAGGCGGGCAGTTTTCCGTGTGAGAGGGGATGTGGTGGACCTGTACCCTGCCTACAGTGATTCAGGCCTGCGCATCAGTTTCTGGGGGGATGAGATCGAATCCATGGCTATTTTTGATCCGGATACCGGAAAAGTACAGGATAAGGTTGACCAGTTCACCATCTACCCTGCTTCACACTATGTAACGACAAAAGACCGCCTGGAAGAATCCATAAAGCAGATCCGTGACGAGCTGGACTGGCGCATGGATGTGCTGAGGAGTGAGGACAAGCACATTGAAGCCCACCGTCTCGAGCAGCGAACGGTTTTTGATATCGAGATGATGCGCGAGGTGGGTTACTGTTCGGGTATCGAGAATTACTCACGGTACCTGTCGGCCCGCAAGCCCGGCGAGCGTCCGTATTGCCTGATGGACTATTTCCCCGATGATTATCTGTTGATCGTGGATGAAAGCCATCAATCCATACCACAGATCGGCGCTATGTACGGTGGTGACAGATCCAGAAAAATCAATCTGGTGGAGCATGGATTCCGTCTCCCATCAGCACTTGACAACCGGCCGCTCACATTCGAGGAATGGGAAACCATGAGCAGGCAGACCATCTTCGTGAGTGCCACCCCGGGCGATTATGAACTGGAAAAAAGCGGCGGAATTATCGTCGAGCAGATTATCCGTCCAACAGGTTTGATGGAGCCGGAAATCATGGTACGGCCTCTCGATAACCAGATCGATGACCTGATAGAGGAAATCCGGCTGAGGATACCCAAAAAAGAACGTGTGCTGGTACTCACGCTCACCAAGCGGATGAGCGAGGAGCTTGCCGAATACCTGAAAAACCTCGGTATCCGTGCGGCCTATATGCACAGCGAACTGGATGCACTCGAACGTATTGAAATTCTGTTCAGGTACCGGCGGGGTGATTTTGATGTACTGGTGGGCATCAATCTGTTGCGGGAGGGTATCGACATACCCGAGCTGGGGCTGGTTGCCATCCTGGATGCCGACAAGGAGGGTTTTCTCCGTTCGGAAACATCACTATTCCAGATAGCCGGACGGGCGGCACGGAACATCAACGGCAAGGTGATCCTGTACGGTGACAAAATTACAGACAGCATGCGCAAGCTGATCAATGAAACCGACCGCCGCCGCAAACTGCAGGATGAATACAATAAAAAACATGGAATTACCCCGGCTACGGTAATAAAAGAGCTCAAACCGCTTGTTGACCCGGGCCTGTTGTCAAAGGAAGCAGCGGGACTGGATACCATCTATCTCGACGAGCCCGATCCGCTTGAACTGATCAAGGTGGCCGATGACGGCATCCACTACAAGGCCAACCCGGCCATGAAGGAGGTTGTGTTTGATGATAAATCAAAATTTATGGACTATCTCCGGGAGTCCATGAAGACAGCAGCCCGGAATCTGGAATTTGAAGAAGCTGCCAGGATCAGGGATCAGATTGAGCAGCTTGAAAAAGAATTGTGATTTAATCAGTAATGTGCCATTTTACGGAACTGAATACATCTCAACGCAAAATGCCGAAATTACTGTGACCTGCTATGCCGTTGTCAACGTGGCCGGCGCAATGGCTAACTAACAAACCAAGATTGTATGAGTACACTCACATACCTTAAGAATTTCATTAAAGACCGTAACGTCGCATCCGTAACACCATCCTCCATGGCTATGGTGAAAAGGGTTTGTGAGAAAATTGATTTCAGTACAGATAATATTATTGTTGAATACGGACCGGGAAACGGCGTTTTTACCCGGTATATTCTCGATCACAGCACAATCGGATCGCGGGTCATATCAATAGAGCTGAACGCAAATTTTGTGAAGGATCTCGGGCGGATTAAAGACGGGCGACTTTCTGTCTATCACGATACAGCCGAAAACGTTGGTCAGATCCTGGCTGATTTTGGAATAACCCAGGTTGATTATGTATTGTCAGGTATCCCCTTTTCATTCATCAAGAAAAAACAGAAAGACGAAATACTGAGTACCACCTCATCGGTGCTTAAACCGGGCGGTAAATTTCTGGCATATCAAACCTCGAACCATCTCAAGCAGCCGCTTGAAAAGCATTTTCCTCTGGTTTCGATGAAGTACGAAATCCGTAACCTGCCCCCCATGTGCCTGTATGAAGCCAGCACCATGGTTGCAGCAACAAACGGAATCGCTCACAAATCGTAACTCAGAGTTACCGGTACGTGATCTGAGACGTACAGGTTCCTTTCGATCACAGCACTTCTCACCTTTTTTTCCAGATGTTGAGTAATCAGCTGGTAATCAATCCGCCATCCTTTGTTGCGCTCCCTCGCACCCGCACGGTAGGTCCACCAGCTGTAAAGATCGGGTACATCCCCGATATGCGATCTGAACGCGTCAGCAAAGCCCGATTCGATGAAATTGGTAAGCCATTCACGTTCTTCCGGCAAAAAACCGGACGTTTTCCGGTTGGCATCAGGATTGTGAATGTCGATCTCCCTGTGTGCAATATTGAAATCGCCGCATAGCACCGTTGGGAGGGCATCGTCAATCAGGGGGCGCATGAAAGTTTCAAATTCATCCAGAAAGCGATATTTCATATCCTGACGGAACTCACCGGTGGTCCCGCTTGGCGCATAGATGGAAAACACCCTGAAATCCTGGAATTCAGCCATAATTATCCGGCCTTCATCGTCTATCCAGTCTATCCCCATTCCGGTTACCACACGTTCCGGCTTTTGTCTGGTGAGAATTCCGACGCCTGAGTATCCTTTTTTGCGGGCCGGAAAGTAGAATCCGTGGTAACCCGTGCTTATCAGTGTTTCCGGAATTTGTGTTTCGCCGGCTTTTATCTCCTGAAGGCAGACTATGTCGGGGCCGGTTTCAAGGAGCCAACGTGAAAGCCCCTTCCGTTCGGCTGCTCTGATTCCATTCACGTTGATACTTGAAATGGTTACGGGCATATTGAACTGTTATCCGGGAATGTTATCCGTTCACAAGCGAATCCACCTTTTCGGCGGCACGCAAGCGGGCCTTGCCGATGGCATCCCTGACCATTGATTTTGCCAGCTGATTATACCAGAATCCGGTGGAAGAATCGTAGAATGACTTATACCGGAGGATGTCCTCGATGCTTACGTCGCGGTAGGCATACAGATAAAAACCAACTGTAACCTGCCGGTAAGGCACATAGATATTATCATACATGTCGGCACGATATTGCTCAAGCTGCTCTGAAGTGAGGGTCTGTTCACGGGTCAGGGCCGGCTCAAGGGCTCTGATCATATCGACATAAAGCTGTGAGAGCAATTCTACGGTAAAGGAGGTGCCGTCGAGCGAGTGGTCGAATTCGACCATCAGATTAATGCGTTCGCGTGCTGCAGGATCCGATTCAATCGTGTTCAGATAGCTTTGCATGTCTGCTGCGGCAGACGGCTCGGATGCCCGGATTTCCATGGCGGTCATTCGGGATACGAGTTCTGATTCGAAAAAGGTGATCAGCTCGCCGGCACGCTCCTCATCGAAGTTTGACAGGAGATAGTTCATCATATCACGGTAGATGTATTCCGACCGGAATTCTTCGAGCAGGATATCACGGATGAGGGATGCTTCCCTGAGCTGCAGATCATCAATTTCGTGATCGTACTGTGCGGCTACAATATCGGGTATCTGCTTTATCTGCATCTCCAGCCCCGATTTTTCGAGGATCGTTTCAGCTATCTCCTGTTTGCTGCTCTGGGCCGAAAGTGCCGGCCCGGTGAACAAATACAGGAATATGAATGCAGTTAACAGTCTGAAAAGGGTCATTGGTTGCCTCCGTTAGCTAACTAATTTCCCGAATTTCCGCTTGCCCACCTTGATGATCAGTTCTGAACCGGTGTTAAATGTAATTTCAGCGTGAATATCCGATACGGGTTCACCGTCAATGGATACGCCGCCCTGTTGAACCAGGCGCCGGGCCTCACTGTTGCTGGGTGCAAAGCCGATCTCTTTTATAATATTCACCAGTTTTTCGCTTTTACCACCTTCAAAACTGAATTCGGGCAAATCTTCGGGGATCTCCTTGTTCACGACTGTCTTTTCAAAAAAGTCGCGGGCTTCTTTTGCCGCCCGGTCGCCGTGATACATACTAACGAGGGTATAGGCCAGATCGTGTTTTGAATTCCTGGGATCGGATATAACCTTATCCTGGTATGCCTTCAGCTGGTCGTTGGGGATGTCGGTGAGCAACTCAAACCAGGTGTATATAAGATTGTCGGGTATCGACAGCGTTTTGCCGTACATGTTCTGCGGATCTTCGTCGATACCGATATAATTATCGTACGATTTCGACATTTTCTGGCTGCCGTCGGTTCCTACCAGAAGCGGCATCATCAGGCAAATCTGGGGTTTCTGACCATCTTCACGCTGAAGCTGACGGCCCACCAGCAGGTTGAATTTCTGGTCGATGCCCCCGAGCTCAACATCCGATTTCAGGTGCACTGAATCCTGGCCCTGGGCAAGCGGATACAGGAATTCATGAATGGAGATGGGCTCTTCCGCCTGGAATCGTTTGGTGAAATCGTCACGTTCGATCATGCGGGCCAGCGTCATTTTTGAAGCAAGGCGTATCACATCGGCAAAGGTCATTTCTGCCAGCCAGTGCGAATTGTAGACGATCTCGGTTTTTTTGGGATCCAGTATTTTGGACGCCTGCTCAAAGTAGGATTTTCCGTTTTCCTGCACTTCCTGAATGGTCAGGGCCGGCCTTGTTTTATTTGCACCGGTGGGGTCACCGATCATTCCGGTAAAATCACCGATAATAAGTATGGCATGATGTCCCAGGTCCTGGAACTGGCGCAGTTTGCGCAAAATTACCGAGTGGCCGAGATGCAGGTCGGGCCGGGTGGGATCGCAACCGAGTTTGATTCTGAGTGGCCGGTTCTCCTTGCGGGACCGGTCAAGTTTTTGAATCAGTTCTTCCTGAGGGATAATTTCAATGGTTCCGCGCCGGATAATCTCCAGCTGCTCGTCGACAGGTTGGAAGGGCATAGTTTTTTAAAAATTTCTATTTCCAGATTTAAACTCTTCAAACCTGGTATGGATATCTTCGTAATAGGATTCTGCTCCGGGATAAAAAAAGGCGGCCACGTCGTAGGCTTTGGGGGCCACCCCCAGCAGTGTATTGTAGCTGAATGATGACTGCCGTACGTCTTTTTCGGGTACATCAACCGTATCGAAAATGATTAGGGCGATGCTGATGAAAAGTGAGGCCTTGAGAATACCGAAAAATGACCCGAGAATGCGGTTCGGTACGCTGAGCATGAGTACACTCAGAAACTCTTCCATAAAAAAGATGGTGAGCCGGATCAGGATCAGTATGACTATAAATATGATTACAAAGGTGAAATAGGGCAGATACTCCGTTTTTTCAACGGTTTCGGTATTGAACCAGTTCGTGGCCGGACCTGCATACTGAAAACCGATGAACAGCGCCAGTACCACACCAACTATGCCAAGTAACTCGCGTATGAGGCCGTTTCTGTAACCAAGCCATGCAAAAAAGGCGATTGGCATTGCTATGACTACGTCGAAGCCGTTCATGAAGCGCCAAGTGTTTCACGGACGATTTTGTTGACAAGGGCTCCGTCAGCTTTTCCCTTTACCCGGGGCATTAGAACGCCCATAACCCGGCCCATGTCCTGCGGGGATGAGGCCCCTGTTTTGTCTGCAGCCTCTCTGACCAGCTGCCGTATTTCCTGTTCAGTCAGGGGCTTGGGCAGATAGCGCTCAATGATCGTGAGTTCTGCTTCCTCGATGTCGGCAAGATCGTCTCTGCCTGCATTCCTGAATTGCGTCAGTGAATCCCTGCGCTGTTTGGCCGCCTTAACGAGCACTTCAATGGTTTGCTCATCACTTAAAACGCCGGCCTTGCCACCTGTGCGCTTACTGATCTCTTTTTCGAGAAGCGATGCTTTTATTGATCTCAGAACCCGGGTCAGTGCTTCATCCCGGCTTTTCATGGCGCGGGTAAGATCATCAAGTATCGTTTGCTGTAAACTCATGTGGGCCTCGTCGGTGATTTCGTTCAATATATCTAAAAGAGTCTGTGTTTGTCACCCTGTTGCAAAAAAAAAGGTTGTACCGGAAATCCTGCACAACCTTTTGAAACCGGTTAATGTAAGCGAAAACGCTATTTTCTGTGCCGTGCAATGAATTCGTTCACTTTTTCGGCGTCTACAACAGATTCCCTGAATTTGTAGATACCGTTATCTGATTTGCTTGACACAATTACCTTGGCCATCTTGCGCTGGGCGAGTTTGGCAGCAAGTACTTTGTCACCGAATGTCTGTTTCTTAGCCATGAATCAGTTCCTATTTGATTTCCTTGTGTAGGGTATGCTTGCGCAGAGTGGAATTGTACTTGCGCAGTTCAACACGACCGGTAGTCGTTCTGCGGTTTTTTGTGGTCACATAACGGGAGGTACCCGGAGCTTCTGTACACTCGAGGATGACCTGTATGCGGTTGCCTTTTGCCTTAGCCATGCTTGAATATGCGTTTAGACGGTTTTTCCGGCTTTTTTGAGGACTGCCGTAATACCGTTTTTGTTGATGGTGCGCAGGGTTTTGGAAGTCACCTTCAGGGTAACCCAACGATCCTCTTCAGGGATGTAAAATTTCTTTTTCTGCAAATTCAGATGAAAACGGTGTTTCGTCTTGTTATTTGCATGCGAGGACCGATAGCCATTTAAAGCTTTTGCCCCGGTTATATCGTCTCTGCGTGCCATTTGTATTCAGTGGATAAATTGTTGATAGCTTTTTTGCGAAGACAACAAAGATAAATCTATTTTCTGTTCAATACAATACCATCTGACCACCAAATATTCGGCAGCTGATCAGTGTGAAATTGTTTTTAATGAAGTAACCGCTTCAGAGAGATTGCAGGGAGTCTTTTCCGGCATAGTTTAAAATCACAAAATACGCCCCTGAGCTCTTATCTCAAATAAAGGCATTTGGTATGTATACTTGTTTTGAAATTGACGCTTATAGGCGTATTTTAAGGCGCTTAAACAGCTCTTAAAATCAAAAGTCAAGACGACAATTATTGAATGTCAAATCAAAAAGCCAATTCCGACTATAAAGCGTCCAACATCCAGGTTCTTGAAGGTCTCGAAGCTGTAAGAAAACGCCCCTCCATGTATATAGGTGATACCGGTACCCGCGGTCTTCACCATCTCATCAACGAAGTCGTCGATAACTCCATCGATGAAGCCCTTGCCGGCCACTGCGATTATGTTACGGTGAGAATACAGGAGGATGGCGGGATCACCATTGAGGACAACGGCCGGGGTATTCCCGTCGATATCCACGAGAAAGCCGGTATTCCCGCCCTTGAACTGGTTCTTACCAAACTTCACGCCGGAGGAAAGTTCGACAAGGACAGTTACAAGGTGTCGGGCGGTCTGCATGGTGTGGGTGTCAGCTGCGTTAACGCGCTAGCCACCTATTTCAAGGCCGAGGTTCACCGTGATGGTGAAATCCACATCATGGACTTTGAGCGGGGTGTTACCAAAACCCCCATTAAGAAGGTAGGTACCACCAATAAAACCGGTACCATCATAACGTTTTATCCCGATCCTGAAATCTTCAAGCAGTCGGTCGAGTTCAAGTACGAGATCATTATCGAACGGATGCGGGAACTCGCATTTCTGAATCCGGAGATCACGATCGAAATAACGGATGAACGCGATGAGGAGCCCCTCACAGAAAAATTCCACTATGAAGGTGGTGTGGTCGATTTTGTTCGCTACCTGGATGAAAACAGGGAGCCGTTTATGGCAGCCCCGATATTTGTAGAGGGTGAACTGGATAACACTCCTGTAGCCCTGGCCCTTCAGTACAACCGTTCCTATACCGAGAATGTGCACTCCTATGTGAACAACATCAATACCCACGAAGGCGGCACTCACGTTTCCGGTTTCAGACGCGCCCTTACCCGCAGTCTGAAGAACTATGCGGACAAGAACAAGCTGATCAAGGGAAAAATCACCATTTCGGGTGAAGACTTCAGGGAGGGACTTACCGCAGTACTCAACGTGAAGGTGGCCGAACCCCAGTTCGAGGGGCAGACCAAAACAAAACTGGGTAACTCGGAAGTGCAGAGCGCGGTAGAGATTATCGTATACGAAAAACTCAGTGAATACCTGGAGCAGAATCCCAAAATCGCCCGGACCATCCTTGAAAAAGTGATCCTGTCGGCAGAGGCCCGTGAAGCCGCCCGTAAGGCAAGGCAGCTTGTTCAGCGGAAGTCGGTAATGACCAGCGGCGGTCTTCCCGGAAAACTGGCCGACTGCTCCATCAATGATCCGACGCTTACCGAGATTTACCTGGTTGAGGGTGATTCTGCAGGCGGATCGGCAAAATCAGGCCGGAACCGGAGTTTTCAGGCCATCCTGCCACTGCGGGGAAAAATTCTGAACGTGGAGAAAGCCCGTATTAACAAGATACTGGAAAACAATGAGATACGGGCAATGATAACCGCACTCGGAGCCGGTATCGGCGGTCCTGAAGAGTTTGAGGTTGAAAAGCTGCGTTACCACAAAATCATCATTATGACCGATGCCGATGTGGACGGTTCGCACATTCGTACGCTGCTGCTCACCTTCTTTTACCGGTATATGCATCAACTCATTGAAATGGGATATGTCTACATAGCGACCCCTCCTCTTTACAAAATAACCTTTGGCAAGGAAATTGAATATGCCTGGGATGATGACACCCGGGACCAGATCATCAAAAAAATCAGGAAAAACGGCAAAAAGTTTGATGTATCGCGCTACAAGGGCCTTGGAGAGATGAACCCGGAACAGCTCTGGGAAACCACCATGGATCCTGAAACCAGAACCCTGCAACAGGTAACCATTGAAAGTGCCGCATCGGCCGACCGCATGTTCTCGGTGCTGATGGGTGATGCCGTTGAACCCCGCAGGGAATTTATTGAACGTAACGCTAAATACGCCAAACTGGACGTCTAACCGAGTTTTAAAATTTTATGGCAAGAGATAACATTATACAGGTCAGTATTGAAAATGAGATGCAATCGTCGTACATCGACTATTCGATGTCGGTAATTGTATCCCGTGCCCTTCCCGATGTCCGCGATGGACTAAAACCGGTACACCGCCGGGCTCTCTATGGGATGAGCGATCTTGGCATGCTGCACAACCGTCCCTACAAAAAGAGTGCTCGTATCGTGGGTGAAGTGCTCGGTAAATATCACCCGCACGGCGACTCCGCGGTATATGATACCATTGTCCGGATGGTTCAGGATTTTTCGCTGCGCTATCCGCTTGTAGATGGCCAGGGTAACTTCGGATCGGTTGATGGTGACTCTGCTGCGGCCATGAGGTATACGGAAGTCCGGATGAAGCGTATTGCCGAAGAACTTCTCAGCGACATCAATAAAAACACGGTCGATTATCAGCCTAACTTTGACGACACCCTGAGCGAGCCCACGGTTATGCCGGGCATGCTGCCGAACCTGCTCATCAACGGATCCTCGGGTATCGCTGTCGGTATGGCAACCAATATGCCGCCTCACAATATTTCGGAGGTCATTTCAGGCATCAAAGCCTATATCGATGATCCCGAGATCAGTATTGCCGATATGATGAAGCACATCACCGCGCCGGATTTTCCGACCGGTGGTATCATCTATGGCTACGAAGGCGTTAAGGATGCCTATGAAACCGGTCGCGGCAAGATTATTATGCGTGCCCTGGCCAATGTGGAGGAACTCCGGAATAACCGTGAGCAGATCGTGGTTACCGAAATTCCCTACCAGGTAAACAAGGCCACACTTATCCAGAAAATTGCTGAACTGGTACATACAGAGAAGATCACTGAGATTTCTGATGTCCGTGATGAGAGCGACCGGGAAGGTATGCGCATTGTGATCATGCTTAAAAGGGGAGCGGTACCCAGCGTGGTACTCAACCAGCTATATAAATATACCCAGATGCAGAGCACCTTCGGCGTGATCAACCTTGCCCTGGTAAAAGGTCGCCCGAAAGTGATGAACGTCAAGGAGCTGATCCGCCATTACGTGGACCACCGTATTGAGGTTATCATCCGCCGGACTATTTATGATCTGGATCAGGCAGAAGCCCGGGCCCACATCCTTGAAGGTCTGAAGATTGGTGTCGATAATCTTGATGAAGTGATCAAAACCATCAGGGCCAGCAAGAATGTACCGGAAGCCAACAGTCAGCTCCGCAAAAAATTCGGGCTTACCGACCTGCAGGCAAAAGCCATTCTCGACATGCGTCTGCAGAAACTTACGGCTTTGGAGCGCGACAAGATTGATCTGGAATACAAGGGCATCATTGAGCAAATCAGCGAATACCGCAGGATTCTGAGTAACCGTGATGTACAGATGGAGATCATCAAAACCGAACTCGATGAACTGAAGGGCCGCTACGGAGACGGGCGCCGTACACAGATCGTCTATTCGGCCGAAGATTTCAACATAGAGGATATGATCGCCGATGAGGATGTAGTGGTAACCATCTCGAATAACGGCTACATCAAGCGTACACCGATCAGCGGCTACCGCAGGCAGAAGCGCGGCGGCACCGGTATGAAGGGTGCAACTACCAAGGAGGATGAGTACATTGAGCACCTTTTTGCGGCGACCAATCATAATTACATCCTGTTCTTTACGGAGAAAGGGAAATGTTACTGGCTTAAAGTTTATGAGATACCCGAGGGTTCACGTCTGGGCCGCGGACGCGCTATTGTTAACCTTATTCAGATCGATAAGGACGACAGCATAAAAACCTTTGTGCCCGTAAAAACCCTTGATGATGAGAAGTATATAAAGAACCATTACATCATGATGGCAACCCGTAAAGGTACCGTCAAGAAAACGCTGCTTGAAGCCTACAGTCGCCCGAGGAAAGATGGTATCATTTCCATCAATATCGATGATGACGACCAGCTTCTGGGTGCAGCGCTTACCGACGGGAATTCCACCATCCTGCTGGGTGCCAAAAACGGACGTGCGATCCGCTTTATGGAGACGGATGTGCGCGAAATGGGAAGAAACACCAGGGGTGTCCGGGGTATCAGCCTCGACCACAAGAACGACGAGGTAGTCGATATGGTGGTGATTCAGAATATCCACGAAACCTCGCTGCTCTGTCTTTCCGAGCATGGATACGGCAAACGTGGTAACGTTGCCGATTACCGTGAACAGGCAAGGGGCGGAAAGGGCGTTATTACTCTTAAGCGCACTGCCAAAACCGGGGATCTGATAGCGCTCAAAGCCGTAAGCGATGTGGACGATCTCATGATCATTACCCATAACGGCAAGATTATCCGCATGCACTGCAAGGATATACGGTCGATCGGCCGCAATACCCAGGGTGTGCGCATGATGCGCCTTGCCGAAGGTGATTACATCTCGGCGGTAACCAGGGTTGCCAGGGAAGAATCTGTAGTGGATGATGAGAACGGCGATGATAACGGAAATCCCGGCGACAGCAACGGACCTGAGACTTCAACAGACGACACACAGATCGATATGGACATTTGAGTGTATTGAAGTTCATTGAAAAGGGCGGGACAGGGAGACAGTCGAACAACAGGACTGTGAATCGACCTGGCCCGATATTCTGAGCGCAGTAGCGGCGGAGCCGGTACGAAGTCGAAGAATCTGTGCCGTATCCAATGCGGCACAGATCTTTCCATAGAAATACCGTTCATCCCCGATAATCACAATACATCCCTCCGTAAGCATCTCAGAGCATTTATAATTTACGGATACGCGGATACACAGCTTTACAGCAGACTGGTGTATGCATACATAATGCTGCAGGGCACTCTTTCAGTCCGATTCAATTTCACCTAACATCCTGTGCAGCAATGTTTTACGACGTTTTATAAGCTTTTTGGGCCCCATTATTTTTACATCATCAGGATACTGAAGCAGCCATCGGTTTAGAAAGTCCAGATTGTCGAACCGGAATCGTATTCTGACCTGGTTTTCGTCATAGTCATTTTCATCGGTTATGCGTGCAGGAAGTTTGGCTTTGATCACATTCAGCGAATCGCGGTTAATGATCAGGTCTGCGGTAAATGATTTATCATCAAGACGGTAGATTAAATCTTCGGGCGGCAATTCCCTGGGAACAAACGACTCGTTCTGAATCAGTACATCACTCATGCGGTCCAGGATAAAATTACGGATGTCTTTCCGGGCATGATCAAAACCCAGAACATTCCAGTGGTCGCCGTAATGAACCAGCAGGTAGGGATCTATTACCCTGTCTTTTGATTTTATTTTCTTTTTATCGAAGTAGGAAAAGCGGATTGTATTCATTTCTGTCATGGCATTGCATATAACAAACCAGTTACCCCCGCGCATCGGGCTTACGTCCGGCTTGTAATAGGGATCAACAATTGCCTTGGATTCAAGCTCGTTGATGAATTGTTTAAGATGGGCGGGCACTACGCTTTGAATTTTCATTTCAACTTCGCGGGCATCCTCTATCATGGTTTCATCCACCTGGGTCTTGACAAACAACAGCCCAACCATGATGATAGCCATCTGTTTTGGTGTAAACATCAGCGGAGGCACATTATACCCCCGCATCAGCCCGTATCCTGAATCCTGTTCGTGGGTTACGGGTACTTCCATCTCCTGCAGCGACCGCATATCACGAAACACGGTTCTTCGGCTAATCCCAAAGTAGTCCGCTATATCGTTAACACTCAGTTTACGGTTGGACTGTAGCAGGAGCAATAATTTGAGTCGGCGTTCTGCGCTGTTCATAATTTTTGTGTGATTGGTTAAACCCCGTGGTAGATACGCAAGAACAGGGTATACAGGCAAATTAATTCCTGAAAATTTATCGTTTAATAATATGATCCAATCCCGCGATCCGTGAATATCACCCCGTCTGCCGGAAGTCCTTCACACCATTTATCTGTAACAGATGATTTACCCCCTCATACCGCCCACCAAAAACTGTTATTAAAAATGTTGTCCGTTGTTAAACAGGATATGATGATGTGCTATGATAATGTTTCACGTGAAACATGCAGCAAAACCTTGTTCTCATAGAATGGATGCTGAATACCGGGAGTGAACTGATACGTAGTAAGATTCAGGTCATCGCTGTTGGCGGGAAGCTCTTCCATAAAGGGGAGACCTTTAAGCATCAGAATGTCTGTCCAGTGCAGGTGATCGGTCAGTTCCAGCAAATCTGAAATCTTAAAGGCATGTTTGCTGACTATCAGATAGGGGATATCAACGGGCATATAGTCATCGATATCAATATATTCAACATCTACATTTTCCAGTTTAAGCTCACTCACGATTTCCTGCACGGCTACCGTTTTTTTGTAGACTTTGTCGATGAGTGTGAACTTTTTTTCCGGAAATGCAATGGCAAGCGGTATACCGGGTAATCCTCCGCCGGTTCCCACATCTAATACAGATGTGTATGCATGAAATACAGGAGCAGATGAACAGAGCAGTGAGTGGCGCAGATGCTCTCTCAAATCATTGTCAGAGATTGTACGACTGAAAAGATTGACCCGTTGATTCCACCACTTGATCCGTTCGAGATAGCTCTCAAGTAAAGATTTATTCTTTTCGAACAGGTTCTGAATCTGCTCGAATGTTTCACGTGAAACATTTACGGTATGTGACTGAGGACTCACAAAAAGGGTAATTAGATAAAGTTATTCATTCAATTTACACACTAAATGAGAGATGAAAAAACGGGATGTATTACACCTCTGCAATGTCTGATTAAAGGATACAAAAGGAGAGGTCTGTTACAGCATACGGCGGATTACCGGATTGTGATATATGATCTGATTATAAATATGGATTACCGCATTAAGATTTCTGATTGCGATGTCCACATAGAGGTTTCCGGCTGATAGTTTCCGGAACTATTTTCCTGTGAGGGCACATAATCCAGGATTTAATTCTTCAGATAGACCATCAGTACAGCCAGATCACTTGCTGATACGCCGCTGATCCGGCCCGCCTGCCCGATGGTTTCGGGCTGTACCTTGCTGAGTTTAAGCCGCCCTTCTGTGGAGAGACTTTTTATGCGCGAATAATCGAGATTGGATGGTATGACCATGCTTTCTTTTTTATTCAGCTCTTCAGCCATTTCAAATTCTTTCTGTATATACCCCGCGTATTTGAAACGAATTTCGAGTTGCTCGATCTCGTTTCGGTCGGATGTAATAGCTGTTACTGATTCCCTCAGATTGTGGTCTGTTTCCATAAAATCGAATATGGACAACTGTGGACGCGTAAGAAGTTTGGGCAGCTTGATGGTTTGACGCAGCCCTGCTGTTCCCCTGGTTTCAAGAAGCGGATTGTATATTTCGGGCCTGACGCTGTAATCGGTGAGCAGATCGTGCAGTTTGTCGATATTTTCTTTTTTACGTGTGAACCGCTGCATGCGCTCCCCGGTAGCAAGACCGGTATTGTATCCTATTTCTGTAAGACGCAGATCGGCATTATCCTGCCTTAGAAGGATGCGATGCTCGGCCCTGGATGTGAACATACGGTAGGGTTCGTCGGTGCCTTTACTCACCAGGTCGTCGACCAGTACGCCGATATAGGCCTCGGACCGTTTTAGAACCAGCGCTTCCTGCCCGGCAACTTTGCGTGCCGCGTTGATTCCGGCCATCAGCCCCTGGCATGCCGCCTCTTCGTACCCGGTAGTGCCGTTAATTTGTCCGGCAAAAAACAGATTGTCCAAAAGCTTGGTCTCCATGCTCCTTTTGATCTGATGGGGCGGGAAGTAGTCGTATTCTATGGCATACCCTGGCCGGATCATGAACGCATTCTCAAATCCGGGTATGGTTTTGAGTGCATTATACTGAACATCTTCAGGGAGGCTGGTACTGAATCCGTTCAGATACATTTCGTAGGTATTCCATCCTTCAGGTTCCAGAAACAGCTGGTGACGGTCCCGTTCTGCAAAACGGTTGATCTTGTCTTCAATACTCGGGCAGTACCGCGGTCCGGTAGATTTGATGCGGCCATTGAACATGGGGCTGCGGTCGAAACCGGTTCGAAGTACATCGTGAACCTCGTTGTTGGTATACCCGATCCAGCAGGTCATTTGTTTGTCAACAGGCGGAAGTTCGTCCGTCAGAAACGAAAAAGGCTGGGGATTTTCATCACCATACTGAATTTCAAGTTTGTCGTAATCAATGGTCCGTCCATCGATGCGGGGTGGAGTACCTGTTTTAAGACGCCCGGAGACAAAGCCGTGCGTTTCGAGACATTCGGTTATACCGCTTGAGGCCCGCTCTCCCGAGCGCCCGCCTCCGTATTGCTTTTCCCCGATATGAATGATTCCATTCAGAAACGTACCAGCTGTAACAATAACGGTATGAGATAAAATCTGCTGGCCGCTCTGGGTCTCAACGCCAAATACTTCCTTTTTGTCATTTACAAGAATGGATGTAACATTGTCCTGGCGGAAGTAGAGGTTCTCTTTTTTCTCCAGCTCTTCCCGCATGACCTGTGCATAGAGCGCACGGTCATTCTGAGACCGAGGGCTCCACATGGCCGGACCCTTACTCCTGTTGAGCATCCTGAACTGTACGCCGGACCGGTCTGAGACAATACCGGACAGTCCGCCGAGGGCATCGATTTCCCGTACAAGTTGCCCTTTGGCCACTCCGCCCATGGCTGGATTACAGGACATCTGACCGATGGCATTCAGATTCATCGTTATCATGAGGGTTTTACACCCCATCTGTGCTGAGGCCGCGGCAGCTTCGCTGCCGGCATGACCGCCGCCAACTACGATTACATCGAAATGCGAATACAGGGAAGACATCTATACCATTGATTTATATTGATTTACAACTTTTAAATGCTGGTTGAGCCAGATAAGCGATAACTGAAAAAGCCGTATTTTTATTGTGCTTATTGCGCTTAAAAATACGGCTTTTCCCTCAAATTTCAGATTGCCGGAAACACAGTTGGTACAGTACCTGAATCGCATTTACCGATGCAAGGATTACCGTCCCTTTCAGATACACATGGCGGAATCAGTTATCCGGGCGGAATAATCTGTAAACCCGGATTCCGGTTGGTCTAAATCGGAATCCGGGAATCCGATAAAATCAGTTTCCGAGATAACGGTTGAACCAGTCAAGAACCCGGTGCATGTAATCGAGCTGATGCGATCGTTCCAGCAAGCCGTGCGGTTCACGCGGATACATCACCAGCCCGGTGGGGATATCCCTGATTTTCAGAAAATTGTACAACTGGAGAGACTGTTCGGGATGCACGCGGTCGTCGGCAAGTCCGTGAGCAACCAGGATGGGGGTGGATGCCCGTTCCAGATGTGCCACGGGTGAACGGTCCCAGTACTGGCCGGGATTGTCGAACCACCACAGATCCCAGTGAACTTCCGACATTTCATGCGGGATGTCAGTAGTTCCGGTAAAGGAAATCCAGTTGGATAGCCCTGCAAATGTGATGGCCGCCGCAAACCGGTCGGAATGACGGGTTCCGGCCCAGGCCGAAAAATATCCCCCGTATGAGGTGCCCGAGATACCTACCCTGTTGCGGTCGATAAGTCCCTGCCGGTGAAGATGATCGATGCCCAGCAATACATCATCAAACTCCTTGCCACCCAGGTCGCGGTGGTTGGCCATGGCAAAGTGTGAACCACGTCCGGCACTTCCACGGTAGTTGGGCTTCAGTACGACATATCCGTTCGCGGCCAGCACCTGGGCAGGATAGAGTGCCCTGGTATTCCAGCCGTCCATACTGACGCCCTCCGGACCGCCATGTGGCAGGATCGCAAGCGGGTAGCGTTGTCCTTCCAAATAATCGACAGGCAATACAAGAACGCCCTGAATGATGAGATTGTCGGCACCGGGCCATTCGATTGTGCTCTGCTCTCCGAATGTAATTGCATTCAGCGTATTATTATGCTGTGTAATCCGCCTCAGGCTTCCGTCCTGAAAATTGCCGCGATACACTTCATTGGGATGCAGGCGAGTGTTGACTGCAGCAGCAAAAGTCCTGTTTTGGGCATCGGGACTGATACTCCGGAAAATTTCGGAACCTCCGCCAGCAATACGTGCAGGTGTACCACCGGCTGATGGTATCCGGTTCAGCGTGGTAACCGTTCCTTCAACCGCATTAAAAAGGAGCGTGTTATTGTCGCCCCATGTGACCCACTCAATGGTTCCCTCATAGTTTTCGGGGGTTATGTCGGCCGTTGAACCCGTTTCAACATCAGCAACCCAAAGACGCTGAGCCAGCGGATCGCTTTTTCGCATCGCACCGATATAGGCCAGTTTTTTATTGTCGGGCGACCAGGCCATCATACCGAGTTTGCCGTCCGTTTTAACCAGGTGACGGGGATTGAGCCCATCCGTACGCATGATATAAATCTGACTGAACATCTGGTTCTGGTCATCACCCGTTTCTTCGCTCATCCTGACGGATAGCCGGTTGCTGTCGTTTGCCCAGGCATAATCCCAGACCATTCTGTCGTGAGGGGTAATGGCAGAGGGACGGGTGTCGCCAATTGACTGCATCCAGAGACGGACCGGCCTTTCGTGCTTGCCGTAAACAATCATATCATACCCGCGCTGCCATTGAGCCTGTTCGGCAGTGGAAACAGGATCCCTCGCTGTATAGGCTATCCGCCGCATATCCGGTGAGACTCTGTAAGATATAATACCCTGCGCCGAAAAGGTTAACCGTTGCAGATTCTGACCATTGGCCTGAACCGTATATGCCTGATTCTGATTGTCGTGCTCAATAATACGGGAGGCAAATGCGAGCCTTCCATCGGCAAGCCAGGCAGGTGAGGATGCACTGTTGGGTTTGGTAACTACCGGAACAGAAGTGCCGCCTGCAGCGGGCACTATGTAGAGCTCTGAATAGTTTCTTCCTGTATCCTCATCCTCATCGCGGGGCACACTGAGGGTATAGGCGATATGCTGTCCGTCGGGACTCAGAACCACACTTCCGACCTGTTCAAGCTGTACAAGCTGTTCAGGTGTAAAGCCCTGGGATAAGAGGGTAACAGGCAATGCGATAAAAAGAATAATCAGGAAATAACGTTTGTTCAACATGGCTTAGGGTTTTTGGTAAAGAACGGATTAAAGTTGGGACCTGTATAGATACTGGATGGTATATTGACGTGTAATATCATGTATAATTCCGGCCTGTTTACCCGGTACTCCGTGGCCGGTGCTGAGTACGTCCCGGAGTAGCGTACTTACCGGAACAGATATTTGCCTAATGTAATAAATCCTGAATGATAAGTTTAAACAAGATTGACAGATGACGATGAACCATGTATCCCTTATCTCACCCGTGAAAATGCTGGCCGGAGTAGTCGAGGCCCGTGCTATTATCATCGACAAAAAAAACGGTGAACTGGACGAACGGCTTGCCAGGCTGCTTGAAAACCGGAAAAGCGGAACCGGAGGGCAGGCAGAGGCGTTCCGGCTGGCATCAAGAGATATGCTCAGAAATGGATCCTATAAACCGACGGGCAGGGCAAAACCGGCCTCGGAGTATCTGCTCAGGGCCGCACAGGAAGGACATTTTCCGCGGATAAACACCGCTGTCGATATAAACAATTATATATCTCTTAACTATATGGTGCCCATATCACTATGGGATATTGACAAAGCGGGGGGAAGGCCGTTGACGCTGGATCTTGGCCAGGCCGGGGAGAAGTATGTGTTCAATGAATCGGGGCAGGAGATCGACCTGAAAGATCTGGTCTGCGGGGTGTTGACAGATGACGGTTCCTCGCGGAAGCCGGTAATTAATCCTGTTAAGGATTCCATGTTCACCAAAACAGACGCAGCATCACAAAATGTAGGTTACCTGGTGTACTATCCCGCATCGGCAGGAAGCCGCGATCATCTGATGCATATTCTTGATGAACTTGCCGAACTGCTGGGAGGTATTACGGAAGAACCTGTAAACAGGGGAATTGCGGAAAGTACCGAAAAGTAAGGGCTAATCTTTTTTATTGAAGTAAATTCCGTTAATATCCACAGCAAAAGAGACAGACAGATGCATTTAAATATTGCGGATCGTTTTATTGCGTCGTGCCTGGGCGCGGCAGTCGGAGAATCACTTGGATTACCTGTCGAAGGGCTGGATCCCGGGCAGGTAACTTCCGATTTTGGCCATATCGACAGCCTGGTTGCACGCCGGGAGTCATCAGATTATGCAGCGATGCCTGCAGGCAGTATAGCCAGGCAAACAGAAGCCCTGATTGCTGTGCTTCGGGCATCGCATCCGCTTCCGGACCTGCAGCAGTTTGCATCCCATCTGAAAGAATCCTTTGCCCGGTACCCGCAAAAATGGCCCAAACATTCTACGTTCCCGTGGCCACCGTTTCCTGACGAAGGGCATTACACCTTTGCCTTCGCCCTGCCCGGTGCATGGCAGATGCTGAACGGCAGTCTTGGTGAAGAAGAGGCAACAGACTGGATCCGGTCTCTGGAACCCGTTTCCGCAGTTTGGAAACACGGTACCTGGATCTATATGCGGCTGCTTCACTGGTTGTACAGCCAGAACCAGGTTACTCTGAATAAAAAGGAGTTTTTGCAAAGAGTGATGTCGTTTACAGAGGAAGCGGAGGAAAGATTTCCCGGCGATCACAAAATGAAACGCAGGATGCAACTGGTCGAGCCGCTGCTGGATGGGGACTTGAGCGACATCGCGCGGGCATGCGGTGGAATTGACCCGTCGGCACAGAATGTTCTCGCCTTCGTTGGTGCGGTTTTCTACCAATTCGGCGGCCGCTACGATGAAGCGCTTATAGCCGCGGTAAACCAGGGAGGATCGAGCAGCGGTGTCGGTTTTTACCTGGGCAGTCTGAGTGCCGCATTTGGCGGGGAGGCGGTTATTCCGGACAACTGGCTGGAAATGCTCACCGAAAAAGAACGCCTGCATCAGGTCATCAGGCAGTTTCTGGATCAATAGGCCGTTTCGCTTATTTGGTTCCGGGGATTCGGTAGGGGAGCTTTTCTGTTACTTATCAGCAGGGATTCGGAGTGGACCGTTCGATTATTTAGCCCAGGGGATACTGAGGGGCCACATAGGTTATTCAGTACCAGGGATAGACTGGGGCCTTCTCCGAGATGTCGTAAACATATAATCCCTTTTTGCAGGTGGTTACACAGGCATTCGGGCGGAAATGGTAGAGCCAGTGATTCACATCCGGTGCATCGATAATGGCAAAATCAGCCTGCTTTCCGGGCATGAGGGAGCCAATGGTATCATCAGCCGACAGCGCCCGGGCTGCATAGATGGTCGCGCCCTTGAGTACTTCAGCCGGACTCATCGATTGCATGGTACAGGCCATGGTCATGGCAAGGGGCAGATGCCAGGACGGGGCTGATCCCGGGTTGAAATCGGTGGCTACCGCAACGGGAACGCCGCTGTTGATCAGTTTCCGGGCGGGCAGGGCCGGCTGGCGCAGATAAAAGGAGGCAAGCGGAAGGCTTACGGCAACCACTCCGGCCTTTGACAGGCGCTGTATACCCTGATCGGTGATCATTTCCAGGTGATCTGCGGAAACCGCACCAACTTCGGCAGCCAGTTCGGCACCCCCGCACGCGCTGAGCTGATCGGCATGAATTTTGGCACGAAGTCCGTATTCCTGTCCCGCCCCGAGGATCCGCCGGGCCTCATCGGCCGTAAATGCGGAATCTTCAACAAATACATCGATAAACCGTGCCGCCCCGTCAATCTGCACCATGGGAATGATTGTATTGATGATGGCCCTGATGTATTTTCTGCGGTCATCTGAAAATTCAGGTGGTATGGCGTGTGCACCCAGATAGGTGGGAATCACATCGACCGGGCCGAGGTTGTTCAGTTGCCGGTAAACCCGCAGTACGGCCAGTTCCGTATCCACATTGAGCCCGTAGCCGGTCTTTGCCTCTATGGTGGTGACCCCGAGCCTGATGATATCGGAAAGGAGTATCCTGCACTTGGCAAGCAATTTATCGGGCGGTAATTCCCGGGTGGATGAAACGGAACTCAGAATTCCACCGCCCGCTTTGGCAATATCCAGATAGGTTTGACCCAGTGATCGCATCTCAAATTCATCGGCCCGCCATCCGCCGAAGGCCAGGTGGGTGTGGCAGTCGATAAGCCCGGGTATGACCATTCTTCCCCGGGCATCCTGAATAAGGTACCCACTGTAAGAGGAGGGCAGATCGGCTTCCGGTCCCGTCCAGATAATCTGTCCGTCGGCCCATACCATGGCGGCATTCCGGATTTCGCCGACATCCGACTGACCGCCACCGGGCGGGCAGGTATAGAGAACGGATATGTTTTTCAGAACGGGCATATGGAATTAATGGAGTGGACCCAGGTTTTCGGTAATATGCCCGACCAGATCCCGGCTGGTTACTATCTTGTGACAGAGGGAGAGGTAGTTATTATAGACCACATCCTGTTCAACATGGGGTATGACCGAGCGGACATACCTGTGGGCAAACTCAACTCCCACTCCCGGTTTCAGGGGTTGCCTGAAATCGAGCGCCTGCGCGGCTGTCATCAGTTCAATGGCCAGAACATGCTGTACATTTTTGAAGACCTGAAGCAGTTTGACTGCACTGATGCTGCCCATACTTACGTGATCTTCCTGGCCGAGGCTTGTTGGGATGGAATCGACGGATGCCGGGTGACAGAGCACCTTGTTTTCTGAAACCAGGGCAGCGGCCGTGTACTGGGGCATCATGAACCCGGAGTTAATACCGGTCTCTTTCATCAGCAGTTCCGGCAGGCCATCGTGACCCTCAAGCAGCAGATAGGTTCTGCGTTCCGATATGGAGGCCAGCTCCGCGATGGCGATCGCGGCATAATCCAGGGCCAGGGCGAGCGGCTGCCCGTGGAAATTTCCGCCACTGATGATGTCGCCATTCTCGAACACCAGCGGATTGTCGTTCACGGAGTTGATCTCGCGGTCTATCACTTCGGCTACATGGGCGATGGCATCGCGTGTTGCCCCATGTACCTGCGGCACACAGCGCAGGCAATAGGGATCCTGAACCTTGCCGCAGTGCCGGTGCGATTCCAGAATTTCGCTTTCCTGAAGAAGGAACCGGATGTTTTCAGCCACTTTTGCCTGCCCGGGATGTGGCCTTACCTGCTGTATCCGGCTGTCGAACGGGGTGATGCTCCCCTGGATGGCCTCGATGCTCATGGCGGCCAGCAGATCAGCCAGGGCCAGTGTATGTGGCAACTGTTCCAGAATCCAAGCGCCATAAGCCGACATCAGCTGGGTGCCGTTGATCAGAGATAGCCCGTCTTTGGCCTGAAGCGTTACGGGTTCGAGACCGTGGTATTCGAGCAGCTTTCGTGCGGGAACCGGTTCACTGTTCTGCCCCCAGAAGGTCCCTTCCCCGATGAGGGGGAGCGACATGTGGGCCAGCGGGGCAAGATCGCCCGATGCCCCCAGGCTGCCCCTTGACGGGATACAGGAAATGAGGTCCAGTTCTTCAAATTTCAGTAACCGTTCAAAAACGGGCAGGGATACACCGGAATACCCGATACCGAGGGTATGTATTTTGAGCTGAAGCATCAGCCGGCTGATTTCGCGGGGTACCAGGTCGCCAACGCCAACCGAGTGGCTGATTATCAGGTTCCGCTGCAGCTGTTCAAGCTGTTCGCTGCTGATCCGGCGCGAGGCCAGACCTCCGAAACCGGTATTAATGCCATAATAGGCATTTCCGTCGGTGAGCGCATTTTCCACGATTTTACGGGATTTCTGCACACGGTCGCTACCGGAACGCAATCGCCCCATGCTTTTCTGCAGGTCGCCGTACAGATTGCTTGTGGATATGCGGATCTCTTTCATGTGCATCAATTTACCATGTGTTTGGCATGCGGCAAAATTGTGTTTTATTTATTGACTTCACAGCGCCCCGGTGCACACGAATCGAATGTGCCGCTACAGGTATCCTGCGTATTCATGGTCCTTTTTTACCGTTCATCACTGGAACTGTCAATTTTAAAGGTAATTGAATACATTGTAGCAGGAGAAACATCACTGGCACTGATCATAACTGCAGGACGGTCCCGGCTTCACTGTTTCCGGGTAGTCTGTAATCTTACACTGTTGCAATATCCTGTTTTTTTTAAACTGTTCATCATAATTACCCGGCCTTTTCATGACTAAAAATCATCATTCAGGTATCCTTACTGAATATTTTCGACCGAACCGGCATGGATGTTTTCGATTGCGCCGGAGCCTTTTCCTGCTCCTGCTGCTGACGGTACTTCCGATAGCAACGGCTATAGCACAGGAGGTGATCCCTGTCCCCGATTTTTCGCATACGAGGGGTTATTATACCGCACCTTTTGACCTGACCATTACGGTTCCCGATGGTCATGTTGTGTATTATACCCTGAACGGCGACGATCCGACCACAGCATCAATCCTCTACGATGGCCCGGTTACGATGTCCAGCCGGGCGGGTGATCCGAACAGGTACTCGATGATCAGCGGGGTGAGCTATGAATATGCCACATGGGCACCACCGGTCGGAGAGGTATTTAAAACCAATGTACTCAGGGCGGTTATTTTTCTAAATGATGAGCAGGTTGGCCCGGTGTACACGCACACCTATTTTGTGGATCCGGGCATGGCGGAGCGGTACAGCCTGCCCGTCGTATCTCTCGTTAGCGATTCCCTCAATTTGTTTGATTATGACACCGGGATTTATGTGTTGGGACGTCTGCATGATGAGTTCAGGGCGGCCAACCCCGATTTCCAGCCGACATTTAATGGCGGGGCACCCGCCAACTACGGCCAAAGGGGCGATGAATGGGAAAGACCCGTGCATGTGGAACTGTTTGAACCAGATGGGACCGCTGTTATCGCACAGGATGCGGGTGTAAGGATGCATGGCGGCTGGTCGAGGGCCTTCCGTCAGAAAAGCTTCCGCCTCTATTCGCGCAGTGATTACGGCAACAGCCGTTTCAGGCACCGCATTTTTGAGGACCAGACACTGGATAACTACAACCGTCTGCTGCTGCGCAATTCAGGCCAGGACTGGACCCAGACCATGCTCAGGGATGCCTTCATGCAGAGCCTGTCGCGCAACCTGCCTTTTGAAACCATGGCCTACAGGCCGTCGGTTGTATTTCTGAACGGGGAATTCTGGGGCGTTTACAACATCCGTGAGCGGTACGATGTATTCTACCTGGAGACGCACTATGGGGTTGATCCGCTTCAGGTCGACATCCTGACTATAAACCGCCAGGTTAAGGAAGGCAGCAGTCAGCACTATCTCGACATGATCAATTATATTTCAGCCAACGGTCTGGCTGAAGCGGAGCATTACGATTACATACGCACGCAGATGGATGTGGAGAACTTCCGGGATTACTACCTGGCGAATATCTACATCAACAATACCGACTGGCCCCACAACAACATCGATTACTGGCGCAAGCAGACGACAGCATACGAACCGGATGCCCCGTACGGTAACGACGGCCGCTGGCGCTGGATGATGTTCGACACCGATTTCGGATTCGGATGGAACAACCCTGCGAATGCCTATCAGTTCAACCTGCTTGAGATTGCAACCGATCCGACGGGTTCAAGGGGGAATAACCCCTGGTCGACCTTCCTGATCAACTCCCTGCTGCAGAACGAAGAGTTCAGAACCGGTTTTTATGCCCGGGCAGCCGATCTTCTGAACACAAACTTCAGCGCCGAACGTGTGCTGGCGAAACTGGAACAGACCATTTCGGTTATCGAACCCTACATGCAGGAGCATTTCGACCGCTGGGGCTATCACGATGACCGGTGGAAGACACCGCAAAACCTGGGTGACTGGCAGACGCGGCTCGATCTGATGCGCCATTTTGCACAAAACCGTACCGGCAATGTGCGTGAACATGTAAAAAACAAATTTTCACTGGGCCTGAACCGTGAGCTTACAATTGATGTGGCCGCGCCCGGGAGTGGAACCATTCAGGTCAATACGATTACCATCGATGAAAACACACCGGGTGTAACGGGTTATCCCTATCCGTGGTCGGGCACCTATTACACCGGTATGCGGATGCAGCTTGTAGCCAGTCCGGCACCGGGATACCGGTTTGCAGGCTGGACCGGCAGATATACATCCGATTCGGATACCCTGCAGTTCAATTTTCCCGGCAACAGCACACTGGTCGCCAATTTTGAGCCTGATGACACCTGGGCAGGCAACCCTGAAAACCCGCTGCCGCACCGGCTCTCCTCGAACTGGTACACGTTCAGGAGCTGGAGCAGCGCCCAGCCCGACAGCACCTATCCGCTGAATATGGTCTTTCTGCAGTCAGACATCGATGACCCGATGCTGGAAGACGAGGTGTCCTTTCTGTATCACATCCCCCACGATGACTACAATGCGGATGATCTTTCGACGGTTGGTTTTCCCTACAACAACACACGGCGGACACGCATCAACGGGCTCGAAGACGGCGGACTGAGCTTTATAAACACCGGCCGCGGGCGTGACCTCGGGGCGGCTGTACTTGCACTCGATACCCGCGGCACATCCGGCATTGACGTGAAATGGGTTGGAGGCACCCTGCAGGCCAACTCCAGGACCTACAACATCAGGCTGCAGTACAGGATCGGAACGGGAGGGGTCTGGAAGGATGTAACCCGATCAGACGGTGAGCCGGTCGAGTACACACGATCGGCTGTGGCCGGCCATTCAATCACCATCGGACCGGACCGGCTGCCGGCCGAAGCTGATGACCAGGCATACATCCAGCTTCGGTGGAAATATTACTTTACCGGATCACAACTCAGTGAAACCAGTGGTTCGCGGGATATGCTGCGCCTTGATGAGATCGAAGTGACCGCATCAACCGGCAGCAGTTCAGGGGAGCAGGTGCCGCACAATCTGCCGGTAACCTACAGTTTGGAAACAAATTACCCGAACCCGTTCAACCCCGGCACAATGATCCGCTATTCACTGCCCGAGGCGGGCAGCGTACGGCTGGTAGTGTATAACATTCTGGGTAAGGAAATCACTGTACTTACCGATGGAATCCGGGATGCAGGGCGTCACAGTGCCTGGTTCGATGGGGCAGGATTGTCGTCAGGAGTTTATATTTACCGTCTTGAAGCCGGAGGCCACAGCCTTACCGGGAAGATGCTGCTTGTTAAATAGGGATCACAGCGGACTATCGGGTATTATTCAGAATAGGCCGGCATAAAGTAACGTTTTCCCTCCGGGCCATGGGACACCTTTATACAGTCCACAATCCGAAGGTAGTACAAATAATACCGTGCCGTTTATCCGGGCGCTTAGTATATACTGGCAAAGTATAAACTGGCAAACGGAATATCATTTGATGTGATTTCCATCCTGAAATCACTTGTTTTGATAGTAATAATTACCTTATTTACGTACACAGTCGCCCCGCTAATACCAATAACCTCCCGAAATGTCATTGATTTGAACAAGGGACCGTTGAGAGTCTGATACATCTGACAATGACCTCTCAATCTACTACATCCTGATGCGAACTGTTTTGACCTATGCTGCCCGCCGTGACACGGGCGGAATCCTGCTATTCATTATTCTCTTTCTGGTTACCTTCCTGTCAAGGGGCGCCAAAGCGCAGCACCTGTATCTGAACGAAGTTATGGCTTCCAATGCCGCTACTATCACCGATGCCGACGGTGATGCCGGTGACTGGATTGAACTATTCTACAACGGCGATGTACCCATAAATCTGCAGGGGTATGGTTTGTCGGATGACTACAGCCGGCCGTTTCGCTGGCGTTTTCCCGGAATAACCATTCAGCCGGGTCAGTACCTGCTGATCTGGGCGACCGGGAAGAACCGCCGGGATCCATCCGGTGAACTTCATACCGATTTCAGCATAGCTGCATCCGGCGAGGAGCTGATACTGACATCCCCCGACAGTACGAGGCTTGATGAACTCTCACCCACTGAAATCCCGACCGATATCAGTTTCGGGCGCTATCCTGATGGTACAGGTGGCTGGTATTTCTTTACCAGTCCGACTCCGGGCAGTGCCAACCGTGACGACGGCTATCTGGAATTGCTGGAACCGGTCATGTTTTCGCAGTCCGGTGGATTTTCGGGGAGTGATTTTGAACTGCAGCTCACCCATCCAGATCCGGATGTTACCATCATTTACACCCTTGACGGGTCGGCGCCTGATCCTGCAAACCTGGAGGGCAGAATGTATCCGTATATGGACCGATACCTTACCGATGCCCGGGAATTGCAGTACAAAACCTATACCTCGATGGTCTATGAAGCGGAACAACCGATTCAGATTGCCGACCGGTCGGGCGATCCTAACTATTTGAGCCGGATGCAGTCGGTAACCACAGATAACCCGGTGCCTGACTATTTCCCATCCCACAATATTTTCAAGGGAACCGTAGTCCGGGCTATGGCAGTAAAAGACGGTGCGTTGCCGTCGGGTGTTCAGACGCAAAGCTACTTTGTTTCGCAGGAAGCCAGAAGCCGTTATTCACTTCCGGTTATATCGCTGGCCGTTCAGGAAGATCATTTGTTCGGATACGAGGAGGGCATCTACGTGCCCGGAAGGCTGTTTGATGATGAAAACCCGGGATGGGATACCTGGGGGCCCCACAATTACCGGGCAAGAGGAATAGATTGGGAAAGGCCGGCCTCACTCGAGCTTTTTGAAAGGGAATCGGTAACCGCCGACCTGCAGCAGGATATCGGTATTCGAATCCACGGGGGCTGGACCCGTTCGCTTCATGTAAAATCACTGAGGTTGTATGCCAGAAATGAATACGGCGACAGCCGGTTCTTTTACAGGATGTTTCCGGATCTGCCATATAACGCATACAACCGTCTGTTGCTGCGAAATTCCGGCAATGACTGGGAACAGACCTTACTCAGGGATGCGGCCATTCAGACTATTGTCGGACACATGAATTTCGAGACCCAGGCATACCGTCCGTTTATCGTATTCATAAACGGGGAATACTGGGGCATACACAATCTGCGGGAGCGGTACGACAGGCATTACCTGGAGCGGGTGTACGGAGTGAATCCCGATAATATCGATCTGCTCTCTGCGGTCTGGCTGACAGTTAATGAAGGCGACAGGCAGCATTATATTGAAACCAAAGAGTACATCCGGAACAACATTGTGGCAGGCCGGGACGATGACAATGAACTGCACTATGAACACATCAAAACCCGTATTGACCCCGAGAATTTTATTGACTACCACATTGCGCAAATCTACATAGGCAATACCGACTGGCCGCAGGGGAACATAGATTTCTGGAGAACACGCAATGCGTATGATCCTGAAGCCCCGTACGGTCACGACGGACGCTGGCGCTGGCTGCTGTATGACACCGACCATGGTTTCAACCAGCATGGGGGCAATCCGGCGAATTTTAATTCCATGGCATTTGCAACAGCAACGGGTGGAACCGGATGGCCGAATCCGGACGAGGCAACACTGTTGCTGCGCAAAATGCTGGAGATCGGTTCATTCAGAGCAGCCTTCCTTAACCGGTATGCCGATCAGCTGAATACCGCATTCAGGACTGAAAGGGTACGCTCGATCCTCGACAGATTGTCGGGCGCTATTATTCGGGAGATCCCCGAACATTCGCAACGCTGGCCCATGCTCGGCTGGCTGAAACAATACAACCGGATGCTCGTTTTTGCCATCGATCGACCCAATTATGCCCGGGACCACCTTAAAGAGCATTTTGGCATCGCGGCCCTGCATGAGCTGCAGGTCGGGATATCGGATCCTGCAGCAGGCCGCATTCGGGTAAATACCATCGAAATTTCACCCGAAACAGAGGGTGTGGATGCTGATCCATGGCCATGGAGGGGTGTCTATTTCGACGGTGTTCCCGTAACGCTTAAAGCCATACCCATGCCCGGTTATGCCTTTTCTCACTGGGAAGGGGTTTCGCATAATGCGGAAAGTTCCGAACTGGAACTCCCGATGGACAAACCGGAAACGGTAACGGCTGTATTTTATCCGGCGCCGGATCCCGGCCTGTTTCCCGAACCATGGTCACTTCATGGGGAAGGAACCTACGTTTTCAATAAGTGGCCGGTTGATGCCCCCTCCGGTGAGTATCCAGCCAATATGGCATTTGTGTATATGGATGAGCGCGATCCGCAGGCAGGGGCCTCCATAGCGGGATTCACTAATGGTGTATACGATTATTCAGACCGTACCCGGATAAACGGCCTCGGAGCAGACGGGTTTGCCTTTATCAACACCAGCAATGAAGAGGGGAATCCGGGATATCCGGGAACCAGGCTGGGAGGAGCGCTGCTTGCTCTGAATACCCTGAAAGCCGGAAACATTGAAGTGGCCTGGGAAGGGGTTACCGTTGAGCCCAATTCCCGGATATACAACATCCGGATGCAGTACCGGGCAGGCAACGACGGGCCGTTCAGTGATGTAACCGACAGCGAGGGCAATCCGGTAGAATACCACCGCAGTGCAATTATGGGACATCGTGAAAAAATTGGACCGGTCAGACTTTCGCAAACCCTTGAAAACCGGGCGTATATACAGTTGCTGTGGCGTTACTATCATACCGGCGAGCAGGCTGATTCCGCCAGTGGTCAGCGCTCGAAACTGGCGGTTACCGGCATCGAAGTGACGGCCATGGATGTACTGGATGCCGGTGAAAGACCGGATGTACCCGGCAAGTATGAACTTGAGCAAAATTTTCCGAACCCGTTCAATCCGGTAACGGTTATCGGGTTTAACCTGCCGTCAGCATCGGATGTAACGATTAGCATTTTTGATATTCTCGGCCGGAGTGTGGCAACACTGTCTGATGACCATTACCCGGCCGGCCGGCATCAGGTCCGTTTCGATGCATCGCGGCTGACCAGCGGTATCTATATTTACCGTTTGCAATCCGGTGATTTTGTTCAGACACGTAAAATGCTGCTCGTGAAGTAGGATGGTGGTTAATCAGGTATGCGGTCAGCTGATAATCCGATGAATTTGTGAGCAGGTTTTCCGGATTGGCATTTTTTTGACAAAAGGGATGGATGCACTTGACAATGCGGGGGGGAGTGGGGAATTTGAGTATTGAGTATTGAGTATTGAGTATTGAGTATTGAGTATTGAGTATTGAGTATTGAGTATTGAGTATTTGTTGATGCCTGAATATGGTTGACAAATTGTAAGTGCCTGAAACAGGTTGACATTTTTTCCTGTTAAAAGGAGATAGAAATGTCAAAAAAATCCGGCAAGTCCGGCAAAATGAGTGTGTTCTTAGTTTGAGAGGATCAGTAATTATGGAAACAGTACGTGCACCAAGGGGGACGGAACTTTCTTGCAAGGGATGGCACCAGGAGGCTGCCCTCCGGATGCTGATGAACAACCTGGATCCCGATGTGGCTGAGCTCCCGGAACAGCTCATTGTGTATGGCGGCAGCGGCAAAGCCGCACGGAACCGGGAGTGTTATGAGGCCATTGTAACCACCCTGCGCCGGCTTGAAAACGACGAAACCCTGCTTGTGCAGAGTGGCAAGCCGGTGGGTGTGTTCAGAACCCATGAAGAGGCGCCCCGGATACTCATTGCCAATGCGAACCTGGTGCCGCGCTGGGCCACCTGGGAGGAGTTCCGCCGCCTGGAAAACCTCGGCCTGACCATGTACGGGCAGATGACGGCCGGATCGTGGATATATATCGGTACACAGGGTATTTTGCAGGGCACCTATGAAACGTTCGCGGAATGCGCCCGGAAGGAATTTGATGATACGCTAAAGGGCAGGCTGGTGGTTACGGCCGGTCTGGGTGGAATGGGCGGGGCCCAGCCGCTGGCGGCTACCATGAACGGGGCCGCATTTCTGGGTGTGGATGTGGATGAAAGCCGCATCATGAAAAGGGTGAATACCGGTTACTGCGACATCATCACTCACGATACCGATGAGGCGATCGAGAAGGTGCTGAAGGCGAAAGCCGGCGGAGAGGCCCTGTCTGTGGGCCTGGTCGCAAATATCGCAGATGTGCTACCATACATGGTCAGGCAGAATGTGATTCCCGATGTACTCACCGATCAGACCTCGGCACACGATCTCCGCCTGGGCTACATCCCCCATGGCTACACGCTTGAGGAGGCTGAAGGGCTCCGTGAATCGGATTATCCCGCCTATGAGAGTGCGGTACTCGATTCGATGCAGGAGCATGTGCGGGCGATGCTGGAGATGAAAAATCGCGGCGCGGTCACGTTCGACTACGGCAACAACCTCCGCGGGCAGGTGGCTGATCACCGGGGGATGAGTGAGGCGTTCGACATACCGGGATTTGTGCCGGAATATATCCGTCCGCTCTTCTGCCTGGGATCAGGGCCGTTCCGGTGGGCGGCACTGTCTGGCGATCCGCAGGATATTGCCTTTACGGATGAAGCGATCCTCGAGGCGTATCCGCAGAATGAAAAACTGACACGCTGGATTCACAAGGCCCGCGAGAAGGTGCACTTCCAGGGTCTGCCGGCACGCATCTGCTGGCTGGAGTATGGGGAGAGGGCCGAAATGGGCGAACGGTTCAACTGGCTGGTACAGAAAGGCAGGGTGAAAGCCCCCATCGTGATCGGTCGCGACCACCTGGATACCGGCTCCGTCGCCTCACCCAACCGGGAGACGGAGGGTATGATGGACGGCTCCGACGCGATTGCCGACTGGCCGCTGCTCAACGCCATGCTCAATACGGCCTGCGGGGCCAGCTGGGTGTCGCTGCACCACGGGGGTGGTGTCGGCATCGGCTATTCCATCCATGCCGGTATGGTCTGTGTGGCTGACGGTACCGAAATGGCGCGCCGCCGCCTGAATCGCGTACTCACCGCCGATCCGGGCACCGGGGTGATGCGCCATGCCGATGCGGGATATGAAGCGGCCATAAAAACGGCGAACGAGCGGGGTGTGGACCTGCCCATGGTGAAAAGACAGATGTAAAGACCTGACAGGCATTGGAAAAAAATTTACGAAAGGTTCAGCAACAAACGTAGCAGATGAATAAGTGAAAAGAAGATCAGGCTGCCAATTGATCAAACACACACTGCGCCGATCATGCCAGCAGCGACTTCATGTACTCCGCGTTGTCGCGGGTGCTGTCGATCGGAGTGGTGCCTTCGTATTGCTCCTGTTCCACGATGAAGTATTGCATGCCGTGTTCTTTTGCCACAGCTGTGATGGTTGGATAATCGATCATGCCCGTTCCCAGGGTAACCGAAGCATCGGTGTTGCTGAGTGGTTCATTTCGTTTTCGGTCTTTGACGTGCGATAGTACAAAACGGTCGGGGTACTTCTGAAGCCAGTGCACGGGATCCAGACCGGCGGTAACCAGCCAGTAGATATCCAGTTCGAAATCGACCAGTCCGGGATCGGTATGCTCCATGATCACATCCTGCGGATAGATCCCTTCCATCGGTTCAAAGGTGTAGGCGTGGTTGTGATAGGCAAACCGCAGCCCCTCTCTCCTGCATATCTCGCCCCGGGCGTTGAACAGGTCGGCCTGCTGTTTGTAGGCATCGATCGACTCCTGATGGCCGATCGATGGGCAGACGAGGTATTTCATGCCGACAGAGGCGGCATCGGCGGCTTTCTGCTCAAAATTTTCAAGGATGTTGCAATGGCTGGCAATGATTTCCATGCCCAGTTCATCCATATACTGTTTGAAACCGGCCGGGTCCATGCCCCAGTACATGCCGAGGGGGCCCTCATAGCTTTCGATCTGTTTGTAGCCGAATCCGGCAACCTGGCGCAGCACGCCACGGGGATCGTCGGGCATCACCGACCGGAGGGTGTAGAGCTGAAGTCCGAATGTAACATCCTGTTCCATGGTTTGCCTTGTACATGCTGAAAGTAAGGGGAGGCCCGACATTGCCAGTACTCCGCCGCTGAAGCCACCTGAAATGCGAAGAAAGGTTCGTCTGTTCATTTGGTACCATGTTTGGGTATTGAGCCCCCTGATTTCAAAATACCCCATCAAAGCAGGGAAGCGGGTATGATTTTGTAAGTGATACTCAAATTAATGCTCGGGAGTTAAATCAGCAAGAGATATGATTTCAGTTCCCTTTACTTTATTCTACATATAATCATAACATAATATGATATCGAACTGTTTTTTTAGTCAATAAATTATTGAAACTATTTAATATCACATTATAGTGTGATATTCAGTATTTTTATGATAGAATAACAAGCGATATATCTAATATCACATTATAATGTTAGTTTTAGAAATTGGAAGAACGATTAAAGAACGCAGGGATATCCTTGGAATCACGCAGCCGGATCTTGCCGAGATGGCGGGTGTGAGTGTAAATACGCTTTATAAAATTGAGACCGGACAGGGTAACCCGACTGTGAACGTCTTAAATAAAATTGCCGGTATACTGGGTTTGGAACTTATACTGCGTATTAAAAAACCGGAAGCAAAAAAATGAAATCAGCCAATGTTTACAGAAACGGAGAGCTTGTTGGAGACCTCACCCGTTACAGCCCAAATTTGTATACATTTGAATATGATGACAACTGGTTTAATAATCCTCAGAAACCACCTGTCAGTTTAACTATGCCCAAAACGGAGAAAATATACCGGGCTGATCATCTGTTTCCCTGTTTCTACAATCTTCTGTCGGAAGGGGTAAACCGCAGGCTGCAATCAATGCAGTTAAAGATCGATGAGTCTAATTATTTTGACCTGCTCCTGGCAACAGCTCAAACAGATACGATTGGCGCGATTACACTGAAACCGAAAAAATAATAAATTTGAGTTTACCTGAAATCACTGTTTGTCCCGGCACACTTGCGCCGGGATTTGATGCCTACAGCCCCACATGCCGGAAACGCGTTTTTTCGGGCAGGAAAGTAAGCCATGTTCTTCCGTACAATCCGCCGGATGCGAGCGAGGAGGATGCCGAAAAATTTCAACAGAACAGAAAACGCATTTCTATCTCCGGTGTACAGGAAAAAGTTTCCCTTATACTTGTAAAGAATACCCTCAGGCTTACAGAAGAGGGTGAACAGGGAACCTATATACTGAAGCCAATTCCGAGAGATTTAAAAAAAGTGGACCAGGTGCCAGCCAATGAACACCTGACCATGCAGATTGCCAGGCAGGTATTTGATATTCAGACAGCTGAAAATGCATTGATCTTTTTCAGGGACGGAACACCGGCCTACCTTTCGAAGCGGTTTGATGTGGGAAAAGACGGTTCAAAAATCGGAAAAGAAGATTTTGCCACCCTGGCAGGAAAGACTGCAGAAACTGCCGGACCGGATTTCAAGTATGAAACCAGTTATGAGGAGATGGCAGAACTGGTATATAAATACATACCGGCTGCTATGGTCGAGCTGGAGAAGCTTTTTTCACTGATCATTTTTAACTATCTCTTCAGTAACGGCGATGCACATCTGAAAAACTTCGGAGTTATTGAAACAGAACAGGGTGATTATATTCTGAGTCCAGCTTATGATCTTATTAATACCAGCCTTCACGTGGATGATACAGCACTGGCAATGAAAGATGGCCTGTTTAAAGATGATTATTCAACAGAAAGTTTTGAGGCCAATGGATTCTATGCATATGACGATTTCTACGAGTTTGGTCTGAAAATCGGTTTGGTAAAATCCCGTATAAAAAAGATCCTGAATACATTCAGATCGGAAAGCAATGAAATAGAAGGGTTAACAAAGCGAAGTTTTCTGAATGAAGGCATGAAGAAAGCGTATATGGATTCTTACCAAAACAGACTTAAAGCAATGAATTATTCGATGGAAGGCAGGGCGGATATGATCTGAAATCCGGATGTGCTGGCACCAGCCGGGAATTTAAATCAAATGGCCCATGCAGGGTCCCCTTCGTTGTAGGGCATACACCCGTCGTAACTGCCGGGTATTGGAACGTGTCTTAAAACCTCTTTCTGCACGATCTCCGAGGTGAAATAACCGTAAATAGTCAGCTGTTTTATCATGGTGAAATAGTGAGCAGTACCACCTTCGGGTTGGCGGTGCGCCCGTGCCTCGCGGTCGAGGTCCTGAAGCATTTCGGTTTGTTGTTCGGCGGTGAGCCGCCCAAAACGTTTGCCGTATCGCGAGCGGCTGCTCTCCTCTATGGCCACAAGACCGGCCAAAAAGGTTTGCTGATCGGGTTCAAAATAGCACCGGTCGACCGTTCCGGTTATGAATTCTGCCACGCCGGCATCTTTCGCCCCGTGTGTATGGGTACGGGGCATGATGGTTTCGGCGATATCGGCAAGCAGATCGAGATCCTTCCGGCCAAACAGGGAGTCGCCGGCGGGCCTGTCGGGTGTACAGCCTGTGAAAATCAGTTCCCCGCCCACCAGGGCGGCCCCGGTTGCCAGGGTGATGAGTTTGATGACTTCTCTTCTGTCCATGGTCAGAGATTTCCTTTTCTGATTTCTTTTACGGCATAATCGGCGGCCCGGGCAGTCAGTGCCATATAGGTTAACGATGGATTTACGCAGGACGCTGATGTCATGCAGGCCCCGTCGGTAACGAACACATTCGGTGCATCCCATACCTGGTTCCACGCATTGAGCACCGATGTATTCGGGTCACGGCCCATGCGGGCGGTTCCCATCTCGTGGATGCCCATCCCGGGGGCATAGCCCCAGTCGCTGCCGACCACATTTTTGACACCGGCCGATTCGAAAATCTCGGCGGCATCGTTGATCATATCCTTCCGCATCTTCCGTTCATTTTCCTTAATCTCTACATCCATGGCAAGTACAGGCAGGCCCCATTTATCTTTCTTCTCCTTGTCGAGATAAATGCGGTTTTCATGGTATGGGAGCATCTCGCCGAAAGCGGTTGCCCCGATGCGCCACGGACCGGGTTGGGAGAGGGCATGTTTCAGGTCGGCACCGACGGCCAGCTCGGCGATATTCCGGTTCCATCCGGTGCGGCTGGCAGAGCCCTGCATCCCGAAACCTCTTACATAGTCGCGCCTGTCGCCGTTCACGTTGCGGAAACGGGGGATGTAAAAACCGGCAGGGCGTCGCCCGTAGTAGTATGTATCGTCGTAACCCTCAACTATACCATTGGCACCGCAGCGGAAGTGATGATCCATTACATTATGCCCCAGTTCGCCGCTGCTGCTGCCAAGGCCGTCGGGCCAGACATCGGTGGCGGAGTTCATTAGTATCCAGGTGGAATTGAAAGTCGAGGCATTCAGAAACACGATTTTCGACCGGTATTCATACGTCTGGTTCGATTCGGCGTCGAGTACTTCCACGCCGGTGGCCCGCTTGCTGTCCCTGTCGTAGAGCAGGCGTGTGACGATCGACCACGGCCGCAGGGTGAGGTTGCCTGTTGCCATGGCGGCCGGAAGGGTAGACGACTGCGTGCTGAAATAGGCGCCATAGGAACATCCCCGGTTACACCGGGCCCTGTACATGCATTTACCCCGGTTCTGATCGGGCAGTGCGCGGGTAAGATTGGCCGCCCGGCTGATGATCAGGCGCCGCTTGCCCGCGTAGTGTTTTTGGATGCGGGCTGCGATGTCTTTCTCGACACAGTTCAGCTCAAAAGGAGGCAGAAAATTCCCGTCGGGCAGTACCTCAAGGTTTTCTTTGGATCCGCTGATACCTGCAAACCCTTCCACATAATGGTACCATGGCGCGAGGTCATCGTACCGGATGGGCCAGTCGATGCCGATCCCTTCGCGGGCGTTTGCTTCGAAATCTATGCGATTGAAACGGTAGCTCTGCCGGCCCCACATCAGCGAACGGCCGCCCACCTGATAACCGCGGTACCAGTCGAAACGCTTCACTTCCGTATAGGGCGACTCCCGGTCGTTTACATACAGACCAAAGGTTTGCTCGCTCAGGGGATAGTCGCGCTTCAGAACGGGGTGATCTTCGATCATCTCGCGTGTGCGCTGGTTCCGGTTGGGGAACTGCCAGATCTCCTTGTGTTCGTGTTCATAGTCCTTGATGTGCTCAACATTGCGCCCCCGTTCAAGGAGCAGCACTTTCAGGCCTTTTTCAGTCAGTTCCTTGGCGGCCCAGCCGCCACTGATGCCCGATCCTATAACGATGGCATCATATTCGATAGTTGGCATAAGAGATACCCGGTAGTATGTATTGCCTTGTATGAATTGCAGATGATAATTTCAGATGTCGCAGATCGCAATCGCCTCTGCAAGGGATGTTATCTTGCCGGCATCGGTTTCACGGGTGGAGATGAACTCCTGCGCAACATATCCGTCGAAGCCGGTACGATGTATTGTCCGCATAATGGCCGGATAGTACAGTTCCTGCGTATCGTCGATTTCGTTACGCCCCGGAACACCGGCGGTATGATAATGGCCGAACCACGTGTGGTGATCGGTGATGGTGCGGATAATGTCGCCCTCACCGATCTGCATGTGGTAAATGTCGTACAGCAGCACAAAATTGGGTGATCCGATCCGCTCACAAAGCTCAATGCCCCAGGGGGTGTTGTCGCACATATAATCGGGATGGTTGATTTTGCTGTTGAACAGCTCCATCTGCAGGACCACGCCGTTTTTTTCGGCAAGGCCCAGCACTTTTTTAATCCCCTCCTCGCAGTTTTTGAGTCCGGTTTCGTCGTCCATACCCTTGCGGTTTCCACTGAAACAGATCAGGTTTTTATATCCGGCATTTGCCACGAGCTCTATATGCTCCGTATAGTTTTTGATCAGCGTGGAATGATACTCCGTGTGGTTCCATCCTTCGGTCAGGCTGATTTCGGCCCCGTTGCACATCGAGGAATCGACGTCGTGCTGCTTCAACACCGGCCAGTCGGCGGGACCCACCAGGTCGATGGCGGAGAACCCGATCTCTTTAACAACCCTGCACAGCTCCCGTATTCCCAGAAAAGGGAAGGTCCAGCGGCAGACCGAATGGTTGATGTTGCCCTTTAACAGATCTCGGCGGCCCGCATGGGCCGATTCCGCAGCATCAACGGGGGTGGTATCAGTGGAAGATTTGCCAGAAACCGGCGTTGCGGGTGAAGCGGAACCAGGTAAGTTCGCGGAAGTGGCGGTTGTTCTGGTTTCGTACGGGAATGGTGATGCTGATGACGCAGGAATGAACGCTTGTAATCCCAGCCCGACGGATCCCGCCGCGGTCAGGCTGATCATTTCTTTGCGGCTAATTAGTCTGGACATGGTTTCTTTCATTTTTAAAACTGAACAGGAAAAAGAGCATTACGGCACCGGCAATAACGGCCGGCAGAATCCAGAAGGTGAAGGCGCCCTCGAGCCAGCCAGCGGTCGTGCTGCCGTCGAGACTGATGAAATCACCCCACCATCCCAGTATATAATTGCCTATGAGCATACCCGCACCGTAAGTGAGCAGGGCAAACAGCCCCTGGGCACTTGCCCGGATCGGTTTGGGCGCTTTTCGGTCAACGTACAGTTGCCCGGTCACGAAGAAAAAGTCATAGCAGACCCCGTGCAGGGCCACTGCGAAGATGAGGAAAGCAGCCGATTCGGGGAAGGTGGCAAACACCAGGTAGCGCAATGCCCAGGCAAACATGCCGATAAGCAGCATCCACTTCACACCAAAACGGATGAGGAAGAAGGGCACCAGCATCATGAAAACCACCTCACTGATCTGCCCGATGGCCATGAAGGAGGCCGACTGTTCGCCAAACGCCATGGCCGCGATAAAATCGTTGGTTCGGGCGTAGTAGAAGGCAAGCGGGATGCTCACCAGGAAACTGGCGAGGGCAAAAACACCGAAATTACGTTCACCCATCAGTTTAATGGCATCCAGGCCGAATGCCTTGCCGATACTGAATTTCTCGTCTTTGGCCTGCGGGGGCGTGGATGGCAGCGTGAGGCTGTAGAACCCGTAGATCACCGAAACGATGGCGCACATTTTGAGTGGTATGTTGGTGATCTGCACATTTTCGACACCGGTAATGGCATAGAGCAGGGGCACGTTTACAAAACCGAGCACAGTCTGTGCAACGATGAACCCGGCGACGATCCAGCCGATGGTTCCCCAAACCCTTATGGCGGGAAACTGCTTGTCGGGCGATTCAATATTCGCAAACGCTATAGCGTTGACCAGGGCCAGTGTGGGCATGTAGAGCATGAAATAGGCAAACATCACCCAGATGAAGGTGCCGGGATCGGTAACCGTGGCCGCATACCAGAGCAGCAACCCGCCCGCCACGTGGCAGAAGGCGTTCAGACGTTCCGCATTGAAGTAGCGGTCGGCGAGCAGGCCCACGAACAGGGGCGCCAGGAGTCCGGCCCAGTTATGCGTGGCATACGACTGACCGATGATGGTATTTAGTCCGGCCTCTCCCTGAAAAACCTGCAACAGATAGATGCCCATCGTAACGAAGAAGCCCCCCCAGATAAAAAATTGCAGAAACATCATCAGGCTGAGGCGGGCGACCACCGTATTTTGAGTCTTCATACAGGATGGGATCTGGAGTAAGCTTTAGTCGATCGGTTGGTTATATTCTGATTATATCAAATAAAAGCGCTTTTAGAAAATATTTATAACTTGAAGGCAAATTCTACTGGGAAAAGCCTATGAAAATAAGACTGGGAATGATCGGGGGCGGACCGGGGTCGTTTATCGGTGCCGTGCACAGGAAGGCCGCCGCGCTCGACGGCATGTTCGACCTTGTGTGCGGCTCATTCAGCAGCGATCCGGAAAAATCGAAGCAGACCGGCAGGGAGCATCAGCTCGATCCCGGCCGGGTGTACGGCACCTACAACGAGATGATGATCCGTGAAGCAGCGCTGGATGATGGCAACAGGATGCAGGCCGTGGCCATTGTAACCCCCAACCATCTTCACGCCGGTCCGGCCATCACGGCCCTTGAAAACGGTTTCCATGTGATCCTCGACAAACCGATGGCCTTTTCTCTGGATGAGGCCCGGAAGATGAAAGCGGTCGTTGAGCGGTCCGGACTCGTGTTCGCGCTCACTCATACCTATGCCGGCTATCCCATGGTGAAAGAGGCCCGGCACCTGGTTTCGTCGGGAAAAATAGGCACCCTGCGCAAGATTTTCGTTGAATACCCTCAGGGATGGCTTACCGGTTTCCTGGAAAAGGACGGGCAGAAGCAGGCGTCCTGGCGTACCGACCCGGCTCGCTCGGGCGCGGGCGGTTCGGTGGGCGATATCGGCACCCACGCGGCCCATCTGGCCGAATATGTGAGCGGGCTAAAGATTACCCACGTCTGCGCCCAGCTGAATACGATGGTAGTAGGCCGTCTGCTCGACGATGATGCCGCAGCGCTGCTCCGGTTCGAAGAAGGGGTATCGGGTGTGCTGGTGGCCACCCAGATCGCCGCGGGCGAGGAGAATAACCTGAAACTGCGCATATACGGCGATAAGGGCGGGCTGGAATGGTCGCACGCCGATCCCAACACACTGTTGGTCAAACCCGCCGACGGACCGGTGCATGTGTACCGGGCGGGATCGGGCTACCTGTCGGATGCAGCCTCGAACGTGACCCGTCTGCCGGCGGGACATCCTGAAGGTTACACCGAAGCGTTCGCTAATATCTACACGGCCTTTGCCAGGGCAGTAAACGACCACGGCTCCGGCCGGTACCAATCGGCCGCCGGTTATGATTTTCCCACCGTTGATGAAGGCGTACGTGGAATGGCTTTCATCGAAACCATGATCGCTTCATCCGCATCCGATCAAAAATGGACTAATTTGAGTATATAGCATTATGATGAAATCACTGAAAGGACCGGCCATTTTTCTCGCCCAGTTCGCCGGCGACGAGGAACCCTTCAATACAATCGAATCCATCTGCTGCTGGGCGGCGGAGCTCGGGTACAGCGGCGTGCAGATACCGACCTGGGACACCCGGCTCATCGATCTCGAAAAGGTGGCGACCGATCCGGCTTTTGCCGCGGCGTACAAGGCAAAAATCGAAGCCTGCGGACTCACCATATCGGAGCTTTCAACGCATCTGCAGGGCCAGCTGGTAGCGGTAAATCCGGCATACGATCACTTGTTCGACGCGTTTGCGCCTGAAAATGTGCGGGGAAACCCAAAAGCCCGCACCGAATGGGCGGTGAACCAGCTGATGCTGGCTGCCAAAGCAAGCCGCAACCTTGGGCTCAGTGCCCATGCGACCTTCTCCGGTGCACTGATGTGGCATACGGTCTATCCCTGGCCGCAGCGACCTGCCGGGCTGGTTGAGGAGGGCTTCGGCGAGCTGGCCCGGCGCTGGCTGCCCATCCTCGACGAATTCGACCGGCTGGGGGTGGATGTGTGCTACGAGATACATCCCGGCGAAGACCTGCACGACGGCATCACTTTTGAACGCTTCCTGGAAGCGGCCGGCAATCACAAGCGGGCGTGTATTTTGTACGACCCAAGCCATTTTCTGCTGCAGCAGCTCGACTACCTGCAGTTCATCGACATCTATCACGAGCGCATCAGGATGTTTCATGTGAAGGACGCCGAATTCAATCCCACCGGCCGCAGCGGCGTCTACGGCGGGTACCAGGGCTGGATCGACCGGCCGGGACGGTTCCGCTCACCGGGCGACGGCCAGGTCGATTTCCAGGGCATTTTCAGCAAACTGGCGCAATATGGTTACGACGGCTGGGCGGTGCTGGAGTGGGAGTGCTGCATCAAGCATCCCGAACAGGGGGCCGCGGAAGGGGCACCCTTCATCGCAGAACACATGATTACCGTTACCGAAAAAGCGTTCGACGATTTTGCCGGCCAGGCGCCGGATAAAAAACTTTTGCGAAACATACTGGGCATATCATAACACCTCCTATCATGAAGCCACATATATGACACCACATATAATGTCAAGACAATTCATGATAACATAAATCATGTCAGAACAAATCATTACAAGACGAATCATGACACATCGATCGATTTTAATCCTAATTCTTGCCATGTCCGTATCTGCATGCACCCAACCGGGCAATTCCGACAATACTGCAAGAACCGCCAATTCCGACGCTACGAACAGCGGTAATGATAATGGTAACTGGATCACCCTTTTCGACGGTACCGACACCAGCCAGTGGCGCCAGTACAATGGCGAAACCTTTCCCGACCGCGGATGGCAGATCGAGGATGGCCTGCTCGTATTCAGGCCAGAAACCGATCCGGACTGGACATCGGGTCGTGATATCATCACCCGCGATACCTATCAGGATTTTGAGCTGCAGCTGGAATGGATGATAGATGAAGGCGGCAACAGTGGCATTTTCTATCACGTGCTTGAACAACCGACCCAGGCGATCTACTGGTCGGGCCTGGAAATGCAGATACTCGACAACGAGAATCATCCCGATGCCATTCAGGGGGTGGATGGCAACCGGAAAGCGGGATCACTATACGATCTGTTACCGGCCGTTCCCCAGAACACAAGGCCTTTCGGCGAATGGAACGAGGTACGGATCATTTCGGATGGCAGCCGGGTGGAGCACTGGATGAACGGGGAAAAAGTACTCGAGTTCGAGCGCCGGACCCCGGAATGGTACGAAATACTGCGGAACAGCAAATTCAGGTGCCATAACGAATTCGGTGCGCTGCAGCGGGGGCATATCGGTCTTCAGGACCACGGGGATGTCGTGAAATTCAGGAATATCCGCATCCGCAGGCTTTGATGATCATCTGATAATCACCTCCTGAAAACCTCCTGAATAAAAATGTTCGTGCCGACTGTACCGTGGTGTCAGTTCAGGATGTGGCAGAAGTGCAGCAGGTCTGTAGCGATGATATAGTATGAGATCAACGATGGTGCAGCGGGTCTGTGGCGATGATATGGTGAGAAAGCAGGGATGACACTGCAGGACTGTGGCCAGGTTATGGTGAGAGATCAGCTATGGTGCAGCTGGAATCTTGCGGGAGTGTGTCCGGTGCGGAAGGCGGGGATGCCATGGCTGTAACAAGTGAGTTGTTCACCGGGAGGATAGAGAGTGTTCAGAAAAGTGTGTCAAAATCATTAACCTTATGATGAGTGTCCAGCGTTAAACCCGGTCCCGAATTCCTAATCATTTGTCCGTTATGAAAGCCACAATTTTTTTTCTGTTCGCCATACTGACAATAAGCGCATGCTCCCGGTCTGAGCAGTCCGGCACACCCGCTCCGGTTCCACCTGCCTACATTGCCTCACATACGGCAGGGATGGTGGGCAGCCATGAAGCTATCAGGGTAAGGCTGACATCCGATGCGGCCGCGAAGCCGGAAACCGGACGCCTTTTCAGTCTTGAACCATCGGTACGGGGGGATGTAACCTGGGAGGATGACCGGACGGTCGTATTCCGGCCGTCATCCCCGATGAAAAGCGGCACCTGCTACATGGTGGCCTTTGCGCTGGGGGATGTGGCTGATGTGCCGGATGAGTACGGAATGATCCGGTTCGGATTCGACACCATCCACCAGGACCTGGATGTGCGTGTGGATGCCGTGAGCCTGACCGATGAGGGCGATTATTTTATCCGCGGGGTAGTGCTTACGGCGGATGTGGCCGGTTTGGCTGATGTGAAACGGGTACTGCGGGCCGAGGTCGACGGACGCGAACTGCCGGTGCTCTGGCCCGAGAGTGCCGACCGCAGGCAGCATCCGTTTGAGGTGGCCGGCATCGGTCGGGGATCAGCCGATGCCATGCTGCGGATGCGCTGGAACGGCTCGCCCATCGGGGCCGCAACCAGCGGGGTGCGGGAGACGGAAATCCCGGCAACTGATCGGTTCACACTGATGAGTACCCGCGTGATTTATGATGAAAATCCCCATATCGAACTCACCTATTCCGATTTGCTCGATGCGCGCCAGAATTTGCGCGGGCTGGTGCGCGTCGGGACATCCGACGACCTGAACATCCTGGTACAGGGCAACCGGATGCGTGTATTCTACACCCCCGGCGACGAGGAGATGTACACACTGAGCCTCGACAGCAGCATCCGGAACGCATCGGGCGCCACGCTGGACAAGGCCTATGAAGAGCAACTCCGGCTGAAGCGGGTGATGCCGGCTGTTCGACTCGCGGGCCGGGGCGTGATTCTGCCCGCCTCCGAGCGCATGCTCATTCCGTTCGAGGCAACCGGTCTCGGTGCTGTGGATGTTCGGGTTGAGCGTGTGTTCGAAGAGAACATTCCGCAGTTCCTGCAGGTGAACGATCTTGCCGGCGACCGCGAGCTGAACCGGGTGGGCGTCTCCGTGTTCGGCAAAACCCTACCACTGGCCACTCTGGGCACGTTCGATCCGGAAAAGCGGACTACGTTCGCCCTCGATCTTTCCCGGTTGATGCAGCCGGAACCGGGCGCGCTCTACCGTGTGAATATCGGGTTCCGTCCTCACCACCGTGCCATCGCCTGCCCCGGTGAAACCCTGCCCGGCAGTTTTGCCGACCTCGACGCATCCCACTGGCTGCTCGATGCCGATGAGGAGGCCGCCTGGTGGGAGCGCACATCCGGCTACTGGTGGCCCTCCGACTATAACTGGACGGAGCGTGAAAACCCGTGCAGCAACTCCTACTATACCCGCGACAAATGGGTGTCGCGCAACCTGCTTGCCTCCGACCTGGGGATCATCGCCAAGGCGGCCGATACCGGATATATGGAGGTTTTCGTGACCGACCTGAACACCACGCAGGCGCGGCCGGGCGTGGAACTTCAGTTCTACAACTTCCAGCGCAGCAAAATTTTGGATGCGACGACAGGCCGGAACGGTCGGGCCAGTGTTGATCTGCCCGAAGAGGCCTCACTGCTGATCGCCACCGACGGCGACAGCAAGGGATATCTGAGGCTGGAAAGCGGACGGGCCCTTTCGCTGAGCACCTTTGATGTGGCCGGGTCAAATGTGCAGGAGGGGCTGAAGGGTTTCCTCTATGGCGAGCGTGGGGTGTGGCGCCCGGGCGACTCCCTTTTTGTTTCGCTCATCATCGGGGATGAGGGCGGGCACTTTCCAGAAGGTCATCCGGTCATTTTCGAGCTGCGCAATCCCGAAGGTCAGGTGATGGAGAAGCGGACCGTTACCACCGGGCTCAACGGGTTCTACAACTTCCGCACGAAGACCGACGCGGCGGCACCAACCGGGTCCTGGTCGGTGAACGCACAGGTGGGCGGGGCGCGTTTCAGCCGGAGTCTGCGCATTGAGACCATCCGCCCGAACCGGCTCGACATACAGCTCGATCTGGATCAGGAGGTGCTGAAAGGCGGCAACCGCGACCTTGCCGGAACCATCCGGTCGACCTGGCTGCACGGGGCGCCGGCCTCCAATCTGAACACCGATATATCGTTGACATTAAACCGATCAGTCAGCAAATTTGAAAAATATCCCGGTTTTGTGTTCGATGACGCCACCCGATCGTACTCTGCCGAAACACGACAAATCGTTGAAGCTCAGCTCGACGCGCAGGGAGCAACGACATTCCGGTATACGATACCACGATTTGCCGAGGCCCCGGGCCGGCTCAGCGGGCAATTGTCGTTGCGGGTTTTTGAGCGATCGGGCAACTTCAGCACCTACCGGGATCAGTTTGTCTACTATCCCTACACGCACTATACAGGATTGAAACTTCCCGAATCCAACCGGATGTCAGGGGGCCTCAAACAGAATGAAGAACACACGCTCGAGATCGTCACGGTGGATGCCGACGGCAACCCGGCTGCGCGTCAGGGGCTGCGCGTCACCATCTACGAACTGGGCTGGCGATGGTGGTGGCAGGAGCCCGGCGACGGATCAGGCCTCTACATTTCGACCAGCAACCTTGAGCCCATGGCCAGCATGACCGTGAATACCGGCCGCGACGGGAAGGGCACTGCGGCGTTCACTATCGGCGACATTTACGGACGCATCCTGATCCGCGTTGAGGATCCGCAGAGCGGTCACTCGGCATCCGACATGGCCTATGTGGCTTACTCGTGGCAGGAGGGTGTCACCGACGATGGACCTGCCAGGCTTGCCCTCTCCACCGACAAAGAGCGCTACAGCAGCGGTGAGCGTGCACGGATCACCTTTCCCTCAGCCGAGGGCAGCCGGGCCCTGGTGAGCCTGGAGTCGGGTTCGCGCATCCTGCGCACATTCTGGGTGGATGCCGGCCAGGGCGAAACCTCGGTCGACATCCCCACCGACCGGTCGATGAGCCCGAACATCTACGCCCATGTGATGCTGGTGCAGCCGCACGGGCAGCAGATTAATGACCTGCCTGTACGATTGTATGGCGTGGTGCCGGTGATGGTGGATGATCCGCAGACGCGCCTGAATCCGGTGCTCACCCTGCCCGATGAGGTGAAGCCCGAGCAGAGCTTCACCCTGAAGGTCCGCGAAAACCAGGGCCGGGCGATGACCTACACCGTGGCCGTGGTGGATGAGGGCCTTCTCAGCCTCACCAACTTCAGGACGCCCGATCCGCACAGCCATTTTTATGCGCGGGAGGCGCTGGGCGTGAAAACCTGGGACATGTTCGACCTGGTTGCCGGCCCCTGGACCGGAAGCCTGAGCCGGATTCTGGCCATCGGCGGTGACCAGGAGGCGGAAGCAGCCGCCCGGGAGCCCGAAATTACCCGTTTCAAACCCGTTGTGCGTTTTCTCGGTCCGTACCATCTGCCAGCCGGCCGGGAAGCGTCCCACGAAATCGACATCCCCAATTACATTGGCTCGGTGAGGGTGATGGTGGTGGCCGGGCAGGATGGTGCCTATGGAAACGCCTCCGGCAACATCCCCGTGCGGCAGTCGCTGATGGCCCTCGCCACCCTGCCGAGTGTGCTCGGCCCGGGTGAGCAGGTGCAGCTGCCTGTAAGCCTGTTTACAGGTCAGAATGTGAGCGGAAACGTGCTGGTGGATGTGAAAACGGATGGAAATGTTTCCGTTGAGGGTGCCGCCCGGCAAACTGTGGCCATGAACGCCAATGACCAGCGCACGACCCGGTTCATGCTGAGTGTGCCCGGCCGTACCGGCCGCGCCGATGTGACCACGGAGGCTTCGCTGGGTAGTGAGCATGCGTCTGACCGCATTGAGATCGAGGTGCGCAATCCGAATCCCCCGGTAATGCGGGTGTACCAGACCCTCATCAACCCGGGAGATTCCTGGGAAGTAACGCCCGACCTGCCCGGCATCGACGGCACCAACCGGGTGACGCTTGAACTGAGCACCATCGTGCCCATCGACCTGGAGCGCCGTCTGGGCAGCCTCATCAACTATCCGCACGGATGCCTGGAGCAGATCGTGTCATCGGCATTTCCACAGCTTTATTTGTCTCACTTCAACGAACTGAGCGAGACGCAGGCGCGCAATGTTGAGAAAAACGTGCGCGATGCCATCACGCGCATCCGTCCGTTCCAGACGCCGGGTGGCGGACTGGCCTACTGGCCTGGCCGGGCGGAGATCAACAACTGGAGCAATATATACGCCCTGCACTTTCTGGTGGAGGCGGGCCGGAAGGGCTACAGTGTGCCCGACGGGCTGGTGGGTGGCCTGAGCCGGGAGATCCGGTCGAAGGCCCTGGGCTGGCGGCCGGGTCCCGAGCGCAACGACGCCCTCATCCAGGCTTACAGCCTCTATGTGCTGGCCCTGGCCGGGACACCCGAACTCGGGGCCATGAACAGGCTGCGTGAGCATCAGCAGATGCCGGCGGCCGCGCGGTGGAGGCTTGCGGCGGCCTATCAGCTGGCCGGGCAGCCCGATGCGGCTTCACGCGTGGCATCCGGCACATCCCGCACCGTCGAAACCTATCGCGAGTGGGGTTATACGTTCGGATCGGCGCTTCGCGACCAGGCCCTCATCCTCGAAGCCCTCAGCCTCATGGACCGCCGCACCGATGCCGTAGACCTGATGCAGACGGTATCGCAGCAACTGGGATCGCGCGACTGGCTGAGCACCCAGGAGACGGCCTTCAGCCTGATCGCCGTGGCAAGATATCTGGAGGGCGTGCCGGTGTCGGCGAGGATGGAGGCGGATTTCCGCTACGGCGGCGAGGAGGGAACGGCCTCGACCTCACTGCCGCTCACCGGAATACCGCTGGATCCGGTGTCAGGAAACGGGCTAACCGTGAACAATAAAGGCACCGGGGCCGTGTACGGGAGACTGATCGTGAGCGGTACACCGCTGGAGGGCGAATCGGAGCCCTCATCCAATGCCCTGCGACTGCAGGTGCGCTACCTGAACCTGAACGGCGAAGAGGTGGATCCCGCGGTGATGCAGCAGGGCGCCGACATGGTGATCGAGACGCGCGTGACCAATCCCGGCCTGCGCGGCCGCTATTCCGAGATGGCCCTCACGCAGATCCTGCCCTCGGGCTGGGAGATCCACAACACCCGTATGGACGCGGTCGCTTTCCGTGAGGTCACATCAACGCCCCAGTATCAGGACATCCGCGACGACCGGGTGCTCACCTACTTCGGCCTGGCCCCGAACGAAACGAAGATCTTCCGGGTGCTGGTGAACACGAGCTACGCCGGCCGGTACTATCTACCGTCGGTCTCGGCCTACGCGATGTACGACGAGAGCGTGTATGCCAGAACGGGCGGAAAATGGGTGGAGGTGACGGGAGTGGAGTGAGGGTAGTAGTGTATAGAATACATTCACAAAAATAAATAAGCACTTAAATCGTTTAAGTTGTGTAGTTATTTATATATATTGAAATTGAATCTGAAACCGGGCCAGTCCCGTTAGTAGGATTCCCCCGGGACGGTGAAAGCCGTCCCTTTTTTTATTGTTCAACTATTCCAATTGGATGTTTTGCAGTGGCTGCTTTGTTGATTACCGGGTCTAGCCTTTTATAAAAATTGTGTCCTCCCTTTTTCTTCATATAGTTGTTCGGTTCATAGATTTGTCTTGCTGAATACGCTATCACGTCAACGATTTGATTAAAAAATGAATTTCTGGAATCTTTGAGTAAAGGGTCTTCTATTACATACTGAATATTCATATTCCTGTATCCGCCTGTAAAATATGACGTATCATTTGGCACAGGATTAAATCGCCTGAGTTTTCGAAGTAGTCCCTGAAGTTTCTTCCCGTCCGTATTATCAGGAAAAATTATACCTCTGTCATCGGGATTGGCAGGACCGGGAAAGTTTTTATTGCGCATCGTGTTTTCAAACCGCTGAATTAGCAACGTCCAGGCAAACTCAAATACATCATCCGTTGATCTTCGGTTATGCTTGTCTATGCAGACTGTGGTCACTGAAATTTCTGAATTTGAGGCAACCCAACCTATGCACTGTTTCATGATGTCAACTCTGTCATGACGTTTTATACGCTTCAATTCGCCTGGGCTGTTGATAAAATCTGTAGAATGAATTTCATCCCGTAATTTTAAGTTCTTGGTATTACGTAAATGTCTCCGAAAATCAACCAGGTTATCTAAAAGATCTCTCCACCTCAGCTCATGAAAAACTATGGAAGACATGATAAAATAACGGGTAGGGCTGTTCTCATGAATACCTGGATCCCCGCTCTCATCGATGTACATCAAATACATATAATTATCTGTTTTCGAGTTTCTTGTTTATAGCGATTTAAACTTCCGATTGCTCTATGTGTTTGGTTCCGGAGAACGGTTCACCGAAATCCTTGGCTACGATATACCCGACAGGGATATCCTTCCTGGTAAGAATAAAATCGGGAGCACCGCAGTCGATCCGGGCCGGTTCGTTGGCGATGAGTACATTCCCGAGCATGGATTCAAGCAGTGACTGCAAATCTCCCCGGTAACTGTGCTCTCTGGAAATACCGGTTTTGTAGCGCTGATTGATTCGTTTGATGTACTACGGGATGGTCATGTTGCAGTGTTTGATAGAATTAGGGGTAGTGGAATGTAATAAAAAACGAATCTACTTAACTTGATTTTGTGTGTTAATTAAAAAGCAGGACTTATCGATTCAGTCTATGGTTGATTCCATTACAATCGTCGATTAGTGAATGGATACTGATGAGATGAACATCAGCTGTATGTCAAAAGGATGAAATCATAACCGTTAACGGCAACATTCACTCTGGCACTTCGTAACACCTGGTTTTATGGAACATTCACCTGATACACACCTTATGGAATCACCCACATCGGCCATCCTGTTCAGCCTGATCCTGATGTTGACTCTGTTCGTGTTCACATCCTGTGGCGATCTGGATGGTGCCGTTGTTTCCGGTGAATCCGGCAGGGTGGGTGACACAAGTGATGCCTCTATAGCAGGTGATGCCGCTGACCACGCCGTGGTATCTGACCATGCGAAGGCACGGTTCACCATGCTCGAACCCTGCAGCGTACCATTCGTTGAGGAGGAGCTGCTCTGCGGCCGCCTGGAGGTGCACGAGAACCATGAGGATGCGGACAGCCGCATGATCAATCTGCACGTTACCGTCGTACCTTCGCTCAGTGAGCATCCCGAACCGGATCCCCTGTTCGATTTTTCGGGCGGACCTGGCACCGCATCGGGCGGGATGGCAGGGGCCTACGCCTACTTTATCAAAGGGTACCGTGAAACGCGGGACATCATACTTGTCGATCAGCGCGGTACAGGCGGCTCTCACCCGCTGCACTGCGATCTCAGAACGGATCTTCCCAACGCGAACGGCCTGCTCAATGATATGTACCCGCCCGAACAGGTTCAGGCCTGCAGGGAAGAACTGGAGCAGATCGCCGACCTGACGCGATACACGACCGATCATTTCGTGCAGGACCTCGACGATGTACGGGAGTGGCTTGGTTTCGACCGCATCAACCTGGCGGGATTGTCGTACGGCACAAGGGCGGCCATGCAGTATATGCGCCGCTTTCCGGATAACGTGCGGGCGGCGGTTCTGATGGGCGTGGTTGCGCCCGGCAGGGATGTGCCCACCTATCATGCTCCCGGCGGGCAACGGGCCCTGGAGCTGCTGTTCGATGACTGCCTCTCGGATTCAGCGTGCAGCGGTGCGTTCCCCGATATCCATGATGATTTCACCGTACTGCTCGAACGGCTGAAAACGGATCCGCCCTCTGTTTCTATCGAACTGGAGGGTGAACACTATGAGGTGGTGGTGCGCCGTGACCAGTTTGCCGAGTTCATCCGCAGCCGGCTGGGCTCGTCGGCCGGAAATCGGAGTGTACCATTCATCATACAACAGGCCCGGCACGGAAACTTCAAACCCTTCCTGGAATCGGCCCTGCCCGGTGAACTGCAAATGTTTGAAGATCCTTTTCTGGCGGAGGGGCTTTACCTGGCGGTAACCTGCGCCGAAGACCTCCCCTTTGTGGATGCGGATGCCGCAGCCCGGGTGAACCGCGATACCTGGTTCGGCAACTACCGGGTGGAGCAGCAGGTGCGGGCCTGCGGGATGTGGCCCCGGGCAACCATCCCCGCCGGTTTTCACGAACCGCTGCGCAGCAACATCCCCGTACTGATGATTTCCGGCCGCCTGGACCAGGTTACGCCCCCGCACTGGGCGGATGAGGCAGCGGCCCGCATGACCAACACCCGTCACATCGTACTGGAGCACGGCGCCCACGTGCCGGCAGGCCTCAGCAATTTTGAGTGTCTGGACGGTATCATGAGCGAATTCATTCAGACGGCCGACCCAGGGTCACCGGACGATGCATGTATTGCGGAGATGCTGCCGCCGGCGTTTGAGACGGGGAAAATCAGGCATTAAAAGCACAGCAAAATGGTCGGTATAGAAAAAAATACCGTCCAATCAACCCCCCACATCAAGCACATTCAGTAATGAGCGGTTTTCTCTTGTTCTGAAGACAGCAAAACCGCGCCGGTCAAGGGTCAGAATGTCGTGCACACCGATCGCCTCGGCCAGCAACACAAGCGTAGCATCAGCGAAATCCATAGGAGTATCGGAGTACCGTTTCATCAGAGCTGCTGCTTCCTGAAGTTCAGGCGGCCGGGTCAGATCGAAGATTTCCATCGAACTGGCAGCAACCAATTCTGCCAGGGTCGTCGCCCCGTCTGGTGTGGCAGAGACAAAATGCATTGCTTCTGTGATTACCGCACTGGTAGAGAATAGTTGGCCGGTAAACCCGTCCCAAATTCGTGCCACCCCGGTATGCGCATGATCGTCGGCATCCAGATAAGCTATAAGCGGACCGGTATCCACTAGCCAGGATTTCACGACCGCCAGTTCCTGTCGCGCAATGTTTTCCGCCAGGATTCATCCTGCCTATGGTTCAGCGCTAACCTGCCGCGCAAATGCCGGGTCTTCATGCCAAGGGGCCGCTCTTCCACTGCGTCTTGCAGAATCTTCCGGATCTCTTGCGACAAGGTTATGCCCCGTGCCATAGCACGTTTTTCCAGCGCTCTGTGCAGAGATTCATCGGTTCGGATGGTAATTGTCTTACTCATGTATACAATGTATACATTTTATTTCTTCAAAACAATTTGAAATAATAGATACTGATTTGCAAAGGAAGATACTTCCGTGAAAAAACAGTACCGGTTTATCGAATCCCTTGGAGGGGGAACCGGGAAATATCAAGGGATATATTTAAGCGAGGTTCAATAGCTCCCTTTATTTGACACATAATGGCGAAGGGCAACAGACCAGACTGAAGTATCGATCAAAACGTACATTTCCGGAACCTGTGTGCCTTGTATGAACAGGTATCGTAGTACTCAATCGTTCCGAACAATTCTGTAATTATTTTCTGCTCCCGTCGCTCAATGTATTCGATGAGAGCTTTTGTCACCGTCTCTTTTTTGGTTTTATGCTTGCCGGCTTTTTTCGCCTTCATGATCAGGGAATCATCGATATCCAGATTTGTTGGCATATATATCACCTCACACAACAGATTACACATTATTTTGTGTGAGAAAATATCGTTTTACCGGCTATAGAACAAAGAGTTAGCGGTTCCGTCATTGGAAACCAGAACCTAAAAAACCTGAATGAATGGGGTTTATAAAAAAGGTTCTGTTACATACCATTATGGTATTGGTATCAGCAACATTGCCAGCTTATGTGCATATCAATATTCAAATTTCAAACCCCGAAATCTTATTGTTTTTACAATTAAACGGGCTATTATACTGCAGGTGAGCCGGCAGAGCCGGGAAAGGGTGTTGTTGCAGTAGTATCTGAAATAGTTTGTATTTAACGAGATCAAAATATGGGTGCCTGTTTACATTCCTCACTCCTCTTGTTGATGATCACTCTTGCAGGATTGGTTTTCACTACAGGTCTGTCGGCCCGTCAGATTGAATTGATCGACTATTTCCCCCACAAATTGGGTGATTCATGGCAGTACACATATCTGGATCCTCAACGGTTATATTTACCGGGATTCATTGAAGTAAGTGTCACAGGCATCGACACCCTGCAGGATGGCACCAAACTGGTTTATGTAAACAATCACAGCGAGCCAAGGTGGCGAATCGACTCAACCGGTGTTTATACATTGCCACTGATGATGAGGGAGGCAGTACTTAACGCCGACATTTCCGATAACTGGTCGTTTTATAATGACTCATTACTGGGTTACAGCATTGAAAGAACCCTGCACGGGTTGGATACACTCACAATTTTTGGTGAAAAGCGTACTATTGTGCGGTTCAATAACTCCGGATTCTACTTCTTCCCGCATTCACCATATTACATAGAACATATCGGTTTTTATTCGGATCAGGAATTGTCATATAACTCCGGATGGAGACTGACGGGCGCAATAATAGGGGGCGATACGCTTGGAACCTGGGAGCAAGGATATTCGGAATTGCTGACCGACTGGTTTCCGGTTGCAACAGGGAATATCTGGCAATATGTGCATTTAAACTGGGCTGAACAATACAGCTGGACCGATGAATGGAGGGTTACAGAGATAGATACCCTGCCCGATGGAAGGTGGTTTGTTCATATCAATGGCGAACCGCGTTTTGAAATGGATTTCCGGAAAGGCGAAATCTACGATATGAAATACGATGCCATCTTCTTCAAGTTTTCGGACATGCAGCAACTATACAAGACAGCCAGAACAGATGGAGAGTATGATAATGGATTTGACATCTTTTCCGGTTTATATCACGATGATCGCGGTGGTTCCTACAGAGATTTTAACTGGACTTATGTTAGTAACGGCGGAATACGGACATTCAAAAAGGGAACAGGGTTGCTTGGCTCTCCCCTGGATACCTGGGGATATGAAATTATATTACGCTCATATGTAATCGATGGAGATACAACAGGCACCTATGTTTCGATTGACGATCCTTCAGCCGGACTTCCGGCCGGAATAAATCTCTCACAGAACTATCCAAACCCGTTCAATCCGACCACAACTATTCGCTGGTCGATAAACGAAACCGGTCCCGTGCGACTGGAAGTTTTTGACATCACCGGCCGGCGAGTGGCCGTGCTGGTTGACCAGAATTTGCCGGCCGGCAGCCATTTTGCTCAATTCGATGCAACAGGGCTGGCCAGCGGAGTGTACCTGTTCAGGCTTGCAACCGACAGCGGATCCCTCATCCGCAAAATGATTTTCGCGAAATAAATAGCTTCCGGATCAGCTTATGAAATACGGGTAATTTAGCCGTCCTGGTATCACATCACAAACTCGCGGAAGTTTTCTCTGGTGATCCCTTTCATCTGCGCCTTATACGTATCAGTGAATGTTTTAGGGAATCGGATTTGCCGGAGAGGATTCCATTTGAATTCAAAACCCCTTATCGAGTCTTCATCAACCTCAACATAATCTACTTCCTGCTGCTGTTTAGTACGCCAGAAATAGCACTGAACATCCTTTTTCGCATATCTGATCTGTTTTCGGCGTTCCGCGATCAGAAAGTTTTCCCATAATACCCCGGTATCCTGCCGAAGTGCAACCGGCTTGAATGCACGGATCACGGCGTTTCGTACCCCGGTATCGTAGAAATAGATTTTCCGGTATTTACTGATTTCATTCCGGAGATTCCGGCTGAATGCCGATAGCCGGAATACAACAAAGGCCTTTTCCAGGATTTCCACGTAGCTGTCGACGGTTTTGGGATCGAGGCCAACCAGATCGCCGACCTCTTTGAAATTGACTTCCTGACCCACCTGCCATGCCAGTGCCTGTACCAGTTTCTGGATGACATCCGGTTTGCGGATTCCGGAGTAGGCAAGGATATCTTTGTACAGATAGCTGTCGACCAGTTCAGTCAGTATTTCCTGCTGATTATCCGGGTTGTTGAGTACATCCGGATAAAAACCGTATACCAATCGATTTTCGAGATCCTGTTCAGCTTTCAGGTAGCCGATATGGTGTTGCCATTCCTCCCAGCTTACAGGAAGCAGATCATAGGTCCATTTCCGTCCGGTGAGTGGTTCCTGCATGTGTCCGCCGAGTTCAAATGCTGAAGAACCACTCAGAATGAGCTGTTTTTCGCTGATTTGATCTGTGATGATCTTGGCTGTTAGCCCGATACCCGGAATTCGCTGGGCCTCATCAATGAAGATGATAGGGTGGGGACCCAGGATCTGACGGAGTTCTTCGGTGTTAGGATGGTCGAGAAGCTGTCGGACTGAAGGATCGTCGCCGTTGAAAAACTGCCAGGATTTGCCGGATTCCTTCAGTATCTGCCGTATAAGAGTCGTTTTGCCGACCTGGCGGGGACCAGTTAGCAGGATAGCTTTTCCCTTGAACAGTTTGGCTGATAAAGTTTTTTGTAGTGATCGTGCAATCATGGATCTTATGATTTGATACCAATAAATATAGCCATATTGGAATATATTCCAAAATAGTTATAACTATATTGGAATACATTCCCGAAATGTTATAACTATATGGGAATAGCATGTGTTAGAGCTAATCCCGGCTTCTGCAACTCCCTGCATCGTCAGTGACAGAATGCAACCTGTCCGGCTGCCTGAATTGGTTTGATTGTTAATATATATGGCTTAAGGTATGATCATGGTGTAAGGCTGTTCAAGAACATCGATGGTGTGTACGACCTCACGCATGTCTAAGTCGATTACAAAGATGGAATTATCTAATGCGCAACTGATAAACGCCATGTTTTCATCAGGTGTAAGCTGGATTCTTGAAGGTCCCTGGGTTTTCCCGGACAGAACTATCACTTCTTTTCTTTCATAGCTTTCTGCATCAAGGATGTGAAACTCCTGGTAAGCTCCAATGGTATAAACCTCATTCCGTTTGGGACTGTAAGCCGTATAATAAGGGTTCAGGCTCCATGGAAACCTCAGATCAGATTCTGCAAGCTTCCCGGTTTCCAGATCATAGCTGCCGAAATAACTCTCAATGTTCCGACTGCGCCCGTCGGATAGTTGGTAGGTAAGGAACAGTCGAAGTCCATCCTTCGAAAACTCGAAATCGTAAATGGCAAGACTGTCACTTCCACCCTCGCTTATTGTGAATATCAAATCCCGAAAACCAGAATCTTTGCGATAAAACTGAATCTCATCATACCCACCGGTACCGCTCCATATATTATGTACTACAGTCCATCGGTCATCGGGAGAATGAGAAATCCATTTTTGAAGTCTGAAGTGATGCTCTTCGGATATCGTTTCTTTGACCTGCTCCTCAAACAGATCAATAGCATAGGTGCCGTAATCCCGCAGGTGCGCAAATATACGACCAGGGGCAGAACCATCTTGTGCAGCGATAAATCTCGTGGGACCAGAACGTATAAACTCCGTATAGAAAAGGCCTGTAAATTCCTCTTTCCCGATGTCATATCTCGCAAAACCGAGGGAGGGTTCCGGCCAAGTTCCAGTAACCTCAAAAAACAGGTGATCCCCACCGGTGGAAAGCGTCATAAATGCCAATCTTGATATCTCTTCGGAAACCTCAAATGGCATCTGCAAAGGAATTTCTTTTACAATTTCGAAATTCCGGTAGTCTATCAGATAAAACTTCTGGGCGGTGTTGGAAAACACATACATTTAGTGATCTGTTACATCGGATTTCGAAGAGTTCAACAAATCACAGGAAACGATTGATAGTGTAATAATTAATAATGTTGGAACCATGAATTGCCTATTCATTGCATGCATAAGATTCATGTATTTGGGTTACATGGAGGAGTGTATGTAGTTAACCGGTTTTGCTGCTCAATGTGATATAATTCATCCAGTTTCAATGATCCAAAACAGGATGTACAGCTTTCTCTCAAACTGTTTGGCTCATATGGCCGGCTTGATCCTTTGATTCCATAGAATGATTTGCACTTCCTGACAGGGTAGCGACCATTGTCGGCACCAGTACTGAATCCAACCCTACATCAACATCAATATTACGGAAAGCCATTGGCAATAGATGTTATCAACTTATATTAAGTAATGATTAATCATTCCTCTGCAAAATATAAACCCCTCTCCATATGCATTTACTATTTTTTACATTTATTGGCTATACAGACCAAAACGCAAATATCCTTTTAAGCATCCAGTTAATATATGCCTGACATCCATTCTTGATTTATGCAGTGTACTGTTCAGGACACCATGAAACAGAATAATAATATCCTGTTACCGGTAGATTTATTTTGGCTCAATTTGGTGATCAGTATTTTTTATAGCTCACAAATCCTGAGGTGAGGAGTCTTTTTTGGTTAATCGCGCAGGCCAGGAAAAGAAGCATTGGTATCAGCAAAACTTCAAAAATCATTAATCGGGATCATTCCAGCGGTGTGAACTATAGTTTTCTTTATAAGTCCTAAAAACAATATACCCGAACTGCGTTCTGTCCCGTCTTTTTTCTTATTTTCGGAGTCCTTATGAAAACGGAAACCAGATTTTCTCTAATTATTTTTACCCTGTGAATCACCCAGGAGGGATATCCTTAAATCATCCAAAAAATAACCCCATCAGCATTATCCAACTGAACCACAGAAACAATTGCACCATTGACCAACGAACCTTTTGACCCACGGAAATCCGAAATGAACAAAACTCCCAAGATTATCTACACCATCACCGATGAAGCGCCCATGCTGGCCACCTATTCACTGCTGCCTGTGATCCAGGCATTCGCCTCCAAGGCCGGTGTGGCTGTGGAAACCCGCGACATCTCCCTGGCCGCCCGCATCCTGGCCCATTTTCCGGAGCATTTGACAGAGGATCAGCGCATCGGCGACCACCTTGCCGAACTGGGTGAGCTTGCGAAGACGCCTGAGGCCAACATCATCAAACTGCCCAATGTTTCGGCTTCCGTGCCCCAGCTCAGGGCCGCGATCAAAGAGCTGCAGTCGCAGGGCTACAAGGTGCCCGATTATCCGGATGAGGCCCGCACGGACGAGCAGAAGGAGGCCCGCGAGCGCTACGCCAAAGTGCTGGGCTCGGCAGTGAACCCGGTGCTCCGCGAGGGCAACTCCGACCGCAGGGCGCCCAAATCGGTGAAAGACTACGTACGGAAACATCCGCCCCCAATGGGTGAGTGGGATTCCGGATCGGCGACGCATGTGGCGAGCATGTCGAAAGGCGATTTCTATGGAAGCGAAAAATCGGTGACCGTGCCGGCCGGCGGCTCCGCGAAGATCGAATTTATGGGTGAGGATGGTACGGTAAGCGTGCTCAAGCCGGAGGTGAAACTTACGCCCGGTGAGGTGATCGATGCCGCCGTAATGAACATGGCCGAGCTGAAGCGGTTCACCGCCCGCGAAATCGAGGATGCCAAAGCGAAGGGCGTGCTTTTCTCCCTGCACCTCAAGGCCACCATGATGAAGATTTCCGATCCCATCATTTTCGGAGCTGTGGTGGATGTGTTCTATAAGGAAGTTTTCGACAACTACGCGGACCTGTTCACCGAACTGGGTGTGGATACGCGCAACGGCCTGGGCGATGTGTACGCGAAAATCCAGGGACATCCGAAGCAGGCCGAGGTTGAGGCTGCCATCCAAAAGATTTATGATAACCGTCCGGACCTGGCCATGGTGAACTCCGACAAGGGGATCACCAACCTGCATGTGCCGTCCGATATCATCATCGACGCGTCGATGCCGCCGATGATCCGTGATTCGGGCAAAATGTGGAATACCGACGGAAAGCTTCAGGACACCAAAGCGGTGATCCCCGACCGGTCCTACGCCGGCGTGTACCAGGCCGTGATCGACGACTGCAAGGCGCACGGTGCGTATGATCCCACCACCATGGGCAGCGTACCGAATGTGGGACTGATGGCACAGAAGGCCGAAGAGTACGGTTCGCACGATAAAACGTTCCAGGCGCCAGGCAGCGGGACCATCCGCGTTACGGGCGGGGACGGAAGCGTGCTGATGGAGCAAAAAGTCGCAACCGGCGACATCTTCAGGATGTGCCAGGTAAAGGATGCGGCCATCCGCGACTGGGTGAAGCTGGCCGTGAACCGGGCCCGTGATTCAAATACGCCCGCCGTTTTCTGGCTCGACATGAACCGTGCCCACGACGCGCAGTTGATCGAAAAAGTGAAGAATTACCTGAAAGATCACAATACCTCGGGGCTGGAGATCCACATCAAGACGCCGGTCGATGCCACGGCATTCTCGCTGGAGCGCATACGCAGGGGCCTCGATACGATTTCAGTAACCGGAAACGTACTGCGCGACTACCTCACCGACCTGTTCCCCATTCTCGAAGTGGGCACCTCGGCCAAAATGCTCTCCATTGTGCCGCTGATCAACGGGGGCGGCCTGTTCGAGACCGGTGCCGGCGGATCGGCCCCCAAGCACGTGCAGCAGTTCGTGAAGGAGGGATACCTGCGCTGGGACTCCCTCGGTGAATTCCTGGCCCTGGCCGTCTCACTGGAACATCTCGGGCGCACTTTTGACATCCCCGCGGCCCTGGTGCTGGGCGAAACGCTGGATGCCGCCACGGGAAAGGTGCTGGAGAACGAAAAATCACCGGCCCGCCGTCTCGGCAAGATCGACAACCGGGGATCCCATTTCTACCTGGCAATGTACTGGGCACGGGAACTGGCAGACCAGACGAAGGATGCCCGCCTGCAGGAGATTTTCAAGCCGATCGCGGAGGCTCTGGAGCAAAACGAACAGTCCATAAACGAAGAGTTGCTCGGCGCCCAGAACAGACCGGAGGATATCGGCGGGTATTACCATCCCGACCCGGTAAAAACGGAAAAAGCCATGCGCCCGAGCAGCACATTCAACTCGATTCTGGACAAATAAAACAGCTTTCCCCTAACGTCATGGTGAGCGCAACGCAGCTGAGCTCACCATGACGGAGTGAGCATGCTCCTGTTCGACATGTCCATTAATTATGAGTATCTTGAATTAAAGATTCAAAGAAAGGGGAGACTATGGCAAAGGGTATTAAAATTACTTTGATTTCGGTGGTGGTTATCATTGTTGTGGGCTTTCTGATCCTCACCCTGGCCCTCGATTCCTTTGTGAAATCGAACATCGAAAAGGTCGGCAGTGAAATGACCGGCACCATAGTAACGGTCGGCGGTGTATCCATATCCCCGTTTTCGGGTCAGGGTACCATCACTCATTTGAGGGTTGCCAATCCGGATGGTTATGGCACTGAAAATGCGATCGTTGTAGATGATCTGTTCATCAAACTTAATGTGCGTTCCCTGTGGTCGGATGTTATTGAAATTGAGGAGATTGTGGTTACCGCTCCGGCCATTTATGTGGAGCAGCAAATGCCCGGCAACAATCTGCGGACCATCCTCAACAACATCAATGATGCCGCATCCCGGGGCACCCCCACCGAATCAGAAATGGTGATCGGCCGTTTTCTGTTGAAAGACGGAACGGTTGACCTGTACACAGAAATCGGGGGCGAGCGTTCGGCCCGTGTGGAGATGTCGGAGATCGAACTGACCAATCTCGGCAGCGACAATGGCAGGGAGGCAACGGAGCAGGTGGTAAGGCAGATCGCCGACCGGGTGGTTGAGCAGGCGCTTCAGGCCGCATTACAGAGTGGGGCGGAACAATTGCGGGATGCCATCGAGGATTTATTTAACTGATGCCTGAATTTGAACAAACGGGCAGAAAAATATGGGGCCGGGATGTTCCCGGTTTAATCCATTAACCTCCTCAAATCAGTAAACAGGGGCAGAAACGAATCCCGGATCTGTCCGGTATATTCCCGGGCTTTGTCCGCATTATACGTATGAACAAGTACGTTCCGTACTTCGATCATCTCAAGCCATCCCTCTTCATTTTGGATGTAACCAAGAGATACAGACTCCTTGAACACCTGCCGTGGACTGCGTACAGTGATTCCCTCAGCCATGATTCTGGCCTGAAGCCACTTCCAGCTCAGCTCATAAGCCAGTTCGAACCGTTTGATGAATGCGTCCTGCTCAACATCACCATCCAGGCCGGAAGAGGCCAGTTGTGTAAGATTTCTTATGGCACTCATAAGATCTTGCCGAAGCTTGTCAGCTTTTTCGCTCATAAATGATAAGGGCTTTGTCCAGCATTTCCGCCGTGGCGTATTTGTATGGGATGATGTCAACAGCTCCGATCACAGCATCGGGATCGATAAATTCATTGCTTTCCACGATAAAATCGAGGTCCGACCGGGATGTAAACCCACCGGTAACCGCCGATCCGGTAAGGTAAATCCGGTCCGGGTTGTATGCATCGATGATCTTGTGCAGATAGAGCCGGACACGTTTTTCTGTTTCGGGTCTGATATCCCCGGATATGAATTGTGTTGTCATAATTCAAATTAATGATTATTAGATAAAAACATATAAATGGTGGCGTTTTGCTATTTAGCCTGAACGGTTATGGCTGACCTCCCCGATTATTTGCATATTCCACCTATGCGAGCAACTATCTTCAGAGTGATCCTGTTTTCCCCGCTGGTATTTCTGGCAGGGCTGCTCATCACGGTAACGTACCTTCGGCTCACCCTGCCCGACCCGCTTTTCAGCACGCCGTACGCTTCGCTTATCGAAGACCGTGGCGGTGAGCTGCTCGGAGCGCGGATCGCCGCCGACGGTCAGTGGCGATTTCCGCCATCCGGAGAGGTTCCGGAGCGTTTTGCCATATCCATCCTTGAGTTTGAGGACAGGCATTTCCACCGACATCCCGGCGTGAATCCGGCGTCGGTGGTGCGGGCAATATGGCAGAACTACCAGGCCGGACAGGTTGTGAGCGGGGGAAGCACCCTCACCATGCAGGTGGTGCGGATGTCGCGCGGCAACCCTCCCCGAACCGTCGCCGAAAAACTGCATGAGATGCTGCTGGCCATCGCGCTGGAATGGAAGTACCCGAAAAGTAAGATCCTCAGTCTGTATGCCACCCACGCGCCATTCGGCGGAAATGTGGTCGGCCTTGAAGCTGCGGCCTGGCGCTATTTTGCCCGTCCGCCGGAGATGCTCACCTGGGCCGAAACAGCCACGCTGGCAGTACTCCCGAACAGTCCGGCCCTGATCCACCCCGGCCGCAATCGTGACCAGCTGCGGGCGAAACGCGACCGGCTGCTCAAACGCCTCCGCGACCGTGGCCACATCGACGATCTCGGCAACGAACTGGCTCTTGCCGAAACCTTGCCGGAAGCGCCTCATCCGCTGCCAATGGATGCCCCGCATTTGCTCGACCGTTTCATTGCGGAGAGAACAGAATCAGAATCAGAATCAGAATCAGGAGCAGGAGCAAGATTAGGATCAGATTCAGGATCAGGACCAGGATCAGGTTCAGAATCAGAGTCAGGTTCTGAGGCAGAAACCGGAGCAGATCCTGACAGGATGCAGCCGGGAAGACTCCGCTGCGTCAGTAACAACAACAGCAATAATAGCAGGATCCACCAAAACAATCAGAACCTGAACCAAGACCGCGTCAGAAACCGTATGCGGTCGACGCTGGACGGCCCACTGCAGCGCCGCACCGCGGAGGTGGTCGAAGAACACCGCGGGCGTCTGGCGGCCAATCACATCCACAACCTGGCCGCACTGATTGTGGATGTAAGGACTGGTGAGGTGCTAAGTTATGTGGGTAATGCCGGTTTTTCTGATCTGATAAGTTACGGGAATAGTGCCGTATCCTCTACGGGCGCCCTCAACCGGGGGCATCAGGTGGATGTAATCACTGCCCCGCGCAGCCCCGGAAGTGTGCTCAAGCCCTTTCTCTACTTCCTGCAACTGAACGAGGGGAGGCTGCTGCCGCAGATGCTTGTGGCCGACATTCCGACCCGGGTTGCCGGATATGCCCCGCGCAATTTCCATCACGGCTACGACGGTGCGGTGCCGGCCGGGCCCGCCCTGGCCCGCTCTCTGAATATACCTGCCGTACGTAACCTCCGTGAATATGGCGTTCCCCGCTTCCATCACAACCTGCAACAGATGGGCATGACCACCCTGGACCGTCCGCCGGAGCACTATGGGCTGTCGCTCATCTTGGGCGGGGCCGAGGCCACACTCTGGGACCTGGCGGGGATGTACACCTCCATGGCGATGACGCTTCAGGGTTACGATCCGCTTGACCCGGGCACGTTGTACTGGAAGCAGGCAGATCTGCATTTTGATGCGGACCGGCATGGTGCCGGAGTCTCAGTAAGTGGATGTGCGGGATTGGCAACCCATCCTGGTGAAGCTGAGGCAGTAAAGAGCCGGGAAAAGGGCATTAAAAATGTTTACGATCAAAGAGGTGAGATGCACCGGTATGACCGCGATTTCCGCGTCCATCCATCTGCAATATGGGAGACATTCTTGGCCATGCAGGAGCTCGTCCGCCCCGATGATAAGGCCAACTGGCAGGTTTTCCCCTCCTCGCGCCGGCTGGCATGGAAAACGGGCACGAGCTTCGGCTACCGCGACGGCTGGGCGGTGGGAATCACGCCGGAGTATCTTGCGGCCGTATGGGTTGGCAACGCAGATGGCGGGGGTAGGCCCGGACTAACAGGCATCAGCGCGGCAGCACCGGTCATGTTCGCGCTGTTCAACCTGCTCGGCGATACCGGCTGGTTCCGCGAACCCGCCCTCGATATGGCCTACGCCCGGATCTGCCTGAAAAGCGGTCACCTGGCCGGGCCCGACTGCGATGATGAGCACACGGAATACACCGACATCCCCAAACCGGGTCTGGAAAGTGCTGTATGCCCCTACCACCGGCGTATCCATGTGGATGGGGAGGGCCTTCGTGTGAACAGCGACTGCTATCCCGTTTCGGAGATGCGGGCTGTATCGCATTTTGTGCTGCCGCCGGTGCAGGAGTGGTATTACCGTACCGGCAACGAATACGAGCCCCTGCCGCAATGGCGTGAGGGATGCAACCCGGATGAAACCACCCCCGCAATGGCCCTAATCTACCCCGATGAATCGCCGGTCATCTACATCCCCGTTGAAATGGACGGCTCCATCGGGCGGACGGTCTTCGAAGCGGCCCACCGCCGCCCCGGGTCTACCATCTGGTGGTACCTCAACAACACCCTGATCGCTGAAAGCAGGGGCATCCATCAAATCTCGCTAAAACCCGATCCGGGCAACTATACCCTCACTCTGGTTGACGGCAATGGAGAAATTCTATCGCACCGGTTCAGAATATCGGGTAGGGAATAGATGATTACTCAGCGGATACGGCCTTCTGATCCGGTGATTCCTTACTGAACGACCGTACGTGTTCGGGATTTTTTCCATATATACGAAGAATGCCGTACAGGATGATCAGGCCGGCGAGCAATCCCCACATCGGATTAACACCCATAGCGGCGGGGATTTCGCCAACAACCAGGGCCACGAACGCCACCAGCAACGCATAGGGCAGTTGGGTCCTTACGTGATCGATCAGATCGCAGGCCGACGACATGGCACTGAGCACGGTCGTATCGGAGATTGGTGAGCAGTGGTCGCCGAAAACCGCCCCGCCCATCACACCGCTTACGGCACCGAGCAGGATTCCGTAATGTTCACCACCCGCAAAACCGACCCCGGCACCCATGGCAATGGTGAGCGGTATGACCACAGGAAAAAGGATGGCCATCGTTCCCCAGGATGTTCCGGTCGAGAACGCAGTGGCTGCCGCGATAAAGAATACCAGGCCGGGTAACAGGCTCAGCGGCAGGGTATCCTGTAGCAGGGAAGCCAGAAACGGGCCGGTTCCGACTGCCTGGGTCACCTCACCCAGACCCCAGGCCAGTACCAGGATGATGATAGCCATCAGCATCGACTGCATGCCGCCAACCAGCGCTTCGAGGGCCTCCGTCAGTTTCAGTATACCCTGTATAACAACAAGGATGATGGCTATGGCACAACCGGAAAAGGATGCCCAGATCAGGGCCGCGAACGGATCGGCTCCGCCGATAATGTTCGTTAGAGAACGTTCACCAGCTTCCAGGCCAGACGACCCGGTGATGTACAGGCCGATAAGTGCCACAATGATGACTGTAACTACTGGTATGGCAGCATTGTACCATTTCCGGGGAGCATCCTTGGCAGGTTGAAGGGCCTCAAGGCTGGTATCAGATGCCGGTATCGAACCCGGACGGAGGGCTCCGCCACCGGAAAAAGCGCGCCGTTCGGCTGTAAGCATCGGTCCGAAATCCCGGTTCATGAAAATGACCATTGCCACAAACGCCAGCGCAAGTAGCGGATAGAACAGGTAGGGAAGGGAGTGCAGGAAGATCATGAAGGCGTTGGCGGCCCCGGCTTCCAGCTGAGCCGCGAGGGCAGGATCGGCCGTTTGTGCTGCAAGGGCGGTCAGCGAATTCTGAATCTGGGTGATCTCAAAACCGATCCAGGTGGTGATGACGGCACTCACGGCAAGCGGTGCAGCCGTCGAATCGACAATATAGGCCAGCTTTTCCCGCGATATGAGCAGGCGGTCGGTCATCGGCCGCAGGGCGTTTCCGCGGATAAGTGTGTTGGCGTAGTCATCAAAAAAGAGGAACAGGGATGATCCGCCCGATACGATCTGCCCCTGCCTGCGGTTGGTGGCAAAAACCTGGGCCACTTCCACAATACCCCGCGTTCCGCCTCCCCGCGACATCACCCCGACCATGCCGCCGAGCATCAGGCTGAAGATGATAATGGCAATATGATCGGTATCGGATGTGGACGTAATGATCAGTTCGAATGTTTGTGCTGTTGCGGAAAAGGGGTTCATGGAGGCCAGGAACAGGGCGCCGATCCAGATGCCGGCAAACAGGGAGATAATCACCTCGCGGGTGATGAGCGCCAGCGCGATGGCTACCAGGGGCGGCAGCAGGCTGATCCAGGTTCCGAAACCGAAGGCCGGCTGGGGACCGTTTTCCGCGAGCGCCTGCGAATCAAGCCACCCGAAAACGGCGAACAGAATGAGAGATATTACGGCAACGAGCCCGAATTTTTTCATGCGGTAATCATGTCGGTTGGTAAATTTGCATTCCCGGTCAGGCGAATATACAGTTTATTGACAAACCGGGTAATGTTAAATCGGGTTTTTTCCGGCACCGGGCACAAGTTATCCACCGTCCTGGTGAGCCGGTAATTTTGCCCGCATTTCAGGCCTGGTCGAACAGCGGTGAACTCAGGTATCGGTCGCCGATGTCGCAGGTGATGCAGACGATGAGTCCGTTTTTGAGCTCCTCCGATAACCGGATTGCCGCGTGGAGCGCCCCTCCGCTGCTCATCCCGGCGAAAATGCCCTCCTCACGGGCCATCCGGCGCGTCATGGCCGTGGCCTCTTCCGCACTTACGTCGATCGTACGGTCGACCCGCCTCGGCTCGAATATTTTGGGCAGGAATTCGGGCGACCATCTGCGGATGCCCGGTATCTGGGATCCGTCGACCGGCTGCACGCCCACAATCTGCACGTCCGGGTTCTGTTCTTTCAGGTACATCGACACCCCCATGATGGTACCGGTGGTGCCCATCGACGATACGAAATGGGTGACCCTGCCCCCGGTGTCGCGCCAGATTTCTGGGCCGGTGGTGCGGTAGTGCATCCGGAAGTTGTCGGGATTGGCAAACTGGTTCAGCATGTAGTAGTCGCCGGTGGCCGCCATCTCCTCAGCCAGGGTGCGCGAGTATTCGATGGTCTTCGCCGCCGGTGTCAGGATCACCTCGGCCCCGTAGGCCTGCATGGTGAGCACACGTTCTTCGGTGGAGTTGTCGGGCATGATGAGGGTCATCTGAAGCCCTTTGAGCCGGGCGATCATCGCCAGCGCGATGCCGGTATTGCCGCTGGTGGCCTCCACAAGCTTGTCGCCGCGCTTGATGTCGCCGCGCTCGAGGGCACCGGTAATCATACCGTATGCCGCCCGGTCTTTCACGCTGCCCCCCGGGTTCCGTCCCTCCAGCTTGCAGAAAATCTGCACATCCGGGTTAACGGGAATGTGACTCAGTTCAACGAGGGGTGTGTTTCCGATCAGTTGTTCAATGGTCATGGCTGTTCAGTACGGTTTTTCCGCCCTTTTCGGATTCGTTCACATAGTTGGCTTTGTAGTAGATCTTGGAGTGCGGTGGCACGCTGCGGGTGAGCCACACATTGCCGCCGATGATGCTGTGGTGCCCCACCACGGTTTCTCCGCCCAGGATCGATGCGCCGGCGTAGATCACCACGTGGTCTTCGATAACGGGATGCCGCTTCATGGCCGCATCCTCCTTGCGTACACTCAATGCACCCAGCGTAACGCCCTGATACAGTTTCACGTGGTCGCCGATCACCGTGGTTTCTCCCACCACGATGCCTGTTCCGTGATCGATGCAGAAGCAGTTGCCGATCTCTGCAGCCGGGTGGATGTCAATGCCCGTACGGCTGTGGGCATTTTCTGAGATAATCCGGGCGATAAGGGTCAGGCCCTCGTCGTGCAGGTGATGGGCCAGACGGTAGGAGGCGATGGCATAAAATCCGGGATAGGTGCGGATTACCTCGGTCACACTCTTTGCGGCCGGATCGCCATCGTACATGGCCTTCACATCGAGCAGCAGGCTCTCTTTAACCGCGGGCAGACAGGCAAAAAACCGTTCCGCGATCTGACGGTCGTGTTCCGGGTCGCTAACAGCCCTTTTCGACAGTATGGTGAGGAACTCCTGTTGCAGCTGCCGGTGAAACGATTCAAAATCACCGAAAGAGTCATATTTGCGGGTACTGAATTCGGGAAACAGGAAGGCGATGAGGCTGTTGAAAAAATCCATGACGAGTACCGGCGAAGGGCACCGGTCCGCTTTCAGATGTTCATCAAACAGCTTTTTGAGGTAGTGGCTATCCATGGATGGGTCCGGAATGGTTTGGCTCAACAAATTGGTTTGTGCATATAATAAAGGTAACGATTGCTCAGGTTCAGACGAAACGTCCGGTTTGCGGTCGTTCCGGTAAACAGACGGAAGGAACCAGGAGCTTGCAAATGAATGTTATTTTTTTATTCTTGATTTTTACCGTTGGTCCGGCGGACAATGTCTTCCGGTTTGACACCATAACAAAGTAACCCGGCAATCCGATCCTGTGCCATTGTATCATGCCAGGATCTGATCAAACCTTTCCAACCCATCCCGATTCTAATAAATCCCAGACTATGATTACAAGACGTCAGTTTCTCGGTATATCAACCATTGCTGCCGGATCTGCGCTGTTGCCGGCCCCGCTTAAAGCCCTGATGATGCAGCGCGACCGCTTCCGTCCGCTGCGCGGAGATGTGGGCATCTATGTGAACCGCGGCGGGACCATCGCCTGGCTGAACAACAGCGATGCGCTGGCCGTGGTAGACACACAGTATCCCGACACGGCCATGGATTGCCTGAACGGGTTGCACCGGCAAAACGAACGGATGATCGATGCGGTTCTGAACACCCATCACCACGGCGATCACACCGGGGGCAACGGCGTTTTCAGGCCCTACACCAGGGAGATACATGCTCATACCAACGTGCCGGGACTGCAGCGGGCCGCGGCAGAGCGGCAGGGCAGCCTCGACCGGCAGGTATATCCCGATCATGTGTACCGGTCGTCGCATACGATGGATGCGGGCAACGAAACCATCCACCTGAAGCATTACGGGCCGGCCCATACCGGCGGCGACTCCGTGATCGCGTTTGAACGGGCCAATGTGGTTCACATGGGCGATCTGATGTTCAACGGCCTGTATCCGTTTATCGATATCGACGGCGGGGCGTCGGTGAGCGGCTGGATCCACACGCTAAGATCGGTGGCCGGCGATTTCGGCAGCGATACCATCTATGTATTCGGCCATGCGGGCGGTGGGTCGGAGATCACCGGAAGCTCACGCGATCTGGATGCCTTCCGCACCTACCTGGAGGCGCTGCTTGCCTACGTTGAAAGCGGTATGGAAGCAGGCAAATCGCTGGATGAGCTGAAAATGGCGGAATCGCTGCCGGGATTAGAATCCATGCAGGGCGCGGGTACATTTCTGAGCCTTGCCGCCAACGTGGAAGCCGCATGGAGGGACCTCAGCCGGTAATCCGGGTTATTGCTTGTAATTGAATGCAGATCTGTTAATTGAATTTGGCACTATATAACTATATATTCATACAAATATTTTTATAAATACCGGTGTAAGGATGATGCCCGAAATGTGTCTTATATACAGACCGGGCCCGTTTTTCATACGGTATCACGGATTTTTAAAATGACCCGGCCGTATGGATAAGCTTACAGACAAAACACTTGATCACGTTGCGTACCGTTTCAAGCTGATGGGGGAACCGATGCGGCTGAAACTGTTGTCGCTTCTCAAGGATGGCGAGATGTGCGTGCAGGATTTGGTACGGGAGTCGGGGGCCGGGCAGGCCAATGTTTCCAAGCACATGGCGCTGCTCACATCCAACGGAATTGTAGGCCGGCGCAAAGACGGGCTGCATGTATACTATTATATCGCCGATCGCACTATCTTTACCCTCTGTGATATTGCGTGTGACGGCATCAGCAGCAATGTGGAGACGCTGGGGAAGGCATTTTCAAAATAGCCGCGATTCCGGAACTTTTCTGGTACCGCCATGGCTTTTTGGATGTCCACACTGTAATTATTCACCAATTATTGAAGATCATGGTACAAGAAGGTTCAAAAATCGATACAAATTTCAGCCTCGACATTGTTCAGGACGGCGAGCAGCAGACTAAAACATTCTCCGAACTGCTCAACCGTCCGACGGTGGTGTCGGTGTATATGAAAAACAACACCGGCAGCTGCGACAAGCAGAATGAAAGCCTGGCAGCGCATGCTGATGAATTCGACAAGATGGGCTATAATCTGATGGCGATCAGCAAAGATTCATGTAAATCGCATATGGGTTATGCTCAGAAGCTGGGTATCAACTATATTCTTGCTTCCGATCCGGAAAATCTTTTTCCGAAGGCAACCGGTTCGATCGTTGAGAAAAAGATGTACGGAAAAACGTATGAAGGCCCGTCGCGGTCGGCGTTTATTATCGGAACAGACGGCACCGTGAAAGGCGTGATCGAAAAGATCGATCCGAAAAACCACGCACAGGAACTACTCGATAAAATTAAAACCCTCTCCTGACGGGAGGGTTTGGCATTAATATACATAATGAAATCACTGGTAATTGTTGAATCGCCCACGAAAGCGAAAACCATCAAAAAGTTTTTGCCCAAAGGCTGCGTAGTGGACTCCTCCTACGGCCACATCCGTGACCTCCCGGCATCGGCGAAGGAGGTCCCCGCGAAGTACAAAAAAGAGAAATGGGCCAACCTGGGCATCAATGTTGATGACAATTACGAGCCGCTGTATGTGATTTCATCCGCCAAAAAGAAGACGGTGAAAAAGCTCAAGGAGCTGATCGGTCAGGCCGGTGAGCTCATCCTGGCAACGGACGAAGACCGTGAGGGCGAGGGTATCTCCTGGCATCTGCTGGAGGTGCTGAAACCGAAGATCCCGGTAAAGCGCATGGTATTTCACGAGATCACGGAAGAGGCGATCCGTGAGGCCTTCAATAATTTCCGGGATGTGGACATGAACCTGGTGAACGCCCAGGAGGCACGGCGGGTCATCGACCGCCTGGCGGGCTATACCATTTCGCCGCTGCTCTGGAAGAAGATTGCCCCGGGGCTTTCGGCGGGGCGTGTACAGTCGGTTGCCGTCAAATTTGTGGTCGACCGCGAGCGTGAGCGCATGCGGTTCCGCAGTGGTTCCTACTGGGACCTGACCGCACGGCTGGCCACCAACGGATCGGACCAGGGCCGTTTTTCGGCAGATCTGACCCATCTGAATGGCAAACGGCTGGCTACAGGCAAGGATTTTGACGAATCGACCGGGCGCCTGGCAAAGCCCGACTCGGTGGTGCTGCTCAACGAGGCGGAATCAACAGAGCTTAAAGACCGCCTGATCGGGGCAACATGGTCCGTTTCGGATATTGAGACGAACATCCAGGAGCGAAAGCCGGCGCCCCCGTTTATCACATCCACCCTGCAGCAGGAGGCGAACCGGAAGTTCGGGTTCTCTGCCGGCGACACCATGCGTACCGCTCAGCGTCTGTATGAGGAAGGTTTCATCACCTATATGCGTACCGATTCAATGAACCTCTCCGGCCAGGCCATCGCGGCCGCGCGGGACGAGGTTGTGAACCTGTACGGCGAGAAGTACCTGTATGATTCCGTGCGCACGTTCGGGGCCAAATCGAAGGGTGCCCAGGAAGCCCATGAGGCGATCCGTCCGGCCGGCAGCAAATTTCGCGCACCGCGCGACAGCGGCCTCAGCGGACGTGAACTGAAGCTGTACGACCTGATCTGGAAACGGACGGTGGCCACGCAGATGGCCAATGCGAAGCTGGAATTCACCAATGTAACCGTGGAGGCCAAAGAAGGCGACACCACCGCACAGTTCCGGACGAGCGGCAAGAAAATCCTTTTCCCCGGGTTTTTCCGCGCCTATGTGGAGGGCAGCGACGACCCCGAAGCCCAGCTCGAGGACCAGGAGAAGCAGATCCCGGACATGAAAAAGGGTGACGGCATCACCTGCAACGATATCGAGGCGATCGGTCATGAAACTAAACCTCCCGCGCGGTTTACGGAAGCAGCCCTGATCAAGCAGCTCGAAAAAGACGGCGTGGGTCGTCCGAGTACCTATTCCACGATTATCAGCACCATTCAGGACCGGAATTATGTGAAGAAAGAGGGAAATGCGCTCGTACCTACCTTTACGGCGTTCGCAGTTACCGAGCTGCTCGAAAATCACATCCCCCACATGGTCGATGCGCAGTTTACATCCCTCATGGAAAAGCGGCTCGACGATATTGCCAGCGGTGAGGAATCGCGGTTGAATTATCTGAAAAGCTATTTTGAAGGAGACAAGGGCCTCAGAAATGTGGTCGAAAACCAGGAATCGAACATAAAACCGCAGGATGCCCGCCGCATCGACCTTCCCATTGAGGGCCTTGAGGATTATGAAGTGATGGTGGGCCGGTTCGGTCCCTATGCCCAGCACAAACAGAACGGGGAAGTGGTCAGTACCTCCATCCCGGTCGATATGGCCCCTGGCGACATCACTGTTGAGAAGCTGAAAGAACTGATGGAACTGTCGAAAGAAGGGCCGAACTCCCTCGGCAAGGATCCTGAAACCGGCAAGGAAATTTATGTGCTCACCGGTCGCTTTGGCCCGTATGTGCAGCTCGGCGAGGCGGATGAGGAGAATAAAAAGCCTAAGCGGTCGTCGCTGATGAAAGGGATGAAGCCGGAGGATATGGACCTGGCCACCGCCCTCAAGCTGCTTTCCCTGCCCAGAAGTCTCGGCAACCATCCGGAAACGGGCAAAGAGGTCCGGGCGGGCGTTGGCCGTTTTGGCCCGTTTGTGGTCCACGACGGCACGTTCAAGTCGCTTTCCAAAGACGACAATGTACTCGAGGTGGATCTAGACCGTGCGTTACAGCTGCTGAGTGAAGCACCAAAAAAACGCGGAAAAGGCGCTGCTGCCGAAGTCCTCCGTGAACTGGGTGAGCACAAGGGTGAAAAGATCAACGTGCTGAGCGGCCGGTACGGTCCATACATCAAATATGGCGGGAAAAATTATTCCCTGCCGAAAAACACCTCCGTGGAAAACCTCGACCTGAACGCCGCTGTCGAAATTATCGCGAAGAAAAAGTCCTGACAGTGCCGTTCTTTTTGTAATTTCCCGCTATGCAGAAAAAAGCGGCCCATTATTTCAGCTATCCTCCCAATATCAGGATGCTCGACCTTGCCACCCTGGTGCATCTGTACCGGACGAGGGGTGAACCACGGCGGGCACCGGCAGGCGAGTACTTTGCCTGTGCGGTAAGCCACAAACTGATCAAGGAATCGAAGCACTGGTTCGGGCTCAACTACAGCCAGGTGGAGTGGGACAAGCTGCTCACTAAAAACAGCGACGGTTACCCGCTCACCGAGGTGGAGATGAACATCCTCGGAATGGCCCGGATACCCGGGGAAGGCGATACCTCCCGCTCATTCATCGAAGAGAATTGCGGCACCATCCCCAAGCTGGCGTTTATGGTGATCAACGACCTCAAAACGTTCGGTTTCCTCGAAGAAAACGACGAAGGGTTCCTCAGTACCACCCAGCGGGGAATGAAAGCTCTTGAAGGAGTTGCCCGGCGCCTGTACGAGAAAAAATTCTCACCCGAGATGCTGTACATCCACCTCGATAAACCCATCGAATACCCGGTGGCCACGAGGAAAGGAGAGGGGAAGAGTCAGACGTCGTTGTTTTAGATCAGACCGGAGTTATAGCGATGGGGGTGTTATTATGCTTTGAATTAGGGAACAAGTGAACAATAGAACAATAGAATTGGGAAGTGTATGTATCCGTCATCCTGAGCACGTAATTTTGCCCCAATCGGGCAACACTGTTTTGGATGTGACAAGCAACTTGTCACTGGTAGCCGGTAATTTCGCCGCGGTTGCGGGCAACACCGTTCTGCGCTGCTCGATCATCAGCCCCATCATCAACCCGGATTAATGGGCGGATCAGTAATACCGGTTTGTATACGCAGTGCCCCGTCGCGGAATTTCAGATAGGCGAGGGTGAGTACCAGCAGAAAAACGAGGGCGAAAAAACCGACCATCCCGCCTTCGGGGCCGAATTGACCGCCCGTCCACAGTTCCGGACCGGTTACGCGGGTCTGCAGTATGGATTCACGGAAGCGGATTCCGCTCACGGGAAATCCGTAGATGGCCCCCATGGTGAAATTCCAGGAGAAGTGGATGCCGATGGCGATGGCCAGCCGGTTCGTGTACAGATAGGAGAAGGCAAAAACGAGACCCACCAGGGCGATGTTTATCAGACCGGCCATCGATACATTCGGATTGGCGGCATGCAGCAGGCTGAAGATCAGTGAGGTGCCCACGCTGGCGATGATAAGCGCCCATGCTGGCGAAATGGGTCCGATGTGCAGCCCCTCGGCGATATTCTTGATCTGATAACCGCGGGTGAGCAGCTCTTCATAGAAACCGACCACGCCCATGAGCAGGAAATACATGAAAAACGGAAGTATGAACCCCGCTGCCGATGCCCGTTCCCATCCGGTGCCGGTAACACGGAGCCAGCCTGAAGCATAGAAGGTGATGAAAATGACCGTAAGGGCCAGGAAACCGGCGATGGTGCCGAATGCGAGATCCTGCCACCAGCGCGGGTCGGTCTTCAGTCCGTATTCGCTGAGTTCCCGGCGGTCGAACACCTTTGCCGATATCCAGATACTCAGCGTAACCATGATGCCCTGGCTGAAAATCGTCCACGTCCGGTTCTCAATCCCCGACACCAGAAGATGGCCGATGATGATAAGGATGACCATCAGAACGGACTGAAACAACAGGCGCCAACCTGCCCTGAGGCGGTCATCGGCAGGATTTATGAAAATGTTCATGGCCGGAACAAATGGTTTCGGGGCAAAATGGGTGCAGTTACATATATGGTTACGGTTACAAAAAAGATGGCTGTTAAGATATCTATTTCAGCTATTGCAAGCATTCAAAAATGGCATCATCCAATGATGATGTAAAATGCCGGTATCACTCCGCATTATCCGTTGTTTGTAATCTGACTCAAAATATTGATCTTGCATACGGGTACGGTCTGCGGCGCTGCAGCCCGGGCGGTGCCCAGAACCGGATTTTTTATAAACAGCAACCATCATGTGCGGACGCTACACTCTCTATTCAGACAAAAAATCGATTGAACAGACGTTTAAGGCCCCATTCAGGGACGACTTCTACCAGCCCCGGTATAATATTGCCCCCGGATCGGTAAATCCGGCCGTGCTTATGGGAAAAGCCAGAGAGGTCGGGATTGCGGGTCTGCGCTGGGGGCTGGTGCCGTCATGGGCCGACGATGAAAACATAGGCTACAAGATGATAAACGCCCGCAGCGAGACCATCGACAAAAAGCCGTCGTTCTCAAAACCCTTCCAGCGGAAGCGGTGCATCATTCCTGCCAACGGCTTTTATGAGTGGAAAACGCTCACATCAGGCAAGAAACTGCCTTTTTATATCCGCCTTCTGGATGATGAGCTGCTCGGGTTCGCGGGGCTGTTTGACCACTGGAAGCAGCCCTCGGGCGAGGATCTCTACACCTATACCATCATCACGACCGAAGCGAACGCCCTGCTGCAGCCCCTGCACGAGCGTATGCCGGTGATACTGAACCCCGAAGAGTATGAGAGCTGGCTCGATCCGCTCAATTCCGATACCGAACTGCTCAAAAACATGCTGCGTCCCTTCCCGACCGACCGGATGTCGACCATGCGCGTATCCGACGAGGTGAGCAAGGCCGGGAATGAGGGTCCGGAGCTGATCTATCCTGTGTTGTAGGGTACTCCGTCATGCTGAGCGCAGCTGCGTTGCGCTCAGCATGACGTTGTCTGATGTCTGATGTCTCATATCTCACTACTATATATTATATGTGTAATATATGTGTATATTGTCAGGACCCTTTAGTCGTAAAGAGTCGAACACATGCAGAAAGCACAGCTTAAAAAAATCAACGTGACGGCCGTATTTGCCGGTTTCCGCACGCCGGGCATCAGCCGGCGCATCACTCCGCGGGTCATCCATTTCCAGAACGGGGAGACGCACAAGATCGAGCACATCCGCCGCAGCTATACCGAAAAGGTGGGCGATGCCGTGCATGTGCATTTTGTGGTGAAGACCGCCGGCGACCGTTACTTCGACATCGTGTATGACAGCAAAAAGATGTGCTGGCTGCTCGTGGTGGAGCTTGAGGATATCCTGTTTTTCAACGACTGAGCTTTTGCGGGGAAGGGTGGAAGGCGGGTACGAAAGCACGTGCCGGAAGCAGAATTCAGGGCACCCGCGACGGGCTATAGAGGCATGGGACCGGAAAGCTGCACACTCGAACCCTGTTCCACAGGCAAAAAAAAGCCGCTTCAAATGTGTGAAGCGGCTTTAAAAGGGTAAAGGACCTGCAAGAAGCCGGACAGCAGAACAGGGTAATGCTGCCTTTGATTCCTGGCTGTGTCTACTCGTTGTTGTCTTGAGGAGGAGTCTGTGGTACGGCAGAGGGGGTTTCAGCCGGGAGGGAGAAATCCTGGCCATCCATCGGCACAACCGGGCCGCTCTGCTGAATCACACTGCGCTGTTGCGTGGTCTGCCGGTCGATGGCGAAGTTGGCCATCAGGCAGAGCACCAGAAATGCACCGCCCAGAACGGAGGTGGCTTTGGACAGAAAATCGGCGGTACGCCGCGCCCCGATCATGTTGCCGGAACCGGTGGTCATATTGCCGGCAAGACCTCCGGAGAGGCCGCCGCCCTGCCCACTCTGCATCAGAACAACCAGGATGAGCAGTACGCAGATAATTGCGATGAGTATTACTAAAATGGTATAAATCATAATCGGTATGTTTTTGACAAGATCACAAAGATATGGACTTTCATCTTCTATATCAAAGAACGCCGGAGGCATCTTTTAATTTCATGTGTGCAGAATGTTGCAGCATCTGTTAACTTAACAGGTCCTGATTTATAATCAGCATAAAGTGTTTCATTAATTAGCATAACGTGTGCCCATGGAGGTCGTTACCGATCTTTTAAGTGATATTCTGAACATCTCCGACGAGGCGGCCTTGAGGGTGGTCTATTCGATCAGTATTGTAATTCTGCTGTTGGTGATCCGTTTCATCATCCTGTTTATCGCATTCAGGAATACGTCCGATCCGCAGGTCCGGTTTAAATGGCGCAGAACAACTACCTACGTGGCCACGCTGTTCGGGTTTCTGCTCATCGGGCGGGAGTGGTTCGAGGGGATGCAGTCGCTTGCCACTTTTCTCGGCCTGTTGTCGGCCGGCCTGGCCATTGCCCTGCGTGAGCTTATCAGCAACTTCGCGGGATGGGTGTTCATCCTGTGGCGGCAGCCGTTCCATCTTGGCGACCGGATCCAGATCGGCGACCAGCACGGCGATGTGATCGACAAGCGGGTTCTCATGTTCAGCCTGATCGAAATCGGCAACTGGGTGGATGCCGATCAGAGTACCGGACGGGTACTGCACATCCCCAACAGCCATATTTTTACCCAGGTACTGGCCAACTATACCAGCGAGTTCAGGTTCATCTGGCACGAAATACCGGTCCACATCACCTTCGGGAGCAATGCGGAGAAGGCCCGGCACATCCTGCAGAAAATTGCCGAAAAACATTCGGCCGGATGCGCCGAGGAGGCAGGGAAGCAGCTGAAGAAAGCCTCCGATTCGGTTCTGATCCGGTACAAGGTACTTACCCCCACCGTCTACCTGTCGGTACGGGAAAACGGCGTCCGCCTTACGGTGCGCTACCTCACCGATCCGAGGAAACGCCGAGGTACGGAACAGTCGATCTGGGAAGATACGCTCAGGGCATTCAGGGAGGACCCGGAGATCGAATTTGCCTATCAGACCATCCGTATCTACGATCATGAAAAAGAGGGCAAAAAAGCCCGCCGTAAACAGGAGGACAAATGAGCACATCCTACGGCATCACGATTGTAAAGGCATCGGGTGAGCGCGATGTGTTCTCCGAAAGCAAATTGCGGGATTCGTTGAAACGATCGGGAGCAGGCGACAAGGCCATCGACCGTGTGGTTGCCGCCATTCTGGATGAACTCTATGAAGGCATGCCGACCCGGAAAATCTACCGGAAAGCCTACCAGCTGCTGCGGAAGGAATCACACCTGTCTGCCACGCGGTATAACCTGAAACAGGCCGTAATGGACCTCGGCCCGTCGGGCTATCCGTTCGAAGCCCTTATCGGCCGCTTGCTGGAGAAAATGGGTTACCGGGTACAGGTGGCCCTGATGATGCAGGGGAAATGCGTTGGCCACGAAGTGGATGTGCTGGCGGAAAAAAACAACGAGCGTTTTATCATCGAATGCAAATTTCACAACCGGCCGGGCGTTAAATCGGATGTTAGGGTTGGCCTCTATTTCCACTCCCGGTTCCACGATCTGAAGAACGCTTACAACGACAATGGCGACCACTCCTTCCACCAGGGATGGATCGTTACCAATACCAAATTTACCAGCGATGCCATCCGGTACGCCGAATGTACGGGGATGCATCTGATGGGCTGGGACCATCCCCGCGGCTCCAGCCTCGTCGAACGGCTTGAAAATGCCCGTCTATATCCGCTCACCCTGTTGCACAGCCTCGGCAAAAAGGAGAAGAAGCTGCTGATCGACAACAATCTGATCCTCGCCGAAGAAATCTTTGAAAATACCCGCCTGCTGGCCTCAATCGGCCTGGATGAACCGAAAATCAGGAAAGTGATTAAGGAGTGCAAAACGCTGCATGAACAGGGGAACAGTAGAACAGTAGAATAGGGAATGGGGAAGTGAAGCCGCCCCGCTCAGGCCATGCTACCATGACGTTTGGGATATGGCATTAGTGATTGCTTATTTTTGTAAAAAAAATCTGCAACCTTTTCGGGTAAGCGGCGTTATTTTCCCTACATAAAATTTAACTGCGACTGCATGAAACGACCTGTAACCCTCCTCATCATTCTGCTTATGCTGGCCGGGCTCACCGGCTGCAATAAGGCCAAGCGCGAGCTGAACCGCGGTAACTATGAACGTGCCGTACACCTTTCCATCGATAAACTGCGGAGCAAGCCCAATAACAAAAGTGCCCGCGAAGTATTGGGCAAGGGCTATGAATACGCCACATCCTACCATACCGAAAATATCGCGATGCTTCAGGCAAGCCAGGACCCGTTCAAGTGGGAAGGCATGGCCGCATCCTACGATTTCATGAACCGCATGCATGAAGACATCCGCCGCTGCCCTGCCTGTATGGAGGTGGTTCCCCAGACCCGGGCGTTTATCGACGATGCCAACCGGGCAAGGGAGAAGGCAGCCGAAGTGCGCTACGACAAGGGACTTGAATTGCTCGGAACCAACAACCGTCTGAGCGCCCGCGAGGCGTTTCAGCACTTTGCCGTCGCCGAGCAGCTGGTGCCGAACTTCCGGAATACCCGCGAACTGATGAACCAGTCGCTTTCCGAGGCCACATTGCATGTGGTGGTGGACCAGGTACCGGTGAACAGCCGGAATTTTACCCTGAGCGCCGAATTCTTCCAGAACCAGATCGACAGCTACCTGGCCACCAACAGCCGCCTGAATGAATTTGTTCGGTTCTACACCCCGGTCGAGGCTGAAAGGGAAGGAATTACCGAGCCCGATCACATCATCATACTTCAGTTCGACGATTTCATGGTCGGCCAGGCCCACTCCAGCTCAAACACAACCACGGTAACCAGCAAAGATAGTGTGAAGATCGGCCAGGCCACGCTTCCCGATGGTTCAAAAATCGATGTATTTGACAAGGTAACCGCTAAACTGACCATCCACGAAAAGTACGTTTCATCGCGCGGGCTGCTCGATGTGCAGATCTACGACGCCTGGGGCGACCGCATCCTGTTCCAGGACAAGATGCCCGGGGAATTTGTCTGGCGCAGTACCTGGGGCAATTTCAACGGAGATGAGCGGGCTCTCACCGATGAGCAGAAACGCATTGTTCAGCGCAGGGAAGTGCCACCACCACCCGCACAGGACCTGTTCGTCGAATTCACGAAGCCGATCTATGGCCAGGTAACCGACCGGATCAGGCGTTTCTACGCCAGTTTTTAGGGACCGGTATGCGCACCTGATTGGGGTAAGGATCATCACAATCAAAGGGAAAAGATCATAAATCGGTAACAAATCGGGTCAGACTGCGCATCAGTTGCCAGAGATGCGTATCGTTGGTTACGTATTAACCGGTCCGGGAAATGCCCGGCCCTGAACAACGATCGTAAAACCCTGCCTGTGCAACATATATCTGATACACTCGATTCGGTCAAAGACTACTACGGGAAGGCCCTGAACGGAAGCAGCGACCTCAAAACCAGCGCCTGCTGTGCCACCGGCTCCATCCCGGATCATCACAAAAAAATACTGGCCGACATAGACGATGAAATAATCACCCGTTTCTATGGCTGCGGCTCACCCATACCACCACTTCTGGAGGGCAAAACCATTCTCGACCTGGGTTGCGGTACCGGCAGGGATGTGTACCTGGCATCGAAGCTGGCCGGCCCCGACGGATTTGTGATCGGCGTTGACATGACGGAAGAGCAGCTGGCTGTCGGGCAGCGCCATGTGGATTCCCAGATGCGGCGTTTTGGCTTCGCGGAGCCCAATGTCAGTTTCAGGCACGGCTACATCGAAGACCTGGCAACCGCCGGCATCGAAGACGATTCGGTGGATGTGGTCATATCCAACTGTGTGATCAATCTGTCGCCCGACAAGGAGGCCGTATTCTCCGAAATATTCAGGGTGCTGAAACCCGGTGGTGAGCTCTATTTTTCGGATGTTTTCGCCGACCGGCGCATACCGGATGAGCTGCAGCGCGACCCGGTACTGTACGGAGAGTGCCTGTCGGGGGCCATGTACACCGAAGATTTCAGGCGGATGATGGCCCGGACGGGATGTGCCGACTACCGGGTACTCGCCTGCTCCCGTATTGAGCTGGAGGATGCGGAAATAGCAAAAAAAGCCGGTATGATCGGGTTTTACTCAATGACGATCCGTGCATTCAGGCTGCACACACTCGAGGACATCTGCGAAGACTATGGACAGATTGCGGTGTACAATGGCAGCATACCGGAGCATCCGAACCGGTTTGCCCTTGACGATCACCACCTGTTTGAGGCGCATAAGCCGATGCTTGTATGCGGGAATACCGCATCGATGGTGTCGGAGACGAGATATGCACCCCATTTCCGGATTACCGGAGACCGGAGCCGGCATTTTGGCGCTTTCGACTGCTCGGGCGGTACCCTGTCTGCCACAAAGCCGGATGAAACTGCGGGATGCGGTTGCTGAGGCCAGATCAGCCCGCAGGGCATGATTGCTGATGCAGTTCAGGCCCGGCGGGATCTGAAGCAGGCTTCGTATGGGATCATAATCCTGTGATGTTCCGGCGGACCAGTTTCCCGAAGGGATTTGCTGTCATTCCCAGATCGACGATTTCATGCATTCTCCTTACATTGGTCCCATGAACAACGACGTTGCACAACAGGACCCGATCGCCGCCATTGCCACTCCACTTGGCGAGGGGGGCATAGCGGTAATCCGCGTATCGGGCCGGGATGCCATCGCACTGATTGAACCGGTTTTTACCGGGAAGAAACTGACGGAACAGCCCAGTCATACGGCCCATTTCGGCCGGCTGACCCATGGCGGCAGGGTGATCGACGAGGTGGTTGTAACGCTGTTCAGGTCGCCGAAGTCGTATACCGGCGAAGACACGGTCGAAATTTCATGCCATGGCGGGGTGCTCATCACGCAGGCGGTTCTTGAGGCGGTACTGGCCGCGGGTGCCCGGGCCGCGTTGCCCGGCGAGTTCACGCAGCGCGCGTTTCTGAACGGCAAGATGGAGCTGTCGCAGGCCGAAGCCGTGGCCGACCTGATCCACGCCACCAGTAAAAAGGCGGTGGAGACTGCCCATCAGCAGCTTGAGGGCGAGCTGGGCCGGCACATCCAACAGTTCCGGCAGCAGATTATCGACGCGACGGCCCTGGTTGAGCTGGAACTCGATTTTTCGGAAGAAGACGTGGAATTCGCCGGAAGAGAGCAGCTGCAGACCCTGCTGAACGAGCTGGATACCGAAATCGGTTCCCTGCTCGATACGTATGAAACCGGCCGCATCATCAAAAACGGCGTGCGTACCGTAATTGCCGGGAAACCGAACTCCGGCAAATCGACCCTGCTGAACACCCTGATGGGCAAGGAGCGGGCGATCGTATCGTCGACCGCCGGCACTACCCGCGATGTGATCGATGCCGACTGGAGCTACGACGGACTCCGGTTTACCCTTACCGACACCGCCGGCATCAGGGAAACGGTGGATTCGATCGAGGCTGAGGGGGTGAAGCGCAGCCACAAGGCGATCCGCGAGGCCGATCTTGTGCTCTACCTGGCCGATCTCACCGACCACCATACCGATGCCGAAATCGATGTCATCAAAAAGCTGCGTCAGACGGCCGGCGAACGTCCGTTTCTGATCATCGGCACGAAAACCGACCTTGCGGGAAGTGCCGTTGCCGGTCCGGCCGGTGCGCATCAGGTTCGCCTTTCCGACCGGCTCGATACCGACCTTGTGGTGTCATCCACCAGCGGGGAAGGCATCGGCCTTCTCAAGAAAACGATGCGCGACGTGGTGCTTGCGAGCAAAACCATCGACACCTCCGCCCTGATGGTAACCTCGAGCCGCCACCGGGATGCGCTTGAAAAAGCGCGGCGCCACATCAGGTCGGCCATAGCAGACCTGAATCAGGGTGTAAGCGGCGACCTGCTGGCCATCGACCTGCGGGGCGCCCTGCATGAGCTCGGACTCATCACCGGTGAGATTACAACCGAGGATCTGCTCGACTCGATTTTCAGCCGGTTTTGTATCGGTAAATGAGGCTGGATCGGGCTGATGTTGATATAAATACAAGAAGTATCTGTTTGAACAGGTTGGGAGTGCCAGTTACTGACAGGCATCCTGTTCTAAAGTTTTATTGACAGTTCAAGCTGTCCACCCAAACCCAGTTCTACGATTTTAAAAATTGTCGAACTCAGGAAAAAAGGACCATCGGCGAAATCAATAGGATGATTGCAGAATGCTGTACCGTGGAAACAGCAGAAGATGGATTGGAGTTTGATTCCAATGAGATAGTGTATGGTGAGATCCGGAAAAATCAGGCTTATAACGGGTATCTATTCATAAAAAAATAAGTTGCTGTTGTCATACAATACACACTGTTATGACCTATATATAGCAATACGCAACTATACAACTCCGAATTCCGATTATTCTCCGGACTTCAAACCCTTTTTGCGACGGAAATTCCTCAACTTAACTTTGGACTTCTTCTCCCGATCTTTGATATGGGCGTACAGTTTGTCCAGGTCATTGTCGAACCTCGCCAACAATGATTCCCGGTTTTTTCGAACTTCCGCTATGATAGGATCTTGTTCCATATTAGAAATATAATAATTCTTCAGGAGTACAAATAGTGGGGAGTTTTATATTCCTGCTTTGAGCCAGTACTTCCAGCTTCGAGCGGATTGAGGCATTGGCAATATGTTTGAAGTTCCATGTCAATATATATGCCATTTGTTGGTCAGCTGCTACGGCAATATGAAGGGCGTCAACTTTCGCGTTATCTGGATATGGGGTGTTGGCTATCAAAAACTTGGCAAATTCAAGAGCTTCCGGAGTAACTTCTAATTGGGGTATTTTTCCGAGAACAGATAACCGATTATCTACAGCTTGTGGATCACCTAAAGAAGCTTCCTCCCAAACAGGATCAGATACGAATAATTGAAAATCATTTTTCCGATTCTCCCACCAGTGATGGGTGATTTGTTGGCGGCCTGCAGTGATTAAATCCCTTGATAATTGACCAGTCAGGTAACTGATTACAGAGGTCTCAAGGTAGATTTTTGGTTTCATATTAAAAAGATAACCCTAAACAGGCTTAGACAACAAACTACTTATTAGGACGAATCTAAAGCGCAGAAACACTTTTCTGAAGGAAATTTTCGTCAGCAAGAAATGTCAATTATTGATTTAAACAGAATGTTCAAAGATTAAACCGTCGCGAATATATTCACGCATATATGCAAAAACGGCCTGAAGATCTTTCTTTTTCAGTCGCGGATAATTTTCCAGAATCTGCTTTTCTGTCCAGCCGGCAGCAAGAAGTTCAATAATAAATTCAACGGAAATTCGGGTCCCCTAAATGACAGGCTTTCCCAAGAGAATGGATTTATCTGAGGTAATATGCTTTTTCCAGTCAATCATATTGTAAAATCACAAAATTTTTGAATAGAAGTGCGAAAATGTTGGTTAACTGCTTATTAATCCAGCTCAGGAAATTCAAGCTGGGTTTTCGTTACCCGGGCGCGATCGTGTTCATTATGTATGGTCTCGAAGGGAAAACCGAACACCACCGACCTGTACCGGCCGCGGTATTCCACCGCATAGCTGAAATTGTTTTCCCGGTAGCGGAGCAGGATTATGCCTTGTTTTCCGGCCGTTTCAGGACGTCGGGGGCATCTGATCCAGCGAATCGATTATGTGCAGGATGTAGATCTTGTCAGTTTTCATCTTTCACGACATTATCCTCGTGATTAAGGATGTACCGGATCTCCTTTTCAATCACGGGCCGCACATTTTTGTTCAGAGAAGCTGCGGTAATAAGATCCACCCTTACGTTCAATAAACGGCTTAACTCATCCTCCAGGCTTACGAGGTCGAGAAGATTCACATGCTCCAGATCGACCAGCAAATCCAGATCACTTTTTTCTGATTGCTCATTCCGAACCCTCGAGCCAAAAACACCGATGCTTTTTGGCTTATAAGGTTCAAGCGTTTGAATAATGATATCTTTTTCTTTTTGAGTGATCATGTGGTAATATATAAAATCATTGGTGATTTAAGGCAATATCCCTGGTATGTCACTCTGAGTTTTGAAGAAGGTACACCCGCCGAAATACCTTTTAAATTTAAATAAGCCCGGTTAGGGCTGATGTTGATATAGATACAAGAAGTATCTGTTTGAACAGGTTGGGAGTGCCAGTTACTGATAGGCATCCTTGTTCTAAAGTTTTATTGACAGCTCAAGCTGTCCGCCCAAACCCAATTCAACGATTTTCTGAAGGGTCGAAAGCCGTACTTCCTTAACATTGTTTTCGAGTCTCGATATATAGGATTTAGTAGTACCCACCTTTTCTGCAAGTTCCTGCTGCGTCAATCCTTTTTCGAGTCTGGCTTCATGTATTAGTGCACCGATTTTAAAACTCTCATAACCGGCTTCAAGCTGGTCGCGTTTTACAGTTCCGGGTTTGCCGTAGTTTTTATCTTTAAACTGTTCAAGAGTCGTTATGTTACTTTTTATTGTTTTCATATTCTCTCTTTATTAGTAATGCCCTGTCAATTTCTTTTTTTGGTGTTTTCCGGGTTTTCTTTTGAAATCCATTCATCAGAACCACAATTTGACCCTCGTCGAAAAAACAGAAAATCCGAAAAATGTCACTTCCTTGTTGAATACGTATTTCATAAAGTCCATCCGTGTTCTCAATGTATTTAAGATACGTTTCAGGTATTTTCTGAATCTCCTCAATTAAATCAAGTGTCCAGATAATCTTATCCTTAACCTTATCTCTTAGACTCTCAAAAAAAGACTGAAAGTAATCTTTGTAAAAAATGACTGTTCGGATTTTCTTCTTTTTTGTCATTGGACAAGATAATAAATGTTGCTCTATAGTACAACTCAGGAAAGTTTGATCTGCTGTAGTTAGTGCTGCGTTACCTGAGCTATCTGGACGAGCGGACATAGCTGTTCGGATGAAATAAGATTGCATTATTCTCGCGGAGTCTATCCGAAAATATGATTGGATCACACGAGATTATGCTAATATCGGATATCGGAACCGGAATTATAGCAGGCAGAAATGGATCTGACCTGTAGCAGGCAAGCGTAGCCTCAGATGGAAATAAGTTGAGAAAAAATGGTTGTATTCAATCACCAGTTTCCCGGTATGCGAAAAATCCTGGTCAAAATGTGGGCGCTATGTAACCATCCGAAACCGCCATGGATACCCGGGCCGACATTTCCTTGTCAGACACAAATACTTCCGGTAAAGAATCTAAAAAAGTGGGCATTAAGAGTGCTTTTCTTTTGAAAGTTTTAAACTTCCGGGGTTTAAGAAAGAAAATTCTTAAACTTTTGGGGATTAACGGTGGAAGCATATCAGAACGATCGTGACAAAAGGGTGACATTCTTTTCAAGTCCCGAAATATATAATACAGGTCAGCCCCCTGAGCCAAAAAACAATACTAATTGGCTCATGAATGTACTTTTATTTGAGCCGATTAAGGAGTATCAATCACAGATTAAAATAACCTCGGCCATCCGGTCAACGCTGGGGTGGTGCTTGAGACCTGGCAGTCGGCCGTCGGGCCCAGGGTGAAGCAGGATCGCGCCCCCCGGTGGAACATTTTACCGAAATTATGTAATAAGTAGATGTACCCGTATATACTATTGAATCCGGTTTGAATGAGCCGGATTAAACAATCCGGATACTGTCGGGCAGAATGCCTGTTATATTCTGTTCATAACGGATGTATATTCTAAGCAGAACAGATAAACATAGGTCAGTTCAAACATAATCTGATGTCGATCCCATACAGAACCACAACCGGTTTACTAATATCCCTCATACTTGCTCTCGCTATTCTGGTGCCGCCCCTGCAGGCCCAGACCGTCGACAATGTGGATGAGGCCTTTTTCAGGGCCCGTGACCTTGCCTTCGACGGCAAAAGGGAGGAGGCCCGCCAGCTGAGCCGTGCCATACTCGACATCGCACCGGGTTATACCGACGTGCGCCTGCTTATTGTGCGCACCTATATGTGGGATGGCAATCTGGAAAGCGCCCGCAGTGAGCTGACTACGATTCTTGGCCAGTCGCCGCGCCAACCCGAAGCACTGGCACTGATGACCGATGTGGAGTACCGTTCCGGCAATTACGACGAAGCCCTGCGCCAGGTGCAGCTTGCGTCGGCCAATAATCTGACCGACATCCCGCTACTCATCAGGCGCGCCGAAATCTACCGTGAACTCGGCGATTACCGCAGGGCCCATATTGTTCTGGACCAGGTTGAACAGATTGAGCCGTCAAGTGGTGATGCGGCCCGTGTACGCGCCACCATTGTAACATCCAGCCAGAAATACGCGCTTACCCTGGCCTATGGCCACGACCGTTTCGATGCCATTTTTGATCCCTGGAACAGCATGTACCTGCAGCTGGCCCGCAGCACGCCCGTGGGCACGGTTCTCGGCCGGGTGAACTATGCCAACCGCTTTAACACAGACGGTTACCAGGCCGAAATCGATTTTTATCCGACTTTTCGTCCCGGCACCTACGGGTATCTGAATTTCGGATATTCCGACAGCTTCATCTTCCCCGAGTACCGTTTCGGGGCGGAAATCCACCAGGCACTGCCCAAAGCATTTGAGGTATCCGTTGGTTTCCGGCACCTGGAATTCCAGTCGGGCGGGGTTACCATCTATACCGGTACGTTGTCGAAATACTACAGAAACTGGTACCTGAGCGTGAGGCCGTTCATCACACCGCGCGACGAAGGCGTATCGAACTCCTATCAGTTCATATTCAGACGGTACTTCAGCGATCCCGACAACTACCTCGGGCTGCGCGGGGGCTTCGGCTTCTCACCCGACGAACGCCGGCTGGTAGCGGGCGGCGGCGAGGAGATCAACCTGCTCCGCACCCATTCAATCGGAATTGAGGGGAATACGCGGTTCCGGCACAACCTGCTGGGCTTTGCCACCGTCACCCTGTGGAACCAACAGCGGCCCATAACCAGTGAATACCTGGGAAGCATCTCCATCACGGCCGGCCTGGTCTGGCGGTTTTAGGATGCCGCGATAAGCTGCCGTCATTCTACATGCAGCTACCCCTGCCCGGTCTCCATGGAATTTGCGTCTGTAACGTCGCTTACAATAAACCTGCACCTTGGCGCTGCAGAATCCTCCAGTCCATTCAGCCTGCAAGCTACATCTTGTCCCGTGGGGCTGCAGCATCCCCAGTCTATTCAGCCTGCAAATTGTTCCAATCTGGTCTATGTGGAATATACATCTGTAACATCGCGCAGCAGCATCCGCTGTCTGTTCAGCCTGCAAGGCTTGGTCCGCCTCGTTATTTTACGGAGGTATTGCGTTTATTCCCGTATGCGGGCATTCAGCTCAAGCGCGTTTTCGTGGGCCGGGTCGATATGCAGCAGTCCGGAGAGGGTCTGGCGGGCCGCTTCCGTTTCTCCCAGGTGGTATTGTGCCCTCGCAAGCCTGAACAGCAGTTCGGTGTTGCCGGGGTTATGGATGAGGCCCTGCTCTGCATGCTTCAGCGAGGACTGGTGATCGGCCTGCCAGAAGGCAATGTCTGATAGTACGGAATAGGAGTCGTAGTACTGCTCGTTCCGGCGGATGATATCCCTTACCTGGGCCCGGGCGGTTTCATAGTCACCATCCCAGGCGTAGGTGCGTGCCAGCAGAACACGGGCGTCGTGGTAGTTGGGGGTGCGGCGCAGCGTCCTGCCCAGCAGAAGGCGGGCTTCGTCGTAGTCGCCGTCGAAGGCCTTTTCGCGTGCAAGTTCGTAGAGCCCTTCACTGCCAAGCCCGCCGTATCCCATTTCGGTGATGTACGCGTCCTGGGCCAGCACCCTTTCCCGTTCTTCAAGAAACCGGCTGTCGGCGGGCAGCAGTTTGTTTTGCACTGTCACATACTCGTTCACCGATTGGAAATCGAGCAGCCAGCGTTTCATACTCTCCTGCAGTTCGTCGTCGTTCACTCTTTCAAGCCCCATGCCCTCCGTTATCCTGAACAGCTGATCGCCGGCAAGAAACAGGTTGCGGTACATGTAGTCGATCATCTGGTCCTTGTTCCTCATGAACGGCAGTTCATGAACAGCGCGGAACGCTGTGCTGGTATCGATCACTCCACCCATCAAGTGTGTACTGTCGGGGAGCATCAGGTTGTAGGTTTCCGACAGATGCCCCAGCAGGGTGGGGGTTATGTTCATAAAGGTGGATACGGAATGCATGGTGCGCGGCTCCTTCACCAGGGGCGACCAGATGATGAAGGGAACATGAAAGCGGTCGATTCGTGAGGCATGGGGGATGGGGGCGATCCGGTGGTCGCCGGCTATTATGAAAATGGTTTCCTCAAAGCGGGGCCGTTTTTTGTACTCGTCGATGAGCATCCGGATAGCATCGTCGGTGTAGAGCAAGGCGGCAAACACCTCTTTATAGGTTTCGAATTCGCGCCGCATGTTCTGGTCCGGATCAAGGGCATCAAGTCGTTCAGTGAAAACACCCAGCCACTTCTGCTGGTCGGGAATGATGAAAGGCTCATGAAAATTGAGGGTGAAGAAGATATCAAGCCTCGGCCGGTTATGGTCGAGATGGTCGATGAAATCAAACGCCCTGTCATAGACGTCGTGATCGGCATAGCCCCAGGTGAAACCGTCCTGGATCTCATCCATCTTGGCGTAATCATCGGTAAAGTGTGTGGCGTCCATGAGCAGGTCGATGCCGTTGCGCTCCAGGAATACATCCAGCTGATCGAAGGTGCTGCTGTAACCACAGAAATAGCCGGTATGGTAGTCGTTTTCGTTCAGCAGGCTGATCAGTGAGTGGTGGTTGGGCATGGTGTGGCCCATCTCCATAAAACCGTTCCGGCCATAGGGCAGGGATCCCAGAGCCGACGGCACCGCCGAGAAGGAGCGCCCCGACATGCTCAGGAAATGGTCCCAGAACAGCCCGGATGACCTCAGTGAGTCGAGAAACGGGGTGAAACCGCTGTACCGGGCCTGGTCGCCGACAAACGTGCCGCCGAGCCCCTCCACAAGAATTACTACGATATTAGGCGGGCTGTCGGCGGTTTCAAGGAAGGGGCCGAGCACATCCTCATAAGCGGCCGGTTTGAGCATGGGGTATTCACGCCCGGAAAACTCGGGGATGCGGGATGTACCGGCGGCCTTGTCGCGGAAATAGGTGCTGCTCTGTCCGGCGAAAAAGGCGGCCTTGTTCACCACCACATTATATGCTACCTCGCTGTCATAAGCAGAAGATTTCGGGTAAAACAGCGCCCACACCAGGCCTCCCGCGACCAGCCAGGCCAGCATGCCGTACTGGTACCAGTCTGATGAGGCAAAACGCCTGAAGAGCAGGCTGAGCGGATAGACCAGTGCCGGGAACAGGATGTAGGGGAGGATGCGGAGAAGGCCGAAATCGATGCTGGTATTGACCGTATCGGAAATTTCGGCGGCATTGTAGGCGTAGAAATCACGTCCGAGGGGGAGCAGCACTTCGGCGTAGTACTGCACCAGCGCGATATAGATGAGGAGCAGCAGCGTGGTTACCAGATAGAAAAATGCGGTGGTAAGCGTGAAGCTCACCAGCCGGCCCGCCAGGTGGAAAAGCAGCAGAATGAGCCCGATGGCGGCGACCAGGCTAAGGTCGAACAGGAAGCCGTTAAACAGCAGCTGGGCATAATTCTCCGGCAGGATGTGCCTGCTGCTCACGATCAGGGCTTCGTAAAACCTGATCATCAGAAAGACAACAGCAAAGGCCGGAAAGATGGAGCTGAAGTGTTTAAATGAATCTTTAAAATGGATGAGCATCAGGTGCCGGGTATGTTCAATTACAGGGTTTGTTCAATTGCAGGAGATATTCAGTTACTGGTCACATTAGTTCTGGTCGATTCAGTACCTTAGATATTCAGTCCGGATATCTTCAATTTTTAGACGTGTTCAATTACTGATCATATTTATTTCCGGAGATATAAGTGCCGGAAACATTCAATTACTGATCTTATTCCGTTGCTTGTCATGCTTAATTTCCGGAAAAACTCAATTACTGGTCATATACAATTCCAGAATATTTGGAAACAGTCTTGCAGTAGTTAGCCGGGTTAGATAAACGCGATTCAGGCCGGATTGTTCTCGTTTTTGCAGGTTCTTTTGCGGATACTGCATTTTGTCTATTTTGGCATCTTCCGGGATGCAGATGAACGGTCCTGTCTTTTATAAATCCAGATAACTCCAGATGATCTATCTATATGTTGTTTTCGGCTACCTGACCCTGCTCATGGGCATCTCGATAGCGAAAAGCTTTCTGATCAAAAACCAGGAAGATTTCATGGTGGCGGGCCGTGCGGTTCCGACCTACAAGCTGGTGGGCACACTGCTGTGCACCTGGATCGGGTCGGGCAGCCTGCTGGCGGGTGCGGGACTGGCGGCCCGGGTCGGTTTTTCGGAACTGTGGATGGCCGCAGGTGCCTGGGTTGGCATCGTGATCGTCTTTTTCCTGGCCGCGCGGGTGCGAAGGATCGCACAGTTCACCGTTCCCGACATACTGGAGCTTCGCTATAACAAATGGGCCCGTATTCTGGGCACGATTGTAATTGTGATCGCCTATACGACCATCGTGGGATATCAGTTCAGGGGAGGCGGATTTGTGCTCGACCTGGTTGTGGGCGACGGCCTGTCGTCGATTGTGGCATCTGTCCACAGCGCGGGGCTGCTTACCGACAACATGGCGGCGTATATGGACGCGAATATCGGGGTGATTCTCACGGCCATGTTCATCATCACCTTCACCGCATTTGCGGGCATGCTTTCCATTGTATCGGTCGATATCATCAACGGGGCGGTGATCACCTTTGCGGTGCTTCTGGCCGTACCGCTCATCTTTTTCAACCTGGGCGGGGCCGACCATTTTACGGTCGCACTCGATCCGTCGTTTTTCACCATTTTCGGCGATCACAGCTGGATATGGGCCATGGGGGTGTTTTTCCCGACCTTCCTGCTCCTGATGGGCGAATCGAACATGTACCAGAAGTTTTTCTCGGCCAAAAACGAAAAAGCGGCCAAAAACGCGGTGGTCTGGTGGGTGGTAGGGACCATTATTGTTGAGACGGCCATTGCTTCGGTCGCCATCCTGGCCTTCAGCCACTTCAACGGCCTCGGTGCCGGGCACGAACTGTTCCTGGGTATTGAACAGAGCGAGAGGGTGATCCTGCACACTGCACGGTACAGTACGGAGGTGGGCATCCCGCTGCTCGGCGGACTGCTGCTAATCTGTGCGGCGGTGGCCATTATTACATCCACGGGAAACAGTTTTCTGCTGGCGCCGTCGACGAACCTGACCCGGGACATCTACCAGCGGTTTGTAAACCCGGATGCTGATGAGGTTGTCATCGTACGTTTCCAGAGGATCATGGTGGTGAGCCTCGGTATTCTGGCATACTTTCTGCTCACGCAGTTTACGACCATACTTGCCATGGCGTTCACGGCCTATACGATGGTGGGGGCGGGCCTTACACCGGCCCTGCTTGCGGCATTCTTGTGGAAGCGGGTTACCGTGGCCGGGGGCGTTGCCTCCATTGCGACCGGTATGGTGGTTACATTGGCCATAACCGTGGCCAACTCGGTGATGGCCGAACCCCTGCTCGACACCAGCTACATTGTACTGCCGGCAGCAAGTGCATCCATACTGGCACTGGTTATTGTTTCGCTGATGTCGGCCCCCGATCCCAAAGAAAAATGGGCAAAGTTCTATACGGAAGAGGGCACCCTTGCCGACGCCATCGAAGAGCAGAAAAAAGCGGAGATATAGGATATCCCCAGATCAGGGTAACAGTTGTACCAGCGGGTGATCTGAACGGACAGTATCCGGAAAGGGTCAACTCTACCTGGGTATGGTGTCAGCACATTGCAGGCACAGAGGCCGGGTAGAGTTCACACATACGCTGCCCTTACTTCAGGGGCAGCCGGATAATGAATGCAGCACCGGGATCCGTATTTTCCACCTTAAGGGTGCCGCCATGGCCTTGTGCGATAATATCATAGCTCAGGCTCAGACCCAGACCGGTACCGGAGCCGGTGGGCTTTGTGGTGAAGAAGGGTTCGAAAATGCGTTCACGGATGTTTTCGGGAATGCCCGGACCGTTGTCGGCAACCTTTATTTCAACCTGGGAACCGTCAATTTTTTGGGTTGATACCACGATTTCGGGTTTGTATCCATCCCCGTTCTTCTGATAGTGTTCCCAAACGGCATCAAACGCGTTACCGATGATATTGAGAATTACACGGCCCACATCCTGCGGGATCAGGGATACCTCCCCGACAGCCTTATCCAGATCCATTTTTACTTCTGCATTAAAGTTGTTGATCTGGGCTTTTTTCCCATGGAATGCCAGGTTCACATTTTCTGACACGAGGGTGTTCAGGTTTACCGGTTCCTTGCTGCCCTTGCCGCCCCTTGCATGCTGCATCATGGAACGCACGATGGAATCGGCCCTTTTCCCATGCTCCTCAATTTTCGCTGTGTTGGCCTTGAGGTTGCTGATAATATATTCGATCTCTTCCCCGTCGTTGCTTTCGATGGCTTCGTTCAGATCGGCAACCAGATCTTTGGAGAGGACCGCAAAGTTATTGATGAAGTTGAGCGGATTTTTGATTTCATGTGCGATTCCAGCCGACATCCGCCCGAGTGATGCCATTTTTTCGGCCTGGATGAGCTGGTCCTGGGCTTCCTTAAGTTCGTAATAGGCTTTCTCGAGTTCTCTGGCCTTTTCCAGCTCAGAGGCTTTCCGTTCATTTTCGATCTCAAGCATGCGGGTCTGTGCCTCGGCGGCCTTCGACCGGGCATCCGCGGTTTCTGCCCTCAGCTCGGCCTCCCGCAGGCGTGCAGCTTCCCGTTCCTTTTTGATGAGGCGTACCCGCTGAATCCTGTCTATCGTAAATATGAATGCAGAAAGTATGATCAGGTAAACCAGGAATGCCCACCACTGGAACCACCAGGGTGGCGAAATCATCACGGTATAGGTTAGCGGTTCTTCCGACCAAACACCGCTTTCGTTTACGGCCATCAACTCGAATGTGTACCTTTTGTCAAGGAAGAGAGCGGGCAGGTTGGTGTAGCGCAGTGATACGTCGGTCTTTTCATCGGACCATGCATCGTCGTACCCACGTAACCTGGACATGAACCTGACCTGACGCTCATTGCCGAAACTGAGTGCAGCATACTCCAGCACCAGTTCATTCCGGTCGCTGGCGGTACGGGTGAGGTTCACGTTGCGCAATTTGAGCAGTGGGGGCACGGTATTTTCGACATCGAGATGGGGATGGTAAACGGCAACACCTTTTGCCGTACCATAGTAAACAGTGCCGTCAGGAGCAGTTTTCACGGACCCGTAGAACCATACTTCATTATCAATAAGCCCGTCCTGCCGGGTTACCGTGCTGACAACGCTGCCGTTGCGCGGATCGACCTCGGTCAGGCCCATATTGGTGCCGACCCACAAATTGCCGGTTGCCGGTGAAAGATCGAGGCTGGCGGCATTATCTGACAGAAATCCGTTTGTTGAGGAGATGTGGTAGATGGTTTCCGCATTTGAAGGATTTAGGGCGAGAAGGCCCTTGGGCGTGCCCACCCACATGGTATCGTCGAGCCGGTAGAGGGTTTCGATCTGATTGGTCGGGGCTCCGTTGTCGGTCGACCAGAAGGGCTCAAAAATGCCATTTCCACTTGTATTGGCGGCAAGGCCATCCAGCACGGCGGGGGTTACAGGAATGGTGCTCCTGTAAATGCCCCGGTCGCGGGTGCCCACCCAGAGGTGACCGTCGCCGTCGAATGCAACCGCGTGCATAATGGTGGCTGGCAAACCGGCTGAAGCGTCAAGCGCATAAAATGTTTCATTTACAAATCCGTAAACAACGCGTCTTCCGGGAAACCACATTGAGGGCTGTGTGAGCTCCCCGCTGGCATCAGCAGGCATATCAAGACGGATCACGGCTGCCAAACCCTCCGAAGGGTACGTTGAGATCACCCGGTTAGCTCCAAACAGCACAATATCGCGCTGGGTATCAGCACCCGGAGCGGCGACATTCCTGCTTGTTGTTATACTGTTAATGCCCCCGATTGTGCCGATCCACAGCCTGCCCAGGTGGTCATAGCCAAGTCCGTTCACCCAATCGATGGAAATGCCGTCTTCCTGGCGCACATATTCGGATACACCCTGTTCATTAATACATGCCAAACCACCGCCGGTGCCGGCCCAGACGGTACAGGGATCACTGGCATCGGGCGAGATCGCAACACTGCCGACGCTTGCTGAAGGAAGAACGGGCCGTTCTCCTGCATAGGATGTGGCCGAGAAATTTTCAAAAGCATCAAAGTTATACGGAAGCCTGGATACGCCTCCCGACTGGGCTATCCATATATTGTGTTCACGGTCTTCGGTAACGCTGAAAACGACATCAGAAAGAAGCCCGTTAACCCTGCTGTAATGCCGAATTTGATCTTTCTCTGCCCGGTTAACACGAATAAGTCCCGATCCGGATGTAGATACCCAGAGGCTGCCATCTGTGGAGGAAGTAATATCGACGATACCGGATAATGGTGTAACCCGGTGTCGAACGGGTTCCGGTCTGCCGGACTGTTCGTTAAAGACAAAAAGCTCTCCGTTTCTGCGGCCGGCCCAGAGAACCCCCTCGGGATCCTCATGCAATGCTTCAATTCCGGGATCTGATACCTCGCTTCCGGTTGTAATCCAGCGGAGAACGATTCCGTCACTGTCGATGGAAACAAGGTGCCCGCTGCTGAGTCCGGCCCATACGGTTCCGTTTTTCCTGATTATAATCGACTGTACCGAGGGCATAATACCATCTTCGGGTCGGGCCAGCCGGAGCGTATCCACCGTAAGTATCTGATCGGCATTGATGTGAAATTTTAGAATGATGGCATCAGGCATGCCGACCCACACATTACCGGCTGAGTCGGGAGTAATTCTGTTACGGGTTACCGCCATACCCGTGAGTTCAGTGCCTGCTATCCGGGGTGTAAACCGGATGGATTCATTCAGGTCATAGGCCGGAAGGGGCTTTTCGGTAACTACCAGCCCGGTATTTGAGCCTGCCCAGAGCCTTCCGGTCGCATCCTGTGTGATTCCCCAGACAGACAAATCCTTAAGCCCGTCGGCTACGGTAAACAGGTCCATTCTGCGCCCGTCGTACTGTACCAGTCCCGACGAAAAGACGGTGAACCAGATAAACCCCTGACCGTCCTGAAACACCTGCTGTGATTCGGCCGATGGAAGCGGGTTAAGTTCGCTTTCGGGGGTAAAATGCACGAATGGAAGGACCTGGCCTTCCATTCGTGCATTGAACAGAGCGAGAAATAAAAGGACTGCTATCAGCCGGTACCACATCATATTCCGTAAGATAGAATGGTTTCGAAGTCGGCATAATAGCTAATCAGAAATTAGAATCCCAATCCGCCACTGCCAGTACGGTTGAAGGTGGAGAAAACCTGGGTTCCGTCGCTAAGGCTAATACTGCTGATTGAACTTGTGGACAGTTTCTGGATTTCAAGTTGCATGAATTGAGCAGCCAGACCTTCGCCATAGGCAAGAAGGGCCAGATGGAATTCCTCTGTATTGGCGTTGCAGTAGAATTTTCCATTTTCAGCCTGTTGGACCGTTCCGCCCTGACACTCAGCATTTAACCCGTCAACTTCAAAACCGGCGACACCATATATTCCGCTCACAATATTCAACTCGGCAACCAGAAGTTCCCGGAGGAAGATTTGCAGCGGGGTTTTTTTCTGATCGCTGGGATTGAATAAATAGACCTCAAGTGCATAGGCGGCTTTTTCTGCATCTGTTTCTCCCACGAACTTAAATGGGACATCCGGCAGCAGATTGCCCAGGTATTTCGTAAAGAAATCATTGCGCTCAATTCTGTCAAGGTATTCATAGATTTTCTCCTGTGGTACCTCAACATCTCCAGATGTCTGGTTTGCGGCATGGCGAACCATTGATCTCCAGAAATCGAAATCCCTGGTATTGGTGAAAATCGTCTGCTCTTCAAACTGCAGGATAAGATTGTCGGTGTTGGCACTGAACGGGAAATCAAAGGATGCACCATCATTTGTCACAGATACATTTACTTCAGGTTCATCAGCGAGATTTATATTATCGGCAGAACCGGTGAAGTCGTATGATTCATAGAATTTTGTATTGAACTCCACGTCGCCAATAGTACGCGGAATCGATAAAACATAGTCGTTGCTGTTAGCCGGAACGGTAAATGAGTACCTGCCTGAAATGTCAGTGAATATTGTATCATCAACTCCGTTTCCGAAAAGGCGAACAACCACATTTGGAATACCGGTTTCATAATTATTCTTGAAACTATTGGCATCCACATCCACAAATACGAAGCCCGAAACCTCGAACATTTCAACCTCTTCCTCGTTTCCTTTGCAAGGTCCGGCGATTTCACCGGTTGCGCCCCGGTTGCCGCTGATAACGGTTGCCGATACTTTGCCGTTGGTCACATTCCCGTTAAAGGAAATGGAGAAATGTGACGTTCTTCGCGATAGGGAGGAATTCCAGAGAACACCAGTCGTACCGGAACGTGGGTCATCATACGGGTAGACAATCGAGTTGCCGGACGGGGATGTAAGGGATTCCGGAATCAGCTGATCAACTGCACACTTCGGAATTTCGAGATAAAAATTATTGGATGATGGCCCGCTCCCGGCATAATTCACAGAATAGGAGAAGGTGGTTACATCATTAATATCATCATAAATGCCTTGAGTGCTTGTGATGTTGTAGTTGTTTATCGTGGTAACATTTAATGGTTCAAAAGTTCCGTTGTCATCACTGGATTGCATGACGCCGTGCTGGTTTGAACCCACAGGGTTGTTAAAACTGTCACATCCAAGAAAGACGGCATATGACAGACATACAATTAGTATAGTGTTGCCGATTTTTTTCATGATCATTCCGATTTTTGATGATATTTCATGTTCCCGAGTAGTGACTGACACCAGACCGATAATCTAACATTGCGGTTAGATTATGGCGCTTTTGATCAAGTCATACCCCTTATTTTTTTCCTCGATATAAAGTAGTGGAACTGAATATCAAGTAACAGAGTCGGCTATTTAAATTTGTCAGGATCGTTACAGCATGTTTTGTTAATTATGAGAGATGAAAAAATTGAGTCAAACCTAACGTATTTATATTAATATAAAAGGCCTCATGTAATTAAAAATAATAAAATAAAGGAGTTTCTGGCATTATTAAGCACAGAACAATATTGGGTATAAGTAAAGGATGCCGGAACATTTCAGGATTGACCCCGGAATCTGCCAGGTGGTTTATTAAAAAAATCTATACTTCATTCAGGGTATTTTATGGTCATGCATTCCACCGGAAACCCCGCTTCGGATATAGTGTGCCAACCGCCCCCGCTCCGGGTATTAACCCGGGTATTCCGTTAAAATCCTACGTAATTTTACTTATGCGCCGTTTTAATGATTGATGTGCCTTGTGAATTATTCTGAAAAATGCTTTTCATAATACCGTCACCCTGACCCATTTTTCCGGTTTAAGATTGAGTAATTGAAGGGGTGGAAATACTGTACCCATGAGGGGATGAACAGCCTTAAATTCTGCAAAGCCATAACGATTCAGACCAACACCTGTTCACGGAAATGTATTTGTCCAAAAATGCGTACATTTTACCCGAAATGGTCAAAACAAATATTCAAGATAACCCGGTATCACCTGTCGATGGCAGCAACGGGCTGCAGAAAATCGGTGAAGCACGTGATCATCTGGTAACCGGTGAGGCGTTCAGCATCTGGCACTGCGACCGGAGCGGGCTGCGCATTACCTGGCCATGGCCGGACAAGGAGGCGATTGATGCTTACTACCAGTCGCAGGACTATATCTCCCATTCGAACTCTTCCAGAGGGTTCATCAACCGGTTGTACAAGGCTGCCAGGGTGTTTACGCTCCGGGCCAAAAGAAGCCTTGTTAACCGAAATGCCCAACCGGGAGGCCGGTTGCTGGATGTGGGCTGCGGCACCGGCGAGTTTCTGTACACGATGAAAAAATCGGGATGGGAAGTGACGGGGATCGAACCGGATGAGGCCACGCGGAAATCGGCCAGCTGGAAATACGGCCTGGAGATCCACCCTGTTGAGGATTTTTTTGACTTCCCGGATGACCATTTTGAAGTGATCACCCTGTGGCACGTGCTCGAGCATGTGGATGATCTGAACCAATATATGGCCAAGCTTAGGAGCATGCTCCGGCCGGGCGGACTTCTGGTGCTGGCCCTGCCGAATTACACGAGTTACGATGCCGGTTTTTATGGGCTGGACTGGGCCGGATATGATGTGCCGAGGCACCATTACCACTTCAGCCCCGATGCTGTTAAAAAGGTCCTGAAAAAACACGAGCTGGAACTCACTTCCATGAAGCGCATGCCTCTCGACGCCCCTTACGTGAGCATGCTCACCGAAAAAAACCGCGGAGAAAAGGGGAATATGCTGCGCGGAATCGCGGTTGGCGGCCTCTCATGGCTCAAATCGCTCACAAAGACCGAACGCTGCAGCTCAATAACCTACCTGGCCCGGCCAGTGTAAAATAGCGGGTAGATTAGCCACTCTTCAAGATCCTGATCCCGGGCCGGACACCTTCAAGAGTCCGGAGCATAGCCTGAGCGCAGCCCTGAGCGCAGCGTAGCGGAGTCGAAAGGCGCAGCGCAGGACCTTGAAGAGTGTCGAAAGCGCGCATACAAGTCAAACCCTACTACTTAACCAGCATCATCTTTCTAACAATCGTCTGACCCGCGGCTTCCAGCCGGTAGATATAAATTCCGCTGTTCAGATTTCCGGCATCGAAAGTAACGGTCTGCCACCCTGCCGGCAGTGCCTGATCGACAAGTGTGGCCACTTTCCGCCCCAGCAGATCAAATACTTCAAGCCTGACACCACCACCCCCGTCAGGTATACCAAAGCGGATGCTGGTGACATTGGGATAGACCCTTTCGAGGACGACATCCTGGGCGTGTACAGGTTGTGCAAACAGAAAGAACAGGTTCAGTAAACAGGATGTGAATAGTTTTGTTTTCATGTGTTCCGTACGCGTCTGATTTGTTCAGTAACCATTTACGGCTACGACAAGTAAATTTAAATAATTCATGTTAAGTCCCAGTATAACCACATAAATTAGAGGTTAGTTCACATCCCTCCTCATGACAATATTTAAATGTATTGTTCAATCCGACTGTATCACTGCCGAATCAACGTTTGGGAACTCCCGAAAGCCGGGTATCTCAGGGTATTCAGCTGCCTTTTCGGATGGCATTAATCCGTTGCAGCACAGGGGGATGTGAATAGTTCAGGAAAACGTAGAAAGGATGTGGCGTGAGATTACTCAGGTTGCCGGCCGATAGTTTTTTGAGGGCGTCGATCATATGTTCCGGCTTCCCGGTGGTATCTGCGGCAAACCGGTCGGCCTCGTATTCATGTTTGCGCGACAGTATCTGCATCACTACCGACAATACCATTTCGACCGGTGCAAAAAGCAGGCCGAAGAATATCAGGGCGGCATGCACCGACATCTGTTCCATGTAAAATGCGTTGAACAGGCCTTCCGAATTCAGAAAGAGGGAGAGCAGGTAAAAAAGAACCCCGGTATGGACGATGCTGATCACCATTCCCTTGAGGATGTGTTTCTTTTTGTAATGGCCGATTTCGTGTGCCAGTACGGCCACAAGCTCGGGTACGGTGTGTTTTTCGATCAGGGTATCGAAAAGAGCGATGCGTTTGTTTTTCCCGAAACCGGTAAAAAACGCGTTTGACTTTGACGATCGTTTGGAGCCGTCCATCACATAGAGGTTTTTCAGTGGAAAATCGACCGAACGGGCATACTCCATAATACGGTCGCGAAGCTCGCCCTGTTCAAGCGGGGTGAATTTGTTGAAAAGTGGCATGATCCAGGTTGGGGCTACAAACTGCATAACGAGGGTGAACACGGTTACGGCAATCCAGCACCAGAGCCATGCCAGTTCACCGGCATGGATGAAAATAGCGAGGATGCCGGCCAGAAGCGGTCCGCCAATCAGAATGGAGAGTGCCAGGCTTTTTATCAGGTCGGCGATGAAAATGGCCGGTGTGGTTTTGTTGAACCCGAACCGCTCTTCGATAACAAAGGTGGAATAAATGCTGAAGGGCAGGCTGAGCAGGCTTCGTCCGACAATGAGGATGCCTATGTAGACCAGTCCGGTCCAGATTTCATTCCATCCAAACCCTTGAAGGTACTGGTCAAAGATATTGAAACCCCCGCTGAACCAGAAGGCGAGTACGAGTGACAGGCTGAATGCGGATGTTATGAACCCGAATCTGGTTCGCACACGGGTGTACTCCTGCGATTTCTCATATTTATGGCGGTCGTAAACATCACTGAACTCATCCGGCAATTCCTGGTCCAGCGATTTCAGGTTCAGCAGGTTGGAGACCAGGTCCAGCAGAAATTCAAAGGCAATGGCTGCCAGTATGATGACGGCATAGATATTCATGGTATCCCGTTCGGTTTCAGTGAATGATCAGGAGCCAAAAATTTTCTTTTTCAGCTTGCCCCAGATTCCGGAATCGTTGTCATCGTTGTTTTGTGTGCCGTTATCACTGCGTGATCCGCGCTTTTTTTCTTTGATTTCGGGCGACTTGAGCGCCTCGAAAAGCTTTTCCTGCTTTTTGATCCGTTGTTCATCGGGGCTGAGTTTTTTATCGCCCGGTTTCGAACGTCCGCCGCCACTTCTGCGTCCGCTGGTGGAACGGTCATCCGATTTACGGCCTTTGCTCCGGTCGTCTTTTATGTCGTCACTGTCCCTTTTATCGCGGTTGCCACGCCCCTTCCATGTATCAGCGGATGTGCCGCCGGATGTGCCGCCGGTGGTGTCGTCGCCGGTCGTCGCTGCGTCGCCGGCCGGCTTTCTGCCCGAGCGCCCGCGTCCGCGGCCACGACCGCGCCCTCTGCCACCTGAGCCTGACCGTGAACGTGAATCGCTGTCTGACCGGCCGGGTTTATCATCGTCCCTTTGTTTGTCACCGGAGGATTGCGGATCGACCTCTGCGGGAATATCGAGACGGGTAATGTCGTTTTTCAGGGTCCGGAGGAACGTGTCCATCTGGGCTTTGTCGCGGCGCGAAACGAAGGTGATGGCGTCTCCGCTGGCCTCGGCACGGGCCGTCCGGCCAATGCGGTGGATGTAATCGTCGAGGTCGTTTGGTACGTCAAAATTGATGATGTGGGTGATGTTGTCAACATCAATACCGCGGGCCATCACATCAGTTGCAACGATTGTGCTGAATTTGCCGGTGCGGAAGCTGTGCAGGGCCGCCTCCCGCTCTTTCTGGTCCCGGTCGCCGTGGATGGAGGTAACCTGAAGGCCTTTCTGGTTGAGCGCCCGGTAGAGCTGGTCAACCCCTCTTTTGGTGGCGGCAAAAATGACGGCCGATTTCCATTTGAGTGTATCGGCCAAGTGCAGTACGAGGTTTACCTTCAGCCTCTCCGGTACTTCGTAATAGTACTGGCTTATTTTTGCGGCAGGTTTAACGATGCCAATGCTGATGCTTTTCGGGTTTTGGGTCATCTCCCTCGCCAGCGATTCGATCTTGCCGGTCAGTGTGGCCGAAAACATCACGGTCTGCCGTTTTTTGGGCAGGCGGTTCACAATGTTGCGCACATCGGGGATAAATCCCATGTCGAGCATGCGGTCGGCTTCATCCAGAACGAGTATTTCGAGGTTGCTGAAATCGACCGAGATGATTTTCATCATGTCGAGCAGGCGGCCCGGAGTGGCGACCACAATATCAACGCCGCCCTTCAGGGCTTTTTCCTGTTCGCTCCAGTTGGCCCCGCCGTACACGGTTACACTGGTGAGACCAGTATGGTAGCCGAGACTCCAGAAATGTTCATCGATCTGCTGGGCCAGTTCCCTGGTGGGAGCCAGAATGAGCGCGCGCGTACCCTGACCCTTGCCGGACATCAGCTTTTGCAGGATGGGAATGGCGAAAGCCGCCGTTTTTCCGGATCCGGTCTGGGATGAGGCGAGAATATCGTGCCCTTCAAGGGCAATGGGGATGGCTTCGTTCTGTATTTTCGTGGGACTTTCGAATCCCATGTCGAGTATGCCCTGCAATACCTCAGGGCTCAGGTTCAGTTCTTCAAATTTCAAAATGAGTAAAAAAATGGGTGCTTGTTGATACACCGGTTGTGCCGGTCAGCGTCGATATACGGCATCAGATGGATGCCGAAGGATTACCTTTTCCATCCAGTCCTGTCGGAAACATTTACCGGATTTAGCTCTTTAAAAGAAACGGAACGCGGATTCAGATGGTCTTAAATCTGTATTAAATGTGTGTATCGACGTGTTTTTTAACACGCACAATATACAAAAAATTGATGGTTATACCTGCCTGCAGACAAAACAGAACTTTTTGCGGATTTCTTTTTACTTCAGCGGGAAGGGTGTTATAATATGCCCGGTACCGGAAGCGTTTTAACAGTCTTGATGCCTCTGCTTTCAGATGCATTCACTTTAAAACATTGTTTTATGAAGCAATCGATACTTATAGCGGCGGTTATGATGATATTCACCCTGGCTGCGGGTTTGCAGGCCCAGAACCAGGAGCCAATGGCGCTGGGGGTAGTCGGTATTGATGAGGTACTTAAAGAATATCCGATCTTTAACCGTTATAAAACCGCCTACAAGCCCAACGAAGCGGCCGTGAATTACCTGAAATCGTACCGGAAGAATGTAACGGTAAAAGTTTTTCTCGGCACGTGGTGCATCGACAGCATCCGGAATGTACCGGCCTACCTGAAAACAAAGGAACTGCTCGGCGATTCGAATTACAAGACGACCTATATCGGGGTGAACCGTGAACGATCAGACGGAGCAGGCATGTCACGCGCCTATAATGTGATTACTTCCCCCACCTTCATATTTGAGATCGATGGCAGGGAGGTTGGCCGCATTACCCGCAGACCGCGGAAAAGCATCGAAGAGGATATGGTTGACATACTGAGGCTGCAATAGCCGGTGAATCGCCTTGCCGGGGGGTTTGCAGGCAGTACAGTACACCTCTTACTGATACGGCCTTAATGAAACACAACCGCTACAACCAATAATGTAACACTGATGAGTGCGCAGATTAAACTTCCGAGAATGATATCCTTTCTTTTTTTGAAAAAGGCACCAATCAGCATAACAAAGGGAATTACAAGAAAAAACAAAAGTATGTACGAGAAGGCAGGGTTGGCAAAGAAAAAAAGCATGCCGTACAATACTTCTTTTACCTGACTAGCTCCCTGGGTTTCTTTTATAATTGTATACTCGACCGCTACCCAGAACAGAGCGAATGCAATTATGTATACAACAGGAATCAAATAAGCTAATTTTGACCACCCTGGTGCAGGTTTTTTCATTTTACTGAAATTTATGATTTTAGGTTGTCAGGATTTTCAGCTTTTTAACATGGTGTTCACCATCCATCACCACTTATTTCATCATCCCGGGCGGAATCAGTACATTGCCACTACTTTTTCCGGGAAATATAAATGATGGTCATTTCGTGTCCGTTTTCTTGTTTTCCTCGATCAGTTCCCGTGCGCTATCCAGTGAAGATTGGGTGATAAGGTCTCCGCTCATCAGCCGGGCGATCTCCCGGATGTGCTCTTTATCGAACAGGGGTTCGATGCGTGTTACAGTTCGTTCGTCTTCTTCGGCCTTGAGTACCCGGTAATGATGGTGCGACTGGCTCGCGATCTGAGGGAGGTGGGTAATGGCTATAATCTGGCACCTTTTGGATAACCCCCGCATGGTCCTTCCCACCTGGTGGCCCACCTGACCGCTGATTCCGACGTCGATTTCATCAAAAATCATGACGGGCAGACTGTGTTCGCGGGCAAGAACGGCTTTCAGGGCTAGCATGATGCGGCTGATTTCCCCGCCGGATGCCGTCTTTGACAGCGGCTTAAGCACCTCGCCCTTGTTGGTGGAGATGAAAAACCGGACGCTGTCGCAGCCATGTTCTTCGCAGGCTATGGAATGGCCGTCAATTTCCAGCCATCCGTTCGGGTCACGCAGCCACTCCACCCTGACCTCGAACCGGGCGTGCGGCATACCCAGTTTCTGCAGTTCTTCGCCGATGGCTTCGTGCAGGCGCTCCCCGATACTTTCACGGGCCTCGTGCAGAATGAGTGCGCATCGTTTCAGATTGGTTAGCTGCCGCTGCAGTTCCCGCTCACGCTTGCCGATTTCCAGATCGAAATTTTCGGCAAGACTCAGGGTATTTTCCAGCTCATCGCGCAGTTTGATGAGTCCCGGGATATCAGCATCATATTTTTTCTGCAGCCGGGCCAGTTCGGCCTGGCGAATCCTCAGTTTTTCGAGACGTTCCGGGTTGTACTCGAAACTGGCACGGTTGCGTTCAGTAAACCGCAACAGTTCTTCGATGCTCACCCTTGCTGAATGCAGCTCCTGCAGGTAGGACTCAAATTCCGGCTGAATCCTGCCGAGTTCCTCAACGGCCCTTTCGATTTTTCCGAGCAGCTCCATAACATTGATTTCACCATCAGAACCAAGACCGGTTACGATGGCCGACTGCTTTTCCAGCTCTTCTGTGTGATCGAGCAGGTTCATCTCTGCTTCCATCCCGGCCGGTTCGTCTTCCCTGAGGTTTGCCGCGCTCAGTTCCTTCAGCTGGTAGCTTAAAAGGTCGGATTTTTCCTGCAGGTCTTTCTCGCGCCTGCGGAATGCGGCAAGATCCTTGCGTGCGGCCACTACCAGCCGGTAGGCTTCAAGATACTCGGCCGACGCGAGGGTGGCCTGTGTGAATCCGTCGACCATGGCCCGGTGCTGGTCTTCGTGCAGCAGCAGCTGATGATCGTGCTGTCCGTGCAGATCCACAAGCATATCGCCGGCCTGTTTCAGCACAGAAATATTTACGGGCGTATCGTTAATGAACGCCCTGCTTGATCCCGGCCTGATTTCCCTGCGAAGAATAACCGTACCGGTCGATTCGATGTCATTCTCGGCCATCAGCCCGATGATCCGTTCATCGCTGCGCACATCGATATGAGCTTCAGCAATGGCCTTTGCAGCACCCGTTCTGATCGAATCGGTATCGGCCCGCTCACCTAGTATCAGGTTCAGTGCACCGATAATGATCGATTTACCCGCACCGGTCTCCCCGGTAAGGATGTTCAGTCCCTCTCCGAAGTTGATTTCCAGTTCGTCGATCAGCGCGTAATCGCGTATGTAGAGTGTGCGGATCACAGTTCGGTTGCGGTCGGTTGATAGCCGGTACACCTGTCATGCCCGGTGATGTACCCGTTCGGTTATCATAATCTGATAATACCGGGTTGTCTACTGCCTTAAAATAGGAGGATTACAGGATATCAATAAAGGATATCTTCAATTTCCTTTTATTTCAATTCGGGTGTCATTCCCTGTATATTTTGCCTGTATATTCGCAAACCATGAGGAACCTGATTCCTTTTTTGCGATTCAGAAGGGTACCTGTAAATCAGGTATCGATTTCCACGTTTGTTATTTGAAGGTTATACCTGATAAGAGGTCATTTTTTAAAGCGCTTTTATAGTATTCTATCCTATGTCTGATTTAATTCAGGAAAACATCGATGTGAGTGGTGATTTTGATCCCGATGTTCTGCCCGATGAGGTTGCGATCATACCCCTGCGCGATACCATTGTGTTCCCGAACACGCTCTATCCCATTCTGGTGGGACGGGAAAGTACGCTGGCTGCCATTAACGATTCGCTGACGGGCGGCAAGTACGTATTGCTGGTCGCCCAGATAGATCCCCTGGTGGAAGAGCCGGGATTCGATGATATTTATAGCACCGGAACACTGGCCCATATTTCGCAGGTGCTAAGACTGCCGAATAACCTGGTGAAAGTGCTCGTTTCAGGCATTGTACCGGCCAATATCGCCTCGATAGTGAGCGAAATGCCCTATATGAAGGTCACCATCGATACCTGGCCGCTGGATGAGTCGAAGGTGACGAACCGCCTGCAGGCGCTCATCCGCCGGTCACGCGAAAAATTCGAGCGCTATGTGATGATCAACCAGGAATTGCCGCAGGAGATACTGCTGGGCATAGAAAGTATTGAGAATCCGTCGCAGCTGCTCTATTTCATGGCCTCCTACCTGGAACTGGATATCGCCCAGAAACAGAACCTGCTGGAGCAGGCAAATATTGAGGCACGCTTCAAAAACCTGCTCACCTATCTGACCAGCGAAATCGAGCTGCTGGCCGTCTCCACCGAGATCAACGAGAGGGTGCAGGACGAAATCCAGGAGAGCCAGCGCAAATTCTACATCCAGGAGCAGATTAAAGCACTTCAGGATGAGCTGGATGAGGGCGAGTTCGCCGATCCGGAGCTGAACAAGATCCGGGATGCCATCGAGACGATGGATATGCCCGAACACGCCCGCGCCAAAGCGATGGAGGAGCTCGACAAGCTTAGAAAAACCCCGGCCATGTCGCCGGAGTACAGTGTTGCACGGAATTACCTCGACTGGATGATCTCCATACCCTGGGGCAACTATTCCGAAGACCGCCTTGAGATCAAAACGGTCGAGGAGGAGCTTGATAATGACCATTTTGGCCTGGAAAAGCCGAAAGAACGTATCCTCGAGCACATCGCGGTGCTGAACCTGGTGAAAAACATCAAGGGGCAGATCCTCTGTTTTGTAGGCCCTCCCGGTACCGGCAAAACATCGCTGGCCAAATCGATCGCCAGTGCTTTGAACAGGCAGATGGTGCGCATTGCTCTTGGGGGCATCAGTGATGAGGCCGAGATCCGCGGCCACCGCCGTACCTATATCGGGTCGATGCCGGGGCGCATCATACAGTCGATGAAGCGGGCGGGCACCATGAACCCGGTTATCATTCTGGACGAAATCGACAAGGTAACCCACGATTTCAGGGGCGATCCGTCGTCGGCCATTCTCGAAGTACTCGATCCCGAGCAGAACCACACCTTTAACGACCACTATCTGGACATCGATTTCGATCTGTCGCAGGTTATGTTCATCGCAACGGCCAATGTGGCCAGCAACATACAGCCGGCGCTGCTCGACCGGATGGAGATCATTAACCTGCCCGGGTATCTCGAGCACGACAAACTGGAGATTGCCAAACGCCACCTCATCCCCAAAAACATCCGTTCACACGGACTGCTGCCCTCAAGGGTCAAATTTAAGGATGAAGCCATACTTCGGATGATCCGCAAATACACGGCCGAAGCGGGCGTGCGGAAGCTGGAACAGCAGATCACCTCGGTCTGCCGCAAGATTGCTAAGATGATGGTGCTTGCAAAAGAGCGGGGCGAAACGGTAAAGTCGGTCACCGTGAACGAAAAGAAACTCAGGGAACTGCTGGGCGTTGAGAAATACCGCGACCGTGCCCTCGACAAGCGTCACAAGATCGGTAGCGTGAACGGCCTGGCATGGACGAGCACCGGTGGAACCATTCTGCAGATTGATGTGGCCAGGATGCACGGGAAGGGGAAATTCCAGCTTACGGGTCAGCTCGGCGATGTGATGAAGGAATCGGCCATGGCCGCGCTCACTTACATACGTGCCAATGCCGACAGTTTCGGCCTGCCCGAAGATTATTTCGAGAAAAACGAGTTGCACATCCACATTCCGGAGGGGGCGATCCCCAAAGACGGGCCGAGTGCCGGCCTGGCCATGGCGGTTGCCATGTTGTCGCTCATCACCAACAGGAAAGTGCGGTACGACGTGGCGATGACCGGCGAGATCACCCTCCGCGGCGAAATATTCGCGATCGGCGGGCTCAACGAAAAGCTTCTGGCGGCCAAGCGGAACCAGATCGCAAAGGTACTCATCCCCTCAGACAACGAGCAGGACCTTTACGATATCCCCGAGAAAGTGAAGGCCGGGTTGAAAATACTGCCGATTAGTACTATTGATGAAGCGATTCCGCATGTTTTCGTGGATTGAGCCGGATAATGCAGCTGGTGGAGATAGCGGGTTTTGAAACAATTGAACAGTAGAACATTAGAATAGGGAATGGGGAAGTGGCCCCTTACACCCACTTCCACATTCCCTATTTCCTATTCCCTATTCCCTATTCTGCTGTTCCCTGTTTCAAAGCATACTCCCGGCACCGGCGTTGTCACTTCCCAAATCCCATTAAAAGAATAGCCCTGCTTTGGTTATTTTAGGGGTTATGTACAATACACCCGAATATTCCACCGATCCACTTTCAGAAGATGAGCGCGGCGAAACCCGGATCAGCCTGGTTGTGGCGCCGGGTCAGCACGAGCATGTACGGCTCGACAAATACCTGACCGTGATGGTGAAGAACGCCACTCGGAACAAGGTGCAGGAAGCCATCAAAAACGGGTGGGTGCTGGTGAACGGGAAAAAGGAAAAATCGTCGTACCCTGTACAGCCGAACGACCGGATTGAGGTAACGCTGCCCATCCCCCCGCCGCCTGAAGCGGCACCCGAGGAGATGGACCTGAACATCGTGTATGAGGACGATGACCTCATTATTGTGAACAAACCGCCCGGCATGGTGGTACATCCGGCCTACGGTAACTGGACGGGCACGCTCGTGAACGGGCTGCTGCACTACGCGGATCAGCTGTCGGATGTGCAGGACGATATGGTTCGCCCCGGCATCGTTCACCGTCTCGACAAAGACACCAGCGGGCTGTTGGTGGTGGCCCGCAACGATGTGGCCCACAACAAGCTGGCTGAGCAGTTCGCCCGGCACACCATCGACCGCCACTACCTGGCCCTTGTATGGGGCCATCCCGATGATTCGGGCACTATCGACGCGCCCCTCGGCCGGAATGTACGCGACCGCAAGCTGATGGATGTAGTGGAGGGCGGCAAGCGGGCGGTAACCCATTACCGGATTATAGAACGTTTCGATCACCTGGCCCTGGTGGATGTGACCCTTGAGACCGGCCGGACCCATCAGATTCGTGTCCACTTTGCCCACATCAACCATCCTGTATTTGGTGATGCCACTTACGGAGGCGCCTCGGTACGCTACGGGCCTAACACCGGATCCAGGAAGCAGATGTTCGAAAACCTGTTCAAAAGCCTTGGCCGCCAGTGCCTGCATGCGCGGGTGCTCGGTTTCAAACATCCGCGGAGCGGCGAGCAGGTTACCTTCGAGGCCGAACTACCCGACGATTTTGCCAGCGTGCTCGATATGATGCGCAGTCACTGCACGCCGGGACCATAATTATGAACTGGGTAGCCGGAAACCAGAAACCGGCCACCGGCCTCCGGAATAGCAACCGCAACTGCAATCACAATCGTATCCGTACCCGTATCCATACCCGTACCTGTACCCGTACCCTTCAACCTCATCTGTCTCCGCATCCAAAACCGGTATCCGGCACTCCCCCGGTTTATCTGTTTCTCCAAACATCCTTATTTTAGGACACCAATATAACCATCCATAAAAGTACACATGATCTCCGCCACCAAAAACATCAGCATTAATGTCGGCCTCGACGAAAAAGACATCCCCGAAAAAATCAGCATGCTCGCCGACGACAGCGGCTCCGACAAGCCGATCGACTGCAGGGCCATGATCCTGGCCATGTGGGACAATGACAAAAAGGAGACACTTCGCCTCGACCTGTGGACCAAGGAAATGACCGTTGACGAGATGAAGCTCTTTTTCCACGAAACGCTGGTCACCATGGCCGATACACTGCATAATTCGACCAGCGATGAGCGGATCAGCGGCGACATGCGCGACTTTTGCGACTATTTCGCAGAGAAAATGGAGATCAGGACCAGGGACGAATAGTCAGGCACACTGCATGCCCGCTGATTTTACTTCCGCAGGGAGGTCATCCGGCTGAACAGGGAGCTGGAGGTATGCGGGAAAAAGCCTTCATTTACTGCCCTCACATCCTCGATTGTGATGAATGCCTTGGGATCGTGGTTTTTGATGATCTTCAGCAACTGATTGAGATCGCGCCGTTTGATAACCATATAAAGCAGGCGAACACGACCCTGCACGCCCCTGGCCGAGAAGGTAGTAACCCCGTAATTTTGGTCTTTGAGGAATTCCACCAGTTTCGACGCATCGTCGCGGGTGATGGCACGTACACAGAGCAGCCCTACCGCGATTTTCCCCTCAAGGTAGATCCCCACAAAGTTACCGGCGGCGAACCCTCCTGCAAAAGCGACATAGGTGACCACATTGGTCAGGTTTTGTACGATCTGGCTGATGGCGATAAGCCAGATAAGGGACTCGAAAAAACCGACCAACACTGCCAGCCGCTTCATGGAGCGGGAAACGAAAATGATGCGCAGCGTGCCGAGCGATACGTCCAGAATACGTGCGAAAAAGATCAGCAGGGGTAATATAACCCATGTCATCCAGTCGAATGGTCCAACCTGGATAACTTCAAGAAATAACATAGCTGTAAATATTCATTCAAAATGGTTAACCCTGAAGATAAGGGTTTGAGTGACAGTTGGATATCAAAACGGGGAATAATTTCGGAATTCAGATTAAGGTGGTCAGCGGCTGACGAAACGGATGCGCCTGGGGTCAGCGACCACAATCTGAGGTTTGTCGCGGTGCATTTGGATGGTTCCGGTAACACAAATTTCCCTGTCGGCATAGAGCCGGTACGGCGGCACTTCCCAGCGCGACGCGTATTCGCCCCAGATCACAACAGTAAAATGATGTCGGGGATAGGGCTCACCGAAATTCAGGAAGGTGGGTTCCCCGGCAATTTGCGGCTGATAGCCTGTGGATGTGACAAGTCCGCACACCTCGGCCATAATTCCGGTATGGTCGATTGCCTGGCGGGAATCGATCGTGATTTGAGGGTCACCCGATGGTATCGGCCGGTAAACACGTGAAATCAGCAACCCGGCCAGCAGCATAAACACCAGTGCCGGGAAGATGAGGGCTATCCATTTCCGCAGTTTTTTCAATGGGGGTGTGCCTGATTGTCTGGATTTAAGTTCACGGACTATTACATGAAATATTAAACTTTGGCAGGGAATGGTCAACACCAGATACTATGGCCCGGAAACCGTTCCGGAACGTGTTGGAAACACGGTTGTTATTACACGTTACATCAGCCGGGCATAAACAGGGTGGAGACAATTTCCTGCGGGTAAAAGAGCATTGGATGTGAAGAGGTTTCATCCTTGTAAAATATTCGGGGAAGGAACCAGCCGGGATGGCCTGCACGGTTAAAAAAAGCAGTAATAAAAATAATTGAAACACAGCTGTAATTTAACCGTAAAGACAGCAAGTTTTACACCTGCACGTATTTCAATTGAAATACGGAATGGTTTTTTTAAACACATTCAACGTTCTTAACCTGAATCCGGAACCATGCTGATTACATATTTCTCCACCAGCCCGGGCGTGCTTCCGGTCATCGTATCATGCTGAGCTGTCCTTTGTTCTCATGAACTACCGATGACAAGTTGCTTGTCACCTCCAGAATAGTGTTGCCCGATTGGGGCAAAATTACGTGCTACTGGTGACATCTTACCAGATAACTTCGCTGTTCAACTTTTCGCATGTTTCGTACTTCCCTGATTCAAAGCATACTAACAGCACTATCGGTGTCACCTCCATTATGGTGTAGCCACGAATATGGGCGAAATCAGTAGCTCACCATGACGGTGTCACCTCCCAAATAGTGTTGCCCGATTGGGGTAAAATTGCCGCTAACTGACCGGCAAATAACCCGGCCAACGTGCCCACCAACGAACCAATGTACCTGGCGGCATTTTTCCAGGTTGTATTTTTGCCGGGTTTTGATGAACATCTGAACGGCATATAGCTACATTAAAAAAACAAACAATTATGGCATCATCGACTATTAACAGAAATAACCCCTGTTTTTCCCGGCGGATGGATGCATTCAGGATTTCCGGCAGCATCACTTTGTCTGTAATGGTAATGGTACTGCTGATCACACTTCCTCTTCGGGAGACGGTTGCTCAGGACCGGTATTTCCCGCCGGCGGGCACGGAGTGGGAGGAGAGGGCGCCGGGTGAGCTTGGCCTCGATGCGGAGGGGGTGAAACGGGCCGTCGATTTTGCCCTGGCCTATGAAAACAGCGTGGAGCGCGATCTGCGGATCGCCATCCTGAAGGGGTTCAGCCATGAGCCGTACCACTATCTGGCCGGGCCGGTACGCGAGCGCGGCAACCCGGGCGGGATGATCATCAAAAACGGATATATTGTGGCAAAATGGGGCGATTATGACCGGGCAGACATGACCTTCAGTGTCACGAAAAGTTTTTTGTCGGCCGTGGCCGGATTGGCCTGGGACCGCGGGCTCATCCGCAGTACCGATGACCTTCTGACCGGTTATGTGTGGGACCGCACCTTCGACGGGGAGCACAACGGCAAGATTACCTGGCATCACCTGCTGAACCAGTCATCCGACTGGTATGGCACGCTGTTCGGGATGGAAGACTGGGGAGACCGTCCGCCTCGGCAGGGAGGCATCGACGACTGGCGGATGAGGGAGCTGCACGAACCCGGCACACATTACAAATACAATGATGTACGCGTGAACCTGCTCGCCTACTCCCTTCTCCAGGTGATGCGCAGGCCATTGCCACAGGTTCTCAATGAGGAGATCATGACCCCGATCGGGGCTTCCACGACCTGGCGCTGGCATGGTTACGACAATTCGTTCGTGATGATAGACGGGCTGAACATGCAGTCGGTGAGCGGCGGCGGCCATAATGGTGGCGGCCTGTTCATCAGTACCACCGACATGGCGCGTTTCGGGTTATTGTTTGCCCGGAACGGCTCATGGGATGGGCAGCAACTGCTTTCGGAGGATTGGATCCGCAAGTCGGTGGCACCGTCAGAACCGAATGCGGATTACGGTTATCTGTGGTGGACCCAGCGCGGTTCCCGGGCCTGGGAGGGTGTGCCGGATCATGTTTTTTACGCGGCGGGCTTCGGCGGGAACTTCATCGTGGTTGACCGGGAAAACGACCTGGTGCTGGTGCTCAGATGGATCGACAGCGGGGAGGTCGGCGAGTTTGTGAGGATGGTATACCAGTCAATGCGGTAATCAGACCCAGTTTTCAACGACGAGCCCTTTTACTCGGTTGAATTCGCGGGTATTGTTAGTGACAAGAGTATAACCTGCCGACAGTGCGTGTGATGCGATCATCATATCGTACGGACCAATAGGCATTCCTTTGCTCTGAAGGGCGTGGCGGACGTTTCCATACCAGAATGCGGCGTGATCGTCGAACGGGAGCACATCGATAGGCGCCAGGAAGCGGATGAGGGCCTGGAGGTTTTGCTCAGGAAAACTGCTCTTCTGAACCCCGTACATCAACTCGGCGAGGGTGACCGACGAAACAGCCACATCTCCGGGCTCAGTCGCCCGGAGACGTTCGAAGACCTGTTCCTGCTTTTTTCTGAGGATGAAGATGCAGATATCGGTATCAAGCATCCACACTACAGATCCTCCCGCGGATCGGGCTCGGCTGCCTGGTTTCTTGATGCCATGAAATCTTCTGTAAAGTAGCTGGTGGCTGCAATCGCATCACTCCAGGGGTCGGATTTCGGGATAAGTACCACGCAAGAACCGAGGCGGCGGATGTAGACCTCATCCTCCTCGAAACGGTAGGCTTTGGGCAGGCGAACGGCTTGACTGCGCCCGGTTGTGAATATTTTGGCGGTATTCATGATCTGTAAAGATTTTGATTACAATATATACCATGATATATACCGTTTATTTTGATGATTTGCAAGTAAAGTCCCTAAAAAATAAGCCTGATCTGCTGTCTTTTTCACAAAACGGGTAAGACGATCCGGGAGATGTGGCTAATACAAGAGAGGCGGCTCATGGAAACGGAAAAAAAGGCATTGACATAGTCCTTAACATCCCTCATATTCCGTGCATGGTAAAACTCCGGTTCACAAATAGCATAATCACTGTCAGGCGCCTTCGCCGTCGCCGTACGGGTAAATTGCATATTTGTGAAGGACAAGCCATGTAACATAAGATTTTTCAGAGCACTATATTTCAAGGCGGATCCTTCTGAGGGACTCCGCCTTTTTTTATTTTATCCACACCTATGAGCAACATAATCGCACTTGCATACAGTGGCGGGCTTGATACCAGCTTCTGCATCCCCTGGCTCCGTGAAAAATACGGGGCCGAGATTCACGCCGTGATGGTCGACTGTTATGGTATCGGACCCGATGAGGAGGCGGTGGTTAAGCAGCGAGCCATCAGCATGGGCGCCAAAGCATTCACCCTTATCGACGGTTTTCCGTCGCTTTACAGCAAAATCATCTCGAACCTGATCCGCGGGAATGTGCTGCGCGACCGCACTTATCCGCTGAGTGTGGGCGCTGAACGGTTCATCCAGGCTGAGGGTGTAGTACAGTACGCCCGTTCTATCGGCACGAACCGGATTGCGCACGGATCTACCGGGGCCGGAAACGACCAGGTCCGGTTTGATGTGGCCGTGCGAACGCTGCTGGCCGATGCCGATATCATCACGCCCATCCGCGATGAGGGGCTAACCAGGGAACAGACCACGGCCTACCTGCGCAGTAAAGGGTTTGATGTGCCTGATAAAACCACATCCTATTCCATCAACAGCGGCATCTGGGGCACCACCATCGGCGGCCGGGAAACGACTACGTCGGACAAGGCGCTGCCTTTTGAGGCTTTTCCAGAGCTTAAGGCGCCTCACGAGTATGAGGATCAGCCCGAAGACCTGACCCTGACCTTCGATCAGGGCTTGCCAGTTTCGGTTAACGGTGAAATGCTGAAACCGCACGAATTGCTCGATGAGCTACACCATTTCGGGGTTAAACACGGCATTGGCCGCGGGATGCACCTGGGCGACACTATCATTGGCATCAAGGGCCGGATCGGTTTCGAAGCTCCGGTGGCCACCATCATTTACACTGCCCACAGGGAGCTCGAGAAGCTGGTGCTCTCAAAGTGGCAGCGTCACGTGAAGGACTCCCTGGCCGATACGTACGGCATGCTGCTGCATGAGGCCCAGTATTTCGATCCGGTGATGCGGGATATCGAAGCCCTGTTCACGGCGAGCCAGAAAGTGGTGAAGGGGGATGTTCAGCTGTACGCGTACCGGGGCAACCTGTTCGTGAAAGGGGCCTCATCCCCATACAGCCTTATGAATAATACCATTGCCAGGTACGGGGAGGAAGCCGGCGGATGGACCGGTGAAGAAGCCCGTGCATTTTCAAAAATCTTCGGAATCAGTACCCGGATAAGCCAGCAGGTTCAAAAATCATGACCAACGCCTACGAAAAAATTACTGTCGACATATTATCGTCCAGCTCGGCATCGGTTGAGCTTACCAGGGAGATTCTGTTGGCACCCAACGTGGTGGCCCAGGAGGGTTACGCGGTGGTGGTGAAGCTGCTCGACGACAAGGAGACCTACAACAAGGTGGAAACCAGCGACGGTGAGTTCGTGACCTATAAAAAAGGGGATGTGTTGGTGGGGGCACTTGGCGAGCGTCAGGCCCTTCGCGGCTACAGCGGCATCATCCCCAGGCTGATCCGGCAGGGCGACATCCTGAACATCCTGAACATGGGCGGCATCATCGGTCACTGCCAGTCGCCGCACCCCGATTTCGGTCCGGCCATGCGGGTGGAGGTGCTCGGCGCGGTGATGATACCCGACGGAAAGATCAACAAGCACGCCTGCATCCAGGATTTTGCGATCGAGTGGGAGTATTCCCTTGAAAAAAGCGTGCCACTTATCGCCGTGACCGGTACCTGTATGAATGTGGGCAAAACACTGGCGGCAACGCGCATTGTGGAGTACCTGGCGAAACAGGGCTACCGGATCGGTGCAGCAAAGCTGACCGGGGCCTCGCTGAAGCGGGATGTGCGGAGCATGCTGAACGCCGGCGCCGCGGCCTGTATCGACTTTTCGTCGGCCGGGTTGGTATCGACCACCGGCAAGAACATCCTGCCCATGGCCAAGGGGTTGCTCACCCACCTGAACAAAGAGGAAAACCTCGACGCCATCATCCTTGAATTCGGCGACGGCATCATCGGTGCATACGGTGTTGACAGCCTGCTCATGGACAAGGAGATACAGCAGCATATCGCGTCACATGTGGTGGCGGCGCAGGATTTCATGGGCTGCTGGGCGGCCGACAATTTTTTCCGCAAGCGCTACTCGCGCGAGATCGATGTGATTACCGGCCCGGTAACCGATAACCTGGTGGGCATACAGTTTCTGCAGAACACGATGGGCATAAAGGCGATCAACGGCATGGCCGATCCGGAGCAGCTGGGGGCGTATGTGGAGCAGAATGTGTTTAACAGGAAGCCTAAAACGGAGGATTTCTTTTGAGCCGGTTCACAGTCAGCATAGCCGGGGCGAGCGGGTACACGGGGCTGGAGGCCATCCGGTACCTGAGTTTCCATCCCGATATCACCATTGGTACCCTGTACGGCGACAGCTCGGCGGGGCTGGTTATCAGTGATATTTACCCGGCCCTGAAGGGAATCTGCGACATGAAGATCACATCCATTGAACAGATCGGGGATAATCGGTCGGATGCGGTTCTGTTTGGACTGCCTCACGGTAAGTCGGCCGAGGCAGTAAATCTGCTGATGGAAGGCGGCTATGAGGGCCGCATCATCGATATGGGATCCGATTTCAGACTGAGGGATGCAGGCGGTTATCCGGCATGGTACGGCTACGAGCATGCGTACCCCGGTCTCATCCCGCATTTTGTGTACGGCCTCACGGAGGTTTACCGCTCTGAGATATCCAGAGCGGTAAAAATCGCGAATCCGGGCTGTTTTGCCTCGGCGCTGCAGCTGGCCATTGTACCGGCGGTAAAAAGTGGCATTATTTCGGGTCCGGTGCATATAACCGGCATCACCGGATCTACCGGATCTGGCGCGTCGCACACGTCAACCACCCATTTTTCGACGCGATTCGCCAACTTCAGGGCGTACAAAGTGTTCGGGCACCAGCATCTGGCCGAGGTGGAGCAGACGATGGCAGACTTGAGCGGGAATGTGCCGGAGCTGCTGTTTGTGCCGGTTTCGGGGCCGGTCACGCGCGGCATCTGGCTCACGGCATCGTTCACTCTGGGCCGCGATGAGGATCTGGAAAGCCTGTACGAATCCTTTTACCGGGGCTCACCGCTAATACGGCTCCGGGCCGGGCTGCCCGAGCTCAAACCGGTTGTTGGAACGGCGTTTACGGATATCGGGATGGTGCAGGAAGGCAGAAATGTGGTGGTTGGCGTGGCGATTGACAATCTTGGAAAAGGCGCGGCCGGCCAGGCGATACAAAACCTGAACCTGATGCTGGGCCTGCCTGAAGAGCGCGGGCTTGTTGTGCCGCCGGTGGTATTCTGATGCGGCCTTCTGTTAAACCGAATTGCAATAAATGCTGATGTTCATGGAACCAACCACAACCCCCATCCTCAATTTTGACACCCTCTCGAACTGGTCCGACCCCGACCTGGAGGACCTTCTGGAGCTGGCCGCGGAGCTTAAGGCTCGCAATTACCGGTCGGATGCCGGCCGCGGACGGGTACTGGGGCTCATCTTTTTCAACCCGTCGCTGCGTACGAAGGTATCGTTCGAAACGGCGGCCATCCATCTCGGTGCCGGATCGACGGTGATCCATCCTGGGAGCGGTAGCTGGCCGCTGGAGTCGCGGATCGGCGCGGTGATGGACGGCAACAAGACTGAGCATATTAAGGAAGCGGTCGGTGTGCTGTCGCGCTACTGCGATGTGATCGGTGTACGGGCGTTCGCGGGCCTTAAAGACAAGTTCGAGGATGCCGGCGATACGCTGATCCGACGGATCGTGGAGTACGCTGATGTACCGGTGATCAACCTGGAGAGCGCGAACGAGCATCCCTGCCAGGGAATGGCCGACTGGCTGACCCTGCGCGAGTTGTTTCCGGATGGAACCGCGCAGCGGAGTTTTGTGCTCAGCTGGGCGCCGCACCCGAATCCGTTGCCCATGGCGGTACCGAATACGGCGCTTGAGGTGGCGATACGCAGCGGGATGGATGTTACACTGGCGTGCCCCGCGGAATACCTTCCCGACGATGACCGCCTGCATTACCTGCGCAGCCTTGCCGACGAAAAGGGATCCTATTTCGACATCAGCCACGACCAGGAGCAGGGTTTCCGGGATGCGGATGTGATCTACGCCAAATCGTGGGCATCGCCCTCGCTGGTGTACCACAATCCCGAGGATGAGGCGCAGCTGCGCAGGGAGGTTTACCGCAACTGGACGGTGAGCGAGGCGCGCATGGGCACCACCAACAATGCGAGGTTCATGCACTGCCTGCCGGTGCGGCGGAATGTGGTGGTAACCGACAAGGTACTCGACAGCGCGAATGCGGTACACATACAGCAGGCGGAAAACCGACTGCACGTCCAGAAAGCCATCCTGATGAAGCTATGGAACCTGTCGTTGTAAAACTGAGCGGAGGGCTCACCGAAAGCAGGGAGGCCGTCGGGCACCTGTGCGACTGGCTGAGAAGCGTTCTGGGGACAGGTTCAGGTGGTTCAGTAAGTCCGGAAATGAACCCGGATCCGGATTCCGGCTCGAAGTTGAAATCGAAAACGAAACCGGGATTAAAACCGGAGTCGGAAAAACTTGTTCATCCGGAATCAGATCCGGGTCCGGTTCATACGGCGAGTGCAATTCCCGGTGTGACCATTGTTCACGGGGGCGGGCGGCAGATCAACGCCATGAGCGAATGGCTTGGTATACCGGTGCGTCAGGTGGCCGGGCGGCGCATAACAGACCGCGAGACCATGGACGTGCTGCTGGCAACGGTGGGCGGTATAGTGAACCGGAAGCTGGTATCTGAAATGCGTCGGCACGGGCTGCTGGCGGTGGGGCTGACCGGTGCCGACGGCGAGCTGACCACAGCCATACGGCGCGAGCCACTTGAGATTGACGGTGAAACCATCGATTTCGGCTACGTCGGCCACATCCTGAGTGTACAGCCGGAACTGTTGGAGACCATGATGGAACAGCGGTATGTGCCGGTCGTGGCCTGCCTCACCTGGTCGGAGGAGGAGGGTATGCTGAATATCAACGCCGACACGATGGCCATCGAGATTGCCGGATCGCTGTTCGCCAGGGAGCTGGTGATGCTGATGGAACCCGAAGCGGTGCTTGATGCAGACCTGAAACCGATCGCAAGCCTTACCTTCAGCGAATTTCAGCAGGGTGTTATCGATGGCTGGATCAGTGCCGGGATGCGTCCGAAGCTGGAGACCGGATTCAGGGCTATCCGGTCGGGTCTGAAACGCGTAAGGCTGACAAATCCCGAAGGCCTGGCTGCAGATGGTGGTACGATTTTGAAAAAGGATTGACGAGCCCGGGCAAGGCCGGGCTGGCGGGCGGCAATGCCGGCAATGCCGGTAAGATGCCAGGTCTTCCTGCCCGGGAGTAGTAAATAAAAAGGTGGTCTGAGTTTATTTTGGCCACAATATTACCTGTTAAGTAGTATGTTAACCATTATGAAGGCATCAGGGTCGCGTTTTATGTGTTTTCAACTGCCTGGGGGCTTTTTAAAAAGCCCCCACGTGCTTCGACTACACCCGTCGCTTCGCCCTTCGCCTCCGCTCCGCGGCGCTCAGGCCATCGCGCCGGCTTGCGCTCAGCATGACGTTTTCTGATGTCTGATGTCTCACGTCTCATGTCTAAAAATATGGACCTTATACAGACCGATATAACCACGCTTCTTAAACGGCTTGTCGGGTTTCCGAGCCTGAGCGGGGAGGAAGCCGAACTTGTGAACTGGCTTGAGGAGGCGGTTGCCGGAACCGGGCTGCTCAAAACGGAGCGTTACGGCGACAATCTCGTCTTCACGCTCGGGGAGGGCGATCCCTGGCTGCTGTTGAATACACACAGCGATGTGGTGCCGCCGTCGCCCGACCACTATGGCGATCCGTTCAATGCGGTCGAGAAAGACGGCCACATTTACGGCCGGGGCACGACTGATGCCAAAGGCTGCCTGGCCAGCATGCTGAAGGCGCTGCTGAATCTGGCGGATTCGGGATGGAAGCCGCAGGGACGGGTGAGTTTGGCGGTGACTGTGTGTGAGGAATCCGTGGGTCAGAACAACGGGATGGCATATCTGCGTACGCTGCTGCCGCCGCCTGATGCGGCCATAATAGGCGAGCCGACGTCGCTCGCACCCTGTCTGGCACAGAAGGGACTGCTCATTCTTCGGCTGATCACCCGGGGAACATCCGGCCATGCCGCCCGTATTTACGGTGAAAACGCCATATACAGGATGGGAAGGGCCCTTCAAAAGCTTGAAAAACTCACGTTCGACATCCGGAACACCTTTCTGGGCGAAATCAAAATAACCCCGACCACCATCGAAGGCGGCACCGCACGGAATGCCAATCCGGAGGTCTGTGAAGCTGTTATCGACATCCGCACCATACCCGAATACGAACCTGAGGCAATTGTGCGGACCATTTACGAAACCACCGGTACGGATATCGAGGTGATCAGCGACCGGTACCTGTCGGTGCAGACAAATCCCACAGAGCGCATAGCGCAAGTCTGCAAGGCCGCATCGGGTGCCGAATTTATCGGTTCACCCACGGCATCCGACTGGGTATTCCTGGCCGACGTTCCGGCCATCAAGATAGGCCCGGGCCACAGCCCCCAGAGCCACACCAGCGGTGAATACATTGAAATCGCCCAGCTCCGGAATGGTGTTAAGGTGTACGAGCAGATCATCAAAGGGTTCTTAAGTAGTGAGTAATGAGTAGTGAGTATTGAGACGGGGAAAGCGCGAACCTCCTTCAGGAGTCCGGAGCGAAGCGAAGGTCCCTGAAGAGTGGGACGCCTGCGGACACCCAGGTGTCCGCAAAGCCCCCATAACCAACAATTTACCCTATAAATGATGCCATCCATCCCACCCATCACCTTCATCAAATCCGGAATCCCCCCCCCCATCAAATCTCCCCGATGGCCCGCTTCTGTCCGGTTCCAAAGAGGCCGGTGCCTGGCTGGAATACGAAAAAACGGACACCGGCTTCATCATAAGAAACGATGCTGTCGGGCTGCGGACTATCTATTATCATGAAACCGGCGAAAAGCTGTTTATCAACACCGATGCGGCCCTTCTGGCAAAAGAATTGGGACTTGGCATCAACTGGCGTGCCACTGGAAACAGCTGGCTCCTGGTGAATCAGATCGGTTACGATGCACCGTTCGAGGGAATGAAAAAACTGGCTCCGGGCAGTACGTTGACTGTCGGGGGCGGCAGGGTGAAAATTGAAGAGACACCATGGGAACCCGCATCTAACAGCGGGCGGACAGCAGTTGACAGAATGAATTTGCGGGATCCGGATTCTCAGACAACAGAAAGACCGGGTACTCAGGGGAAAACGGATGCATCCCGTAAAGAATATACCACGAATGAATGGTGGGCTGAAACGGTGCTCCGTGCCATAGAAACCTTCCGGAATGGGCGCCAGGTATCGCTGGGGCTGTCGGGCGGGCTGGATTCAAGGGTGCTCCTGGCCCTGCTTTCAAAGAGCGGCATCCCGCTCCGTACCCATGTATACGGGCTGCCGGATGCACCGGATGTCCGCGTTTCAACATCCATCAACAGAAAACAGGCTTTCGGACTCGGGCACCGGCATTATGAACCGATCCTGCCGCCGGTTGAAGAGCTGGCTGAAGCGGTCTTCAGACACGCCTCCACAACAATGGCCACGCGTCCGGCATCGGATGTGCTGAACCTGGGTATGTTCAGTGATATCGGTGAGTCGGGATCGGTGCTGGTGGACGGGGGCTTCGGTGAGATCGGCCGGCGGCAGTACCTGAAGCGGCTGTGGTACCTTGCCCGTTGGGCGCTCTATCGCAACGACATCCGGGCCATTACGAAACACCTGACGGCCCCGAAACCGGCGATATTTGCTCCGGAGGTTGTCGCCATGATGAAAGAAGGGCTCGAGGAAACCGTTGAGAGGGAGTGGATGCGCGTGCGGAATGCAGGTCTCGACATGCCTGCTACTCTTGATTTGTTCGCGCTCAGGCACCGGGTGCCTAATTTCGGTGCCCCCATTCAGGCCGTTATGGACCAGATGTTGCCCAATATCATGCCACTGATCCATCCGGAGGTGCTTGACGCCAGTTTCGCCATGCCGGCCAGGCTGAAAGCCGGAAGCCGCCTGTTCAAAAATACCATCGCGCATTACGCGCCGGAGCTGCAGGATTTCCCCCTTGCCAAGGGTGAGACCGTGGTTCCGTACCATCAGGGTTTTTTCAAGACGCAGATTGAGGATCGTTTACGGAAAATCCGGAGATCCCGGCGATTCAGGCGTTCTGAACAGAGCGGTAACAACGGTTATACCAGTAATACCAGTATTAGCAGTAATACGGGTAATAACAGTTATACCAGCAATACCGGTGAAAAAGAGTTTCCCGCTTCCATCCCCGTACTTTTCCTGCAGCATATCGAGCCCTGGCTGAGGGACCATGCCGGCAGCCGGGAGGTGAGGGAATGCGGAATTTACGATATGGTTGCCCTTCAAATGCGGCTGGATGCGTTCAGCGACGGCGACATCTCGCAGGCCGCATGGCTTGACTGGTGGCTTGCTTTTGAGGGTTTCAGGATTAGGAGCAGTTGAGGCCACATCCAAATCCCGTATCTTCAGCGGAGAATTACCAACCGTAATGTACATCCAATACGACCCGAGATGAGTACGATCTGGCAAAAAGAGGGCGCCCGTGGCGCATCCGACTGGTTTTTTGAGTTTACCGCAGCCGAAGACCGTGAATTCGACCGCCTGCTGGTGCGCGAAGACATCCTGGTGAACATCGCCCAGGCACGGATGCTGGCACACATCGGGCTGATCAGTGCCGCGGAGGCGGATCAGCTTGGCAATGCGCTGGTGAAACTGTACAACGCCCACGAGGAGGGCGGGTTCACCCTTACCGATGATGATGAAGATGTTCATTCGGCCGTTGAACGCCGACTGACGGAAGTTTTGGGGGATGCCGGCCGGAAAATCCACGCGGGCCGTTCGAGGAACGACCAGGTGGTGGCGGATGTCCGCCTGTGGCTGAAGCGGAAGCTGACCAGCATTGCCGGACACTGGATTGACGCATCCGTGATGCTGCATGAGATTGCAGCGCGGCACAACGGCGTCTTTTTTGCAGGCCAAACCCATATGCAGCCCGCCATGCCCACCTCTGTGGATGCGTGGGCGTACGGCTACATCAGCCTGCTGCTGGCCGACCTGGAAAACCTGGAACAGGCACTGCACCATATCGACCGTTCACCGCTGGGCAGTGCCGCGGGATACGGTGTTCCATTGATCGGCGCAGACCGTGAGTTTATCGCGTCGCAACTTGGCTTCGGGTCGGTGCAGACGGCCGTAACGTCGGTGCAGCTGTCGCGGGGGGTGTCGGAACTGCGCGTGGTGGATGCGCTGGGCTACGGGGCATCCACGTTTAACCGGATGGCCGCAGATGTAGTGGGTTTTGTTCACCCTGAGCGCGGAATCGCGGCGGTATTGTCCGACCAGCAGTCGGGCAGCAGCATCATGCCGCAGAAGAAAAACCCGGACGTTTGGGAGCTGATCCGTGCATCGGGCCACGAGTACGGCGGATGGCGGGCTGTGCTGGCGGGAATCGGGGCCAACCAGCCGTCGGGATACCACCGCGATCTGCAGCTCACCAAAAAGACGGTGATGCAGGCCTGTCTGCACGCCGAAAAGCTGGTCGGTGCGGTGTGCATGTCGCTTCGAGGACTCACCTTCAACCCGGATGCCTGCCGCAAAACCCTGACCAGGGAGCTGTTTGCGACACGCGAAGCCAACCTCCTCACGGTGGAAGGGGTGCCCTTCCGTGATGCCTACAAAAAAGTGGCCTCAGCCCTGAATGACCTCAGCATCCCGTCAGATGATCAAATCAGTGCCGATTACACCCATTCCGGCGCCCCCGGCCATTACCGCCCCGATGAAGTCATCCCCGAAATCCAAAACCACCGGAACTGGCTCAAACAACAAAAATCCCGCCAGGAAAAAACGTTGGATGATTTATTAAACTGATTTTCCTTCAGGAGTGCGCCGCGACGCGGCGCTCCCTGAAGAGTAAATCAGTGGGGGGCATTTGAATGCCCCCGCCCTTCGGGTTTCTGGCAGGATTTGGTTAATATGAAAGATCACCCGGGGTGCGGGTACCCCGGGTGATCTTTCTGCGAGGACCTCCGCTATGCCCTTCGACTTCAGCTTTCGCATAGCGAAAGCCTGCGCTCAGGCCATACCCCGGACTCTCGCAGGTGGCTCTCTTTCCCGCAGGTGGCTCTTTCATCCTGATATAGAAATACTATGATAAACACGTTACGAAGTTTTCTGCTGCTGGCTTTGATTTTGGCCGGTTGTGCCGGGCAGGAGATAAAATATGAATGGCAGGCGGCCGATGCTTTTCTTGATGTAGCGGCTGATAATGCCGTTTTTTCAGTTGCCGTACATGATGCAGACGGGACAGAGCTGTTCTCCCGCAATGCCGGCAGGCAGGTGGCCTCGGCAAGCGTGATTAAAATTCCTGTCCTGACAGAACTGATGCGGATGGCCGACCGGAACGAGCTGTCGCTGGATGAGACATATACCCTGACCTCAGAAGATATCGTTGGCGGGTCGGGCGGACTGCAGCAGGCCGGGCCAGGCGGAGAGTACACGCTGGAGTATCTGGCCCGGGAGATGATCCGCGTATCTGACAACACCGCAACCAATATCATCATCCGGCGGATCGGCATGGAGCGGATCAACCGCCTGATGGAGCAGCTGAATATGGAACAGTCGGTGCTGGCCCGGTATATGATGGATTTTGACGCGATCGGGGAGGGCAGGCAGAACTATACGAGCGCGGCCGATATGAACCGGGTGCTGCTCGCGATCCTGAACGGGAACCGGACGGGTGAATCGTTTCTGACCCAAAACTCGCGTGATCTGATTCTGGAGATGCTTGAGGACTGCGCCGATAAATCACTGATCCCGCGATATCTGCCCGAATCTGTTCGGACGGCCAATAAAACCGGAACACTCGAATACGTCCGCGGCGACTCCGGCATTATTTTTGGTGAAAAACCGGTCATAGTCACCATTTTTGCTGAGGATTTCGCCGAAATGAATACGGCCGAAGAGCAGATAGGTGAGCTGGCACGGCTGATCTATAAAATAAACCGGGAGGAGTAGCCCGGGCTTATCATCCTCAAGGACCTTCGCTTCGCGAAGGACTCTTGAAGGTGGCTGGCTATGCTTCGCGAAGGACTCTTGAAGGTGGCTGGCTATGCTTTGCGAAGGACTTTTGAAGGTGGCTGGCTATAATTCGCAGGTGGTTTTGCTTACCACCCGAGCAGCGCCCGGGTTTCGGGTGATGCAGCCTGCATGATATCGCCGACCGGACCGGTGATGGTGATGATCAGGTTGTCCGGATCGAGATAGGTTCGTGCGGCCCTGTTCACATCCTCAAGGGTGAGCCGCCGGAGGGCGTCAAGCTGGTCTTCATCACCGGCATAGTAGTTGAGATACTGCGGCGACTGGTAGTCGTAGAGCCCGAAAAGGTGCTTCTGGGCGAGCCGCTCCGCGGTTTTGTGTGGTGTATCGTAGGAAGCGGGCACGAGGCCGTCCATGTAGGAGGTGCGGGCCGATTCGAATTCGTATTCGGTAACCCCCTCTTCATACATTTTGCGGATTTCGCCGAGTGCGAGGCGGATGCCCTCCGCAATGGTCTCAGGATTGCCGCCGAAACGCCATAGATAGGGATTCGGGGTTCCTCGGCCGGGCTCGACCTCGCCGTAGAGGGCAGAGGTGATGCCTGTCTGGGTGCGCAACAGCTCCATCATCCGCGAAATGAAACCGCCGCCGGCCAGAATGTGGTGCATCACTTCAAGGGCGGCATGGTCGTCGGGCATCCCCTCTATACCTTTGTGGCCCAATATGATGAGGCCCTGGCGGATATCCAGGTTGTTGGTTACCACCGTTATGCCGGCAGGGTCTGCCGGAACGGGCAGGTTATTATGCGGGATGCCTCCGCCGGACGGAATCGCGTTCAAAGGCCGCGATCCGGCCAGTGCGTTTTCCACATCCGTAGTGCTGACCGCGCCTGAAACTGCGAAGGTGATCCGATCTGCCGTAAAATGCGTTTCGTGCCATGCCCTTACGCCGGCCAGTGTAATGCTGCGAACCGATTCGGGCGATGGACGCCTTCCGTATGGATGGGAGTCTCCGTAGAGCGTCTTCTCGAACAGGGCCTGCGACTGTGCCGCGGCATTGTCGGATGCCCTGCCGGCGCGGAGGGCATGGCGTTCACGTTCGGCATCGAATGCACTGTCAAAATCAGGGTCGGCAACTATTTCGCCGAGCAGTCCGATCAGCGCGGGGATGTCGGCGGTGGAGGGTGCAAGAGCATGGAGGCGGGTCCGGTTGCGGTCGCTGCTGATGCTTAGCGTGGCACCCATTCCGTTCAGGATGTGTTCAATGTCGGTACCGCTTCTGGTGGATGTACCCGTGCGCAGCAGGTCGGCTGTAAGTGCGGCCAGTCCATCTTTGCCGCGGGGCTCCCGAATTACAGGTGCATCGATCAGTACCGATACCTGTACCATGGGCAGCAGGTTGTCGGGCACGACGAAGGCGGTCAGGCCGTTCACAAGGGTGATCAGGTAATCTGCAGGATCCGGCGGGGTGAAGCCGACCGGATCGTATTCAAGATCGCGGTAATCACGAGTCGGCGAAGGGGTGATGAATCCCGAAGGTCGCCGGTCCGCCATCCAGGGAGGTGCGTACCAGGGTTGCTCAGAAATGGCAAGTGGTTCAATGGCACCGCCTGACATGGTGTCTGATCCGGTATCATCCTGCTGTGAAAATGCGGCACCCGGCTGTTTTTCCTCCGGCTGCAGGAAGTGCTCTCCTACCGGCCCACCGAACGGGTAATTGCCGGGCCGAACCGTGTTTAGGTCAACTGAATCATGGCGCCCGAACAACTGGCCCGGTCGATGGCCGGACGCGTGACCGGTATAGCCGTCGCTACGGTATTCCGTTGTTGAAGCTACGCTGCTCCCGCCGGTAATACGCCGCAGATGACCGACTGTCTGCATTTTGGCACCGAAATAGCGTTGAACCACGCGGGCGAGGTCGGCGGGGGTGGTGCCGGACCATAGTCCGGGAAGGTCGTTCAGATGCTCCCATCCGTAGATGGATTCCATGCTGCCGATGGTGACGGCACTCCGGCCGATTTCGTCGAGGCTGCGGGCCAGGTTAAGCACGAGGCGGCCGGCAGCGGCCTCGATTTCGGCGGGCGTAACGCTGCCGGATCCCACCGCATCAAGCACGGAATTGATGCCGGCCTCGATGGCGTCGAGATCGTTGTTCGAGCGCCCGTCGATCCGGATTTCAAAGTGGGAGGGGTATTTGGATGTCCAGGCCGAGGTGCCGGTTCCGGTGGCGATCTGCTGCCGGTCGATCAGCTCATCAGCGAGGAGCCCGCGCGGGCCGCCGAGCAGTTCGGCAAGCACGTCGAAAACGTGGGCGTCGGGATGTGCAACGGCCGGCATCGGCACATGCATGGTAACGGCCGGGCCTGCGGCCGCATCCACCGTTAGCCGCTTCTGACCCACGGGTTCCGGCTCAACGGTGCGCAGGCGGGGTGATGGGCGGCCCTTTTGCCAGCTGCCCCAGTAGGCTTCGGCCATTTCGAAGACCTCATCCGCATCGACCTCGCCCACCACCACCAGCACGGTGTTCTGGGGGATGAAGTACTTGTGGAAGATCTCCCAGTGGTCTTCGCGGGTTGCCCGGGTGAGATCGCTGAACCAGTGGGCCCAGCCGTAGGGATGGGCATCGTAGGTCAGGGAACGCATTACGCGCGAGAATTTGCCGTCAGGACGGTTGTCATAGCGGCGGATCTGGTCGACAACGACTTCCTTCTCCGGCTCGAAGTGGCGGAAAACGGGATGTTCGACACGGCTGCGCTCGGTCCACATGAACAGTTCGAGCTTGTTGGCGGGCAGATCGATGTCGAACTTCATCCAGTCGCGGCCGGTGGATGCGGTGGAGTTGGTACCTCCGGCCGACTGCACGGCCCAGTCGTACCAGGTGGTATGGGCCAGCCGGTTCTGAACGACGGTGGCCTCAACAAGCGCGGTGCGCAGGGAGTCGATCAGGGGGGTGCGGCAGTCGGCCTCTACTTCGGCGAACACATCCCGTTGCAGGAAACAGGGCCGGTTGCGGTTTTCCTCGTCGGTGATCATCCGCTCGAGGCGCTCCACGTGTTCGGCAACGGCGCGCTCGGCCTCCCAGTCGGCGGTGCCCGCAATATCGGAACCCTTGAACAGAAAGTGCTCAAGCATGTGTGTGAGGCCCACGGTTCCGGGACGCTCGGCGGCAATATCCACCTTGTAGAATGAGCGTGTGCCGATACGCCCGGCGGAGGGACGCTCCCATACCAGGACAGTCAGGCCGTTGTCGAGCACATGTTTTTTGACGTCGATGCGGAGGTCCTGGGAAAAGACATCGGTTGTGCAGAAAATGAAAAGGACAATGAGGATGGATAGGGTGCGTGCAGGGGATGTCATGAAAAAAGGGTTTGATTGCCGGTGGATGATGTCGGGCAATTAAGCTTATTCAGAGAAAACACGCAAGCACGCTTTTGAACAATAGAACAATAGAATTGGGAAGTTTCCTTCGTCCTTATCGCTATCGCTCTTCAGATTGCGCTCTTTTAGCATGACGATGGGGCCAGACTGTGTTAAGCGTGATGTTGGGCCCAGACTGCGGTTTTTTGACGTGATGGGCGTCTTGATGATCCGGAAGAAAAACCGACACCCGACCTGATCCCATACCAGCTATTACCAGGAGACAGAGCAACACAACACCGTATGGGGATCAGCGTCAGGGTCGGAATGCGGGTTCTTTATAGAGTGGTTTATCAATAATCTTCGGTCAGGCCGAAAATGGGTTTATTCGTCACCCATCGTCCGCCGGTGAAATCTGGAAATTTAACGGGTTCACTGCCCATGGCGATTGACTGCTCACTGAGCGTGGTAATGGCCAGCCATGTGGCGGTATCGTATACATCGATCGGGGTCGGGATTTTCCGCTTTATGGATTGTACGAATGCCCGTGTTTTCAGGAAGTCGGCGCCTCCATGGCCGCCCCGTACACCTTCGCGGAGAAAGGTTTTCCATACGGGATGTTCATACTCCTCGATGTAGGGCTGCATGGGATCCCAGGTGCCGTATTCGCTGCGGCCTTCGATGTAGATGGAGTTGTTGTCTTCCATCCAGAGCCCTTTGGTGCCCTGCACCCGGCGCATGTTCGAGTAGGGCCTCGGCAGGTTGGTATCGTGGTTGATGATAACCGTTTCACCGTTGGCACATCTGATCACCGTGGTAACCACATCACCCAGTTTGAAGTCGACCTTCGCGTTGGGATGGTTGGCCCCGCCGTGTTCCTTGACAAAAGCGCTGAGCCCGCGGGCTTTGGTTGCGGTGGAGGTGAGGGTAACAAACCGGTTGCCCCGGTTGATGTCGAATATGCTGGAAATGGGGCCGATGCCGTGTGTTGGATAGAGATCGCCGTTACGGCCCACCGAATGGTTGGTACGCCAGACCGATTCGTTTTCACCCTTGTCGCCGAACTCCACGCCCGGACGGAATTTAACCCGCCGCAGATCATGCTGATAGCCGCACTGCGCGTGGATCAGTTCTCCGAAGAGGCCGTCGCGGGCCATGAGCAATACCGCCATGATCTCCCGCTTGTAGTTGTGGTTTTCCATGAGCATGCAGGGCATGCCGGTCTCCTCCGACACACGTACCAGCTCCCAGCACTCATTCAGGGAGAAGGCGCCGCGGCACTCCACACCAGCGTACTTGCCGGCCTTCATTACAGCGACCGACATCTGCTGATGCCATTCCCAGGGAGTTGCGACCAGGATTCCGTCGAGGTCGTCGCGCGTGACCATGTTCAGGTAATCGTGCGGACCGTTGGAATAGCCTTCAGGTTTATTGCGGCCGGCCTGCACCACCATATCCTGCGCCTGGGCGAGGGCCTGCTGGTCGATGTCGCAGAGGGCGGTGATCTCCGTATCGGACTGCATCAGCAGCGATTGCAGCATCAGCCTGCCCTGCAGGCCGGTACCGATGATGCCGATGCGGGCCTTACGGTCGTCTTTGCCGAAAAGTACATTGGGGCTGAAAATGGATGCTCCGAGACCGGCAATTGCGGTGGTTTTGATGAAATTCCGGCGGTTGACAGGTGGTGCCATGGCAGTCCTCGCTAGGTGGTTGGTTGATTGAAAAGCCGGGCGAAGACTTTCGGATGTTTACGTTATAGTATAAAAATGTTTCTGAATATTCAATAAAAATAAACAAACGAAAATGTATAACAGGAGGTGATGCACAATAAATTACAGCATCAGGCACCCACGTAATGGATGTAATTCGGGCGGATGTACACATATCGGAATCCGGCGCGTATCATATTCCGGTAGGAGGGAACCGGCCTGTCGGGCAGATTCTGACTGGTTTCGGAGATCGCAAAAGAGCAGCCCTCCTTGCGCGCTTCCCTCAGCCGATTTTCTCACCTTTGAGCAGAAGCGCGATATATTGTACAATAACGCGGCCCGTTTTCTGCGGCTGAACGAGGAAGAGATCGCTGAGCACCACGGGGGGAGTAGTAGTGAATATTGAGTATTGGGTAATGAGACGAATTTTTCCGCCGGGGAAGATTTACAGACAAGCAAGCCTGCTGATGAGACTTTAAAGTCTCATCACGGTTTCCTAATATATCCGGTTGTTTTTTAATGCACTAAACCGTCTCAATACCCAATACTCAATACTATTCCAGCATGACGGGTTCGCCGATGCCCAGGGCGCGGAGGCGTTCGAGCTGGGTAGCCGCATCGCCGGCTATGAGGTAGTGCATGCGGTCGGCGTCGGCGTACTGCCGGGCCAGATCGCGGATGCGCTCCACCGTCATGGTGCGGATCACCTCTTCCTGCTGCAGTACATAGTCGGCAGGCCAACCGTAGGCGCTCATGTTGCGAAGCATGGCCAGTTTGGCCCCCGGCGTTTCGAAGGCACGGGCGTTGCTTTTGAGCAGGTTGCTTTTGGTGTTCTCAAGGTCTTCTTTGGTGAAGGTGGAGGGGTAATCACTCACAATCTGCCGGATGAGCGCGGCTGATTCAAGGGTCACATTGGCACGGACGCCCGTGCTGATCATGAACGGACCGCGCAGGTCGGTACCGGAAAACCACGACGAGATGCCGTAGGTATATCCCTTGCCTTCACGCAGTTCCTGCATGAGGCGTGATACGAACCCGCCGCCGCCCAGGGTGAAATTCATCACCTCCGCAGCGTAGAAATCGGGATGTGTTTCGGCAAGTGCCGGGTAGCCGAAGCGGATCTGCGACTGGCTGGCACCCGGTATATCGTAAAACCAGAGCGCCGGACTTGCGGGGGCCTCCGCCATGGGATATTCGGGGAAGGTCACATCACGGTCTGCCCATCCTTTTTCAAGTCCGGAAAGGGAAGTCACAACCTCGTTACGGTCAACGTCACCCACTATGTGGAAAACGGCCACATCCGGTGAAATATAAGCCTCATAATAGTTTTTGAGATCGTCGATGGTGATGGACTCAACGGTTTCGGCGGTTCCCCCGGGGTGGTAGGCCAGAATGTGGTCATCCCCGTAAACCAGGCGGCTGAACCGGTCGGAGGCGATGCTGCCCGGGTTGGATGCACGCTGGGCAATGGAACTGAGTGCCTGCTGCCGGGCCAGATCGAATTCGTTCTCGTCCCAGCGTGGTTCGAGCAGCATTTCGGTGACCAGTGCCATGGTCTGATCGTAATTCCGTGCCAGGCTGTTTCCGCTGATGGTGAACGTCTGGGCGCCGGCCGAAACCCGGATCCGGGATCCGAGCTGGTCGATGGCATCCTCCAGTTCCGAAGGTGTGCGGTTGCGTGTGCCGCGGTTCATCATTTCAGCCGTAAGGCTGGCCACACCCACCTTTGAGGGGTCATCAAGGAGCATGCCGCCCTTCAGCCTGAGCTCAAACTGAACGATGGGAACCTCGTCGTAGCCGATGCCGTACACTTGCAGGCCGTTGGCGAGCTCTGCCGTCCATACGTCGGGGATGCGCAGTTCGGGTTCGGGGCCGAACGGCGGCTCCACGGAACGGTCGAACGAGGACGGTGTGCGCTCAAATGCGACCTCGCCTTCGGGATTCACCTCGGCCTCGGCGCCGATAACGATCTCCTCTTCGACCACATCCGCCCTGACGGAACCTTCCAGTGCAAGATCGGCCTGCCCGCGAGGAACGAAACTGGTGCTGACGGTCGGTTTGCCTTTGATGTACTGCTCATAGACACGCATCACATCCTCCGGGGTTACGGCAAGTATGTTTTCAAGGTCGCGGGTGATGAAACCGGGATCGCCGGCAAAGATGTTGTACTGGGCGAGCTGGAACGCCTTGCCCAGCACGCTGGTGAGCCGGTTGTAGAAGGCGGTTTCCCGGCCGGCCTTGATCCGGTCGAGGTCGGCGGTGGTGAAGCCCTGCTCCTCGAAGCGTGCGAACGCCTCATCCACTGCGGCGCGGACATCGTTCAAGTCGGTGCCGGCAAACGCGCGTACCATGAGGGTGTACTCGCCCGCTATTTCGGATGTGCCATTGTACATAGTCACACCCGGGGCCAGTTTTTTTTCCTCCACTATCACCTGGTAGAAGGGCGACCGCTTGCCATCGGTGAGCAGGCTGCTGAGCATATCGAGGGCGTAGGAGTCGGGGTGGTAATTTTCGACGCCCGGCCAGGTGACGGTGAGCTGGGGAAGGCGCGCGAAATTGTCTTCATGGAAGAGGCGTATATCGTCGTCAAGGCTTGCAGGGCGTACTTTCAGTGGTTCAATATCGGCACCGCGGGGTATTTCGCCGAAATATTTCTGAACCCATTCCCTCGCCTGTGCGGTGTCAAAATCGCCGGCGATGACCAGTGTGGCGTTGTTCGGCACATACCAGGTGTTGTAGAAGTTCACGACATCCTCAAGAGTGGCGGCCTGCAGGTCGTCGAGCGATCCGATCACCTGCCAGCTGTATGGATGGTCGGCCGGGTAGAGGTGTTTGTCGGTCACATAGCTTTCATGGCCATAGGGGCGGTTGTCGTAACTCTGGCGTTTTTCGTTCTTAACCACCTGTTTTTCCTTCTCAAGAACGGCTTCACTTACGGTGTTGATGAAGAAGCCCAGCTTTTCGGATTCGGCCCAGATCATTTTCTCGAGGGCGTCGTTCGGCACGGTCTGGAAGTAGTTGGTCCGGTCGCGGCTGGTCGAGCCGTTGGCTCCTGCCCCGCCCACGCGGCTGCTCAGGCGGTCGAGTCCTCCGTAGCCGAGGTTTTCGGAATCGAGGAACAGCAGGTGTTCGAACATATGGGCAAATCCGGTTCGTCCGGGCAGCTCGCGGGCCGACCCCACGTGAAAGGTGATAGCTACGGCTGTAACCGGATCGGAATGGTCGGTATGAAAGATGACCTCCAGCCCGTTATCGAGGGTGAACTTCTCGAAACCGACGGAGAAGTCCGGATCACGGTTATCGGTAGTGCAGGCGGCCAGCGCGAGCAGTGGCATGAGGAGCAACAGGGTCAGTGTCGGTGACGGTGAAAAACGGGCCATTATGGGAGTATTGAGTATTGAGTATTGAGACAAACGTCATGTTGAGTACAATCCTGAGCACGGCTTGAGCGCAGGCGGAGCGAAGCGAAAGCCGAAGCCTAAGGGCGCAGCGAAGGATGTAGCCGAAGCACGTGGGGGCTTATTAAAAAGCCCCCGGAAACGATGAAAAAAATTAGATTTCGCTTTGATAATTAGACTGAAGCCTGAAGCCTGAAGCCTCAAGTTTTTTAACCTTTTTTATCTTTTGCCTGATATCCAATCTATCTCATTCAACGCCCAAATATACGCTGTTACCGCTTTAAATTAAATGGAACACCGTGGTATACGAAAACCCGTAGCCCGGGTTGTCTTTATTGGAGCATCCGGCACCAGCAGTGGTGAATTGGTTTTTGTTAATGTATATCATATACTTGCCGGTAAGATGAAAAAATATCCATTAATCGGGATTATGGGCAAATCGGGAGCAATGAAACTTGATCAGGCCGCAGGACCTGTCGGGGTAACCAACGTGAAAATGCGGAACCGTCGCATTACGCACGCTTTTTATATCACGGCCGTGATGTACATGACCATTGTGGTGCTGGTGGGTTTTTGGCCGTCCTACTTCGGACAACTTTTCGGTGACGTACCCGACCGCCACTGGGTGATTCATCTCCATGCCGCCGTTTTTACGGGTTGGCTGCTGTTGCTGCTCGCGCAGGTGGTGCTGGTTGCGGCCGGGAACACAAAATTTCACCGGAAGCTGGGCATTGCGGGCGGTGTGTACGTTATTCTGATCCTGGTTCTGGGTATTTCTGCCGCTTTCGTGCTGCCCCTGGAGAAACTGGCTGACGGGCTTTGGACCATGGATGAGGCCTCATCGTTTCTGATACTCCCGCTTGGTGATATGTTGATATTCAGTGGCCTGTTTGGTGCCGCGCTCTATTACAGGAAGAAAAGTGAAATCCACAAACGGCTGATTCTGGCGGCATCCGTAATGCTTGTTTTTCCGGCTGCGGCCCGGATTTACGGAGAGGCCGACATTCCGTCACTGCTGGTACTCTGGCTGGCACCAATCGTGGCGGGTATGATCATCGATGGTATCCTGCACAGGAAGGTGCACCCCGCATACCTGGCCGGATTCGCTGTTTTACTTTTATCCGTTGGCCGGGCTGTGATTATGTACACGGAGGCCTGGCAGGATTTTGCCGGTTCGCTGCTGAGGATGTTCATGTAGGTTACAGTCCAAAAGTCGGTGTTCAGGTGGCACTTGTTATTGTCTTTCCAAACCTCCTTGAACTCAGTGATTTGGGTGGGAGCGATTCTCAGTTTAGCTCCCCAAAAAAAGGGTTTATCAGACGTGTAAATCCGGCGGTTGCAGATAACCGATGCATCATTATATTTTAACTGTTTATTTTTCATCACAGACCGTTAAATTCAAGGGATGCCGGTGTGTGCCGGCTATAAGGATATAAGCCGGTACCATCGCCTCCGTAAACCGGCATTATTTGAAAACCGGCTACTATTTGGCAATCGAGGCAACATAATAAGGGTGATCAGTATGGTAAAACGAATATATATGATTCTGGCGGTATCCGCTCTTGTTGCGACCGGCTTTTCGGCCTGCACGGGCGGGGACGCTGACGGGAACACGAGCGATAACATGAGCGGAGACAGGGTTACAGTACCTCAGGCCGACCGGCAGGGTGTGCATAATGCCGCCAACTCACTCGACTGGCACGGAACGTACACCGGCGTACTGCCCTGTGCCGACTGTGAGGGTATTGCCACCACCCTCACGCTGAATGCGGATGAAACTTACCATCTCATTATGGTCTATCAGGGCTGGGAGGATGGCGAATTCCACAGCAGGGGTACCTTCAGCTGGAACGAGGCAGGGAATACAGTCCGTCTCAACGATTATGACGAGGGCCCCGGTCTCTATTATGTGGCCGAAAACCACCTGTTCCATCTCGATGCCGATGGCAAACGCACCACCGGTGACCTTGCCGGGATGTACATTCTTGAAAAAGGCCCGGCCGAACCGGTTACGCCTCTGACCGGAACCCGCTGGGTGCTTGACGAAATCATGGGTCAGCCGGTCGTGCAGCGGGGAGATGAGCAGGCGCCCTGGTTCATCCTGAGCCAGGAAGAGAACCGGATTCACGGGTTCTCGGGCTGCAACACATTTAACGGTACCTACGAGCTTCAGGAGGCCGGCCGGATCTCTTTTTCGCAGATCGGCGCCACAAAAATGGCCTGCCTTAACCGGGATGTGGACTATGAACCGCTGGTGTTTGAGGTACTGGAGAAGGCCGATAGTTATAACCACCGTGGAGATATGCTCACCCTGAACCGGGCACAAATGGCCCCGCTGGCGGTCTGGCGGGCGGAGAGGTGATTTCAAGGCCGGAGCGAATGGTCTTAAGAAACTCTAACAAAGCGTGAGATTCGGTCAAATTTGATCAATTCCGATGGTAACCGGGGTCCGGCAAGCCCCGGGTTTTGAATAGCATTGGTTAACATTTCCATTTAACCGGAACCGGGGGTTAGTCGGGTAGTCTTAGCTTGTGTAGAAGGTTACAAGAGCACAAAAAATTCTCTGTTAGTTCAGGTTTTGTTGGAAGGCCCGCCCCGAAAAGGCGGGCTTTTTTTCTTCAGCAGGTATGAATTGTTAGAATTAATTAATCCGCGGTAACGCTGTTTGGTAAGGAATTATGATGGACAGTACAATAACGGATGGTTACCGTTTTTGCTGTAATCATACGGGGTCTGTTAAATTTAATAATAATAAATAGCTAACTGATTAAAGGGTATTAAAATGAAAAGAAAAATATCATATGCCGCGATTATGCTGCTGCTGTTAACCTTCGGTTTCATGGCCTGCAGTGACGGTATACTGAATCCGGATATTGTTAAGTCGGAAACGGAAATGCTGATTTCCGATGATTTCACAATTGCATCAACAGAAAATGTTGCAAGCACACCTGTTTCCATTTTGAGGCAAATCACACCATATATTATCCCGGGAGCCAATTCCGGCGGCAACAGAATATGCGCAGAAGTGGGCCTGGCTTTCTTTAATGATGCGAATTATTACGAGTTCAGCAGTGAGCGTGTGAATTACGAAGGTGGTGAATTTGATGATGATTTTCCGGCAGGTCTTTCGGTAACCTACAATTCCGTTACAAAACTGCTTGAATGGTCATCCAGTTTCGGCATCGGTGCGGTTATCGTGAAAGGATCGAATGATGCCAATGTGTACGTATATGATCCGCAACAGAAATCGGATACAGGTCTCGGTGCTCCTGCCAAGGGAGGGGACACACAGGCCGGCCTGAGCAATATCACCTTCTGCTGGAATCCCGAGGATGTTGAACCATGCTATCAGGAGGAGACCGCATGGGCCGACGGCGTACGCTATAATACCGATCATAGTGGTAACTGGGCAACCTATACCGGGTATGCTGGTGTAGAAAAAACGGTTACCCTGTATGCAGGAAGGACAATTGAGGCTGGTACAGTGACAATAACCCCAGAGGGAGATATGGTGAAAATCACCATTAACCTGGAAAATGGATGGATGCTGCAGGTTGATGAAGAAGATGATGCCGTTAAAGTCCAGGGGTATGTTGATGCACCTTCGGGCAACCCGGCACCCGGCCAGTTCGAAACCTATAAAGGCAACGAACTGGAATTCACGGTTCCCGCATTCAATTTCTACGGCATCCACCTGGATGTGCGTAAAGAGGTCGACTGCCCGGTGGAATAATCCCCGTGACGAAAATAGCTGGTCGCGGCTTTTCCGGCCCGGGAAACCGGCCGTTTGCTCACAGGCCATGATCACTATCCGTTTTTTCAGGATAGCCCGCCCGTAAAAAGGCGGGCTTTTTTTGTCATTAACATCTTTGAGCGCTGTTGAAGTGTGATGATCTTCATCCGGGAATTTATCTCCACGGATCCGCGATGTAACAAATAGCAGGTATTACCGGTATACCATGTCTTAATCTGGCATATTAACCTTTCTTTTTGGTTCGGATATCCGGGCATGCCGGATTTTCCAGCCATTGCAATGTAATCCGGAATTATAAATATTCTGTTCATGACGGTATTTTAATCTGCCCCCCCTTAAACAGTGTTCAGATCCCCGGTCCGTTCTATTTCAACTATAATTATTTTGTTATGAAAAAAAGTTTGCTAACCCTTGCCCTCCTCCTGCTCATATCCCTGCTTACGCTCGCTGATACCGCTGCTGGTCAGATCAGTGCCAAGCTGATGCAATACATGGATGTATCCGACACCCACATCGCATTCGTGTACGGGGGCGATATCTGGACGGTTCCGAAGGATGGCGGGCAGGCCACGCAGCTTACACGTTCGCCGGGCGAGGAGAGCTGGCCGCGGTTTTCGCCCGACGGGCAGTACATCGCATTTACAGCCATGTACAACGGCAGCCCCGACATCTACAAAATGCCGGTAACCGGCGGCGTTCCGGAGCGCATCACCTGGAATTCGTTTAACGACCGTATGATCGCCTGGCATCCCGATGGTGAACGCATCCTGTTCGCATCGGGCCGCGAGAGCGGACGACAGAGCTATCGCCAGTTCTACCTGGTGGACAAAAACGGCGGCCTGCCCGAAAAACTCCCCATCCCCTACGGCGAGCTGGCGGCCTTCTCGCCCGATGGCAGCCGCCTGGCCTACATCACTAAAATTACGGAAAATTACCCCTTCAAGCGCTACCGGGGCGGCCTCACCTCCGACATCATCCTGTTCGACCTTGCCACAAACAAGGCCGAAAACATTACGGACCGCCACGCGAACGACGGCAAGCCGGCCTGGTCGGGCGATACGGTCTGGTTCCTGTCGGATGAGGGCGAAAATATGCGCATCAACATCTGGGCGTACGATACGAACACCAAAACGGCAGAACAGGTTACCAATTTCGGAGATTTCGACATCAGCTATATGTCGGCCGGGCGCAACGACCTGGTGTTCGAGGTGGGCGGCGAGCTCTACCTGATGGATCTTTCGACGCGTGAATACCGGAAAGTGGACGTATACGTGGTGAGTGATCTGTCGGTGGAGATGCCCCGCAGCCAGAATGTTGGCAGCAATGTAGCGAACATGACCCCGTCGCCCGACGGCAAACGGGTGGTTTTTGAGGCCCGGGGCGAGCTGTTCAATGTGCCGGTGTCCGACGGCTATGTGATGAATCTGACGCGCTCGAGCGGCGCCTTCGACCGGAACCCGGCCTGGTCGCCCGACGGACAGCACATTGCCTTCTGGAGCGACAAATCGGGCGAGTATGAACTGTGGGTGCAGGATGCGGCCGGCCGGCAGGAGCCCCGCATGATCACCGACAGGGGCAGAGGCTTCGGCTATACGCCGTACTGGTCGCCCGACAGCAAAAAGATCGCCTTCATCGACGAGAAGAACGAAATTTCGGTGGTGGATGTGGCCAGCGGACGGGTCCGTGTGGCGGGCCATACCAACTGGAATGTGAGCCACGGGGCCAAATTCGGCTTCCCGGTAAACTGGTCGCCCGATTCGCGGTGGATCGCCTTCACCCGCGGGCTCGACAACGTTAACCAGGCCGTCATCCTCTATAATGTGGAAGTTGACCGGGCAACGCAGGCCACAAGCGGCTTTTACAGCGACACCCACCCGACGTTCAGCAACGACGGCAAGTACCTGTTCTACCAGACCAACCGGGAGATGAATGCTGCCTATTCGGCCCTCGACGACGCAACCTGGATCTATCCGAATGCCACGCGCATCGCGGCGGTAAGCCTGCAGGCCGGTACGCCATCCATTCTCCCCGTCAAGAACGACGAGGTGAAAGTGAACGGAGATGAGGACAACGGAGAGGGCTCCGGATCGGGTGCCAGGGTATCGGGCAGGACTGGATCCGGCAGTGGTACTGCCGGGAACAGCGGCGACAAAAAGGATGACGACAGCAAGGCGGCCGATATCCGCATAGAGATCGACTTCGATGGCCTTGAGGCCCGGGCCGATCTGCTGCCCGTGGATGCCGGCAACTACGGCAGAATGGCCACGGTGGACGGCAAGCTGGTCTATCTGCGCTGGCCGAATACCGGCGCAGGCGGGGGCGATCCCTCGCTCCGCTTCTACGACATTGAAGAACGTGAAGAGCAGACCATCATGGAGAAGGTGAACCGTTTTGAGGTCACCGCCGACGGCAAGTCGGTGCTGGTGTCCGCAAACGGTCGTTACGGGGTTATCAGCATTGCCAAAGGCCAGAGCCTGGATAAGCCGGTAAGCACGTCCGGCATGGTGATGCAGCTGGTGCCCCGCGAGGAGTGGAACCAGATTTTCATGGACACCTGGCGGCGCTACCGCGATTACTTCTACGACCCCGATATGCACCAGGTGGACTGGGAAGACCTGCGCGAGCGCTACGGAGCGCTCATCCAGGATGCCCGCACCCGCTGGGACATCAGCAACCTGCAATCGAACCTCTTGTCGGAGCTGAGTGCGGGGCACACGTACACCTTCGGCGGTGATACGGAGCCGGTTTCGTTTCGCTCGTCAGGGTTTATGGGCATCGACTGGGAACTGCACAATAACCGGTACCGCATCAAAAGGATCATCCGGCCGGCCGGGTGGGACCTCGATGTGCGCTCACCGTTCGACCGTCCCGGCGTGGATGTGCGCGAGGGCGACTATATCGTGTCGGTGAACGGCATCCCCCTCGAACCGTTGCTCGATCCGATGGCCGCGTTTGCCGGAATGAGCGGTCAGACGGTTTCGCTGCAGGTAGCCCGTATGGAGGGCAGGAGCGAATCGGGCCACGACGTGGTGGTGACGCTGCTCACGCAGGGCGAAGAGGTACGCCTGCGCTATCTCGATTGGATCGAAAACAACCGGCGGATGGTGGACGAGCTGTCGGGCGGCCGCCTCGGTTACGTTTATATGTCGAACACGGCTGGCGCAGGCCAGCGCGAGCTGGTGAGCATGTACTACGGGCAGCTCCACAAGGAGGGATTCATCATCGATGAGCGTTTCAACGGCGGCGGGCAGCTGGCCGACCGGTTCCTGGAGCTGCTGACCAGGCCGGTGGTCTATAATCTGCACTGGCGGCACGGACGCGACCATACCCAGCCCATGAAAACCAACACCGGCCCGATGGGCATGCTCATAAACGGATGGGCGGGATCGGGCGGCGACGGGCTGCCGTGGGCATTCAAAGAGCTGGAGGCCGGCCCGATTGTGGGCGAGCGCACCCTGGGCATCCTCATCGGCCCGGCCACGGGCCACATGCTGGTGGATGGCGGGGGCATCACCGTTCCCGACGCACGTCTGTACGACAACGCCGGACACTGGTTCTGGGAAGGCGAAGGCGTATCGCCCGACATCGAAGTATGGGACGATCCCAACATCCTGATGCAGGGCCGCGACCCGCAGATAGAACGGGTGGTACGTGAGGTGATGCAGCTGCTCGAGGCGAATCCGCCGAAAATGACGCCCGCCCCGCCCATGGAGGACCGGACGGCACGGGGATTGAGGAATATATACTATCGGGATCAATAAATGATTAATATTGGATCGGTAAGGATCGGTAAGGATCGGTAAGGATCGGTAAGGATCTGAAGGGATCGGTATGGATCAAAAGGGATCAAAAGGATCTGATATGATCAGGATCAGAATAGGGATCAGGAATGGATGTAAACACTTCTGGACCAGGAAAGGATACGGAACACGATAAGGATCAATAAGAAAGACAAAAACGATTGAAATTATGAAAATACCCTTGTTCAAGCCGTTTGTTGTGCTGCCACTGCTACTTTGGTTTGCACTGCCGCAAAGTGTAGCAGCGCAAAGTTTAGAAGTGCAAAGTGCAATAGAGCATAGCCAGACCACCGACACCCTCCGCGTGCTCTGTTATAATATCCACTCGGGCCGCGGCGTCGATGAGGTGTACGATTTCAGGCGGATTGCCGATGTGATCATCGAGAGCAGGGCCGATCTGGTGGCGTTGCAGGAGGTGGATTCGGGCATTGAGCGCTCGGGAAACGTCGATGTGATGGAGGTGCTGGCCGGCTATACGGGCCTGGAGCCTCTTTTCTATAAGAATGCTGAAATCCAGGGCGGTGCTTACGGGAACGGGATGCTGGTGCGCCACCCGCTGGTGGAAGCGGCGAACATCCATCTGCCTCGGGTCGGCGACTCGGAGCAACGCGGGCTTATGCACACCATTGTGGATGTGAACGGCATGCAAGTCGCGTTCATGAACGCTCATCTCGACCACCGCCCGCCCGATGAGGAGCGGTTGAAGGGCATCGGGGTGATCCTGCAGACGGCGGAGAACTACGCCGGTATGCCGGTGATTGTGGCGGGCGACCTGAACGACCGCCCCGGCAGTACAGTACATGCACGTATGTCCTCCCGGTTCACCGATATCTGGGAAGTGAAGGGCGGGGGCGATGGCTTCACGTACCACACCACCAGTCCCGACCGCCGCATCGATTACATATTTTTCAGCAACGACGGTGCAGAAGATGCCGGCTACCGCCTGGAACCTGTCTCGGTCGAAGTTCTCTGGTCGGAAGCCTCCGACCACCTCCCCCTTCTCGCCGTCTTCCTTATAAAACGGTAACCAACGAACCACCTTCGGGAGTCCGAAGGTCCCCGAAGAGTGGTTCGCCGGGTACAAAGTACCCGAAAATGATGCTTATGGAACGATAATTCCATAGTTTAGCCACCATCCAAAATCACCTGCTAAAAAACCCCGGGCATTTTAAATGAACGAATGGATTGTGGCCGCTTCACTGCTCATGCTGCTGGCTGGTACATTCCTGCGCAGAAACATCCGTACCGGGGTGCTGGCCGGGCTGGCGGTAATCGCTGTGAGCCTGGTGTGGACCGGTGATGCGGCCTTGTTGTACGGTACGGAGGTGGGGAACGGGCTCATCATCACCTTTGAACTCGGGTTGCTGCTTCTGGGGGCGCTGGCGTTTTACAACATCCTTACGGTTCACGGCCATTTTCAGTTCATCACCGAGCTGATCGACCGGATTCCGTCGCGGCTTACGGTGGCCCTGATCCTGAGTTTTTTCCTGGTCGCTTTTCTGGAGGGTGTTGCCGGGTTTGGAGTGCCGACCATGCTGGCAGCCCCACTGATGCTGAGCGCGGGATACCGCCCTGCTACGGCCATCATCCTGCCGCTGGCTGCCAACACCACGGCGGTTACGTTCGGGGCGCTGGGCATACCGCTAAAGGTAGGCTTCGATATCTACACATCCGGCGAAGTCGTTATGAATGTGCTCATGCTGAACCTGCTGCCGGTGCTGGTACTGCCCTTCCTGCTGGCCATGCTCTATGCGCGCACGGAAGGGGTTAAAATCGATTGGCGATCCGAACTGAGGATGTTGTCGGGCGCCGGTATTTGCTTCGCGCTGCCCTATTTCGTTACCGGATTGTGGTCGCTCGAATTTCCGTCGGTGGCGGCCGGTTCGGTTGGGCTGGTGCTGTTCATGGTGATGTTCGCGAAGGTTCAGGGGGATATCGGTCCGGCCTTCTGGTGGAAAGCCTTCTGGCCATATATCGTGTTTGTGCTGATGCTGGCGGTGATCAAGCCGCTTGTTGCCGGCTACTCCATCCACTTCGGGGAGGGGCTGCGGCGGCTGCAGGCTTTCCAGCCGGGAGTCATCTTCCTGTTTGCAGTCGGGGTATACCTGGCGGCGGGCCGGTTCCGCGACAGACGCAGCAGTATCCTGTTGCCTCTGCGCGATACGCTTATCGGTATGAAGATGTCGATGTTAACCATCCTGATGCTGGTCTGCTACACCCAGCTGGTGCGGGGGAGCCTGGCCGGAATGGTGAGCGGTGGAATGGAGGTTATGCCGGCATGGCTGCAGATGGTGATGTTACCTGTGGCTGGCGTTTCGGGGAGCTTTATTACCGGCAGCGCCACCATGAGCAACCTGCTTCTGGCCGGCATCGTGCAGATGCCCGCAATCGGCGGTGCCGCGATTGCAATCGCCATGCTGCACACAGGCAGCGCCCTCGGCAACGCGATTTCGCTGCAGAACATTGTGATGATACGGTCGGTGGTACCGTCGAAGGAATCGGATGGATGGATCATAGCCACAAACCTGATACCAGTGGCAGTATACACAGTGCTGGTTGCAGCCGGGTATATGGTCCTGAAAATGCTGATTTCCTGAGTTGCACCTCCCCAACGTCAGGCAGAGCGCAAGCCCCCTCGTCACCCTGAGCGCAAGCCCGGGCGCAGCCGGGGCTGAAGTCGAAGGGCGTGGGGGCTTCATGAAGCCCCCGGGATGCAGTGATAATGAGCTGATTCCATTCCTGAAATAACAATGGGGGGACTCGAGTCCCCCCACGTGCTTCGACTTCGCCCTTTGACTTCACTACGTTCCGCAAAGGGCTGCGCTCAGGCATGACGTTGGGGAGGGTGCGCTCAGTAAATCAGCGTGTGGGAGTATTTGATCAGGAGAGGGGCAATAATAGATATTTAATAACTTGCGAGCAATTCACTTTTATACAGATACGTAAGCTGGTATGCTCGTGTATAATCATGAGTTTATAGTGGTTCACAATCTGTTTTAACTCAACAGTTTATTCTTTCATGATTATTATTTATATAGGGTTATCTGTATTTAATGGAAACGTGCGTGAATGCCTGGTGAATTCCATGGAAACGCGGAAAATGGTGATTATTAAATAGTATCATATGACCACCGGATAACATAAGTCATTGGGCGACTGCTAATTGAGTGTTTACCCCTGTTGTTCAGTTTTACAGTTTTTAAAATTTACTGCTCAGCTGGTGGGTTAAGGTGCAGCACGTGCCAATAAAAATGTTTGGGATTACCCGGTTCAGGCATCGGTGAGAGCCGGGCGGTTCACGTACAGGTTTTCTTCTGTTTTGCCGTCAAACAAGTGGAGTTTTCCGGTTCGCAGATGAAGTGTAACCTTCTGACCGTCGTGCATGCCGGGCGAGGGTGGTGCCTTGACGATCCACTCGACCCCGGGTTCGGGCGAGAGGTGAATGAGCGATACGTCGCCCATGTGTTCGATCAGCTCTACAGGTACGGTGCCGAGTTGTATCAGATTATCTTCTGAAGGGTCAAGCAGGATATCTTCCGGCCTGATTCCCAGGATGAGATCCGGGAGGGAAGACGGGGGTATGCCACCGGTCATATCCGCCGGCAGGTTACAGCTGATTGCACCCGATGTACTTGTAAACCGGGGAGCAGATCCTGTTATGTCGATGGATCCGTTCAGAAAATTCATCGACGGACTCCCGATGAAGCTTGCTACGAAAAGGTTCTTCGGATGGGAATAGACCATGATCGGCGAATCGAGCTGTTGAAGCACCCCGAAATTGATGATGGCGATCCGGTCGGCCATGGTCATGGCCTCGATCTGGTCGTGGGTTACATACACGCTGGTTGCGTTCTGCTTTTTATGCAGCCGGAGCAGGTCGGCACGCATTTTAACACGCAGTTTTGCATCCAGGTTACTCAGGGGTTCATCAAACAGGAACGCTTTCGGGTCCCGTACAATGGCGCGCCCAACGGCTATCCGCTGTTTCTGGCCTCCCGAGAGCTGGCCGGGTTTCCGGTCGAGCAGTTCGTTGATATCGAGCAGATCGGCCGTTTTGCGGACCCTCTCGTCGATGAGATCTTTCTTCATGCCCTTCATCCGGAGGCCGAAGGAAAGATTGTCGTAAACACTCATGTGTGGATAGAGGGCGTAATTCTGGAACACCATTGCGATATCGCGGTCTTTCGGGGGCGTTTTGTTCACCTCAACACCATCGATGATGATGGAGCCTCCGTCTATGGACTCCAGGCCCGATATCATTCGCAGCAGGGTCGACTTACCGCATCCCGACGGACCGACCAGGGCCAGGAATTCACCGGCATGTACAGTAAGGCTCACATTGTTTACCACCGTGAGCTCCCCGAATTTCTTCGTCACATTTGTTAGTTCAATTTGTGCCATCTGGTCCTGTTAGTTCCATTTTCTTCTGTCTGATCCGGCTGTTTCCATGCTTTGGTACGGCGTGAAAAAGCCCCGTCCGTAATGCATCAGAAAACCGCTTTCAGCCATGTGTGCCCGCTGTTGGCCAATTTAATTAACAAGTTATCCTGTTTTGAAAAATTGAAAAATAAAAATTGACTTTAATGCGGATTTCAAGAAATTTATAGAAGCGCTTCGATATATCAAACATAAATCTGCCGATCCTTAAAAATGCCGCTCTTAAAGAAAAAAGTTACGATCAGGGATGTTGCCAACCACGTGAAAGCGTCGATGTCGACAGTATCGATGGTGGTGAACGGCAAAGGCTATGTGAGCGATGTAAAACGCAGGGAGATTCTGGGCGCCATCCGGGATCTGGGTTATGTGCCGTCGGCCCCGGCACGCAGCCTGGCCTCCAATCGTACCAATAATATCGGTTTCATATTGCGTGAATCGCACTTTACATTGAGTGAACCCTTTTATACCCGTATTTTCCTGGGAGCGGAGTTTGAGTCGAAAAACCAGAACTACTATGTGCTGCTTGCAACCGTTGCCGATAACTACAGGCGGCAGACCGACACTCCCCGGCTGCTCAAAGAACGCAATGTTGACGGCATCATCATAGCTGGAAAGGTCAACAGAGAACTGCTGAAAGAAGTGGAGGATTCGGGAATTCCCTTTGTTCTCGTCGATTACCAGTATAAATCGTATCCCTCCATTACGATCGATAACCGCAATGCAAGTATGGAAGCGGTTCGATACCTGATCGGAAAAGGACACAGTGATATCGCCTTCCTGGGTTCCGATATAAAACATCCGAGCATAATGGACCGGCTGGAAGGCTATCAGCTGGCCATGTTGAAGGCCGGTTTTCAGGATACCGGTCACCTGACATACACTGACCAGCACATGTCGACAACCATGCAGTCGGGTTATGATCTGGGTATGAAGCTTCTGAATGCAAAGAAAAGGCCTACCGCCGTCTTTTGTGCAAATGATGCGTTGGCTCTCGGCCTGATCAAATGTGCCAAAGAGATGAAAATCAAAATCCCGGAAAATCTTGCTGTTGTAGGATTTGATGATGTTGAGGGGGGGAAATTTTCTACTCCTCAGTTGACCACGGTAAGGGTATTCAAGGAGCAGATGGGTGAGCTGGCCCTGAAACTGCTCGCAGAAATGCTCGACGACATCCCCCGGCTGAATTCAAAGTTCGAGCGGAGTAATCATATGCTTACCGTTCCTGCGGAACTGATTATCCGCGAATCAGCATGAACGTTTTTCTTAAGGTCGAAAAAACACCTCTGTTTAACCCCGATATAACGGGTTTTGCAGGGGATTAACATTAAAAAGAGGTACATACATGAAAAAAAATACAATGTCCGGTTTTGGCATGGTACTGGCGCTCTGCCTGTTGGCAAGCACTACTATCGTTGCACAGAACAATACAAGTGTAAACTTGTTATCGAACGGCGGTTTCGAAACCGACCGTCCGGCCTACTGGACTCCGAGCGGAGCAGGGGCCGACTGGAGCACCGAACAGAGCCGCACTCCCCACTACAGCCTGAAGCTTTCGGGCAGCGGATCCTCGGCCTGGACCATGGAAGAAGCGGTACGCAACTGGGTACCGGGCATCCCTGCCGGCGGCACCCCTGAGCTGATCATCGGCGGATGGGTGTACGTGTCGGGCGTGAATACCAATCCGGCGAACGATGACGAGAAATTCCAGCTGGTCTATGAATTTTTTGATGACCAGGGCAATGATGTGCTGGGAGCCCCTGTGGTACTGGATGTGCCTCAGGATGCGGCCAGTTCCGGCGGCTGGGTTGAGCTGAGCAGCGAATCGCTGGGCGCGATTACCCTTCCGAGCGAGCAGGCGGCGAAGCGGGTAACCATCACTTTCCGCAAGGGGGCAAATGCCACCGGTACGGTGTACATGGACGACATCTTCCTGCGTCCGGCACCGGGAGCAGAAGGCTGGGTAGGCGACTGGTTCAACGCCAATGTGGACATGGGCGACACCTGGTACTATTGGTACCCGGATTTCGGCTTTGGTAATGAAGGCTGGCCGGAAACGCAGTCGTTCATGATGACCCGCACAAACGAGGATGCCCGGAGCGGCGATTACAGCCTGCGCATCGAGCAGCTTGATCCGGCTGCATCAGAAGCCGTGGCCATCAGCGAACGTGTACCGGTAACGGTAGGCGAGCCGGTACTGGCCAGTTTCTGGGTGAGATACGAGGGTGTGCCCGATCCCGAAACCATTGGCGAGGGAACCAACAATATCGGGATGGTTGCCCTGTTTTACAGCAGCATGGAATCAGGCACGGCCGGATACAATGAAATCGGCGGTATTGACATCATGCTCAACGGCGAATTCAATTCGAACGTGATACCGCTGGCCCCGCGGGTGGAAAGCACCGGGTGGACCCAGTACGCGTTTGTGGTCTATCCGCTTGAAAATTCCGTTGGTATGGAAATGCGCCTGCGCTATGCGAATGAATTCGAGGGCGTAACCTACTGGGATGATGTTTTCATCGCCCCGGTCAGTGAAGCCGCAGGAAGCCTGGAAGAATTGTTATCGAACGGCGGTTTCGAAACCGACCGTCCGGCCTACTGGACTCCGAGCGGAGCAGGGGCCGACTGGAGCACCGAACAGAGCCGCACTCCCCACTACAGCCTGAAGCTTTCGGGCAGCGGATCCTCGGCCTGGACCATGGAAGAAGCGGTACGCAACTGGGTACCGGGCATCCCTGCCGGCGGCACCCCTGAGCTGATCATCGGCGGATGGGTGTACGTGTCGGGCGTGAATACCAATCCGGCGAACGATGACGAGAAATTCCAGCTGGTCTATGAATTTTTTGATGACCAGGGCAATGATGTGCTGGGAGCCCCTGTGGTACTGGATGTGCCTCAGGATGCGGCCAGTTCCGGCGGCTGGGTTGAGCTGAGCAGCGAATCGCTGGGCGCGATTACCCTTCCGAGCGAGCAGGCGGCGAAGCGGGTAACCATCACTTTCCGCAAGGGGGCAAATGCCACCGGTACGGTGTACATGGACGACATCTTCCTGCGTCCGGCACCGGGAGCAGAAGGCTGGGTAGGCGACTGGTTCAACGCCAATGTGGACATGGGCGACACCTGGTACTATTGGTACCCGGATTTCGGCTTTGGTAATGAAGGCTGGCCGGAAACGCAGTCGTTCATGATGACCCGCACAAACGAGGATGCCCGGAGCGGCGATTACAGCCTGCGCATCGAGCAGCTTGATCCGGCTGCATCAGAAGCCGTGGCCATCAGCGAACGTGTACCGGTAACGGTAGGCGAGCCGGTACTGGCCAGTTTCTGGGTGAGATACGAGGGTGTGCCCGATCCCGAAACCATTGGCGAGGGAACCAACAATATCGGGATGGTTGCCCTGTTTTACAGCAGCATGGAATCAGGCACGGCCGGATACAATGAAATCGGCGGTATTGACATCATGCTCAACGGCGAATTCAATTCGAACGTGATACCGCTGGCCCCGCGGGTGGAAAGCACCGGGTGGACCCAGTACGCGTTTGTGGTCTATCCGCTTGAAAATTCCGTTGGTATGGAAATGCGCCTGCGCTATGCGAATGAATTCGAGGGCGTAACCTACTGGGATGATGTAAGCATCGTTAGCCTTGGCGACCTGAATATCGGCGGTACGTTTGTTTCGATTGAGGATGGCAGGACAGAAGAACGTCCGGGTAGAATCCATCTCGGTCAGAACTATCCGAACCCGTTCAACCCGACAACCATTATCGGATTTGAACTCCCCGCTGCCGATGTGGTGACCCTCGAGGTATACAACATGCTGGGCCAGAAAGTAGCTGAACTGCTCAAAAATTCGATGCTGGGCAGCGGACGCCATAATGTAGAGTTCAACGCTTCCGGCCTGCCGAGCGGTGTATATCTGTACAGGCTGAATACCAATTCATTCAGCGAATCGAGAAAAATGATGCTGATCAAGTAATTCACGATTCAGTATCCTGGACCAACCCCCAAAGAAAACTGGTTCCGGAGGTTATCTCCGGAGCCGGTTTTTCATTAATAAATGAAAATGATGCGTCCGAAAAGTGGTATAGTCGTATTCCTGGCCTTACTGGCCCTGCTGATGATCCATACTGATGTCTTCAGCAGATCAACCGGAAAGATTACCGGCCGGGTTACAGAAGCAGGATCCGGTGAACCTCTTATCGGGGTAAACGTGACCATAGCCGGCACTCAGCAGGGTGCCATGACGGATATGGATGGCTATTATGTGATTTTAAATATCAGGCCCGGCACGTATGAGTTACGGGCCTCATATCTGGGATTTCAGACACAACTGGTGCAGAATGTCCGGGTTTCGATAGACCGGACAACCACCATCAATTTTACGATGACAGAGACCGTGATCAGCGGGGAAGAAGCGGTTGTTATAGCCGAACGGCCCATTGTACGAAGGGATCTGACCTCATCGAGTGTATCCGTATCGGCCAGGGAGATCGCGCTTCTTCCGGTCGAGAATTTCAATGATATTGTAAACCTGCAGGCAGGCGTGGTAAACGGACACTTTCGTGGCGGCAGGCTGGGCGAAGTGGCCTATCTGGTGGATGGAATTCCCATCAACGACTCGTTCGACAATTCGTTCGCCTACCAGGTAGAGAACAACTCCATACAGGAAGTGGAGGTGATCAGCGGCACATTCAACGCCGAGTACGGGCAGGCGCAGTCGGGCGTTGTTAACATTGTAACCAAGGATGGCGGTACGAAGCTGGAGGGCAATTTTTCGGCATATACCGGCGACTACCTCACGTTGAATACCGGCGATTTTCAGAATATCGGGTCAATTTCGCCCGCCCATGTGTATGATCTGCAGGGTACGTTAAGCGGCCCGTTTCCGCTGTTCAATGATAAAGTCCGGTATTTCTTCTCCGCAAGAAGAACATTCGACCAGGGCTATCTGTACGGCAAAAACATGGTACGGCCCATCGGGCACAGCAACGATTCGGGCGAAATTGTTAATGTTGACGGCAGGAACGTATATGTGCCCGAACTGGGAGACAGCAGTTTTGTGCCGATGAACTGGGGGGAGCAGAATACCTTCCAGGTCAAGATCACCACGTTTTTATTCAAGGGTAACAAGCTCTCGGTAAACGCGCTGTACCAGAAAGACAAAGGGCAGAACTATAACCATATCTTTCAGTACAATCCCGACGGCACCCCGACCAATTACGGCGAGTCGCTCACGCTGAACGTGCTTGAGAGCTATTCCTTCAACTCCAAAACGTTTGCGACCCTCAAAGGCGCCTACTTCATCAACAGAAGCAAGTCGTACCTGTATGAAGATCCGCTCGATCCGAGGTATCCCCGCGACGATGCACAGAGTTTTCTGGGAGGCAACTTTTCGTTTTTGAGGGGAGGGGCTATCATGGACCATTTCAGCCGTGAAACCCGGACCCTGGTCGGAGCGATGGATGTTACCAGCCAGCTCAACCGCCGGCACATGATCAAATCCGGTGCCCAGATCAAGATGCACAACATACGGATGAGGGATTTCAAGGTGAAGAACAACTCCTCAACCGGATTTGTGCCGGAAATACCGCCCGAAGGCACACCCGATCACGTTTTCTATGATGAACAGCCGCTGGAAATCAGTGCCTATGTGCAGGACAAGATGGAATTCGATTACATGGTTGTGAACCTGGGTGTGCGTTTCGACTATTTCGATTCCAACAGCCTTGTGCCGGAAAACTACGGCCGTCCGGCCAATTCGCCGAGAGTATCGACCGAACCGAACTGGCAGATCTCTCCTCGTGTAGGGCTGGCCTATCCGATATCCGAAAGCGGTGTGGTGCACGTGTCGTACGGGCATTTCTTCCAGATCCCGGCCTTCCAGTTTCTCTACACCAATCCCGATTACACCTTTAATCCGGAGCTTGGCCTGGGGCGGGTGTTCGGCAATCCCAACCTGAAACCACAGCAGACCATCTCCTACGAAACCGGACTTCAGCAGGGATTTAATGATATTCTGGCGCTGGGGGTTACCCTCTTTTACAAAGATATACGGAACCTGCTCGGTACCCGCATCGAGGTGATCGAACCGGGCGTTGACGAGCCCTTTCCACTGTCCAAATACGGCCGGTACATCAACAGGGATTACGGGCAGTCGAAGGGGGTAATCGTGACCCTCGACAAGCGGATGGACCGGAATTTCAGCTTCAACATCAATTACTCCCTGCAGTTTGCATCGGGCAATGCCAGCGATCCGGAATCCCGGCTTCTGGATGAACAGGCAGGCGTAGAAACCGAAAAGCAGCTGGTACCGCTCGACTGGGACCGCCGGCACCAGCTCAAGGCCAGTTTCAGCCTGCTTACTGTGAGCAACTGGGTGCTGACCATGACGGGTGAATTCGGCTCCGGACTGCCCTATACCCCGTCTGTGGCAAACCAGCGCATCGGCCTGGAGAATTCCGACCGCAAACCAGGTTTTATCAATTTCGATCTGTACGCGTCGAAAAGCATTCAGTTCAAAGGGATGACCGGCGGGCTGTTCATACGGGTCTATAACCTGTTCGATACGCAAAACGAGGTGAACGTATATAACGACACCGGGCGGGTATTCCCGAATCTGCGCTACTATTCGGGTCAGCCGCAGGGGCTGAATACCAAAGAAGAGTTCCTGTTCCGCCCCGATTTCTATTCATCCCCGAGGCGGGTAACCCTCGGTTTTCAGTTTGGTTTTTAAAAAATTGCGAAAAATGAACATCAAAACAACCCAGCCCCCCGTCATTCTGAGCGCAGTCCCACCCCGTGAGGCTATCCTTCCCAACGTCATTCTGAGCGCAGTCCCGGTACACCGGGACGAAGTCGAAGCACGTGGAGGCTTTGCCAAAAGCCTCCGTATAGCGAACCCTGTGCAAAAACCGGCCCCTTCCGGGCAGGGCAGATCCCTGCCCGCCTGGTTCGACTTCGCTCCGCTGCGCTGCGCTGCGCTCACCATGACGGTTTTTTTGTTGTTGCTGCTTAGCCTGAACGTTGACGCACTTGCCCAGTTTAACGAAGAACACGGCAGCAACCGGTGGACCCAGTGGGGCATCATGGACGGCAACCGCGTGCGTACCCTGTATTCGAACCACGGCGAGATTGCCCGCTGGCCCGATCAGCCATCAGGCGAATGGCCAAAGGGCAGCGGACACTCTTATGTTGACGGTGTGGCATTCATCGTTTCGGCCAAAACAAGGGATTCACAGGGCCGGCTGATCTACCCCATGAGCACGAATTACCGGGAATTTATCGACCGCGATCCGGTAACGCTGGTCCCCTGGGGATTTGCCCCGCTGGTCGGCTATTCAAACCCCCGGCAGAGCTCACCTGCACGCAGCGACGACGAATCGACGTGGCCCTCGGAATGGCCCGACAGGCCCATTGACTGGGCCGGGCAGTGGAACGGCTGGTTTGGCAAGGGGGTCAAAAATGCGGATCTCGAAACCCTTTTCGTATTCGACGATGCCGAAGACCGGGAATGGATTCAGGCCCCTCACGAATTCTATCCCTGCCCGGGTGACCAGACCAGGGGCGGATTGGGCCTGCAGGTTAAGGCCCGCGGTTTTCAGTGGAACCACCCGCTGGCACAGGATGTGATTTTCTGGCTGTATGAGATCGAAAATGAGTGTGAGGTGGACTATGAGGATGTCTACTTTGCCCAGTATATCGACTGGGGCATCGGGGGAACCGACGATTCGGGCGACGATGAGGGTGCCTATAACAAGGAACTGGATCTGGCCTTTGCCTGGGATTTCGACGGAATCGGATCCCCGGGACTCTGGGGGCCGGTGGGTACGGCCGGGTACGCCTTCCTCGAATCGCCCGGAAATTCAACCGACGGCATTGATAATGATGACGACGGCATCACCGATGAAAGCAGGACCAGTGGCCCCGGTCAGCTCATCACCGGGCAGGACAACATCCGTGCCTACGTGGAAGCCAACTACGATATGGAGAAATTTGAACGCTTCTACCTCGATCTCGAGCTGCGACCGGCCTACCAGATGGGGTACTGGTGGACAGGCGATGAGGATATGGACTGGCGCACCTATTCAGACCTGAATGGAAACGGGCAGTGGGATCCGGGTGAGCCCCTGAATGATGACGTTGGCCGGGACGGCCTTGGCCCAAACCATCCCAATTATCCCGGCAGGGATGAGGGTGAGGGCGATGGCATCCCGACAGAGGGTGAACCCAATTTCGACGGCCTCGACAAGGATGAATCCGACCAGATCGGCCTGACCGGTTTTGCCGTGTTCGATGTGCATACCTATCAGCTGATCAATGATGAGGAAAACTACAGGGTGTTTTCAAAGGCACTGCCGCCCATCGACGACATTCTGCTGGAGGGCGGCCGTAACCTGGGCATGTTCTTCTCGTCGGGGCCGTTTCCGCTTAAGGCCGGTCAGACCGAGCGGTTTTCGATGGCCCTCATTTTTGCTGAAAAGGATTTCAATGATCCCCGGCAGATGATGAACTCGTCGCTGGCACGGAAAAAGCAGACGGTACAGCAAATTTACAATGCCGATTACCAGTTCGCCCAGCCGCCCAACAAATCGAACCTGACGATTATTCCGGGCGACGGCATGGTAACCCTGTTCTGGGATGACCTGGCCGAAAAATCATACGATCCCTTCCTGGGTGAATTCGATTTCGAAGGGTACATGATCTACCGGTCGACGGAACCGAACTTTGAGGAAAACCTGGTAATCACCGACTCCTATGGCAGCACAATCTACCAGAAGCCGCTGGCCCAGTTCGACCTGATCAACGGAATCAGGGGGCTGCATCCGGTAACCGTAAACGGTGTGCAGTTCAACCTGGGCAACGATACCGGCCTCAGGCACAGCTACATCGACCGAGATGTGATCAACGGCCGCACCTACTACTACGCTCTGGTACCCTACGACCGCGGTTTTGTGGAGAAAGACGGCGATGGAAATTTCGTGACTGACGTAAACGGGCAGGTGCGCGGCATTTCGCCCAGTGCCACATCAGCCATCATCAAAAACGACATTGCCGGCAACATAAGCGTGGATGTGAACACCGGCGTTGCCGTACCACGTGCCCCGGCAGCCGGCTACATCGCCCCGGAAGTGGTTGTGGTTGAAAGGGACCGCATCGGCACAGGAACCATCGGCGTTGATGTGCTTGCTCCAACAGCTGTGCAGGGCGAGAAGGAGTACGTGCTCACATTCCGGAATGATTCCATCTGGCAAACCGAGATCAATCCGGTAGCCACGCTCACAACGCCTGATGAAGAGGAACCGCTGTTTGAGGAATCGCTGAGAGGCGGTAAAATTCAGATACCCTTTATTGACGGGTTCGCGGTAGATATTGTTGGCCCGACAGCCGTTACTATCGACAACAACAGCATTGCCCTAACGGGCGACGGCGGGAATTTCATACCCCAGGTACTGCCGGCGTCGTCGAGCGCCCTGTTTGCATCCCGGTTTATACCGCATCCGGCCGACTTTGAGATCGAGTTTACATCCGGCATAGCCGATACGTCCATGAGGGTGGCCTTCGGGATGCAGGAAATACCGGTTCCTTTCCGCATTACCAACCAGACAACTGGTGAACGTGCACGGTTTGCCCTTATTGAAGATGTTGACAGTCTCAAAAACGGAGCCTATGACCACGGCGAAATGATCGTGATCCTGATGGGTACGGAGCCCGGCCTGGAGCCGGTGTTCGCCGGCGGCAACTGGCGGGCCAGCTGGTCGGTTCGTCTGTATGAGCCCGACCCAGTGCTGGATCCGGGTGTTGTGCCGGTACCCCCGACACCGGGATCATCATCGCTGGTGTTCAGGACCCACAAGCCCTTCCAGTCGGCCGATGAATTCAGGTTCAGCATCAGGGGCGCTGAATTCGACAGCCAGGTGGCCCGGTCATCGCTCGATAACATCATCGTGGTGCCCAATCCCTACGTTGCATCCAGCAATTTTGAACCGTCGAATACCTACCGGTCGGGCAGGGGCGAACGCCGCATCTATTTCATGAACCTGCCGCCGTCGTGCACGATCCGCATCTATACGATCACCGGCGAACTGGTCAAAACCCTGCAGCATGAATCGGGCATCGACGACGGTCAGACGTCGTGGGACCTGACCACCAAAGACGGGATGAACCTGGCCTTCGGCGTATACCTGTACCATGTTGAAGCCAAAGGTGTTGGCGAACACAGGGGCAAATTTGCAGTCATTAAATAAACAGGCCTTATGAAAACAGTGATGAAATACCTTTTGTTTGCATGCATACCGGCCCTGTTTGTGTTTACAGTGACGGACGTAAACGCGCAGCGGGTTTCGAAAGCCGGCACCACTGCCGCCGAATTTCTTAAAATCGGCGTTGGGCCCAGGGCCACCGGCATGGGTTCCGCCTTTGTAGCCGTATCGGACGACGCCTCGGCCATGTACTGGAATCCCGCCGGTATTGCAGGTCTCGACAAGCACGAAATCATGATATCGCACAGCCGCTGGATCGGCGATCTGGACTTCAACTACGTCGGGGCGGTATTCCATTTCGATAAAATCGGGAACGTCGGTTTTTCGCTCACCATGCTGAGTGTGCCCGAGATGGTGGTACGCACCGAAGTCTTCCAGGACGGAACCGGTGAAACCTTCGATGCCGCAGACCTGTCGGCCGCCATTACGTACGCGGGCATGGTCGGGAAACGGTTCAGCGTGGGCGGTACGGTCAAGTTCATCCAGCAGCGGATCTGGCATACCAAGGCGCAGGCGTTTGCGATCGATCTGGGCACCAAATACCGGACCGATTTCTTCGGCGGACTGGTGATCGGAGCCACCATCTCCAATTTCGGTACCGACATGCAGATGGCGGGCCGGGACCTTCGCACCTTTGTGGATCCCGATCCGACAAGCCAGGGCAACAACGACCAGGTTCCGGTCAATTTTGAAACCGACAAGTGGAACCTGCCGCTGAACTTTCAGTTCGGCATCGCTTTCCGGCCCATCAACACCCGCATGAATACCGTTCTGATTGCCATCGATGCGCTGCATCCCAGTTCGAATTACGAAAGCCTGAATGTGGGCATGGAATACGGTTTCCAGGAGCGGGTCTTCCTGCGGGCAGGCTACGAATCCCTGTTTCTCGACGATGTGGAGGTGGGCATTAACGGCGGCCTGGGCGTGAACCAGGTACTGTTTAACGGGGTACTGGCCAAATTCAGCTACGGTTACAAAAGCGCCGGCCGCCTTGGCGATATCCATACCATATCGCTCGGACTCGGTTTTTAGAATTTGATTACGGATGTTTCATATAACCCGATGGTTATGACCGGATTTAGTATCCGTCTGCCCGTTCCATTGCGTGAATTGTGTTCCTGTCTGCACGGTCTGTTGCCCATTTTTTCTGTGGCTTTCCTCCTTCTTGCTGTAACCGGATGCGGTGATCCGTCGAACCCGGCGGGTGATGCCGGCAACGGAGTTACCACTATCACCTACTGGTCGGCACCGAATCCCCAGGAGTATGCGATGGCGCAGAACCTGGTGGCCGAATGGAACCGCGATAATCCCCACATCCAGGTGAAACTGCAGGCACTGCCGGCTGGTCAGTCGAGCGAAGAGGTGCTGCTGTCGGCCATGGTGGCAGGTACCACGCCGGATGTCTGCTCCAATATCTGGCCGGGGGTCACCAACGATTTTATCCGGGCGAAAGGGCTGTACCCCCTCGACCGCTTCCCCGATTTTGAGCAGGTGATGACCGAGCGGGTTCCGGAGGACATTATCGAAAGCGTACGCTCGGCCGATGGCCACATCTACCAGATTCCCTGGAAGACCAACCCCATCATGGTACAGTACAATGTGACCATGTTCGAGCAGGCGGGCATTCACGAATTTCCGCGCACCTACTCGGAGTTTCTGTCGGCGGCCGCAAAACTCACACGCGACAACGACGGCGACGGCCGGAAGGATCAGTGGATGGGTTTCAGGGATATCCGCCCGATCTGGTGGCAGCGGTATTACGACTATTACACAAGCTATATAACAGCATCGGGCGGCAAAACCTTTTTTGAGAAGGGGGAACTGGCCATCGACCGGAAAGCCTCCGACCAGGTGTTCGCTTTCTATCAGAAGCTGTATGAAAACAGCTATTTCCCAAGGTCGTCGCTGCAGGGCAACGCGTTTTTGTATGATGTGATCGCCACCGAATTTACCGGTCCGTGGAATATCGCCTATCTCGAAAACAACGCCCCGGCAACACTGCGGTATGATTTCGCGCCCGTTCCCGTGCCTGATGACTACCAGGGAGATGTCTACTCGTACGGGGACCATAAGAACATCGTCATCTTTTCGACCACGAAGCACCCTGAAGAGAGCTGGGAATTTGTGAAATACCTCACTACGAAGGAGGCAGACTACAAGCTGCTCAGCTTCGCGAGGCAGATACCCGTGCGCAAAAACCTGCTCGAAGACCCCGAATTTGAAGCATTTTTCAGGGAGAACCCCATGCTGGCCCGGTTTGCCGAGCAGGCCGCCTACACGCGCGGGGTCGACAGCATCAGGGACCTGAAAGAGATTCTCGATGCCGTGGCCCGGTATTACGAAAAATCGTCGGTGTACGGGGCCATGCCGCCCGGTCAGGCCACCGAAGAGATGATCGAAGCGATCCGCGTGATCAGGGAGTGGAACCACTGATGGCACGATACCCCCGAAAAATCAATCCCGGCGTGATCCTTGGCCTGCCCTACCTGGCCCACCTGCTGCTGTTTTTTGTCTATCCCGTGGTGTTTTCGTTCGTGCTGGTGTTTCACCGCTGGGACATCGTAACGCCGATGGAATTTGTGGGGATGAGGAACATCGGGCGGATTTTCGCCGACGAGGTTTTTCTGCAGTCGATCATCAACACCGGGGTTTTCCTGATGCTGCACATCCCCCTTCAGATCATTGTGGCGCTCTTTTTCGCCGTGCTGCTGAACGAGGAGATCAGGGCGCGGGGCTTCTTCAGGACACTCTACTTTCTGCCGGTGGTGGTATCGGGCGTAGTGGTAACGATCCTGTTCCAGCAGCTGTTTTCGTACGACAACGGCCTGCTGAATCAGTTCCTGGCCGTACTGGGCCTGCCCTATGTGCCGTGGCTGGTATCCAGTAACTGGGCGATGCCGTCGATTGCGCTGATGGCCACCTGGAAAAACGTGGGCCTGTACATCATCCTGTTCATGGCGGGGCTGCAGAGCATACCCTCGCAGCTCTATGAGGCCGCCCGACTCGACGGTACCAGCACCTGGCAGCGGTTCTACCATATAACCCTGCCCATGCTGAACCCGACCATGGTAACCGTGGTGGTGTTGTCGGTGATTGGTGGTTTTTCGCTGTTCATCGAACCCTATGTAATGACGGGCGGCGGGCCGATGAACTCAACCCTTTCGGCCGTGCTCTACATCTACAACCAGGCGTTCAATTTCGGCCACATGGGCTACGCGGCCACCCTCGGGCTGTTCTTCGCGGCCATCATTTTTACGGTGGTCATCCTGCAGCGGCGTTTCGTCGAATCGGAGTTGTACCAGTGATATGAGAAAAACCATCCTCTATACCGCCCTTGTAGCCGGCGCACTCGTGTTCGCCTATCCGTTTATCTGGATGATCTTTACTACGTTCAAGCCCGACGGGGAGATCGGCAACATCGACCTGCTGCCCATCGACTGGACGCTGCAGAACTACCTGATGGTGTTCAACCGCATTCCTATCGGCCGGGGCTTTATCAACAGCCTTATTGTGACCACGGCGGTCACGTTTTCGGTGGTTACGTTCGGATCGATTACCGGGTATACCCTTTCACGGCTCAAATGGCGGGGCAGGGACTCCCTGTTCGCCGTAAGCCTGCTCACGATGATGGTGCCGTTCCAGGTAACGCTGATCCCGACCTACATCCTGATCGTGAAATTCGGCCTTACCGACAACCTGGCCGGGCTGATCATCCCGACCATGATTACCGGCTTTGCCATCCTGCTTTTCCGGCAGAGTTTCCTCACCATACCGCAGGACCTGATCGACGCCGCCCGGCTCGACGGCTGCAGCGAGCTGGGTATCCTGTACCGGGTGATCTATCCGCTGTCGAAGCCGGCCATTGTGACGGTGGCGATCCTGACGTTCGTGGCCAACTGGAACGAGGTGTTGTGGCCGCTTATCATCATCCGCGAACAGGACCTGATGACCATGCCGCAGATGGTGGCGCTGTTTGCCGTGGGCGGCGGGGCCGACTCGAGCATCGGGGCGCAGCTGGCCTCGGCGCTGCTGCTGGCACTGCCGGTGGTTATCGCCTACCTGATATTCCAGAAACATTTCATCAAGAGCCTGGCCTCAACGGGGCTGAAGAGCTAAAAACCATACCCCATGCATGTATTTAAAACAGACGCACTGAACACAAACACTCTGAACGCAATCACATTGAAAACAAGTACTATGAACACAAACATGTTGAACGCCGGCACGCTGAATGCAAACGCGTTGAACGCAAAAAAGCTGAAAGACAGCACGCTGAATGTAAACACGTTAAAAACAAAAAACCTGAACGCTGGCACACTGAATGCAAATACACTGAAAACAATCATACTGAATTCATTCGCGGCACCCGCAATCCGCATTATGGCCATTGGAATCCTGTTTGTGATGCTCACCGCAGCCTGCAGCCCCGATGAAACGGTGCAGGATGAGGCTTCAGCAGAACCATCCATCGTAAACCTGGACCATCTCGACAGCCTTGGCGAGCTGGTTATGCATAACGGCGAGCAGGTGCGGCTAATCCACATCTACGCGGAGGCCCCCGATTACCACTGGGTGGGCGACCCGAACGAGGGCGTTTCGTGCGTGGATGATGTGGCCCGGTCGGCGGTGGTCTATCTGCGTCATTTTGAGCTGACAGGCGACAAAGAGTCGGCAGAAAAGGCGGTTCAGCTGCTGAGGTTCATCCTGAACATGCAGACGGACGAGGGCACCTACTACAATTTCGTGCTGTCGAACGCCCTTGACATCAACACCACACATCAGAACAGTATAGCGAATGAGATGAACTGGTGGGCCGGCCGGGCGGTTTGGGCGCTGGGAACCGGGGCGAGGGTGCTGGCACAGCACGATCCCGCCTTTGCACAGGTCTGCCTGGAATCGGTGGACCGGGCGCTGCCGCGCATCAACGATTTCCTGGCCAGCTACCCCGAAACGCAGACAATAAACGGATATCCCATGCCCGCGTGGCTGATCAGCGGAACGGCATCGGATGCGTCGAGCGAGCTTCTGCTGGGGCTGGTGGCGGCAGACAAAGCCACATCACACGGCAACTATGATGAGGCCATCAGCAAAATATCGGAAGGGATGGCGCTGATGCAGTACGGAAATCTGAGTGAAGCCCCGTACGGTGCGCACATCTCCTGGGAGGGCGGCTGGCACGGCTGGGGAAATTCCCAGACCATGGCCCTGGCCGAAGCCGGGAATACGGAAAGTGCACTCCATGAGGCCAACCATTTTTACCCGTGGCTGCTGGTGAACGACTGGCTGCACTCCTTCGAACTTCAGGATCCGTCGAACCGCCGGTATTTCGAGCAGATCGCCTATGCGGTACGGCCGGTGTCGGTAGGATTGCTGCGGTTGTACGAAAATACGGGCAACGAAACATACGCCGTTATGGCGGGCCTGGCCGCGAGCTGGTTCACCGGCAACAACGTTACCGGGCAGCCGATGTACGACCCTGAACAAGGGTACGGCTTCGACGGCATCAACGATGAAAACACCATCAACCGAAATTCCGGGGCGGAATCGACCATCGAGGCACTGATGACCATCCTGGAAGTGGAACAGCATCCGGTGGCGAACAAATGGATGTACGCGAAAGGCGGCGCCCAGGCAGATGTCGAAAAGGATGGCAAACGCTACCGGTACCGCGTATTCAGCGTTGAACAGAACGGCGAGGCTGAACGGATCGCCGTGGTCCTGAACCTTACGGACGCCGTTTCATCACTTATGATCGAAACTGAACTGAACCGTCTGACCGCCAGATGATAACCATCAGATCACATAAAACGGATTTACGTTGGAGTTCAAAAAACGGTATCATCACAGCAGCAAAACAGCAAATGAAAATTACAGGTACGTTCTTTTAAATTAGTAAAAACAGCCTGTTTCTACACAGAATTATTACCAACGAACATGAAATTAATTAAATCGGGTACTCCGGTACTGTCTCCGGACAAACATTTATCATGGGCAAGCGGCGCGGTCTTCAATCCCGGTGCCTGGTATGAGGATGGCAGGGTTCACCTGCTTTTCCGCAGCATAGCCGAAGGATACAAAAGCATCACACTGACCGACAGTGCGCCGGGCGAACCTGAAACGGGTTTCGACGACAGCTACATCTCCACGATCGGGTACGCGAGCAGTACCGACGGGGTGAATTTTACGTATCGCGATACGCCCTTCATCGGCCCGTCTGCACTCTTTAACGCGTTCGGGGCCGAAGATCCGAGGATATCAAAAATCGACGACCTCTACCTGATCACCTACACGGCCCTGAGTCGTCCCGCCTTTGACCCGGTTGACGGAGTTCGTGTCGCAATGGCCACCACCCGTGATTTCAAAACCATCGAGTCGAACACCATTGTGGGCCCGCCGAACCACCGCGACAAGGATGCCGTCATTTTCCCTGAACGCATCGGGGGTAAAATCGTGATGCTGCACCGCATTGTTCCCGACATACAGATCGTGTACTTCGACAGCCTTGAGCAGCTGATCAATCCGCCGGCCGGACTGTGGGAAGACCACATGGCGAACCTGGATGAACACGTTGTGCTCAGTTCCGAATTCGAGTGGGAGGAGAAGAAAGTGGGTGCCGGCCCGACTCCGATCAAAACGGATGAAGGATGGCTGCTGATCTACCACGGCGTCGACAGAAATCATGTGTACCGGATGGGCGTGGCCCTGCTCGACCTTGAAGACCCGCGTATCGTTATCGCACGGGCCAATGTGCCGGTACTTGAGCCGGAACTCGATTTCGAAGTCCACGGGGATGTGCCCAATGTGGTATTCCCGGAGGGCGCGGTGGTCATCGACGGGGTGTTGCACGTGTATTACGGGGCTGCCGACCTGGTGATCGGCCATGCGCAGGTGCCGGTGGACGAGTTGCTGGAGTGGCTTCTTTCATTTAAAAAAGTGAGTGTATAGTACCATGTCAAATCCGATCCCTGAAAAAAAAGAAGGCCACGGCCACGATGCGGCAGATGCCCTTCCAGATGCCGATCCCGTAACCGAACCCGGTGCGCCGCGCAGCATTGAACTGACCCACCCCCTGCCAATCGAGCGTCTGCATGGGGGTAAGCCCATACTTACCCCCCGGGAGGGCAGCGATTGGGAATCGCGCGTGGTGCTGAACCCGGGCGTGGTACTGGTTGATGATCCCGCCATGCTGCAGGCTCTTATCCGCAAATGGGGCCTCGACGACCGTCAGAAGAAACAGCTGACAGACGCCGGCTCCGCCGCGGTCATGCTGTACCGTGCCCAGGGCCGGGTTGTACCCTCCAAAGGCCTTGCCCCGTCGTACATGGGGCTGGCGGTATTCACGCCCGGCCTCGACCTGGTATGGCGGCGGGAGACCCCGGTCATTTCGCCGGTCGATTCCTTCCACAACCTGGGTGTTGAAGACGGCCGCTGTTCGTACATCAACGGGGAGTTCCGGTTTCTCTACACCGGACACTATGTCGATAAAAAGCGGGGGCAGAACAGTGTACAGATCTGCCTGGGCACAACGAACGATTTTGTAAACTGGAAGCTGCACGGACCGCTGAAGGGTAACCTGAACGACGTGAACAACAAAAATGCAGTTTTTTTTCCCGAAAAAGTACATGATAAATGGATGATGCTGCACCGGCCGATGGCGGGGCCCGATCCGAAATCGATCCACCTGGCCGAAGCCTCCGACATCAACGGCCCCTGGGAGACCCGCGGAAAGCTGATGGCCAGCTACGTGTACCGTGAATTCCGTCAGTCGTGGATCGGGGCCGGCGGGCCGCCGATTGCATTGGGCAACAACCGTTTCCTGGTGATCTACCACCAGGGTCATTTTGCCCCGAATAACGAGCGTGAGTACGACCTGGCAGCCACGATTATTGATTTCCCCGAGCCGGGCGTGTGCCATGTGGGCAAACGGATCGAACCGCTGATGCGCCCGACCGGGGCCGAAGAGCAGAAGGGCGATGCCAGCCTCGGTGTAGACAATGTGCTGTTCACCTGTGCCAACTACCTTTACGATGAGGATGTAATCATTCCGTACGCGGGGGCCGACAGCCGGATTTTCGGCGCGCGGATCAACCTGAAACAGCTGCTGGATGAGCTTGAAAAGGAATGATATGAAAAGGAATGAGCTAACATTTAACTATTGCCTTGCGGCCATTTTATTCGCGGGGTCCGTTTTCACGGCCTCCTGTGATGCCGGCCGGGATGAAGGGACCCTGGCAGGGAACCGGGCCGGGGTGAATACGCAGGCGCAGGATGATCTGCTGAACCGGCTGCTGACCGAACTGAAAGCATCGCTGGAGGTCCCGTTCAGCGGGGCCGCATCCATCGAAGTGGGCAGCCCGTACGTGGGCCTGGAGTTTCACCACAGTTCGCCGCTGCCCATGCGGGTGAGCTTTTATTATCCGGTGGCGAACAGCATCGACCTGAGCAGCGACTACTGGACCCGCGACCAGTGGAAATCGATGGTGACGGGGTTACGGATCGGCGATGGCGCCCGGGAGTGGATCGGCATGGAGCCGTACGAAACCGTTCAGACGCCCTACGAAGTGACCTTCAGCAAGGCCGATGAGCAGAAGTCTGTCGCCGTCAGCTACCGGTTCTCCAAAGACAGCCCGGCGTTTGTGGTGCAGTACGAGATCAAAAACCTGGGTACCGAAGCCAGGGAATTCGAACTCTACACCGATCTGCAGGCCAGCCTTAAAACCAGCCATACGTACAGCATCAAAGACAAGGCCCGCGGTGAATACAGGGATGAGGGTGCCGCCATGTATCTGCAGTTCGACGATCCCGAAACGCAGCATGTGCAGCTGTTTTCGGCCAATGCCGGGCTGATGCCCGTGGCCCGGAGCACGGAAAGCACGCTCGACAGCCTGCCGGTACCACCCCGCTGGCACGAAGACATTGAAGACTGGAGCCAGGATCTGCACCGGAATCCGGAGGCGGGTACGACCCCGAACGAACAGCAGATGGAAAGTGAAGATCCGCACACCCCGGCCTTCAGAAATCTGTACCGGCAGACGCTTGCGCCGGGCGAAACGATGACGGTGGTGCAGATCACCGGATCGGCGGCGCAGGGGGAGGCTCCGGAGCTGGTGGAGAGGCTGATGGCCAGCCACCGGCAGGAGACGGATGCGTACGAAGAACACATCCTCAGTCAGATCAGGGAGAAGCCCTTTGTAACCGGCGATCCCATGCTCGACAAATCCGTACTGTGGTCGCATGGCATCCTGGGGGCGAATATGCACTATATAGACGGGAGTATGCAGCCGATGCCCTGTCCGGCGCAGTACAACTTCTACTTTACGCACGATGTGCTGCTGAGCAACCTGGGGGCGGTCAATTTCGACCTGCCGAGGGTGAGAAAGGACCTGGCTTACATCATCAGCCTTGCCGATTCGAATTATGTGATCCCCCATGCCTACTACTGGAAGGACCTCGGATTCGCCAAAGAGATGGCCCCGCCCGACAACTGGAACCACTTCTGGTTCGTGATCACGGCGGCAAGCTATCTGCGCCATTCCGGCGATGAGGCTTTCCTGAAGCAGATGTACCCCTACCTGGCGAAAAGTGTGGCCGATTTTCAGATCCACAGGAAAGACGACATCATCTACTCCTACCGGCCCGACTGGTGGGATATTGCCTGGAATTTCGGTCCGCGATCCTACACCACCATCCTTGCGACCAAGGCCCTGAGGGATTTTGTGTTCATTTCGAGTGTGCTCGGCGAAAACGGGGAGCACCTCGCCGACTGGGAGGCCGGTGCCGACCGTATGCAGGCGGCGCTGAACGATAAACTGTGGAGCGATGAGCAGGAGTACCTGATCAACTATTTCGAAGACGGCTCGCTGGATGCGCACTATTACATCGGCTCGCTGCTGGGCAACCATTACGATATGCTCGACGCTGACCGGAAAGAGAAGCTGGCCGCAACAGCCGGTGAGATGATCGTCGATCCCAAAATCGGGGTTTACACGGTGTATCCGATGGATTTCCATTTGCTCACCGACTACCTGAAGCTCGTTGAAGGTGAAGTAGGCGACCCGTTCTACTACATCAATGGCGGGATCTGGCCGCACGGAAACGCGTGGTATGCGCTGGCGCTGATGGAGACCGGCAATAACGACGCGGCGCTCACCTTTATCCGCGATGTGATGACCCTCGACGGGATCATCAACAGTCCGAACGGTCAGCCGGCCATGTACGAATACCGGGTAAGCAAAAAAGACGATCCGTCGGTGTACGGCAAGATCGACAAGCCGCAGTTCACCTGGGCGGCCGCCTGGTATTTGTACAGCCTGTACAACCTGTACGGGGTGAAAGAGAACGAGTGGAGCATTGCAGTGAACCCCTGGCTGCCGGATGATCAGGACGAGGCACAATTTGTGCTGAGTTCGGGCGGGCGGAATATGATGGTGCATGTGCAGGCCGGCTCCGGAGCGGACGACCGGGTGGCACAGATCCGTCTGAACGGCGAGCGGGCATATTCGACGGTGCTGCCGTACGTTGTGGATGCGGCTGGCAGATGGGGCTCTCAGGGCGGAACGACTTCCGGAAACGGTCACGTACCGGGTATGGGCACGGATACGAATACGGGCAGTGGCACGATTGAAATCACCCTGGGTCGGTTAACGTCGCCGCTGCTGACCGGGCTGAGTGCCATGCTGCAACAGGCCACGTATGATGAGGCGAACAGGGAGATGCAGGTGGATGTGGCCGGTTTCCCGGGTCACCGGGTGGAGGCGAATTTTGAAAGTCCGTACCCGGTTGACAGCGTGCTGATAAACGGAGAGCGGACGGATGAATGGACCACGGAAAAAGACGGGGATGTGTACCGGATTCGTATAGAATTTGTGCAGAAAGGAGCCCATGATGCAATTACGGTCGTTTTTACCCCTGAACCATAAGCGCTCGTCATGCTGAGCGCAGGGCGTAGCCCGAAGTCGAAGCATGTGAGCAGTGCCAGGCACTGCTCAGCTCGGCACATAGTGAAAACTGCGCATGCTTCGACTTCGGGCTGTGCTGCGTTGCGCCCTTCGGCTTCAGCCCGCTGAGCGGGCTTGCGCTCGGGCCATGCTCAGCATGACGTTTGATAACTTGTCACTAATAGAGCAGTGCCATGGCACTGCTCACATGCTTCGACTTCACGCAGCTGCACTGCGTTGCGCTCAGCATGACGATTGAACCAGTACACAGGTCAATCTTCAATCCGCTGTTTCCAGTAATCCGGGTTTCTTCGCAAATGCATAATGGCAACGATGAAAACCTGATTACGTACCTCATCAAAATGATATAATACACAAAAGGAAACCGATTTATGAGAAGTCTGCGGATTCTGCCACTTATTGTTGTTCCGGATGCAGGATGTGCTGTTATCCTTCGTATCGTCAGTAACACCTCAATCGCAAAACTGAAACCAAGATCCCTGTGCTGATCCTCATAATAGTCGATAGCCGATGTCAACTCCTGTTCAGCTTTCGGATGAAAGCTGTAATTCATTTCGAAAACCGTTGTTGGATTTTCCTGAATACATCATCACCGGGGATGGCAGCAACCTTTCCTGATTTAAGCTCATCAAGACGCCGTTCTGCAACTTCTAACCAAATTAAATCTGCTTCCGGATCAGCAGGATTTAATGTATTCAGCACCGATTCAGCGACCATCATCCGGTCTTCAACCGGAAGAGACTCAATTTCTTCAATCAGTTTCTTTGTAGATCTGTCGCTCATCTGCTTGTTGATTATATATGATGTATACGTGTTATTCCAAACCAGAATAATGGGTGTTTTGAGGAATTATTCAGCTATGAACATAAAAATATAATAAAAAAGAAGTGAACTATGACTTTCCGACTTTCCGGGTTCATGGCCGATGGCAGTAGCCACCAATCATAGTGATCTCACACATTTAGCCGGATTCAATCATAAAATCCATGGTTGTTCAACGCATCAGCTAACCATTTAACCTTATAACTTAAAAAAATGCCGATTAAACGATATAAGAACAATCCCATCCTTACCCGCGACGATGTGCCCTATCCGGTAGCGACGGTGCACAATGCCGGGGTCGTGAAACATGAGGGCCGGTACATCATGATTTTCCGGTCGCACAGGCACAACGGCCGGAGCATCCTGGGCAAGGCGGAGAGCGCGGACGGGTTCCATTTTACGGCAGACCCTGAACCATTCATGGTGCCGGCTACGGAGGGCATCTTCAGGGAGTACGAGGAGTACGGGATAGAAGATCCGCGGATCACCTTTCTTGACGGGGAGTACCTCATCACCTACAGCGCCTATTCGAGGCACGGTGTGAGGATCGGCCTGGCAAAAACGCGCGATTTCAATACCGTTGAGCGGTTTTCGCTCATCACGGAGGCCGATTACCGCAATGTGGTGATCTTTCCGGCAAAATTTAACGGGTTATATGCCCGGCTCGACCGTCCGCATTCCGAAATTTCGCCCTGGGCCATCTGGATCTCGTATTCGCCCGACCTGAGGTACTGGGGCGAGTCGAAGCTGATCATGACCCCCGCGAAATACCACTGGGATGAGATGAAAATCGGTCCCGGTGCCCCGCCGGTGAGAACACCACGCGGCTGGCTGAACATCTACCACGGGGTTTTCCCGACCATGGACGGCTGCGTGTACCGGCTGGGTGTTGCGCTGCACGACCTTGACGATCCCTCACGGATCATTGCCATCGGCGACGACTGGATCCTGCAGCCGGAAGATCCGTGGGAGATAACAGGATACGTGCACAACGTGGTGTTCACCTGCGGTGCGGTACCCGAGGATGACGGCAGCATCAAGCTCTACTGGGGCGCCGCCGACACGGTGATGTGCGCCGGCACGGCAATGATCGAAGACCTGGTTGACCACTGCCTGAACAACCCGAGAAAAGGGTGACTTAAAACGTCATTCTGAGCAAGTAATTTCGCCCCTTCGGGGCTACACTATTTGAAATGTGACACCGATGGTGCTGTTAATATGCTTCGAATTAGGGAACAGTAGAACATGTGAACAATAGAACAGCGAAGTGATTTGGGAGGATGTCACTGGTAGCCCCAAATTTTGCCCCAAAGCTGGCAACACTATTCTGGATGTGACAAGCAACTTGTCATCGGTAGCGGGTAATATCGCACCTGCGGGGCTACACAATTTGGGAGGTGACACCGGTAATGTTGTTAGCAAGTTTTTGAATTAGGGAACAAGTGAACATATGAACATGTGAACGGCGAAGTGATTTGGGAAGATGTCACCGGTAGCCCCGTGCCGGGAAGGTGAGTGTCCCTCCGTCATGGGTGCCTAAGGGCACGATTTATCCAGGAGGTCCAATATTTTCGTGGGATGCAATCTTACGGGTCCATCGACTACGCCGCGACTACGCCGCGGCTGCGCTCGGGATGACGGTGGATAACTTGTCACCGGTAGCGCAAGCCCCGGGCATGCCCTGAGCGCAACGCAGTTAAGCCGAAGGGCGCAGCCGGGGTCTGCGCTCAGCGTGAGGGTGGGGGACTGTAACAAAAAATCGCGGAAAACGTCAGAATACACCATGCATGCCAACCGGCATGGTCTATCATTTCTGAACCTGTCTTAAACCTTAAAATAATATGAAACGCACTTCGTTCCCCGCATTATTAACACTGTTAACCTTCGCCTTTATCGTGACCGGATGCGGAAATTCCGGGGCTTTCCTGGCAACACATGCAACCCAGGTACAGCTGAATGAGGGCAATTACCAGATTGTGGCCCAGAATGTGACCGGATCGGCACAGAACGCCGCCATACTGGGTTTGAGCCACTCCTGGGGCCTCACCACTCAGTCGTACGGACTCATCCCGCTCAAGGGATCAAAAACCATGTATAAGGATGCCCGTGAGGCGCTCTGGACCACCTTCGAAGAGCAGTACGGATCGTCCCGCGGACGGAAACTGGCACTTGTGAACGTTCAGTACGACGCGGCCACCACCAACTACATCCTCTATACACAGGCAAAAATCACGATTACCGCGGATGTGATCGAGTTTGATTAGGTCACAATGGCATCCAGGACTGTAAACTGAACCTGAAGTTATGCCCGGCATGAGGCTGGGCATACCTCTCCGCCTTCCTATCTCGGAGTACCTTTCGACCCTATTATCGACGATCCTGCCACTGAACTGGATGAAGCTCATATGTTCGAAGATCACTACGACCGCCATGTATGGATATACCGCGAATATCCGTTGGGTGTGTTCACGCCATTCAATACGAACGTTTCGTGCAAGTATCATACCGATGACAAGTTGCTTGTCACCTCCAGAATAGTGTTGCCCGATTGGGGCAAAATTACGTGCTACCAGTGACGCCGATATGAAGATGGATATGAAGATGCACTGACCGGAGGTATATGGTTATAATAGTTGCCCGGGCGGAACCCTTTTTTGGTGAATACAGGTGGCACCGCACTACCGCCCGGGCAGCTGGTTTAATCGGATCAGGAAAAATCCGGATCAGAATCTTAAAAGAAACCTAATCACCCCGCTCCTTCATCAGCCAGAGTATGGTGCGCGTGTCGGGATCCACCGACCCGTATTTCATGAAAATGACACACATCTCGCAGAAAGAGGCGATGTACATGACCATTACCAGGCGAATGAGCATGGTGGTATCGATATAGAACGAAAGCAGGAAGGCCGCGATCAGGATCACGGCGGCGCTGCGGGAGATGTGGGTGTGCAGGAAGAGCACCCTGCCCAGCACCACCCGCGAGACCGCCATCACCGCGAAAAACCCGGCCAGCAGCACATAGAGGTACCCCAGGTTGGGCATCAGGTTGTGCGGGAACAGCACGATGATGAAATACGCCGTTGACATGTACAGGGCCACATCGCCGATGGTGTCGAGCATGGACCCGAATTCACTGGTCTGGTTCCAGCGGCGGGCGAGCAGGCCGTCGAGCCAGTCGGTAAGGGCCAGCACCACATACAGGCCCACAAACCATGCCTTCGGTTCCACATGGATGAGGATGAACAGGAAGGGCACGCCCACGATGCGGGAGACTGAAAGCACGTTCGGGATGTTCATTTTGTCGTATTTAATCATACTGTTACCGGTTAGCTTATTCAGGATCATGACCTGTTGCGGTGCCGGCACTGCCCTGGCGGGAACGGCCTGCCGGCAGGCGGACGCCGTGCCAATCGTTAATTAAATAACAGATGGTTAGTGTGAATATACAGTTATCCTGTTTTTTGCTGTCATTAAAAAAAATAATAATCCGATACCGTTAATTTTTAAACCGCTGTTTGTTTCATTCCGCTTTTACGGTTAAACCGTGCAGTGAGAATAAGAGCGCAGTAAACAGGCCTCACTAAACGGCCTGCAGATCATTTCCGGTACCCGGACACAGGTGCCCAGATCGGATCTGCTTCCGCTATCCCGATAATACGTGATATATACAACACATCCCCGGCGTGTTGTAATGGTTTGTCCGCTGAATCTGAGCACATTGAAAGGTGATAACGGGAGCTGTGCAAACTACAGACAGCCTGTAGTTCAAAACAGACAATACATCCTAATCAAAGGGATTCAAAATGATGAATCAATATCTGAAAATTCTACCAATGATTGTTGGAATCGGTCTTATTGCAGCCTGTGGCAGTACGAACCCTCCGACCCAGCAGCTTACGGAAACAAGAATGGTGATAGAGCAGGCCGAACAGGTGGGTGCCCAGGAATACGCACCGCTTGAACTCCGGGATGCCGGGATCAAACTTCAGCAGGCACGCGATGCCGTGGAAGAAAAGGAGTATGAAAAAGCCATACGCCTTCTGGACCATGCCAGAATCGATGCCGAGGTGGCCCAGGTGAAAGCGCTGTCGGCCAAATCGCAGAAAGCGTCCGAAGAACTGAGGGAAAGCATCCGTGTTCTCCGTGAAGAACTTGAACGTAAAAACAAATAGAAATCAACCAGAGGGTATACAGAATGAAATCAACTATGTTACAATACAAATGGTTACAACCCCTGGCAAGGTACACCATACTGCCGCTTCTGATCGTAATGATCGGCTGCGGAGGGCCTCCGGCCAATAATCCGCTGCTGAACGATGCACGCGAGAAATATGAGGCGGCCCACAACGATGAATCCATCGTTAGACTGGCCCCGGTTGAACTGAAAGAGGCCGAAGAGGCGCTTGATATGAGCACCAAACTGTGGGAGGCAAAAGCCGACAGGACCGAGGTGGATCACTACGCCTATATTGCAGAGCGAAAAACAGTGATTGCACGCGAAACCGCCCTTCTGAAAGGCTCACAACAGGAAATTTCCCGTGGTGAAACCGAACGTCAACAGGTAATGCTGGACGTACGCCGGGCAGACGCGCTGCGCTCCGAACAACGCGCCACCAGCGCCCTGGAAGATGCACAGCGTGAACGGGCAGCAGCCACCGAAGCACGGGCAGGCGCCGAAACGGCACGGCTGAGTGCGGAAGAGTCACGGTTGCGTGCCGAAGATCTGGCGAAAAAAGTGAGTGAACTCGAAGCAAGGCCCACCGACCGCGGACTGGTGCTGACCCTGGGCGATGTGCTCTTTGATTTCGGCCAGGCCACCCTGAAAACGGGCGGTATGCAGACCGTGAATCAGCTGGGCGACTTCCTGAACGAATATCCCGAGCGGCACATAATGATCGAAGGATTCACCGACAGTATCGGGTCGGAAGCGTTCAACCAGGTCCTGTCGGGCAAAAGGGCAGAAAATGTGAAAAATGCCCTGATGAGCAAGGGCGTGGCATCAAACCGGATCCGTACCAAAGGTTTTGGTACCCAACATCCTGTAGCTGACAATGCCACCGAAGATGGCCGCCGGCAAAACCGCCGGGTCGAAGTAGTGATCTCCGATCAGGCCGGGGTTATTAAAGACCGTACCGGCTCCAATTAGAGTCAGAATCTCAAACATATAACCGGGGGTTTGGTTGATCCGGGCCACGCTGCAAGTCAGAGTGGTCCGGTTTTTTTTGTGCGGCCGGCAGGGCGCATTCACCCGGGAGTGAAATTCACAACACTGTTTGGGAGGTGACACCGTCATGGTGAGCCGGTAATTTTGCCCCGAACGGGCAACACTATTGGGGATGTGACATGCAACTTGCCGCTGATAGCAGATAAATTTGTCCGCGGGCAACACTGATGGCAAGGTGACAAACTTGCCGCTGTTAGCAGATCGCAAACGCGTCAGCCAGAGCGCAATCCTGAGCGCAGCGCAGCGAAGTCGAAGGGCGTGGCCCCGTGGTCACGGAGCAGTGGGTGCATGAGGATAAAATTTATCCATACGTACGATCCTAATCGTGGGATTGCATCCCACAACGTGCTTCGACTTCGCCCTTCGACTCCGGCTTTCGCTTCGCTCAGCCTCTGCTCAGGGCTGCGCTCAGCATGACGTTCTGAAAACTTGTTACCGGTAGCCGGCAGAAGGGAGCGGAGTGCACAGGGCTCTCCGAAGGGTGGCGAGGAAGTACAGGAAATGAAGCAAAGGATCAAACTTTGTTCCCGATGAACTGCTTCCGGTACAAGCAGATACGGGGCATGCCCGATCCGGGATGTCCGGATCGGGCTGACGAGTGATCACAAGCGGGTAAAGCTTTTGATTAACCCCCTACACTGTTACTTTGGAAATCAGTTTATCCGTTTCACGCTTTACTTTTCCCGCCATCTGCCTGGTTTCATCTTCCCCCTTTTGAAAAGAATGCGAAACCGACGTAAGCATATCATCGAATTTGTCTGCAATAATATCGGTGTATTCGTGGCCTTTTTCGGTAATTCTGTTCCTGGTGGCCGAACCTTTACCAGGCGCAAAGATAACCCCGAGTAAAAATCCTGTAGCCGTTCCACCAATGGTAGCCAGTAATGCAATTCGTTTCTTCATACTATTCTTTTCCTTTTTTTAATGAATGAGTTTTAACAATTTTTTGCGCCGTAATTCCCCGGTCAACCCCCATGGTTTGAGGTTGAGATGAGGTAAATGGATGAGGTGTGGGTTCGCTTACTTCCGAGTGCTGGTGATTGCAATTGTCTTCACCAGCACACGGTTTCAGGATATGCCCGTATCTGCGCGTGATTCAGTTATGCAATTCTGACCGGCAATGGTATGTCATGCAGACGAATCGGGATCCGGGTTTATACAACCCTTCTGCCCTGAATGACCTGCAGCAGGATTGCGATTACGGCTATCACCAGAAGGATGTGAATCAGGCCGCCGGCACCGTACCCGACAAGACCTACCAGCCATGCTATGATCAGTATTACTGCCACGATATATAGAAGATTACCCATAATTTTGTTATTTGGTTTGTTCTTTGGTTTGATGTTACACGTTGAAAACGTTTCTGCCTTTTCCCTTTTTTGCCGGAATGCCCGCATCCTTTTTAGAAAGATGCAGGAGTACCGGGCAAGAAATTTCGCCCCTGTTATTGTGCCAAGTGGCACTAACTTCGGGGTAGCACCATCATGAAGGAGACACCGGTGGTACTGTCAGTTCGCTTCGAATCAGGGGAGTATGTAACTAGCGAACAGTTGAACCGGAGCGATCATTTTTTGGTGCCAACCAGGTATATCACGCCACCGACAACCATCACGGCAATACCGGCCACGGGTGACCAGTCTACTCTGTGTGTTTTATCGGCGCTGATTTCGATATCCCCGATATCCACTATCTTCTCTTTGGTCACATAATTGAAGCCGGTAACCAGGGTAAACAACAGCCCGATTATCAGAATAATGATGCCTGCATTTTTCATGGTCATATTGTATTCGTTGAAGATGAGTGTTGATCAGACCCGCTGATATGTCTACAGCAGAAGAATCAGAAGCAGGGCGATCAGGATCAGCGACCCTACCGAAATGAACACGCCCCGGTTGCCGTTGATTTCCTGTTTGATTTCACGCACTTCTTTACGAAGCTCTTTCTTTTCAGAACGCGTAAGTACTGATTTATCCATCTCTTTGATTTCATCGAGACGTTCAATCAGTACCTGTTCTCTCATAATGAGCGTATTCGTTTCACTAACGGGCACTTTGTTCGTATCGGAAAATGCAGCACCCTGAACCGGAACAAACGCCAGCAGCAGCAGAGCTGTCAGGCCACTTATAAGTATCTTTTTCATCATTATCGGGACTTTTTTCCCGCTACTTGCGGGTCAGTTGTGGACCTGTTTCCACACTAGGAATGTATGTGGATTGCAATCCAGGTATGTTATATGCGGGGCAGAAAGACTTGTATATTTCACACTTGGGGGACAGTCAACCTGTCAGGTCCGGTAAAACTCCCCGTACTGTCTTGCGCCCCGATGTCCGGTCACCCGGCCGGCTTGCATCCGGAACTTACAGCTGCGCTGTTTTACGGGAGACCTTACGTGCCCGGGTCAGCATTCGGGCATCAAAGGTCAACTCAGTTTTTGCCCCGTTCAGGTTTTCCATGCTGAGCGATCCGCCCAGCTGTTTGCTCAGCATCTGCACCAGCATAAGCCCGTAACCCGTCGTCTTCTTCATTTCAAATCCCTCGGGAAACCCGACACCATTGTCCTGAACGGTAAGTGTAATATGCCGGCCCGACTTTTTGAGCGATACATGGATCAATCCGCTGTTTCTTCCGGCGAACCCGTACTTCATCACATTCGTAAGCAGTTCATTGATGATTATACCGAGATGAAACAGGTCTTTTGGCTCGAGGCGGAATTCGGCAATTTTCCTGGTTATCGTTACCTGGATACCATTCTGAAACAGTTCTGACAGTGATTCCAGCAGGGTTTCGGTATATTTGCGAACGGAAATTCTATCGTAGACTTCGCTCATCAGCAGCATATCATACAATACCCGCATGCTTTTGACCCGGCCCAGGGCATCCTGTAGTGCCGATAACGCCTCGGCACTGGTAACGGAATCAACATGCAGCAATAAAAGGGACTCAATGGAAACAATATTGTTTTTTATGCGGTGGTGAACTTCCTTCAGAAGCGTCTCTTTTTCTTCGAGTTTTAACCGGTTTGCCTCTTCTGCCCGCTTGTGTTTTGTGATTTCCTGAAAGGAGATCATGGCACCCTCCCTCACCTTTCTGTGCGTCAGGCGGGGCATGATGTGCATGGTATACCATTTGCCTTCGGTGGTCTGAACCTCGATTCTCATGGGTTTGAGGGTATCTATAACGATTCCAATATCGGCTGCCAGGCTGGTGTAATCAACCAGGTTTGAAACCGCGGCACCTGCCTGCCGGCCCGTATCGCCCGGTACCAGGTTCAGAATAACACCGGCAGCGGTGGAATAGCGCAATATCCGGAGCTTTTTATCCACGAACAGGGTTCCGGTACCGGTTCCCGCCAGCAGAGTAACCAAATCATGGTTTTCCTTTGCCAGTATATCGAACCTGGTCTGAACGTCGGCAAGCATGGTTACCAGTTCATCTTTGCCCGGCAACATGATGCGGATGAAGCCGTTTTCGGCAGCGGTTTTTTGGACGTCGGGTTTCATCATTTTGTTTTTTTTAAGTAGTACGTATTGTTTTCAGTATTACGTATCGCATTGCCGGTAATATTCCACAAACCGGCATGAGGTCGTGCAGTGTGTGTATTGATGAACAATATGGTATGGCAAGCCGGAACCCGGGCATCGAACCTGTCAGCACCAGTCTTAAGTGAATAGTGTCAGCCTTATCGTTTGCGTATAACAGCCGCATCCCCCAGGAGCGTTATGATAACAATTGCTGATCTGACGGGTGCGGATCTTAAGCGACTGTTTTATCAGGATTTAGTGTATGCACACGTAATCTGTCGCGTTCCGACTTCATTTTCATAAAATATTCGGGTGACAGCCCGGTGTATTTTTTGAACTGGGCGATCATAAACGTTTCATTCTTGTAGGAAAGTTTTTCGGTGATCTCGGCCAGGCTCAGTTCTTCGTACATCAACATTTCCTTAATGCGCTCAATTTTCTGAAGTACAATGAAATGCAGAACGGAGACACCCTTCACATCCGAAAATATCTGAAGTACAGAAATATCTGCACCCCCGATATTTTCGTTGATAATTTCAGCGTACCGGTACCTCGGCAATTCATCGGAATAGTGGATCACTTCAATGATCTCGTTTATGATTTTATCGATCATGGAACTGCGCCTCTCATCGAGCAGGGTCATACCATATTTCCGCAGGTTATGGTCGAGCAGAGTGAACTGTTCCTGCGTGCACTCGTTGGTAAACTGAATGGCGCCGTGAACCGATACGGAATGTTTTATGCCCAGCTTTTGCATTTCAGCTTTTACGATCATTTTACAGCGCAGGCTGGCCATAAACCGTATATATAGTTTTTTGCCCGCATTGTTTGGTATTTCATGTTTCATATCAAGGGATCGTTTATGTGATCAGCGTTCAAAAAAAACAGACAGGCTGTCAAAACCTGTCTGCCTGATTATATGACGTTTGCAATCTGTTCTCTCTCATCCGCATTCAAGCTTTATCTCTCTGATTAAACATGTTCGTGCAGGATGTTTTATCCAGCTCACTATTTTTGGTTTTATCCGGCATTGTACTTCCTAAAAAGACGTTGACAGTAGTAAGGATTGATTCCGGCGTTTAACCGGGTCCGGGTTCAGCACGGCGCATCAGCTTACTTCATCATAACCACTTTTAATGACTGTTGAGATCATTTTGAACCTGTTATTTGCCTTGATGGAGTTGCGTGAATGTGCCGGGATAATGATAGAGCTTCCGGTGTTAAGAAGCGTGGACAGACCATTTATAAAAATTTCCGCCTTGCCGTCAATAATCTGAATGAACGTATCAAACGGAGAGGTTTTTTCCTCCAGTTTTTCACCAGCATCAAAAGAAACGACGCTGATGTTACCTGTGGTCTTTTTTATGATGGTCTTGCTTACCACAGAATCAGGAACATATTCGATGATTTCCACAATTATAAACGCTTTGGATATGTCGACATCCGGTTTGAGTATTGGTTTTTCCATAATTAAATATCAGAAACATCATGAACATTTATGTTATATAAATTCAATAAAGCCTTGTATATGTTACATACAAATCCATCAACGGTTCTGATCTGAACATCATCCATAAGCGATCAGCCCCCTGGTCTGCAGTATCGTTGGAACGGGTGGCATTATGTACTTTACGAGACCGCATGTGTTGTTCCGTTATTCATTCAGCGAGACCGATGTTCTGCAGGAAAACAATCAGGAAAATTACTGCAAGCAGCAGAGATCCTGCCGAAATAAACATTTTCCGGCGGTGTACACTGATCAGCAGTTTAATGCTGTGCGCCTCATTCCGGAACTGTTTTTTTCCGGCAGGGCTGGTTTCTGCCATATACAGCTCCCTGATCACACCGAGGCGGGTATGTAACTCCCGGGAATTCAAATCCGGGGCACCGGTCTGGCTGAAGGGGTTGTTGATCTCACCGGAAAATGCCGGGTTCCCGGCCGGGCGTTCAATAACAGCTTCCGCGCCGTTGTACATCTTGCTGTATGCCATATCACTGTCTCCTGTAATGTTTCCGGAAGCCTGAAGGTTGCATGCAACCCGGCTGCCACATAAATAAGGTATGGGAATGTGACATTACCAGCGTTATACCGCGGCGGCCATACATTGCATAGATCACAGGTCCTCGAGGTTTTTTTCCCTTTTGAGTTTAAAGGACTTGAAATAGGTGGGCGTGAGGCCGGTAATTTTTTTGAACTGATTGGAGAGATGGGATACACTGCTGTAGTGCATCAGATCGGCGATTTCGGTCAGGTTCAGTTCATCGTAGAGCAGAAGTTCCTTCACCTTTTCGATCTTGTGAATGATGATAAACTGCTGAATGGTGATGCCCTTCACCTCGGAAAACAGGTTGGAAAGGTAGGTATAGTCATACCCCACTTTTTCGCTGATGTAATCGGAATCGTTCACCACCGGGATATCGTCTGCGTAGTGAATCATCTCTACGATCACAGCTTTAACCCGTTCAACCAGTATTTTTTTCTTGTCGTCGAGGATCTCAAGACCCGAATTGAGCAGATTCGTTCTCAGGGTTTCCAGCTGTTCATCCGAAATGTCACCCCGTATCTCAACCTGGCCCAGGTCAACAGAAATACAGTCGATGCCCAGTTTTTCCAGCTCTGACGACACCAGCATCTTGCAGCGCAGGCTAACCATATATTTGATATACAGTTTCATGTCGCTCAACTCCGGTGGTAATTACGGATCATTTGACACTTCCATTCAATGTAGCTAAATAAAAAATTATTAACCCGGATATCCGGCACAGAATAATCTGCCCGGAATAGTCACCAGGTAGGTATTGCAAAACGCTGAAACCGGCCGGCATATAATTCTCCCGTAATAGTAGCCTTATAAAATAGGTTGTCTGACGGGAGTAACCCTTACAGGCTAAAAATAATAAGTTATATATCCTACGGTTTGAGGGTGTGGGTGCTCAGAGGGGCGGTTAATTGATGTTAATATGAAAGGGATATGATCGTAAATTATGGCATAACGTGGTCAATAAGGTGTCAGTTACAGAAAATGCCCTACCGGCTGATACGGTACGGGATGAAGTGAGGGGGTGGCACTCTTGCCCGTCTTAAGCCGGATATGTATATGCCGGCAGGATTTTTTATGCCTTTCGATGTAAGGCACCCCGCTATTTTGGCTCTGTTATAAACACCGGGTTTAAACGGACCGAACGCATCCGGTGTATATCACCAATACCTATTCATCGTGATGATAACGGAGCACAATATGAAAAAACATACCTGGATATATCTGATACACATATCACTGATAGCAATGGTTGCATGCGACAGGAACACACCTGTTGCAAGTGAAGAACCCTTTGATATTGCATTACATATGCAAATGATTGAGGAAAATGTTATAATACCTGTCAGGAACCGGATAACAACCGAGGACCTGGCCGGGTTACGAACACTAACTGAAAAGAATGCAGAGGATCTTTCCGCTGCCGAAGGTGAACGGCTCACTCAAATCATGGAAACGGTAATGCTTCCGTCTGAACGTGCCTATTTAACGTCGGTGGCCCGGTCGATGATTGATGCCTACCCTGAAATGAAGAGGATGAACGTGCACGAGATGCAGAGCTTTTTACAGAAATCGATGCCGGCCGGTGATGTAAAGGGTTCGGGGGATAGCGTGCTTTGTGAGGCGGCGGCAGCAGCAGCAGCGGCTCAAATTGTAGCGATAGAAGCTGCCTGGATGTTGGCGATGATTGGCTGTACGACGACAACGATTGCCTATGCGCTCTGTGCAGGTATAGCAACGACAGTTAAATATGCTGCGTTATTATCTGTTTTTATTGATTTAGCTTACTGTGAATAAATTACCGGAGGAATTATGGATGCGGTTGAGCAATTCCGGCAAGCACTCTTGCCATTCCGTAAATATGCAAACCGGATATTTCTGGTAGGTATAGTTGCATGGACACTATCACTTGTGATCAGTTTTAATAGTGGTACTATTAATTGGGCAACCAAAATACTGATACTTGCATACCTGTTACTTTCCTGG
>JBLRWO010000001.1:0-264103 GCA_047921215.1 Cyclonatronaceae bacterium | reverse complement strand
GTGGCGGGCATAAGCGGCAAGGTGAATGCGCATTACCCGGGGAGATCTGCCGGTTTGCCTATGGGCTACGCCCATCGTGAGCTGGCGGACTGGCTTAGCACGCGCTGGGAGGTGATCAAAGAACAACTCAGGCAGGGCCGCTACCGGCCTGCCCCGGTACGGGTGGCTGAAGATCGCTGCCGGATCGGTGCAACGACTGCGGGGAAAACTCAGGAACCTGTTCCGGGCCGGACGCGGACAAAGCCTGTCCAAACTGATTGCCAAGCTCGTGCCTGTACTAAGAGGCTGGATGAATTACTTCCGGCACACGCAGGTACGAGGCATCCTTGAAGAACTGGATGGATGGATACGTCGCCGCCTGCGGTGCGTACTATGGCGACAGTGGAAACGCACGTTTACCCGGGCAAAGCGCCTGATGAAAGCAGGGCTGGACGAGGCAAGAGCCTGGAAATCGGCCACCAATGGCCGGGGCCCATGGTGGAACGCCGGAGCCAGCCACATGAATCAGGCCTACCCTGCTAAATTCTTTGAATCCATCGGGCTCATACGTCTGACCGACCATCACCTGAAACTTTCAAAGGCTTCATGAACCGCCGTATACGGAACCGTACGTACGGTGGTGTGAGAGGACAGATAAAAGTATCCCTGGATACTTTTATCTTCCTACTCGATTCCTGAAACCCGGATTTGACAGAAACGGATTTGTTGAATCCTGAAATTGCTGAATCCCGGAATTGCCAGAACCCGGAATTGCCAGAAACGGAATTACTAAAACCGGAAACGGACTTCGAAGGACGGCTTAAACCTGAGATCGTACACATCAAGGTAGATGAATTCTGCTACCGGAATAACGCGTTCCGACCGGTTAATGACCATAACCGGGTCGCGGTATAACGTGTTGTCGCGGTTGTACACGTTATAAGCCGCCAGGTTAACCTCCAGATCGAACCCGGAAAAGGGGCGTTCATAGCGGATGCCCAGATCCAGTCGATGGTAGGCATCCAGCCGGCTGTTCTGCTTTTAAGGTGAGCAGGTGATCCATCCAGCGGCTGTGGTCCTGCAATTCTTCGGCCAGGGGCAGACCACTCTCGGTCAGGCTTCCGATGTTGCGGGCAAGCCTGAGGTCGGAGTCGTTATGGCTGAGCGGGGTGTTCATTTCGGAGTTGTCAGGGTAACCGGAATTTTCGTTTTTCAGGCCGGTGGGTTATAAGTAACCGGAGCAGACGGCCGGTCTGCCCGGTACGGTGTGTTGCTTGCTATCTTGATGGTGTCTCTTCGACCTCACCGGTGGTGAGATCTATTTTTATCACTCTTGACAGGCCCATGTGTCTCAGCAGGGCCGAGCCGTCTCGGTTCAGTTCGATCGTACCACGGTTTTCAACAACCCTGGTGTCACCATTTCGCGTATGGGTGAGTGTGATGTGGTAGTTAATGGTACCGGTCACGTGTTGTTCGAGTTGTTCCGTCTCGTTGCCGGGTTGGGTGATGGTTACGTCGACCACCTCAAACCTGAGATCGAACACGCGCTCTGCGGTGCCCCCTTCGCGAAGCACTACCGACATGGTGCCGTTGTTGTTTTGCCGTCCTGCAAGTGTCATTACCCTGGTGTTCACGCCTTCAAGGATCCAGGTTCCACGCCGCAGATACTCCGAACTGCGGAACGGGCCTTTATGGAATCCCTCGCGGCGTCCCTCAAATTCTATTTTGTGGATGGCATCCTGCAGCGGCTGTGCCGGTCCGGGTGATGTCGTACATCTCCGACATGAAACCTTCTCCCTGGTCCGAGATAGCGTCTCCGATAATTCTCTGGATGGCCGCAATATCTTCGTCGGTGAGGTTGCCCAGGCTGGTATTTACCGTATCGCATGCGGTAAAGAGAAATACTGCCAGTACTGCTGCCATCCAGGCTCTTTGATGACAGGTTTTTATTGTTTTCATGTTTGTACCTGTTTTGTTGTTTCGGTTGTGTGTTAGGTGATCTGTACCTGATACACCCGGCCACGGGGCACACCCCAAATGATAGCCTGATTTTTTTTAATAGTTGCATATCCGGTCCCGATCCGATCGCTTTGGCGGTAAACAATAAGGCACTGCGCATCCCGTGAAAAATCTGACCTGAAATTGTTAAATTGAGCCGTAAATAAATACTGGTGACAAGGTTGTCACCTTAAAATAGTCTTGCCCGTTCCAGGTGTAATTAGTGGTTGCCGGGTGACCAGTTCATCGTCATCTGCCAAAAGTGTTGCCCGCAACGGGCATAATTACTTGCTAAGGATGGCATAATCATCAGATACATGTATTCTACTCTGAAACAGGATTTAAGTAAAGAACTCAAACAGATCAGAAAAGACGGTCTTTATAAAGAAGAACGCGTTATCACAACACCCCAGGGGGCAGTAATCCGGACAACCGCGGGCGATGAGGTGATCAATTTTTGTGCCAACAACTACCTCGGGCTTTCCTCGCATCCGCGCGTGATTGAAGCGGCAAAAAAGTCGATCGACAACTACGGTTATGGCATGTCTTCCGTTCGGTTTATCTGTGGAACACAGACCATCCACAAAGAGCTCGAGGCAAAACTGGCGGAATTTCTGGGTACCGATGATGCCATTCTCTATGCCGCGGCTTTCGATGCCAACGGCGGGGTATTTGAACCCCTGCTCGGCAGGGAGGATGCGATTATCTCTGATCAGCTGAACCACGCATCCATTATAGACGGTGTTCGGCTATGCAAGGCACAGCGGTTTGTTTACAAGCACAACGATATGGCCGAGCTGGAAGAGAGGCTGATAGAGGCTTCCGGTGCCAGGACAAAAATGATCGCGACCGATGGTGTGTTTTCGATGGACGGTACCATTGCCCGGCTCGACAAAATCTGTGACCTCGCCGAAAAATACGACGCCCTGGTTATGAGCGATGAGTGCCATTCCACCGGCTTTGTGGGTAAAACCGGTCGAGGGGTACACGAATATCGCGATGTGATGGGCCGGGTCGATATCATCACCGGAACGCTCGGCAAGGCCCTGGGGGGGGCATCGGGCGGATTTACGGCAGCACACCAGGAGATTGTGGATATGCTGCGTCAGCGATCACGTCCCTACCTGTTCTCCAACACCCTGGCCCCCTCCATAGCCGGTGCCTCCATCGAAGTGCTGAACATGCTGGGCGAAACCACCGAATTGCGCGACAAACTTGAGCGGAATACGCACTATTTCAGAAAGGAGATGACGGCGGCCGGGTTCGACATAAAACCAGGTGAACACCCCATCGTACCTGTAATGCTGTACGACGCCAAAGTGGCCCAGGATTTTGCCGAAAAACTGCTCGCTAAAGGCATCTATGTGATTGGATTCTACTATCCCGTGGTGCCGAAAGGCCAGGCCAGGATCCGGGTTCAGCTTTCCGCGGTTCATGAGCAGGAGCACCTCGACCGTGCCATTGAAGCGTTTACAGCGGTCGGCAGGGAACTGGGCGTACTTTAATCCATCCGAAAAATCACGTTATGACGAAAATTCTGGTTACCGGCGCCTGCGGGCAGTTGGGTAGTGAGCTCACTGCAGCACTTAGAAATATTCATGGCAACGATAATGTGGTGGCCTCCGATATTAACGGGCCGGTTGCACAGATCGGGGAGGGGCCGTATGAACATATTGATGTGATGGACAGGTCCCGCCTCGAACAGGTGATCGACCGGTATGATATCGGCATCGTCTATCACCTGGCTGCCATCCTTTCGGCCAGTTCTGAGAAGAATATCGACCTGGCCTGGAAACTGAACATGGACGGGCTCCTGAATGTGTTGAACCTGGCACGTGACAAAAAGCTGGAGCGCGTTTTCTGGCCAAGTTCCATCGCCGTATTTGGTCCCGATGCACAAAAAAAACGGACACCCGGAAACAGCCCCACGAATCCGACTACCGTTTACGGCATCAGCAAAGTTGCCGGTGAACAGTGGTGTGCCTACTTCCACCGCAAATTCGGTGTGGATGTGCGCAGCCTCCGCTATCCCGGTCTGATCGGCTACAAATCGCTGCCCGGCGGCGGCACCACCGACTACGCGGTCGATATTTATCATAAAGCGGTAAAGGGCGAAAAATTCATCTGTTTTCTCGAAAAGGACAGCGCCCTGCCGATGATGTACATGAACGATGCCGTAAAGGCCGCTATCGACCTGATGGATGCGCCTGAAGAAAAGATCACGGTACGCACCAGCTATAATGTGTCGGCCATCAGCTTTTCGCCTGAAGAGATTGCAGCATCCATAAAAGCCCGGGTTCCCGGGTTTGAGATCGTGTATGAGCCGGACTACCGGCAGCAGATCGCATCTTCCTGGCCCGACAGCATCGACGATACCGAAGCCAGGGCCGACTGGAACTGGAAACCGGCCTTCGATCTCAAAAAAATGACGGCCGATATACTGGAGAATCTGCCTCTGTTCATGGAGGGGGAATAACTGCCGGACAGCAAGTTACGGCTTTGTAAACTCACTTTTTCTGTGCAGCATCCGGAAGTGCAATCAGGTGCACAGGCGAATCCTGGCATCTGATCATTTGTTTTAACAACACACACTGGCAGAGGTGCAAGTATTCGATTAATACGCTGAAAATGCGATCAGCGGAATTTTTCCATGCCATCCCTGACCGTTTTCAGGGCCAGTGCCGTGTGGTTCTCGACCGTTTTAATGCTCACATCCAGAACCTCGGCAGCTATGTCGTCGGGTACCTGTCTTTTCCGGAGAAAACCGGTAAGTATCCCTTTGTGATCATCAAAAAATTGGCGGAATGCCTCAAAATCGCCGTTTCGGATACGCCTGGCAAGGTCCCTGTCGTTGAGCCAGGTGCCGCCCGAAACGGCCAGATATAAAAGTATGAGGTCCGGGGTCATGAAGATTGTTTATGGTGATTTGGAGAGTGATCGGGATGTGAATATTATCCGCATGTGAATATAATAAAGTTAACTGCCGGGGAAAGGTTCTTCCGGGAACGCGGGTTAATTATAACAGGGTTGAACGTGCTATGAAATCAAAATACAATCTGTTTGCAGTGTTATTTTTCATATCTGCCGTGCTGCTGATGGGGGGCGATCCTGCGTACGGCCAGAATGCCGACAGAACACCGGATCAGATCTACCACCACCGTCTTTCGCAGCAGCAGTCGGCCATGGCTGTTCTGCTGGGCTGGGGGCTGGTGAATGTGGCTGCCGGTGCAGCGATATCTGCATCGTCGCCTGGCTACCGCGATTTTGGATACATGACAGCCGGCTGGGGCCTGGTTAACGCGGGAATTGCGGCATTTTCGCTCTATTCCGGCCCTCCTTTTGATCCGGCATCGGTAACCATTGCAGAATACCTTCGCGATGAGCAGCTGTTCAACCGGATTCTGGCGGTGAACAGCGGCCTGAATGTGGCCTATATCGGGGTAGGTGCCAGCATGGCGCGGTGGGGGAGCAGCAGCCGCATCCGGCAGTTTGGCTCGGCGGTCATCATTCAGGGCGCGTTTCTGATGGCCTTCGACGCCTTCATGCTCTGGCACTCCTCAGCCCGCCTTGGCGATGCGCTCATCGTTGTTGACAGCCTCACATTCCCGGACATCGGGTACCGACTGAATTGGTCACCTGCCCTTACCATGAGGTTCATACTGTAATTTCCCGGATTGCTTAAATATTCCGGATTGCTCAGAATCCTTGACCCGGGAGCAATGAATTGCAGTAATCCCGCTTATCCTGTTATTTCCTCATATCGCAGTTATAACCGTTGATATCACTCACCTACGGGTTACATCACCAAGTATCTGTCACCACCGCTTTCTCTGCAACTTTCGTTTTATGTATTCTTGTTGCCTGCCTTCTTGACATCATCCTTTACCGAATTCCTGTCTGCCTTATCCCCAGCCTCAAGCCCATCATCCCCTATCTCCTTTTTATCCTTATCCTTTTCCTTCATCATAACCTCAAGATCGTCCTTGTCTACATCTTTTTCTGCCGACAGCGCCTCATTCGTCATTTTCTGTACCCGTTTCAGCGGCCGCCGGACCGCCCAGGAGGGAATTTCCTCGGTAACGAACTGAACAAAACGGCGTGTTTGGACCGTCGATCCATACCGGGTGGTGTAGATGTAGGTGAACTCTGCCCCGATAAAAACAACCATGGCATTATAGTATACCCAGATCAGAAAAATGACGAACGATCCTGCCGCACCATAGGCTGTAGTTGCAGTACCTGCGCCCAGGTAGATCCCGATCAGGTACCGGCCCAGCCAGAATAGCAGGGCAGTTACAAATGCACCTACCCACACATCCGACCATTTTACCTTTATATCGGGCAGCATCTTGTAGATAATGGCAAACAGTACGGTAGTGGTGGCCATTGAAAGGATGATATTCAGATTGTTCCATATATCCAGTCCACCGGGGATCACATCATCGACAAAAGGTCCGAGTACACTCAGGGTTGCATCCAGCATAACCAGCAATACAAGTATACTGGCCAGAATCAGGATAAAAAGCAGGGCAAGGGCACGGTCTACAAGGAACATTTTGATACTCGTGCCTTCTTTCGCCGTCACGTTCCAGATGGTGTTGAGCGATTCTTTCAGCTGTGTGATGACCGTTGTTGCGGCAAAAAGGAGGATACCGACCCCAAACAGGGTTGCCCACCCGCCCGATTGTTTCTGATAGACACTGCTCACAAAGTTCTCGATGGCCAAAGCAAGTTCACGGCCCATCAGTTCCTCCATGAAGCCGGATAACTGCCCTGACGTTGCCTGCTCGCCGAACACGTAACCGGATACCGCCACGATGATGATGATGAGGGGAGCAAGGGAAAAGATGGTGTAAAAAGCCAGTCCTGCAGCATGCAGCATCATCTTGTCATCGAGCCACTCACTGATGGTGGCAAACAGTACGATCTTGATTTCCCGCAGTATTTTAAAAATTCTTATCAAAAAAACGCTTTAGTTCTGTGCGGTCAAATATTGATCCTGCAACCGCGGCATTCGGGCGGTCACGTTAATGACGGCATCAATTTCATTGGTAGTGTTCCAGAAGTGGGGGGCAATTCGCAGCATCCCGCTCCGTACAGATATAAATATACCGTTATTGCGGTAAAATTGAATGATTTCATTATGATCGGCCGCCGGGTCAAGCTGGAATGCTGTTATGCCCGAATGCGGGCTGTAGCCGTTAGAAGTGTCAGGGCGACCCCGGTACTGCGGTTTCGGATGTTCTGTTGCACCGCTGCCGGTGTTGGCGGCCCTGTCTGCGGCAGTCTGTAGAGCATTGTCACTGCCATAAGGCATCGCTGCCGGAATGCCAAGGGCAGCGAACCCGTCGGTCAGCCTGGCGGCCAGTTTCAGGATATGGGTTTCACTGCGTTCCGGACCGACCTCAAGCAGCATCCGCAGTGAGGCATGCAACCCGAATATGCCGGCCGTATTATAGGTACCTCCCTCATATCGACGGGCTGTAGTTTCAGTAGCCTGGTTAAAATTGTAGAGGTGCCAGGGGTCGGGCACGCTCAGCCAGCCTGGCATTACAGGCTCAAGCAGGTCATGCAACCGTTCGGATACGCACAAATAGCCGATCCCCTGAGGTCCCATCAGCCACTTGTGCGCCCCGCCACAGTAGGCGTCGGCTCCCCACTCTGCAGCATACTGCGGGAGTGCCCCGGCCGCCTGAATGCCATCTACAACCAGGTAAAGGTTATGCTCACGGCAAATACGTCCGATAGCCGCGATGTTGGCCCTGAACCCCGATACATACTGTACAGAACTGACCGCCACCATCCTGGTTCCGGATGTGATGGCATTGCGGATGCGCTCAGGCGTAACCCTTCCGTCGGGGGCCGGAACAAAACGGGTATTCACACCCCGCCGTTTCAGGTTTTTCCAGGCGTACACATTGCTTGAAAACTCGCAGTCGGCCACCAGTACCTCGTCGCCGGCCTGCCAGGGGAAACCCTGCGCCACGGTATTCAGGGCATTGGTCGTATTCTGCATGAAAGCTACCCGGTCGGGATTGCCCGATCCGGTGATGTCGGCCAGCATCCCGCGGGTTTCGGCAACCACCTGCAGCTGGCGCTCGAAGCGGTCGATACGCGAATCTCGCCGCAGCTCAAGGGCGTCGAGCACAGCCTGCTGAACACTGTCGGTAACCGGACTAACGGCGCAGTGGTTCAGGTAGATCAGCCCCTCGCGGGCCTGGGGGATGCTGGCGCGGTAACGGGCCGCTTTATCAGAAAAATCGTTATAAGACATGGTTAAATCAGTTTATCATGTAAGGAATTAATCAGGATTATTCACCTGCTGTCACACCACCCGATTTTCGCGCCACATGGATGATCGCGTCGCCCATGTTCACAACCGGCATGCGGTTTACGCTAACCACAAAGCCGGTAGAAGGGGCGGTAACCTTGTACTCCGATTCCCCGAAGGGATCGGTGATAGAACCGAGCAGCTGCCCTTTTTTGATCCAGTCGCCCGCGTTCACACTTCCACGGTAAAGCCCTGAAAAGCGGGCCCTGATCCACGAACTGCCGCTGAAAAAATGGGTAACCGGATTGCCGTTACCGGTACCGGTACCGGTACCGTTGCCAGTACCAGTGCCGGTCGCAGGGCTTGTCATGGCTTTATCCATACCTTCAGAGGGAAGGTTTCCGGTGCCGGGCACTGCCTCACCGATCGACCTCGATTCGCTGCCCGTCAATTCGGGCAGTTCGCTTATCATGTTCAGATAACGCATCAGCCTCAGCGTTCCGGCCATCCCGGCCTGTATCGACTCCTCATGAAATCTCAGCGACTCGCCGCCCTCAAATACAATGATATGTTTGCCGATTTTGTGCGCGGCCTTGCGGAACGATTTGTCGATCATCTTCGCATTCAGCACACAGCCTGGGGCGAATGCCTTTGCCAGTTCACGGTTTCTGGGTATACTCATCACACAGCGGATGTGCGGATGATTGTGAAGGCTCGCGCCTCCGGTATGGAAATCGACACCTACATCCGCCAGCGGAACCACATGGTTCATCAGGTTCCAGGCCACCCGCCGGGCCAGGGATCCCTGCTTCGACCCGGGGAAACTCCTGTTCAGGTCTTTGCCGTCGGGCAGATAGCGCGCGTTCTGCAGGAATCCGTACACATTCACGATGGGCATGGCCAGGATGGTTCCCGCCACCGGCCTGAGCAGGTTGCCGGAGATCATCCGTCGTACAATTTCAATACCGTTCACCTCATCGCCATGCAGCCCCGCCGTGAGCAGAAGAACCGGACCCGGTTTCTGGCCGCGAATCACGTGCACAGGCAGATCAATGTCGGTATGCGTTGGCAGACGGGCTATGCGCAGGTTCACCAGCTTGCGTTCACCCGGCCCGATGGAGATACCGCTGATCTTTATTTTATCGCCCATCTCACACCCCGATTTTATCTTTATTTGTACCCTTTTTGCCGGCATTCCGCTCGATGTATTCAATAATGGTACCTGCCACATCCAGACCGGTTGCCCTTTCAATACCCTGAAGGCCGGGCGATGAGTTCACCTCCATTATCAGCGGTCCGCGGTTACTCTGCAGCATATCGACCCCGGCCACGGCAAGCCCCAGCGTTTTTGCAGCCTTGAGCGCAGTCGCTTTCTCAGCCCTGGTCAGTTTTATCGGAACGGCCTTGCCGCCACGGTGAAGGTTCGACCGGAAATCGCCCTCCTTGCCAGTCCGTTTCATGGATCCCACCACTTTGCCATCCACAATGAAGGCCCGGATGTCGCTGCCCTTGCTTTCTTTGATGAACTCCTGAACCAGCATGTTCACCTTGAGGCCGTAGAAGGCATCAAGCACCGACTCGGCCGCTTTTTTGGTTTCGGCCAGCACCACCCCGATGCCCTGGGTGCCTTCAAGCAGTTTAATGACCAGCGGCGGTCCGCCCACCATCCGTATCAGGTCGTCTTTGTCGCGGGCAAACCGGGCAAAGCCCGTATTTGGCATGCCCACACCTGCCCTCGCCAGAATCTGCATACTCCTCAGCTTGTCGCGGGAACGTACAATGGCCTGCGACTCCACAGCCGAAAATACATGCATCATCTCGAACTGACGCACAATGGCACATCCGTAAAAGGTGACGGATGCCCCGATGCGGGGGATCACGGCATCGATATCATCCAGCAGTTCTCCGTTGTAATGGATCATCGGCTTCGACTTTTCGATAAGCACGTAGCACTTCAAGGGGTCGATTACGCGTACATGGTGCCCGCGCTGAATGGCTGCTTCAACCAGCCGGCTCGTGGAGTACAGGTGGGTGTTACGGGAGAGGATGACAATGTTCATAATAAGCTTATATGCTCTATGGTTGTTCAGATCTTATGTAAAACGTGATTGTGTTAGATTGATACTATGCGGCCGGGGCAACGTCAGCCTTTTTCGGAGGGTGTGTTTCCGGCATTCCCGTTATTCAACACATACACTCTGGCCACATCCACAATAAACCGTTTGCGGATCGCCTTACGGCCCAGCAGTACAGGATATTCCATACCCGAACGGTCGGTGAGCGACAGGTCGGTCATAAAGGTGTGGCCTCCGACACATATTTCGGTACGTATGATGGCCCGGTGTTCCTCATCACCCGATGAGCTGCGAACGATTTTCTGTTTGACGAGGGGTAACTTCAAAATCCTGTGCTCATAGGCCGGATGGTCGGGATCGAGCAGTTTGAATTCAACCAGCTTGCCCTCCGCACCGGAATGGATGCTGATGTCGTGGCAGTGGATGGACGAGGTGTACGCTCCAGTATCGATCTTGGCCTCAATGCCGGAGAGGCCGAGCCCGGGGAAATCGATAAATTCCCGGCGGCCGATTATGGTTTTTTCGGTTGGTTTCATTACGATGACAGATTTGCCCGCAAATTGCCGCTAAAAATTTCGTGATGCAAGAGCATGAGGATACTCACTTCCCGGTACTGCCGGATTTCCTCTCTTTTCCCTATATTATCAAGCTTTACAATAACCGGAAATTAACAGATATAACAATCCCCCATGGCCGAAAAAAGTGCCAGCCAGATACGTCAGGAATTCTTCGACTTCTTCCGCGGGAAGGAGCACCTCATTGTGCATTCAGTACCCGTGGTGCCCAAAGATGACCCCACATTGCTCTTTATCAATGCGGGGATGAACCCGTTCAAGCCCGTCTTCCTGGGCGAGCAGGAGGGCGTTACGGATGAAGGCCGGGTGTGGAAGCGCGTGGCCAACACCCAGAAGTGCATCCGCGTGAGCGGCAAACACAACGACCTGGAAGAGGTCGGCCACGACACCTACCACCACACCCTGTTCGAGATGCTGGGCAACTGGTCGTTTGGCGACTATTTCAAGAAGGAAGCCATAGCCTGGGCCTGGGAACTGCTGGTGGACCGCTGGGGACTGGAACCCGACCGGCTCTACGCTACCGTTTTTGAAGGCGACGAATCCGACGGCCTGCCCGTTGATGACGAAGCCGCCAGGTTGTGGGCGTCGGAAACCTCCATCAATCCGGACCACATCCTTGCCTTCGGAAAAAAAGACAATTTCTGGGAGATGGGCGACACCGGCCCCTGCGGACCCTGCTCGGAGGTGCACATCGACCTTCGTCCCGATGAGGAGCGCAAAAAACAGCCGGGTGCGGAGCTGGTCAATACCGGCGACCCGCGGGTGATGGAGATCTGGAACCTGGTATTCATTCAGTTCAACCGTTTATCGGATGGGTTACTTAACCCCTTGCCAGCCAAACATGTAGATACCGGAATGGGCTTCGAGCGGATAGCCGCCGTCATCCAGGGGAAAACATCCAATTACGACACCGATATTTTTACTCCCGTAATTTCGCGCCTGTCGGAACTGACCGGTACCCGCTACGGAGCCGATCCCGAAAAAGACATTGCGAAACGGGTGATTGCCGATCACATCCGTGCGGTCACCTTTGCGATCGCCGATGGCGCATCCCCGTCGAACGACGGCCGCGGCTATGTGATCCGCCGCATCCTGCGCCGGGCCGTACGCTACGGGTGGGACAAGCTCGGGTTCCGTGAGCCCTTCATGTACAAACTGGTGCCGGTGCTGTCGGGTCAGTTCCGCGATGTTTTCCCGGAGCTGGAACATCAGCAGGACTATGTTACCGGTGTGATCCGAGCCGAGGAAGCCGGTTTCATTCGTACCCTCGGTCAGGGCATCCAGCTTTTTGAGAGTATGATCAGCGGCAAAAAACAGCTCAGCGGCGAGGATGCCTTCAAGCTCCACGATACCTACGGCTTCCCAATCGACCTCACCCGGCTGATGGCCGCCGAAAAAGGGCTCACCGTTGATGAGGCCGGATTCGAGAAACGCATGCAGGAGCAGAAAGAGAGGGCTCGCAGTGCCGGGCGGTTCACGGCCGATGTGGCAGGAAAGGCCGACTGGGTACAGGTAACCGGCGGGATCGATTCCGAATTTGTTGGCTATGATCACCTCCAGGCCGATACCCGCATTCACAGCATACGCCAGCAGAGCGATTCGTTTGCACTGCTGCTCGACCGCACCCCGTTTTACGCCGAAAGCGGCGGGCAGATCGCCGATACCGGCATCATCACCAATGGCGACGAGCACATCCGCGTGCTCGATGTACGCAAGGCCGATGGACGGTTTGTTCACATCGTCGACCGGCTCCCCGATGACCCGTCCGGTAACTGGCAGGCTTTGGTCGATGCCGACCGCCGCACCGAAATTCAGAAAAATCATACGGCCACCCACCTGATGCATGCCGCCCTCCGGCGCGTGCTCGGCAGCCATGTACAGCAGAAGGGCTCACTTGTGGAGCCGGGACGCCTGCGCTTCGACTTTTCCCACTACGAGGGGATGACCTGGCAGGAGCTCGACCGGGTCGAAAAAATGGTGAATGAACGCATACAGGAGAACATCCCCTTCACCGAAGAGCGGGATGTGCCCATCGATGATGCCCGCGAACGCGGTGCCATGATGCTGTTTGGCGAGAAATACGGTGAGAAGGTTCGCATGGTCATCTTCGATCCGGCCTTTTCCATCGAACTGTGCGGTGGTACCCATGTGCAGGCCACAGGCGAGATCGGCTATTTCCGTTTTCTGCACGAAGCCAGTGCTGCAGCAGGAATCAGGCGTGTGGAAGCCCTCACGGGCGGGGCGGTCGATCGGCTGCTGCGCGAAGAGAAGGCCACCCTGCATCAGATTCGCGAGCAGATCGGTCAGACGGCCGACATGGCCGGCGACATCCGCAAAATGATCGACGAGAAAAAAGCCCTCGAAAAAGAGGTGGAACGCCTCAGGCTGCAGTCGTCCATGCAGCAGCTCGACAGGCTGCTCGCATCAGCCGGCACCCTGAACGGAGGGATATCCCTGGTTACGGGCCAGATCCCCGGGGCCGACATGAACCAGCTCAAACAGCTCGGTTACGAAAGCCTGAAGAAAAAACCGGACGGCCATGTGATGGTGCTCGGATCCCGCGACGATGCCGCGGGCAAGGTCTACCTCGTAACAACCGTTACCGAAGATCTCATCCGCGATAAAGGCCTTAAAGCCGGGGCCATTGTTGGCCAGGTCGCCCGGCTGGTTGGCGGCGGCGGGGGCGGTCAACCCAACCTGGCTACCGCCGGCGGACGTGATCCGGGCAAACTTGACGAGGCGCTCTCCAAAACCGGGGAGATTATCTCGGGCCTGCTCAAGTAATGCCAGGCAAGGCCGACCTGTTTCGTTCAAAAATTTTGGGTATATTCACACTGCCCAAAAACCGGAATAATCGGATTTAACTATTTGCTAACTGAAAGTATTTATTTATGGCAAAAAAAGCCGAAAAAAAAGGCTTTACGCCGACGGGCGTAGTCTATCAAAGCACCAAATTACCCAAGCCGACATCGAAAACTCACGATAAACTCGGGCTGAAAAAGAAGGATCTGCTGAATCTGTACGAATCAATGTATCGTCAGCGACGATTCGAGGAGCGCGCCGCCCAGATGTACCAGAAGGGCAAATTCGGTGGGTTTCTTCACCTTTATATTGGTCAGGAAGCAATCTCGACGGGCGTAGTTCAGGCCCTGAACGACGACGACGACCTGATAACCGCCTATCGCGACCACGGCTTTGCGCTGGCCCGCGGAGCCTCATCCGATGAGTGCATGGCAGAACTGTTCGGTAAGGCAACCGGCCTCAGCAAAGGCAAGGGTGGTTCCATGCACTATTTCAAGCTGGAGAATCATTTCTGGGGCGGACATGCCATCGTGGGTGCCCATATTCCCCTGGGGGCCGGTCTGGCGTTCGCCAACAAATACAACGGTAATGACCGCGTGGCCGTCTGCTTTTTCGGTGACGGTGCCGTAGACCAGGGTTCCCTGAATGAAACCTTCAACATGGCCCAGCTCTGGAAGCTGCCTGTTATTTTCGTAGTCGAAAATAACGGATATTCGATGGGAACGGCCGTTGAACGCCATAGTGCGGGCGACCTGCACAAGCGTGCCGATGCCTACGGCATGAAAAACGATGTGGTCAACGGCATGGATGTATTCACCATCATCGATAAATTTACGGAGGTTGCGAAAGATGTCCGGAAAAACCAGAACCCCTGGTTTCTCGAGGTACGGACCTACCGTTACCGCGGTCATTCCATGAGTGACCCCGGTAATTACCGTACCAAAGAAGAGCTTGAGGAGTTCAAGCAGACCGATCCGATCGAACGCCTTAAAACCTATGTGTCGGAGAAAAAACTTGTTAAGGACGAAGAGATTGAGGATATCACAAACCGGATCGAACAGGAAGTGCTCGGCGCGATAGATTTTGCAGAAGAGAGCGACTTCCCCGAGCCGGAGGCCCTCTTCCACGATGTGTATGTTGAAAACGATTTCCCCTTTGTGAAGTGAGAACCGAATTTTGAATAAAGGAATTTTTTAAATGGCAGAACTACAATTCAGAGAAGCGATCCGGGCCGCCATGGTCGAAGAAATGCGCCGGGATGAATCCGTTTTCCTAATGGGCGAGGAAGTTGCAGAATACGATGGCGCTTATAAAGTTAGCCAAGGTATGCTCGAAGAATTCGGGCTCGGGCGTGTCATCGATACACCCATATCCGAACTAGGCTTTGCCGGCATTGGCGTTGGCGCGGCGATGAACGGTCTGCGTCCGATTGTCGAATTCATGACCTTCAACTTCGCTGTGGTGGGCATCGACCAGATCATCAACAATGCTGCCAAACTGCGGTACATGAGCGGTGGGCAGATCATGATTCCCATAGTGTTCCGTGGTCCGAATGCATCGGCCGGTCAGCTCGGCGCCACCCACTCCGTGGCCTTCGAAGCGCTATACGGACACGTACCCGGCCTGAAGGTGGTTTATGCCTCCGAACCCGGCGACGCCAAAGGCCTGTTGAAGACCTCCATCCGCGACGATAACCCCGTCATCTTTCTCGAGTCGGAGCAGATGTACGGGCTTAAGGGTGAAGTATCCGACGAAGAGGATTTCACCATCCCGTTTGGTGTGGCCAAAGTGAAGCGTGAAGGTAGCGATGTAACCATCGTTGCCCACGGCAAAATGTACCATGTGGCACAGCAGGCTGCAAAAGAGCTTGCAAAAGAGGGCGTTGAGGCCGAAATCGTCGACCCGCGAACCATCAAGCCTTTCGATATGAAAACCGTGATCGAATCGGTGAAAAAAACGAACCGGTGCGTGATTGTTGACGAAACACATCCCTTCTGTGGAATTGCCTCCGAGGTGGGATTCCAGCTGCAGCGCGACGCGTTCGACTATCTGGATGCACCCGTGCAGCGCGTAACCGTACCCGATGCACCGGCCCCGTTTGCAAAAAACCTGTTCGACCTCTGGCTTCCGGGCCCGAAACAGGTCATTGAAGCGGTAAATGCCGTAACTTACCGGTCTTAATGGTTAAAACGCCGTACATTGAATTGAATTAAAGTCCAACCCATAAGCAGCAGAACACTATGGCCATTGTTATCGATATGCCGAAACTCAGCGACACCATGGAAGAGGGTGTCATCTCCAAATGGAATGTAAAAGAGGGCGATAAGGTAAAATCGGGCGATATTATCGCCGAGGTTGAAACCGATAAAGCCACCATGGATGTGGAGGTGTACGACGACGGGGTTGTACTCAAAATCGTGGCCAAAGAGGGTGATGCGGTACCCCTGGGCAAAGCCATGGCCATCATTGGCGAAGAGGGAGAAGACATCAGCGACCTGCTCGACGGTGACGGCGGCGATGCATCCGGCGGTGAAAAAGCGGAGAAGAAGCCGGAAAAGGATGAAAAGGCCGGTGACGATGAGGATGGCGGAAAGGCCAAAGAGTCCGGCAAAAAGGATGATGAAAATGCCGGGGATTCCCGCGAAGAGGATAAAGACGACGGCAAAAAGTCCAAAGATTCCGGCGATACGTCCGGTGACAGTAAAAAGGGCAAAGAGAAGAAGGATTTCGATCCCCTGTTCGGCGGCCTGAACGGCGACGAAAAAACGAAAGATGCCAAAGCAAAAACGGATTCCGGTGACGACCGCGTAAAAGTCTCACCGCTGGCCCGCAAAATGGCCGAAGAGCAGGGCATCTCTCTCTCCGACGTGAAAGGTTCAGGTCCGCAGGGCCGCATTGTTAAGAAAGACATCGAGGAATTCGACAAGGACGCGGCTAAATCCGCTAAATCCGCAAAACCCGCCGCTCCGGCCGCCGAAATGATCCCTTCGGGCGAATCCAAAGAGCTGAAGGTTTCCCAGATGCGCAAAGCCATCGCCCGCCGCCTGGCCGAAAGCAAATTTACCAGTCCGCACTTCTACGAAACCGTCGACATCGACATGAAACGGGCCATCGAAGCCCGTGGCGCCCTGAACGAGCTCAGCGATGTTAAGATCAGCTTCAACGATTTCGTGGTGAAAGCCTGCGCGGCCGCGCTCAGAAGGCATCCGGCCATCAACAGCTCGTGGCAGGGCGACAAGGTTGTTCAGCACGGGGATGTACACGTGGCTGTGGCCGTGGCCATCGACGATGGTCTCATCACGCCGGTCATCAAACACACCGACAAAAAGGGGCTGGCACAGATCTCCAGGGAGACCAAGGACCTTGCCGGCCGCGCCCGCGACAAAAAACTGCAGCCCGACGAGTTTGAGGGCAGCACCTTCACCATCAGCAACCTCGGCATGTTCGGGATCGAGGAGTTCACCGCCATCATCAACCCGCCAAATGCGGCCATCCTGGCCGTAGGCGCCATCCGCGACGTACCGGTTGTGGAGAACGGCATGGTTGTGCCCGGAAAACGCATGAAGGTGACCCTCTCCAGCGACCACCGGTTGGTTGACGGTGCCACGGCCGCCGAATTCCTGAACAGCGTTCGCACCTTTTTAGAAAATCCGACCACCATGCTGCTCTGATCAGGAGGGATGCGGCAGCGGGGATGTGGATGTACTAAACCGGAATCATCACAGAAAATTTGGATCCATGAAAGGCATCATACTCGCCGGAGGTACTGGCTCACGGTTATATCCCCTCACCAAGGTGACCAACAAGCACCTGCTGCCGGTGGGGAACAGGCCCATGATCTACCATCCCATCGAAAAACTGACCGGGGCCGGCATCGAGGAGATCCTCATTGTTACCGGCACCGAGCATATGGGTGATGTGGTGAACCTGCTGGGTTCGGGCAAGGATTTCGGGTGCCGTTTTACCTACAAAGTGCAGGATACCGCGGGTGGCATCGCCCAGGCGCTGGGGCTGGCCGAAAATTTCACCGGCGGCGACAGCATGATGGTGATCCTTGGCGACAACATCTTCAGCAGCGACCTGCGGACTGTGGCCGATACGTATACCGGGACCGGCGCAAAAATCATGCTCAAGGAGGTGGACGATCCCACACGGTTCGGCGTGGCCGAAATCGAGGGCGACCGTATCGTGGGCATTGAAGAAAAACCGGAGGAGCCGAAATCTTCCTTCTGTGTAACGGGTATCTACATCTACGACAGCCATGTATTTGACCTGATCAGGAACCTGAAACCATCCAAAAGAGGCGAGCTTGAGATCACCGATGTGAACAACTTTTATATCCGGTCGGGGTCCATGTCCTACGACATCCTAGACGGGTGGTGGACCGATGCCGGTACGCCGGACTCCTACTGGCTGGCCAACGAACTCAGCATTCAACTTGAAAAGCGCGGATGAACAACCCTAAGGTGATGTTACTGGGAGCAGACGGGCAGCTGGGTTCAGACTGGCACTCCTTTCTTCGTCAGAAGAGGATGGATGCGGCCGTCTACACATCCGCCGATCTGGATATAACCGATTCGCGGAAACTGGCTGATGCCATTGGCGAAACAGATCCCGGCCTGATCATCAACTGTGCGGCCTTCACCGGTGTGGATGCCGCCGAAGACGAGCCTGAAACCGCACAGCGGGTCAATTACGATGCCGCCGGGCACCTTGCACAGCTCGCCGCCGGTGCCGGCGCCATTCTGGTGCACTACTCCACCGATTATGTTTTTTCGGGCAGCGAAGCCGATATGGTGCGCTATCCGTCGGGATTTGATGAAGGCCACACGCCCAATCCGGCAAACGTGTATGCCCACACCAAATATGCGGGCGAACGGGCCATCCGGAGCAGCGCCTGCGACCACCTCATCATCCGGACATCCTGGCTGTGCGGGGCCAGTGGACACAATTTTGTTCGGACCATGCTCCGCCTGGGTGCCGAAAGGGATGAGATCAGCGTTGTGAACGACCAGTTCGGCAGCCCGAGCTACACGGGCAATGTGATCCACAATACCATGGCATTGCTGCAGGCCGGCGAAAAAGGGCTTTGGCATGTAACCAGCCGGGGCATCATCACCTGGTACGATTTCGCGGTCGAGATCATGCGGCAGACCGGGCTCGGCGCGCGCATTGTGCCGGTACCCACATCAGGCTACCCGACGCGGGCATTCCGTCCCTTTTACACCAAACTGAGCACCCGCAGCCTCGAAGATGTAGCCGGAGCCCGGCTTGTGAGCTGGAGCGAGGGCCTCAGGGAACTGCTCGGCCGCATGCCGGAGGATGTGGCCAACAGCGCTGCGGTAAAAACCGGCGGGGATTCCGGCGTTTCAGCAGGGGAGACCCGCCATCAGAGAACATCCGGAAAGGGCAGCAAATAGACATGAAGTTTGACCGTACCGACATACCGGAAGTGATTGTGATCAAGCCCAGGGTATACAGCGATCAGCGCGGCTTCTTCGCCGAATCGTACCGGAAATCATATTTCCGCGAGAACGGCATCGACAACGATTTTGTGCAGGACAACCTCTCCCGCTCGACCCGTGGCACCATCCGCGGCCTCCACTACCAGCTCATCAACCCCCAGGCCAAGCTGGTATCCGTAACCCGCGGCCGCGTACTCGATGTGGTGGTGGATGTACGCAAAGGGTCGCCCACCTTCGGCCGTTATGTGACCGAGGAGCTGACAAGCGACAACAAGTGGATGCTCTACGTACCTGAAGGGTTTGCCCACGGTTTTTGCGTGCAGAGCGATGAGGCCGACTTTTATTACAAATGCAGCGATTACTACAATCCGGACGGTGAACGGGGCATTGCCTGGAACGATCCCGACATCGGGATCGAATGGCCGGTATCGGATCCTCCGGTACTGTCTGAAAGAGACAGCCGGCTGCCCCGCCTGAATGAGATGGATGACCGCGATTTGCCGGTTTATCCGGACTGAATTAAACAGAACTGACCGTAAAGAACTATAAAATAAAACCGGGGATCAGCAATGAAGATTATCATCACAGGAGGCGCGGGGTTTATCGGATCGAACCTGATTCTGCACATGCTCGGGAAACACGGCGACCTGCACATTCTGAACATCGACAAGCTCACCTACGCCTCCGACCTGAAATTCCTGGAAGGGATAACGGACCGCGACAGGTACACTTTCAGCAAAATTGACCTTGTCGACCGTCCTGCAGTGAAAAATGTGGTTCAGCGGTTCAATCCCGACGGGGTGATCCACCTGGCCGCCGAAAGCCATGTCGACAATTCGATCAAAGGCCCCGAACCGTTCATTTTCTCGAATATTGTGGGCACCTTCAACATCCTCGAGGAGTGCCGGCAGCTCTGGACGGCCCGGAAGCGGATCCAGGAATCCCGTTTCCATCACGTCTCCACCGACGAGGTGTACGGTCAGCTTGGCGAAGTGGGATCGTTCACCGAAACCACACCCTATGCGCCCAACTCGCCCTATTCGGCCACCAAGGCGGGCAGCGATCTCCTGGTGCGCGCCTACCACCACACCTACGGCATGAACGTGGTTACCACCAACTGCTCCAACAATTTCGGCCCCCATCAGCACGACGAAAAGCTGATCCCGACCGTTATCCGCACGGCCCTTGCCGGCAAGCCCATTCCTGTGTACGGCAGGGGGCAGAACGTGCGCGACTGGCTCTGGGTGGGCGACCACTGCCGGGCGCTCGACCTGGCATACCATGACGGGTTAAGCGGGCAGACGTACAATATCGGCGGGCGCAACGAGTGGAAAAACCTCGACCTGGTGCGAGAGATCTGCTCCATCCTGAACGAGTCGGTAGGGAAGGGGCCCGGCGGCGATTACGCGAGCCTCATTACCTTTGTGACTGACCGTCCCGGCCACGATTTCAGATACGCGATTGACGCAACAAAGATAGAAACCGAACTGGGCTGGCGGCACGAGATGAAATTCCGCGAGGCGTTGGTGGAGACGGTGAGGTGGTATACGGGGAGGTATGGGGGTAAAGTGCCATTCCGTTGATGTAATCGAGCACCAATTTATGCGACAGTCAATGCAACCAAGATTAAACTAGAGTATAAATATATTATAATTGGCTTACTTACATTTATTTTGCAAGTTATAATTATCCCTTAAAGATATACTGTAAATAGACTGATAAATAAAATTAATAGATTCCAATGCAGGGTAAATTCAATTTCATAAAACTTGAAAATATTACTTTAAAAAATTTATCCTTATATCGTAAAGGTGGGAAACAGTATGAAGTGAATCCCGTGAAATGGGATACTCACGAATTAATTAAAAAACAATAGGATAAACTACTGATAAACCATCATGAAAAAACCTATTCACCTGCTGCCCGTTTTTATTACTGTTGCATGTATAATATTCATATCCTGCTCCAAAGATAAACCGGAATCCGGATTTCCCGAACCCCATGTACTAATTACCACGACGGTTGATTTCTGGAACGGAAACCGGTCGGCAGCGCGCCAGGTCTATGAACGCAAGGTGCTGATCGCCATTCTGGAGGCAACCGAAGAGGAATGGGGAGCATGGGAAATAGAAGAGAGTATGGAGGAATATCCCGGTGATGATGAAGCGCTGGTGTTTACAGAAAAAAGCCACGACCTGTTTGTTACCATCGCCGGCAATCAGAAATTTGCGGAGGGCGATATGATTGTGATCCCTCATCTGTTGACAAAAAACCTGCTGGGGTACCGTGTTCCGATTATCAGGGAGGAGGATGCTCCCATATTTAATGGTATCAGCAAGCCCGAAGAGTTGCAAAAGCTGGACCATGGCGTTCCCGAAACATGGAGTGATGCAACCATTTTCAGACATAACGGCTACAGTGTGGTTGAAGATGGAAATTTTGATGATATTTTTGACCGGCTGCAAAACGGACTGTTTGATTACAGTGCCTACGGTGCAAACGAGGTTTTGGGTGTGTACGAAAACCGGGCCTCAAAACGTGAAGGCCTGATCATCGATCAGAATATTCTGCTCTTTTACCCTTTTCCACTTGTATTTTATATAAATCCGGACCTGCCACAGCTGGCCGAACGCATTGAACAGGGCCTGCAAAACATCATCGCTTCAGGCAAACTGGATGCCATTTTTGATGAGCATTACGGCACAATTACTGAGCAGCTTAACCTTGACAAACGCCGGCTTTTTGTGTTGGACAATCCCTTGATTCCCGATGAATTTCAAGACCTGGCACCCGACATTGAAAATCTGTAGAGCCAAAATTATCTACAGGGTTTCGCGCAACTGGCGGGCACGGTTCAATAGCTCGATATCATCATCCGCTTCTTTCCAGAGATTAAGGAATCTGTCGAGAAGGGTTATTGCGCTATTATTTTGATCCAGTTCGGCATAGCACCGTGCTGCATAGTAATGATCCCAAAGCCAGTCATGCTGGGCTTCCCAGCCGAAAACCGGTTTTTCAAGGATGGGTTCGTAATGCCTGATGGCCTCCTCATAATCGCCCGCCTGATAGTTTGCGAAGGCTATGCCTCTCGAAGCAAATTCATTCTTCTGGCTTCGGTCAGAAATCTGAAACTTCTGAATTGCCCCGGCAGCGTTACCCCTTGCGAGTTCTATCTCACCCTCCATATACAAAAAGAGGCTTCGTTGACCAGGTATCTCCATGTCTGTGTAATCCTGAACCTCATCGAGTATGGCCATGGCACGGTCTATTTCGTTCGATCGGGCATACATCGTGCAAATATGTCTCAGTAACCAGGTCTGGGGTCCGGTTTCAGCCAGTAGTTCGGATGCCTTTTCCAGTTCGTTTAACAGGGCAGTTTTATCAGCCGTTTCGCGATATATAGCGGCCAGGAAGACTCGGTTTCGTGCCTCACTTAAATAATGACGGTTCGCATGGGTGCTGAGGATGGCATCGTTGAGTTTTATCATGGCGTCTCTGTATTTGCCCTCGTACATATCGAGCAAGGCAAGGGATCGCAGTGCTCTTGGGCGTATGGCTGAGTCGAGCACCTGATTGAACACCTGCCTCGCTTCCGCTCTCGATCCATTCTCAACAAGAGCCATTCCATATTCGTGATTAAGACTGCCTTCCGTGAAGAAAGCAGGTTGTAGCTCAAATGCCCGGTTATAGTAGGCTATGGCTTCCGGATAGTTGCCGTTAATACTGTATGATGTGGCAATATCGATCATGGTGGACACATCATTCGGAAGAATACGAAGTACCTCTTCGTACTGTTCGATGGCCTCTGCCGACCGGTCTGTTGTTCTCAGGATCCGGGCAAGATTGGAACGTCCGCCAATGTCGTCCGGATAGGAATCCAGAAGCAGCCTGTAAAGCTGTTCCGCCTCCCTGGTTTTGCCAAGCTGGCCGTTATATGATGCTTGAATAAATAGTCTTTCCCGGTCGGTGATGCGGTCTGAAAGCCGTATGGATCTCTCAAAATGTTCTCTGCCTTTCTGAGTATTGTTGTAGATGTGGCTGTAGTAATGAATGCCCAGTGCAGCGTGGGCACTGGCAAAATCGGGATCAAGTTCGATGGCAAGTTGCTGGAGCAGGGTGGCTTCCTCATAGTTGCCCTTGCGCCAGTGATGTACCCCGTCGCTGTAGTGTTTTAGCGCCTGAAGGGAGGGAGTGGTAACGTTTAACAGCGCCCGCTCGTTAGTGCGAATGTCGAGGAGCGATTCACCGAGATCGCGCCGTAGTTTGCGGGTGATGGCGTCAAGCGACGGCAGAATGTGGTCCCGGTTCTGAGCAGCTTCGATGTAGGAACGCGTGGTCAGGCCGGTCTCAGGATCGATCAGGCGAACTGTGATAGAGTAGTTGTCGCCGACCCTTGATATGAGCGGCATGATCAACCCTCTGATGCCCTCTCTCAGACAAACTTCGATGCCCGTCTGTTCATCGATAACGTGATCGGTATTCCGGCCCATTCTTTGCAACACATCCGCAAGGCGGACGGCCGGAAAAATATTCACATGCATCGACTGGCACAGACTTGCCGATAAGGCGGTATTAAGGGAACGGTCAAAGATCTCATCGCCGGTATGATTGTCAAATTCCGTGATCAGAACCCAGTCCCTTTCTGCGAAGGGAATGACCGGGCTGCTGCCGGTTAGCCAGTAAATACCTGTGAGCAGGACCATCAACATGAGTGCAGATGGGATGATTATGACCGGTTTTGCCACTCTTCTGAGCAAGGAACGACGGTGCATGCCGGCATCAGGTTGCCCGACTGGTTCAAACAGGCTTCGGAGGTTCGGTAGAAGTTCATCCACCGACTGATAGCGTCTGTTCCGGTCTTTCTGCAGACATCCCGATAGTACCGTTTGCAGGCCCGGAGGGACATCCGCCCGGAGAGCGGCCGCCGGCTCGGGTTCGTCATTCAGTATCCGGTAGATAACAGCCTGATCGTAATCGGCCGTGAATGGCATTTTGCCGGTCACCATTTCATAGAGTACCACACCCAGCGACCACAGGTCTGAACGCCGGTCGATTTGATCGCCCCTGGCCTGCTCCGGCGACATATACAAAACCGTTCCGATAACCGAATCCTGCCGGGTACACCGGGTGGCACCGCTCTTCTGTGCGAGGCCAAAATCCATAATCTTGACCTGGCCCTTGTCGGTTATCATGATGTTGCTGCTCTTGATGTCGCGGTGGATTATCCCGTTATCATGAGCAGCCCGGAGTCCCTCTGCAATCTGTATTACTATTCCGACAGCTTCCCGGAGATCGATCGGGCCGGCCTCGATTTTCCTGTCCAGGGACGTGCCCTTGTAGGCAGGCATGACGAGAAACAACTGGCCATCGGGTGTTTCATTGATCTCATAAACCGTGCAGATGTTGGGATGATCGAGGGCCGAAGCAGCGCGGGCTTCGAGAAGAAACCGGTTCTTTTCAAGCCTGTTGTGGGAGATGTGCGGAGCCAAAAACTTAAGGGCAACGCTACGGTCAAGCCGGGTGTCGTGTGCCTTGAAGACAACACCCATCCCGCCTTCACCCAGTTTTTCGAGAATCCGGTAATGGGATATGGTTTGGCCAAACATCATCATTATCCTCGTTTTACCTATGATGCCCTGGCAGGGCAGGATTGATTTGATGCTAGCTTACAACCCAAGGTAACAAATATTAAGACAAACAACTTTGGAATCGGAACAAATTATGCCGTCTGAATGGATGAACTGTATCCTGGATAATATTCTGCAATCGTTTCAATTCGTCTCAACCAACGTCTTCATATCGGTGAGATCCCCTCAGCTCCCTTATTTAACCATCAGCATTTTTTTCACCGCGCTGTAATCGCCCGCCCGTATCCTGTACAGATATACCCCGCTCGCCAGGCCCGTGGCATCCCAGGTAACTGAATGGGTACCGGAGGCACGTACGCCGTTCTCGATAACAGACACCCGCTGCCCGTTTATTCGGTACACCCCGATGGTAACCTGCCCGCTCTCCGGCAGGGTATAGGTGATAGTGGTGGTGGGATTGAACGGATTGGGGTAGTTCTGGTCCAGTGTAAAACGTTTTGGCCTGCCGGCTTCTGACGGCACGCTCACAGTGCCGGCGGTCTGGTGGTAAACCACATATCCATACGGTGGCAGGATGAATCGCGAACTGCCCGCCAGCTCAACCGGATCGCCGCTGAACGCGTCCTCGTACGCTCCCGCGTAGGCCGTCCCGAGGAACAGCACGTCGAGGGTGGTGTTGCGCAGATTCATGGCGGCAAAAATACGGTCGCCGTCTTTTTCGCGGGTGAAAGCAAATACACTGGTATTGTGGTTCGTGGTGATGCGCTGCAGATTACCACCGTGATGCCCGTTCCATAGAGCCCGGTTGTTTCGCTTTAGCTCAAAAAGGGTTCGGTACAATGTGAAGTTAGGATGGTCCCTCCAGGGTATCAGATCTTTGTCGAAGAAGGCCAGGCGCTTGTCGAGACCGGCTTCCTGTCCGCTGTAGATCAGCGGCATGCCGTGGAAGGTACCCGTGAGTAGGGCAAGCACTTCGGCTGCATCCCCGAACAGCTCGCGGGTGGTGCCGTACCAGGAATTTTCATCGTGGTTCGAGGTGAAATAGAGCCGCCAGGCATCGTCCGGATAGGTTGAAATCTGGTTTACCACATAGGCGGCAAGATCGTTTGCATTGCCAGAACCGTTGGCGATTCGCTTCAGAACGCCTTGTCCGAAACCGTAGTAGTCCCATCCGAAGGTCATGTCGAAACCGGCCTCATGAAACTCCGGACCATTGTCTTCGGCCAGCATCAGCAAATCGGGCCTCACCTCCCGCATCCGCGGCAATACCTCCTGCCAGAAATCCATGGGTACAAATCCGGCCGCATCAAACCGGAAGCCGTCGATGCCGAACTCCTCCACCCAATACGTCATGGCATCGACCATATAATCGCGCAGACCCTGCTGTGAATGATCCAGCTGGATCACATCCGACCAGTTGGTGCCCGGCGGAGGTATGAAATTACCGCCCGCATCCTTCGCGTACCATTGGGGATGTTCGGTGGTGAGTGGATTATCCCACGAGGTGTGATTGGGCACCCAGTCCATAATCACATACATGCCACGTGCGTGGATCTCCTGTACCAGCCGGCGGAAATCTTCCCTGGTGCCGAACTCGGGATTGATGTCCAGAAAGTCACGAACGGAATAGTAACTGCCCAGGGTGCCAAGCCGGTTCTGCCGGCCGATTGGGTGCACGGGCATCAGCCACAGTATGCCGGCGCCCAGATTCTGCAGCCGGTCGAGATGCGTTTCGAAGGCGGCGAAGGTCCCCTCCGGGGTGTACTGGCGCACGTTCACCTCATACATGCCGAGATTTCGGGCCCAGTCGGGATGCGTTTGTGCGTCTACCGCATCCGACAGCAGCATTAATGTGGCTATGAGAATCAGGAAAGGGCGAATGGCTGCGTGAATGCGATGCATGAGGGGAATTAATTGGCAGATTGCAAAGATGACCCTCAAAATAATGAATATCCTGATTACACGTGACGAGGAACTAACATACAATATGTTGAATTTTCAGGACCTCTTTTTGAACTGATCTTACAAGCCCGGCATTTCAATTCCGGCCGGAAATTCCCTATTTTTGGGCATCATTATTACAATTTTCAAGGCATAACCATTATTACTGCCATGCTGGTATTAGTTATTAATTGCGGCAGCTCATCCGTTAAATACGATCTTATTGAAACCTCGGATAATTCCGACGTCTGCAAAGGGTTGATCGAGCGCATTGGTGCCGTTACCTCCATCGTAAAACACGAAGCGGCAGGGCAGAAGGGTACAAAGGATACCAAAAACATCGCCAACCATGTGGAGGCGCTCAAGGAGATCATGGGCTATCTCATGAATCCGGAAAATAAAATTATCGGGTCACCCGCCGACATCAAGGCCGTGGGGCACCGTGTAGTACACGGCGGGGAGATGTTCAAAGATTCGGTGCTGATCGATGAAAAAGTACTGGAGGCCATCGAGCAGGCCATCGACCTGGCACCACTGCACAATCCGCCGAACCTGAGGGGAATCCAGGCCGCCCTTGAGTATCTGCCCGATGTTCCGCATGTTGCCGTTTTCGACACGGCATTCCATCATTCACTGCCCCCTGAGGCCTATCTGTACGGAATCCCGAACCGGTTGTACCGGCGGTACAAAATCCGGAAATACGGTTTTCACGGAACCTCGCACTACTTTGTGAGCCGGCAGTATTACAAGCTTACAGACAAGCCGGTAGAGCAGACCAAAGTGATCAGCTGCCACCTGGGCAACGGGGCCTCCATAACGGCGATCAAAGGCGGGAAATCGGTAGATACCAGCATGGGTTTCACCCCGCTGTCTGGCATGGTGATGGGTACACGCTGTGGAGATATCGACCCTTCCATCATGTTCTACCTGGTCGAGAAGGAGGAACTACCGCTCAACAACCTGCACGCGCTGCTTAACCGTCACAGCGGCCTGCTGGGCCTGAGCGGATACGCGGCCGACATGCGCGACCTGATCACCGAGGCGCAGAACGGCGACCGAAGGTGTCAGCAGGCTATAGACGTGTTCTGCTATAAAATCAAGCAGTATATCGGGTCATACACCGCCGTAATGAACGGGTGTGATGCCATCCTGTTCACGGCCGGAATCGGCGAGAATGCCGCACTCGTCCGCAAGAAAGCGGTCGCTGAGCTCGACTACCTGGGCATTGAGCTGGATGATACCCGGAATGAGGCCGTTACCCGGGGCAAAATTGAAAAGATCAGTACCGATGCCTCGAAAACGGAGATATACGTGATACCGACCAACGAAGAGCTGGTGATCGCCATCGATACGGCAAAAATTGCCCAGGCTGCAAGCCAGTCACCGTGGATCTGACCGGTACTCACCGGCCTTCGTCTGTAATAAATTTTTCACTGGCAACCCGCCGCAAAACGGTTATCTGTTGCCACATCAATACAGGATATGGATATTATCAAACAGATCAGAACCCTGGCAAAGACAGCTGCCAAAACAATCGTACTGCCCGAAACAGAAGATACAAGAACGCTTAAAGCGGCTGAATTTTTGCTTGCCAACAAGATATGCCATGTAATACTCATCGGGGATGAGGCCGGTATTATGAACAGGGCAGAGGCAGAACAGATCACCCTGGATGGGGATGTGACCTTCACCGAATTCCATACCGATCCTGATAAGGAATCGCTTGCCGGTAATCTGCAACTAAAAAGGGCCCATAAGGGGATGACAACCGGCCTGGCCGGTAACATCCTGTCCGAAAACAATCTGTTCTATGCGGCTATGCTGGTTGATGCCGGCCGTGCCCATGGTTGCGTTGCAGGAGCAGTAAACACCACTGGCGATGTGCTTCGGGCAGCCATTCAGGGCATCGGACTGAAGCCTGCGTCCAGTATCGTATCGAGTATATTCCTGATGCATACCCGCGACGACCGTGTGTTTACCTACGGCGATTGTGCCGTGGTACCCTATCCCGATGCTGAACAGCTTGCTACCATTGCCATCGATTCTGCCGATACCCACCGCGCCCTTACGGCCGAAGATCCGTATGTGGCCATGCTGTCGTTTTCAACCATGGGCAGTGCAAGCCATGAACAGGTCGACCTGGTATTGCAGGCACTTAAAATCGCCCGGGACCTTCGTCCAGACCTCTGGATTGATGGTGAACTGCAGTTCGATGCAGCCTATCTGCCGGAGGTTGCCGAACGCAAAGCTCCTGGATCGAAGGTGGCAGGCCGTGCCAATGTGTTTATCTTCCCCAATATTGATGCGGGAAATATTGCCTATAAAATTACGGAAAGGCTGGGAGGGGCTACCGCTGTAGGACCCATCATCCAGGGACTGGCAAAACCCATGAACGATCTTTCGCGCGGCTGCAGCTGGGAGGATATCGTGAATACTGTATGTGTGACTGTGCTGACATGAGTGCCGGACAGCAAATCCTGTTTTTCCCTGAAATAGCGTTGTTCCTTTCTCGTATCGTGGTTATTATTCGCCCTCCAATGACGACGAAAAGATTTTAGATAGCATCGAATATGTCTCAAAGACGGTACTGGCTCATGAAATCGGAACCGGATGTTTTCAGCATCGACGATCTGGCCTCCCAACCCGATCAGACCACCCACTGGGAGGGTGTGCGGAACTATCAGGCCCGAAATTTCATGCGTGACGAAATGATGGTGGGCGACGGTGTTCTGTTCTATCATTCAAACGCAAAACCGCTGGCTGTGGCCGGTTCGGCACGTGTGGCAAGCGAACCCTATCCCGATCCGAGCCAGTTCGACCCCGCATCCGATTATTTCGATGAAAAAGCCACGGAGGAGAATCCGCGCTGGCATCTGGTGGATATACAGCTGGTTACGAAATTTGACAAACCGGTACTGCGCGACCAAATCCGAAATGAACCGGAACTGGCCGACATGATGCTGATCAAAAAAGGGTCACGTCTTTCCATTCAGCCGGTTACAGACGCTGAGTGGGAGAAAATCCACGAAATGGCCGGTGTCGATCCGGAGCGACTATGAATAGCCTGCATCTTACAAAAAGGGGCATTCTGCCGGTACAAAAACTGAAAGTACTGGTGGCTAACGGGGTGGTCCACTCCGACCCTGATTATCCGATCGAAAACAACCAGTACCAGCCCAATTCGCTTGATCTGCGGCTTGGAAAGACCGCCTACCGGGTTCGCTGTGGATTTCTGCCTGAAAACGAGACCGTGGAAAGCAAAATCCATAAGCTGATGCAGCATTCATTCCCGATAACCGACGGGGCGGTGCTGGAACCTAATTGTACCTACATCATCCCGCTGCTGGAGCAGCTTCACCTGCCCAGATCGGGCGAGTCGATCCAGAAGAATCTATTTCATGGCGACGAGGTGGAAGGAACATTCAAAGTATGGTCTGATACCCCCATCTCTGCCAAAACCAACCCGAAAAGCACAACGGGCCGGCTTGATATCTTTACCCGCCTGGTCACCGATTTTTCACATCGTTTCGAGGAGATCGCGCCGGGTTACCAGGGCCCGCTCTATCTGGAAGTAGTGCCAAAATCATTTCCGGTCAGGATCAGGACCGGGCAGCGCCTGAACCAGCTACGCATCAGGCATGGTAATTCACTGGTTGCCGACGAAGAACTGCTCGGAATACACAGCCTTGATCCCATCCTGCTCGATGAGAATGGCAAACCCCAGGCAGAGAGTCAGCTGAAGCTTGATGGCGGATTGTTCATGAGTATGAACCTGCACGGCGAAGAGGGCGAAATAGTGGGGTACAAGGCCCGGAAAAACCGGGATCTGATTGACCTCGACAGGATCGATCACTATAAAATCTCCGAATTCTGGGATCCCATCTATGCCCGCCACGACGACTACCTGATTCTTGAACCGGAGGCCTTCTATATATTCGCATCCAAAGAACGTTGCCGCATCCCGGTACACCTGGCTGCAGAGATGGTACCGTACGATACCGGTTCCGGTGAACTCAGAACCCATTACGCAGGCTTTTTCGACAGCGGTTTTGGCGGCACCCTGCAGGACGGCGGCGCTCGTGCTGTTCTGGAGGTCCGCTCTCACGACGTGCCGTTTCTGATTGAAGACGGGCAAACCCTTTTCAGAATGATTTTTGAATTAAACACGGAAATTCCGGAAATTGCTTACGGAAGAGAGATCAAAAGTAACTACCAGGGCCAAAGTCTGAAACTAAGCAAACACTTCAAATCGGCATGAGTTCATACAGGCGTCACTCAGTAAGCAAATGCGTATGCCATCGGATCAGTTTCAGGGAACTTAAAGACGAGGCTGAACGGAGGAAACTTACCAGTTGCAATGACCTGATACAGGCCGGTCTGTGCGGTGGCAGCTGCACTATGTGTCATCCTTATGTTGAAAAGATGCTGCAAACTGGCGAAACCGAATTCAGGCCGGGCGATTTCCACTATAACGGCGATTCGTGATGCAGCAGCTGCCGGATCTGCCCGTTTTCTATGCGCCGGTTGGACCCGATCTCACGGGCATTATTACTATTGATGCGGCGGAATTTCGCCATGCCGTGTCCGTTCTTCGTCTTGAATCTGGCAGCGGCATTCTTGTGTCGGATGGCAACGGTCGTTACTATGAATGCAGAATCGATCTGGTGGGCAAGAAAAGCCTGTCTGCCCGGGTTTCTGGAATGGTTCACCGCGACAGGGATTCAGAATATGACCTGATCCTGGCTTTTGCCCTCATCAAAAACCGGCAGCGCCTGGAATGGATGCTAGAAAAAGCCACTGAGCTGGGAGTATCGGGAATCGTACTTTTTAAATCAGCCCGCAGCGAAAGAGACAGGGTCCGTACCGACCGCCTTGAAAACATATTGGTAAGCGCGCTGAAACAGAGCAAGCGCTTCTTTTTGCCGCGCCTGTCGGAAAGCAACAGCATCGAAGAAGTGATCGAAAAACACCCGGGATGTGAACTGATCGTTGCCCACGAAAAAACCGAAACAGCCGCAACGTTACCCATCGCCGAATCCCGCAGAAAACTCCTGTTCATCGGGCCTGAAGGTGGCTTCACAAACGAAGAAATCGCAACCCTTACCCGTTCCGGGGCCAAAACCATCAGTCTCGGTTCCAACCGCCTCCGCGCCGAAACCGCCGCCCTCGCCCTCCTCGCCAAGTTTGTATGATGCTTTGCCTCATTCAAGAGTCCGGAGCGCAGCGCAGGACCTTGAATAGTGGCAAAGCATCATGGGGGCATGGAATGCCTCCGGCGTTCAACTCTCAAGGAGCTACACTCCGCCCTTCGACTCCGCCCTTCGACTACGTTCCACTGCGTGCGCTCAGGAAATGCTCAGGGCTCCGTTCCGCACTCTTGAAGGTTTCACGTTCTCCGCTGCGATCCGTTCCGCACTCTTGAAGGTTTCACGCTCTCTGCTTCATCTGAGCGAGGTCGACCGGCTGCGGTTTGATTCGAGGTATGCCTTTAGTGCCTGTACATCCGGCCAGAGCTGCATCACCTGATCGAGGGTGGTGTCGAACTCATCATTAAATACGGGATAGAAATAGGGTGTTCCCCAGACCTGGCGGGCAAGTTCGGCCTTGGTATATCCCTGAGGAATCCACTTGTGCTCGTTGAAATAGGCCGGGGACACAAAAAGGGAGTCATTCCGGTACTCGGGAGTTGATACCGTATCGGAAATCACCATTCCCTGATCCTTCATCATTACCCAGAAACGATCCATATTCGACTCCGACCAGGAAAAGTCAGACCGGAAGCCGTCAAAATTATCCTGCCATTCCACACGGAATTCATCGTTGTGGTAATCCAGGTATTCCCGGACAAAATCGAAACTGGTGTTATTGCGCCGCATGTAGCCGTAGATAAAACTCGATGTACTGTCTTCCTGTATGATGTGGTCAGGAACTATACCGCCACCGCCGTATACCGTCCTGCCGGCGATGGTCGCATACTTAAGCGAATCAGGGAGTTCTTTTATAAAGTTACCGGCATCCGAATTGGCATCCCTGTCGCGTTTGCGCAGTTCATAGGCATATTCTTCACGGCCATCGGCATAGGGTTTCTGGATAGGACGGCCCGAAGGAGTGTAGTAGCGTGAGATTGTGACTCGCACAAAGCTGTTGTCGACCAGCTCGTATTGCTGCTGCACGAGTCCTTTACCGAAGGTTCTGCGTCCGACAACCAGGCCGCGGTCATTGTCCTGAATGGCACCCGCCAAAATTTCGCTGCCTGATGCCGATCCCTCATCCACCATTACAATAATGGGCAGGTCTCTGAACTGTCCGTTCGAGCGGGTCGGGTAGGTGTTGGTAAACCGTGCGTGACGGCTTTTGGTGGACACGAGAGGAGTACCCCTTTCAAAAAATTCGCTCGTTATCTGTACAGCCTGCTCAAGGTAACCGCCCGGGTTGTGCCTGAGGTCGATCACCAGTCTTTCCATGCCAAGCGAATTAAGGTCTCTCATGGCGGTCATGAATTCGTCGTAAGTGGTGGCGGCAAAGCGGCTGATCTTGATGAACCCGGTGTTTTCATCAAGCATGTAACTTGAATCGACGGTGTACAGAGGGATGTCGTCGCGAACAATATTGAAATTGAGAATACTCTCGATACCTGGCCGCTTGATTCCAACACGTACGGTGGTACCCTTCGGTCCGCGCAGATGATCGATCACATCCTGATTGGTAAACCCGACGGCACTGGTATCGTCGATGGTCACAATGCGGTCGCCGGACCGGATGCCGAGTTTATCGCTGGGACCGCCGGAAATGGGGGAGATTACGGTAATGGAATCGTTCAGAATGTCGAATTGTACGCCGATACCCTGAAACTTGCCGGCGAACTCTTCCCTGATGCGGTCGCTCTGCGTGGGCTCTATATATACGGTATGAGGATCCAGAGGCCTGAACATTCCGCGAATGGCATCCTCTGTGCGTGCGGTCAGGTCTTCGTCGGGGTCGATGGAGGCGAGATAGCTGTAGGCCCGCTCAAACTGGATGGCTGCATCCCTGATTTCCCTGATATTCATATCGGCGAACGTGGTATCCAGAGGGGTACCGCTAATATCAAGGGTTGAGTCAGAAATGTTTGCTACAAACCCCTTAAGACTGTTTTTAAACAGAAACTCGGCATTTACCACATCCACATAGTTGTCGAGGATGTACCTCTGGGCCTGAATGTACTTTTGCAGGTTAACCCTGTCGTCGTTGGCAGGTTTTGTGACCTGCTCGAACCCCGAAAACCAGAGAACGAAAAGTACGATGATGCTTGTAATGCCTGGGGCAAGAAATCGTCTGAGCATAATATCAGATCCTATTATATGGGGATTTGAACCGGTTTCAACAGAAAGCTAACGAACACGGAATAAAAAAGTTATTGACCATGTGAAATTAACACATAAAACATATCCCAATGTTCCGTTCCGAGAGTAACGGATCCGGGATAGCGACTCGTTTCAAGAATAATGTAAAAAACCTATAAAATGAAATGGCTCAGGTCCCTGTTTTTAACCAGGCTGTCGAGCTGTTTTTCGACATAGGCTTTGTCAATCGTTATTTCACCCTCTTTTATATCGTCGGGAACGGCAAACAGCAGTTCTTCGAGTACGGAACTCAAAATGGTATGCAGCCTGCGTGCGCCGATGTTTTCGATCGACTGGTTCACCTCGGCGGCAATCCGGGCAATTTCCCTGATCGCAGGATCATCGAAATTCAGCGTTACTCCCTCAGAGGCGAGAATTGCCTGATACTGTTTGGTGAGGGCGTTCTGGGGTGTGGTCAGAATTTTGTAGAAATCCACTTCAGTGAGGGAATCCATTTCAACCCGAATAGGAAAACGCCCCTGTAACTCGGGTATAAGGTCTGACGGTTTGGCTGTATGGAAGGCACCCGATGCAATAAACAGGATGTGATCGGTTTTTACCATTCCGTATTTGGTAGATACGGTTGATCCTTCGACGATGGGAAGCAAATCGCGCTGCACACCCTGACGGCTCACGTCCGGCCCGCCTTTACTGTCGCCTGATGACCCGCCTGCAATTTTGTCGATCTCGTCAAGAAATACAATGCCGGAACTCTGCACCCGTTTCAGGGCCTCTGTAACGGCAGCATCATGGTCGATCAGTTTTTCCGATTCTTCGGCCAGCAATATCTTGCGTGCCTCACTGATTTTTACCTGGCGTTTCTTGGTTTTTTTCGGCGCCAGATTACCGAGCATGTCCTGAAGGTTCATACCAAGCTCTTCAAGCCCCTGCGGCCCGAATATCTGCATGGTAGGTGTACCGCTCTGACGTACCTCGAGTTCCACTTTGCGATCATCGAGTTCGCCGTTTTTCAGCTTTTCCCGGAATTTCTCACGGGTGCGCTGGTTCAGCTCCTCGTCGGAGGCGGACGATGGGTCAAATTCTTCGGTGCTGCGGGGTTTGAATCCGGCGGATGTGGATAAAGTACCAGAACCCGGTTTTTTAACAGGAGGTATGAGAAGATCGAGAATCCGTTCTTCAACCATTTCTTCAGCCCGTTTTTTTACGCGCTCCTGCATTTCCATTTTCACCATCGATACACCGATGTCGGTCAGGTCGCGGATCATCGACTCTACGTCGCGGCCCACATATCCCACTTCGGTGTATTTGGAGGCTTCCACTTTGATAAAGGGCGCCTTCGACAATTTGGCCAGACGCCGTGCGATTTCGGTTTTTCCGACTCCGGTCGGGCCAATTAATATGATGTTGTTGGGGACAATCTCTTCGCGGATCGATTCGTCTGCGTTCAGCCTTCTCCAGCGGTTTCGCAGGGCAATGGCCACACTTTTCTTTGCGGCGTTCTGGCCGATAATGTAACGGTCCAGTTCCTTTACGATCTGGCCGGGTGTTAGATTATCCAGTGTTTCGAAATAATTCTGGTTACTCAATTTCCAGTACAGTTAAATTATGATTGGTGTAAATACAGATATCGGCAGCGGTGTTAAGCGATTCAACGACCATTTCGCGTGCCGACATGTGTGAGGCGTGCTTTTTGAGTGCCCGAGCGGCTGCCAGTGCATAGGAGCCGCCGCTGCCGATGGCAATGATCTGATCGTCGGGTTCAATTACATCGCCCTGCCCGGATATGAGCAGGCCCTTCTCCTTATCCATAACCACCAGCAATGCCTCGAGTCTGCGCAGATAACGGTCACTGCGCCATTCCTTGGCCATTTCTACAGCTGCCCGCTGCAGGTTGCCGTTATACTGGTTCAGTTTTTCTTCAAATTTTTCGAAGAGGGTAAAGGCGTCGGCCGTGGATCCGGCGAAACCAGCAATCACTTTTCCGCCGGCAATTTTGCGCACTTTCTGTACCGTGCTCTTCAGTACGGTCTTGTCAAGGGTGGCCTGGCCGTCGCCCCCGATGGCTACATTGCCATTGTGCAGGATACCGATTACCGTTGTTGCATGTAAATTCATGATTTGAAATTAATAGGGTACAAAAGGGCAGGAATGTTCTTAGTCTGCTTTGTTGCCGGAATCTGGTCCTGAGCCGCTGTCAGAAGCTGCATCCGCTGTTGATTCAGCTTCAGTACCGGCTTTTTTTTCCCTGGCTGCGGTTTTTCCTGTTTTCGGATTTTTGGCAGGTGCTTTTTTCCGGGGTGCCGGCTTCTTCTTTACGGGTACGCCGGAATCTTGTTCAGTTTTTTTGGGTCTGCCACGTCGGGTTTTTGGTTTTTCCTCATTACCCTCAGCCGCTTCCGTTTTGGTAGTCTGTTCTGCTGCTTCTTCCACAGTCGTTTCAGAATCGGCAGCCAGTTCCGCTGCTTGTTCGGCCTGCGGTTGCCGTTTTGTTGCCTGGTCAGGCTGTTCGACCTGTCCGGGTTCTGATCCGGATTTCTCAGACTGCTCTCTGGCTTTGAGTTCAGCTTCTTCACGGAGTCTTTTTTCACGATACTCACGGGCAACGTCCTGGGCGTTCCGCAGAGGTTCACCGTTGCTGTCTGTTTTTACATCCGTATCATCGTTTACGCTGCTGCCTGCAGAGGATTTGCTGCCTGAACCCCGTCTGGTTTCCTTGTTAGAAACGGAAGGTTCTTCCTCCTCATTGTCACGGCTTTTGTAATATTTGGATTTCACATTGGAGCGGCGGCTGTCCTGTCGCTGATTTTTGCCGGAATCGCCATCTTCACGGCTGCTTTTTCTGTCCGATTCATCATCACGTGAAGATGAGGACGAAGGCGCCGTCGATTTTCTTGATTCCGTTTTATCGCGTGACTGCGGCCTTGATGTGGTGGATGAACGCCTGGCAGGTTTATCCTTGCCGGTATCATCTCCATTTCCGTTTTTTTCATCTCCACCATAGTCGAGAAGACTGTCGTCGCGCTGACCCTCGCTTTCGAGTTCAGCAAGGCGTTTTTCGGCATCCTTGACCGCATCCTCAATCGATTTGCTCTCCTGTACCGTCTGTGTAATCTCGACTTCGGTTCCCGTCAGCATCACCTTGTATTCATTCAGGGAAACAGATTCATCGGGCAGTACAGCGATGTTCACCCTGTATTTGAACATCCACTTGATCCGCTGACTGATAATACCCCTCGTGAGCAGAGAGTGGAAGTAGGGGTTTACATAGAGCTCAATCGACCGTTTTTTGTAATTAATGGCATATTTGCTCAGCCAGGTTTCAATATCGGAGAGCACAGTATTTTGTGATACAATGCTTCCCGATCCGCCGCACATCGGGCATACCAGCGATACTGACTTTACCACACTTGGACGTATTCTCTGCCGTGTGATCTGAACCAGGCCGAAATCGCTCATGGGAAGCAGATTGGTTTTCGCCCGGTCTTTTCTGAACTCTTTTTTGAGCTCATCGTACACTTTTTTCCTGTTTCCGTCGTCCTGAAGATCGATGAAATCGACTACTATGATGCCCCCGATATCCCTGAGACGAAGCTGTTTGGCAATCTCCCGTGCGGCTTCAAGGTTGGTGCGCAGGGAGTTGTCTTCCTGAGCCTTTTTGGCCGCATACCGTCCCGAGTTTACATCCACCACATACATGGCTTCGGTCTGTTCAAAAATGAGATAGCCGCCGCTGGGCATTTTAACCCGGGGACTAAAGATGGATTCAACGTCCCGGGCAATTTTCATGTGTTCGAATATGTGTACTTTACCCCTGTAGAGTTCAATGTTTTTGACCATATCGGGGGCAATTCTTGAAACGTAGTGTTTCAGTTGCTTGCCCATGGCCGGGTCATCGATAAGGATGCGGTCGTAATTCTTGGAAAAAAGGTCACGAACCAGACTTTCGGTCATATCCAGGTCGCGGTGCAGCAATGTGGTGGGTTTGGCATCGCGCAGCTTGTCCATCACCTCTTTCCATTTGACGAGCAGATCCTGCAGATCGTCTCTGAGGGCTTTTTCGTCCTGACCATCGGCTACGGTTCTTACAATTACACCGAATCCTTCCGGCAACATGGAACTGAGTGTACTGCGAAGCCGGCGGCGCTCTCTGAAACTGCGGATTCTTTTGGATACAGCCACATAATTGCCCATGGGAATGAGAACAAGCAGGCGCCCGGGCAGGGTGATATCGGTGGATACCCTCGGACCTTTATTGCCAATGGGCTCCTTGACGATCTGTACCAGCATCTTCTGCTTGGTCTGCAACAGGGCACCGATCAGGTTCTGCTCCTGTGCCGTTGAACGTCGGGTACCGTCGTTGTCGTTGCTGGCTTCCGCCTTTTTCCTGAATTCATTGAGCGATTTGAGGGCATCCCTGTTCAGGGCATCGCGGCCGTTGAGCATCACGAGGTAGTCGTCGAGATGCTCACCGAGATCAGAAAAGTGGAGGAATGCATCTTTGGGAGTGCCCATATCGATGAACGCGGCCCTGATACCGCCCATCACCTTGTGTACTTCTGCGATGTAAATATCACCGACACTGCGCCGGTTTTCAGGGGATTCTATGAAAAACTGAGCTAACTCGCCATTTTCAATTAACGCGATCCGTGTCTGTTTGCCGGAAGCGTGAATAACTATCTGGTTTTTGTTCATTTAAGCAATTGGTTAGCAAGCTGAAGCCGTACTTCTTGCTACATAAGGCCTTCCCCGGACCGGGATTTGTGCCATAATAGATAGTAATAGTAAGAGCGGATAATTCCATGCCGGTTAATCGGTACAGACGGTCTGCAGCTTGTATAAAATTCTTGTTAATAGATCGTTTTTTTTGCCTGAATACAATCGTGCGTCCGTCGGCGGTTACGGGTCTGACCCATCTGATGTTTCTGTCACACGCAGCGAGGCGGATCGCATTCAGGATTATTTCCCCCACTGTAAACAGATAATCCCGCAGATATGGTCTGCCAGGCGATAACGTACTTGGTAAAATCACGTCTTTTTACAGTTCTAACTCGGGAAATAGAAGTTTTGTCGCAAATTCGAAGGTTTACACCTAAAATAAGATACGCTTAATCGCGCAGATAAGAAACTCTCTGAAATTTATGTTTCAACCCGCTCGATCCGTGCACCAGCCCTGTTCAGCTTGCTCTCCAGATTTTCGTATCCGCGGTCGAGATGGTAAACCCTCAGTACTTCTGTTGTACCCTGTGCGGCCATGGCGGCCATTACAAGACTCACCGATGCCCGCAGGTCGGTACTCATTACCGATGCCCCCGACAATGCAGATTTACCCTCAATAGTGGCGGTGTTCTCTTCCAGCACCATGGTAGCACCCAGCCGTACCAGCTCCGGCACATAACTGAAGCGGTCGTAGTAGATGTTGTCGGTTACCGTGCTGATACCATCGGCCTGGGTCATCAGTGTTGCCCACTGCGCCTGCAAATCGGTGGGAAAACCGGGATAAATCTTTGTCTTTACAGATACCGGAATCACTTTTTCGGGGGCTTTGATACGGATAGAGGTATCCGTGGCTTCGATTCGGGCACCGGTTCGCGCAAATATGGATAAAAAATCGCCGAGGTCGTGTTTTTGTGTGCCTGTCAACAAAACATCGGATTCGGGATGCATGGCGGCCGCAATCATAAATGTGCCGGTTTCGATGCGGTCAGGCGAGTTCCTGATCGAGATGCCGCTGAGTTTCTCTACCCCGTGTATTTCTAACAGATCGGTGCCGGTTCCCGTAATATTGGCACCCATCTTTGTCAGGGCTTCGCACAGATAGACTACATCAGGTTCCATGGCCGCGTTTTCAAGAATGGTTTTGCCGGATGCAAGCACCGATGCAAGCAGAAGATTGACGGTGGCACCTACACTGCTGGGCTCCATTTTAAACGTCCCCCCCGGAAGGCGTCCGCCCGGGGCTTCGGCTATGATGTAGCCTTTGTCCATACTGATTTTCGCACCAAGTGCTTTCATCCCCTCAAGGTGCAGATTTACCGGCCGTGGTCCCCACGCACAGCCTCCGGGCAGAGAGATACGGGCAAAACCATGTTTACCGAGCAGTGCACCCAGCATGTAAAAAGATGCACGCATCTTCCGTACCAGGTCGTAGGGGGCCTCCAGGTAGCTGATGTTCGAGGGATCGATCTCCAGTGTTTTCCGGTCCGGGATGTAACCAACCCTTGCACCGGTAACCCTCATCACATTATTGAACGTGGCAATGTCGTGCAGATCTGGGATATTGGTGATTTCGCTGGGCGAATCACACAACAGGGCGGCTGCCATCAGGGGCAGAGCGGCATTTTTTGAACCACTAATGGGAATCTCCCCCTTAAGGGGTGTCGGGCCTTCTATTACAAATTTATCCAATGGTTTCTATCTCCAGTAGTAAAATGTTTTTTTCGACCGACTGTCCTTCACTGACGTGGATGTTGATGACAGTACCGTCAACGGGGGATTTCAGTTCATTTTCCATCTTCATGGCCTCAAGTATGATAACCGGGTCGCCAAGGCTGACGGTATCGCCGTTGCTAACCAGAATCCTCAGTATTTTTCCCGGCATGGGTGCATTCAGTTTACCTTCACCTCCCGGGGTACCAACCTTGAATCCCAGTTTATCCAGCAGAAGATCCTTTTCGTCGCGTACCCTGATGGTAGTCCAGTGCCCGTTCAGTGTGAACTCAAGATCGTTACCTTTCTGACTCATGTTGCTCAACAGGTAGGTCCTGGTTCCGGTACGCAACAGCCATCGGTCGGATCCGATAGATTCAATTTCGTAATCCAGGTTTTTTCCGTTCACGTTTGCTGATTTTTTCTCGGAATCGAGTTCCACAGGCCAGGTGGTATCATTGAAGAGAGCTTCAAATTTCATATCAGATTGGTCTTTATGGCATTAATTCCTTTACGGGTAGCACGGTAAGAAAACAGTTCGGGCCGGTCGCTGTCGTAGTGGTTCAGCCTGGATGCGCTCTGGGTGCTGCCGGTATAAACCTCAATGAGACCGGCATTGTGCATAGTGATTATATCATCTCTGATTTCCCCGTACTGAAGATTAGTCTCATCGCGGATGGTATCAAACGTCTCTGTGAAAATCAGTAGTTCAAGAATTTTTTTCTCTGAAGGCGAAATTTTTCTCATGGGTAAATATACTGGATCTGTCCTGAAAATAGGTGACCACGAAATGACTATTCAATCATTATATCCCCGTAACTGATCAGGTTTCTGCGGTTATCAAAAATAAATACGCGATGCAGGCCCCTTGCATTCGAAATAGTACCTCCATCGGCAAACAGAAGGGGATCGAATGTAATTGTGCTGAGTCCGGTAGGCATCGGGATGCGATCGTCAAGGTAAAGAAGCCGGAAATTGCCCCGGTTATCCAGCCGTACCACTTCAAGCCCGTTGAGTGCCTGAAGACCGGTAACCAGAATTTCAATCGTGATCAGCTCACCGGTAGTCGGGTTTGGAAATGCCGGTGAAATCTCCACAAAACCCTGAAACAGCGGGCCGACACGCCAGTCATCCGGGTCCTCATCTGATACCGCACCCGACGGGTCGGTTCGGGTGAAGCCCGAAGGCTCACGAAAGGCCTCATCCTCGAATTTTCTTTGTGCATCATCTGCCGTGCTGCACCCGTAGAGGATGAAAGAAAATAGCAGTATTAAGGTTATCTTGTACATACTGACCACAATGTTTCTCACTTTCAGCAGTTTAATTTAACAGTTGTTGATGCCGCTTCCTGAACGTTTGTCTGGCCTGGCACTGTTCACGGTACAGATAACGGGAAACCGAGCAGACATTTCCGGCAATGGATAAGCCAGGTGGCCCTGTTTGCAGCATCAATGAAATCTATTACATGAATTTTCACAGAGATGATACAAATATTAGGTATTAAAAATTGCAATACGATACAGAAAACTCTTAAATGGATGGGTGAAAACGGACATGAATTCGAATTTATTGATCTGAAAAAAGACCCTCTGAATGATACTGAACTGGCAGAACTTGTACATAAGGTTGGTATCGAAACGCTTGCCAATAAAAGAGGCATGAAATGGAGAAACCTGGGCCTGGCAGGCAAGGATGTCTCCACCGGGGAACTGTTTGACCTGCTGCTCGAACATCAGACCATGATTAAACGTCCGGTCGTGATCAAAGATGAGGCGGTTATGGTGGGTTTTGATGAAGAGTCGTTGGCCGATTTTCTTTCGGAGGAATGATGAAAAAAACCTTTATTGTGGTCATTGCGATCCTCATCCTGGCGTCGGCTACGGTTTATCTTGGCGCCGGTCGGAATGATACGGCTGTGACACTGCCTGAACTGATGAATATGCAGGAGTATTTCCGGTTTGAGGTCAGGTACGGCTTTATGAGACTGGGTGACGTGGAAATTTATATTGAAAAGGATACCCTGTTCCGCGGCCATGAAGCCAAACTTGCAAAAGCCGTTATCAAATCGAATCCATCCATACCCCTGGTTGGCTATAAGGAGATTCACTACTACAGCATCCTGGCGTTCAACGATCGTGAACCGTACGGACTCAAATTCTGGACCAACAACCTGCATAAAGGGATTGATGAATCAACCCTCTACGATTACGACTATGAAAACGGATGGGTGTACACCTTCGAGGATGGTGAGCCTGTAGATACCCTTGAACTCACAGACCCGGCCGACAGCGGACCCGCATTGTTCTACTTTTCCAGACCGTTCAGCGGAACCGGTCAAACCATTGACTATCCGATCTATGTGGAGCATGAAAAGGGGATGGTCACGATAAAAAACTACGTTAAAGTTGACCGGATGAAATCTCCGGCTTTTGACGGCGACCAGGTCGAGGTATTCTACAGCGAAGGCCAGGCCGACCTGGAAGGGCCGTTTGGGTTTAAAGGGTACTACAAAGCCTGGCATAAAACAGGGCTTATGCGCATTCCGGTTGAAGCCCACGTGAGTGTATGGCTCGGCAATGTGAAGGTGCGGCTGGTTGAATACAGGGAGAATTTGTGAAGCCGGAACTTAAAATTAAAACCCTGCCCCATTTTGGGGATCTGCCCCTGCCAGCCTACGAAACTGAACATGCCGCCGGCATGGACATCCGCGCTGCACTTGAACAGGATGTGGTGATACCGCCGGGTGACCGGCTACTGATTCCGACCGGCCTGCAAATGGCCATCCCGTTTGGCTATGAGGCGCAGATTCGGCCACGAAGCGGGCTGGCCATACGACAGGGCATTACCATGCTCAACTCACCTGGTACTATTGATGCCGACTACCGCGGCGAAGTCAGGGTAATCGTGATCAATCACGGGCAGCAGGATTTCATCATCCGTCATGGCGACCGTATTGCCCAGATGGTGGTTGCGCCCGTTGTGCAGGTCAGGCCGGTTGTAGTGGACGACCTTCCCGAAAGTACCCGCGGCCATGGCGGCTTCGGAAGTACAGGCTTGGGATAGCGGGTATTCTTACCAGCACCAGTTAATTACCCGGGTTATGCTGACCCGCTAATTTTACCCCTTTGAGGCAACACCATTTTATTGGTTACACCAATGGTGCTGTTAGTATGCTTCGAATTAGGGAATGGAACAAGCGAACAATTGAACAGCGAAGTGATTTTGGAATTGCAACAAAAAATGGGCTGTGGGCTATAAGCAGTGGGCCGTGAACCGTGAAGATGCTCAATCTGCCTGTGCCTTTTTCTTACCCTCAAACAGTTCAAATTCCAGCAGCCGGCATTCGATGGTCGAATTATAAAATGGAATTCGACGCGATGCTTTCAGTCCGATCTTTTTTGCCAGATCCATATTTCCGGTGAAAACAAAACCCGTTTTACCGGTACAGGAGTGCTTCAGGAATGTACCGATCCGGCTGTACAGAGTTTCGAGCTGTTGTATCTCTCCCATGCGTTCGCCATACGGCGGATTCATAATAACACATCCATTTCCTTCAGGCACCGGTGTTTCTTCGAAATCGCAGACGCTGAACTCGATCAGGTCTTCAACACCTGCGGCAGCTGCATTTTTCCGGGCTGCTGCCACGGCTCCCGGGTAATGATCGGTGGCAATTATCCGGCAGGAGGGCTCCTGTATCCGGTTCATACGGTTGTGAAGCCGAACTTTTTTGTAGAGGTCCCGGTCGTAACCGGGGATGTGCATGAAGCCGTAATTTTTCCGTACTGCACCAGGTTCGAAGCCGCGGGCCATCATGGCGGCTTCAATGGCGATGGTCCCGCTGCCGCACATCGGGTTTATCAAATGCATGCCCGGATTCCATCCCGACGCCATCAGGATGGCCGATGCCAGGCTTTCCTGCATGGGTGCCATGGCATTTTCCAGCCGGTAACCACGCCGCGATAGCGACTCGCCGGAGGTATCCATGAATATTCTGGCACTCTGCTGGTTCCAGAACAAAAAAACCACTGTGCGGGTCAGGTCAGCACCGGTATCGGGCCGGCGATTGCTGATCTTCCGGATGCGGTCTACAATCGCATCCTTGCACTTCAGATTGGCAAACTGGGTATTATTAATACTCGGATGGCTTATTCTTGATGTGACCGAAAAATAGCCGTCGGGGTCAATCCATTCCTCCCAGGGTATTTGCACCAGCCAGTCATAAAGCTGGCTGGGATCAGATACAGGCTTTTCGCTGATCAGGTAGTGAACCCGGTGGGCGGTTCGCAGATTCAGGTTCAGGCCGATACAGTCATTGATTGACCCTTTAATGTCAATACCGGTGGGACGTGTCCGGAGGGGCTTGTACCCCAGTTCAAGAAGCTCCTGTTCCAGATATCCCGATAAAAGCTTGGGACACGAAATCGAAATCGTACCCGTACGTGTATAATCAGCCATGCCGTAAAATAGGGAATCATTTGCGCTCTTCATCACATGAAAAAACACATCGCTATTGTAATCCGAATACGACAAATTTTCAGCATGCAAAAACCGCTTAAAAAATCCTGATGGAACGAATCATCGCCCTCCTTACCTTAGAAGCCGTAGCTTTCACAAATCTTTTGTAATCAATTCAGTCAACACTTACCAGGACAATCCAGCACACGCCCATCACAAAAATCCAAAACCGTCACCCGATAAAAGATCACATGGTTCCCCGCCAATAAAACCCACAACCATATTCAGGCACTTACAGCTACTCAATACCCAATACTCAACAATTAATATCCAATACTCACCACCGCTACCCAAACCACTCCCCAAATCACTCCCTTGCATACCTTCCGCCCATATCTGAACCTTGTCAGGTACAACCACAACTACCGAAAACTCTGGCTGAGCCAGGTTGTATCCAATTTCGGAGACTGGTTCGGTCTTCTTGCAGTTTACGCCCTGGTGGTCGACTTCTCAGACTCTGAACTTGTTCTGGGAGCGCTGATTGTGGTTAAAATGATCAGTTTTGCCCTCTTTTCTCCACTTGCAGGCTACGTATCCGACCGTTTTGACCGTCGAACGCTTATGATTCTGTGTGATCTTTTTCGTGCTGCTGTTGTCACAGGCTTCCTTTTTATTGGTTCTCCGGAGTGGTTATGGGTTGCTTTCGCGCTCACCGCTTTACAGATGATGGGCTCGGCCGTTTTTGAACCGGCCAAATCCTCATCTATCCCGAATGTGACCACCCCCGACGAGCTGGTTTATGCCAACATCCTGTCGAACCTGAGCTGGAGCGTAATCTTTACCATGGGAATGGGCATCGGCGGTCTGGCCACGGCCTGGCTGGGCCGCGATGTGGTCTTTCTGACCAATGCTGTTACCTATGTGCTCTCGGCCTGGTATATCTGGAAAGCGGTAATTCCGCACGTGCGCGATGCTGAACAGATTGCGAGTCTGTCAAATCCGTTCAGGGGCATTAAAGACGGTCTGATTTTCCTGGTTAACAGTCCCCATATTCTGCGCCCGTCGCTGGCCAAGGGATCTTTCTCTATCATGCTGGGTGGACTGGTCTATCTGCTCATCCTGCTGTCGGAAGAGGTATTGCTTATGGGGAGTGTGGGTATCGGACTGCTCTACTCCAGCCGGGGCCTTGGCACGGCCGTGGGCCCGATCATGATACGCCGTTTCTTTAAGGATGAGCGTAACTGGATACGTGCAACCGGTTTTGCCATGATCACCGCCGGGGCCGCCTATGTGGTTGTAGGTTTAACGGCCAGTCTTGGGGTGATGCTCGTGTTCGTCTTTATTGCCCACTGCGGATCGGGGGCCAATTGGGTAATGAGCACAGTACTGATCCAGAAGCGTGCCCCCGACAACTATCGGGGCCGGATTTTCAGTTCAGAGTGGCTCTATCTTACCGTATGCGAATCGGTTTCGGTGGTCATCGCTGCGCTCCTGCTCGAATTCAACATCCTGAACATCAACCAGACTATTGTGTTGTTTGCCATTATTCTTGTGATAATCGGAATTACATGGTTGAACACCGTAGCGCAACGTGAAGCGATGTTTCAGGAAGCGGAATCTGCCGAACCGGTGGTTGCGTAGATTAGAGTAATCGTGCTTGTGGGTATGAATCTACTGCGAAAGTAATTGTACTTCAGTTGTTCAGGCATCGATAGCCGGCTAATTGATTCTTTGCTGTGAAACATTAACTTTGTTGCATCACGTAGTAACGGGTACTGGTATGTAACGGCTACAAATATGATATGCAATCACAATGTTTAATCATCAGGCAGGTATAAAGAATCTGTTCAGGAAATGTATAAGACGTTATTTTCTTACAAGCTGATGCACTTTAGTGAGCCCGCAATCTGGACGGTCGCGCTCATAGCGCTATGGTTCACCTATCCGGCGGGAGATGAGGGGATAACGCTCTGCATTTTCCATCATATAGGTATTACCTGGTGCCCCGGCTGTGGTATCGGACGCTCCATGGCCCATCTGATGCACGGAAATGTTGCCGCATCACTGCAGGCTCACTGGTTCGGCATTCCGGCCCTGATGATTATCGGATACAGGATTATTTCAGTAAACCTGGCCAGTAATGCGAATCATGGCAGTCATACGGCCGCCGGCCAGGGATTGAACCGGTATATTTTTAACAGACCCAACCAATAAAAACGGAGAAAAATAATATGCCAAATGTAAACGATCTGATGCCTCAGCTCGAGGGCGAGGAAATGGTCAATGTTCAGGCCATAATCAATGATATGGATGACGAAACCGCCCGTCGCTTTACCAACGTTTATCTGACACGCCGCAAGGATCCGATGCTTATTCTGCTTACCACACTCCTTGGGTTCTTTGTTATTGCCGGTGTTCAGCGTTTCCTGCTGGGCCAGATCGGGATGGGTCTGTTGTACCTGTTTACAGCAGGTCTGTGTTTTATCGGTACCATCATCGACCTGGTTAACTATAAAACACTTGCCTTTGATTATAATCTTGGTGTTGCCCGTGAGGTGGCAGCGATTGTAGGGCGGTGATAATCGCAGAACTTGGCAGCTGAAACGGGGATGGTGCCGCCGGTAGTTAGCACTGAATGTACAACTTCGTGAATTGAGTTACCGGCAGGCCCGGTATTAGTCTGAAGAAGCCAGATAGGGTATGATGCTGGTTTCCAGGATGGAATAAATACGATTGTTCATGCCCCTGGAACGGGTGTCGGGATTTCCTGTGAGCACTACGGCTGCATTAAGTTCGGGGATCAGGAACAGGTATTGACCGCCGTAGCCCCATGCAAACCAGACCTCATGGCCGGCAAAGGTGTTGTACCACCAAAGGTACCCGTAATCGTGCCGCCGGCTGTTAAAGCTGATGCTGCGCTGGTAGATTGTAAGTGATTTCTGTATCCATTCAGGATCAAGTATTTGTACACCGTTTACACTTCCGCCGTTAAGATAGAGTTTTCCAAACTCGAGCAGGGCATAGGGGCTGAGGGCCATATTGTTGCCGCCAAAGAAGTATCCCTGGGGATCGCGGTCCCAGCCTCCGATCCGCTGGTTCATCGGGCCAAATAGATACCGTTCCGCCAGCTGCCTGGTACTCAAGCCGGATGCTTCCGCTAAAACAGCCGAGAGGATATGGGTGTCGCCGGTGCTGTATGTCATGGTTGTTCCGGGAGGGTTATTCAGCGGACCCTGGATAGCGTAACCGACCCAGTCGCGGCTAACCACCCAGGCGCCGTAATTGCGAAAGCTCGTGGAACGCAATCCGGAATTCATCATCAGCAGATGTCTTACCGTAATTCCATTTTTGAGAGAGTCATCAATACTCTCGAAATATCCGGGCAGATACCGGGATACAGGATCATCAATGCTTTCAATGTAACCAAGGTCCAATGAAATCCCAGTGAGGGCCGACAGAATACTTTTGGATGCCGACTTGATATTAGATGGTTTGTTCGCCGATCCATTGTTATCGTAAATCTCTTTCAGGATATCCCCGTCGCGGTACAGAATGAAGGATGACAGTTCCCGAATGGACCGAATGGCCTGTTCCAGATCATCGTCTGATATATCCGTCCGAAGTGTGGCATTCAGCCCGTTCCGGGCGTTCTGGTCATCCGGCAGGGTGGTGATCATGCTGTCCGATCGATCATCAGCAAATTGTTTGCCTGTAACTTGATCATCAGTGGTGTTGCGGCTCCCGCTGTAAGTCCCGGAATTGTTGTTGCACCAGCCTGAAAGTGCGATTAAAATGAAAAATTTTATGAGTGCAGACATGCAATGTTAACGGAAAGCACTGCATTCAGGTTCACCGGATTTCGTAAAAAAATGTTTACAGTTGTGATACACTGTGTGAACAGGCAAAGACAAGGGAAAATTTTGTCACTATCAGGGTAGATGTGAGCAAAAAAAACGCAACGCCCGGAGTTGAGCGTTGCGTAAGATTATATAAAGACAATTAGTTAGCAGTCTCTTAGGGTAATTCGATTCGTCATTTTCCAAGCTGCTGAACCTGATGTCATGTACATCATTCAATTACATTGGTGGGAGCAATACACGGTCTATAACATGAATTACACCGTTGCGAGCAGCGATATCTGTTGCGACAATGTTGGCAAAACGGCCGTTGTTTCCGATCTCGAAACCATCTTCGTCGTTAGCCTGTACATAAGCAAATTCTTCGAGAAGTGTGTTAACACGGCCCGATGAGATTACGGACTGGGCATATCTTCTGCCCGGTGCTACGTGATAGAGCAGCACACTGGTTAACAGGTCGGTGTTTCCCTCAACCAAAAGTCCTTCGAGGGTCAGTGGCTCTTCGAGTTCAAAAATCTCGGTAAGATCACCAAGCAGTGCAACGAATGCGTCGTTGGTGGGTGCAAATACGGTGAGTTGACGATTGGCATCAAGCGCTTCATCCAGACCGGCAAAAACGACGACTTGTGCCAGAATTGAGAAATCAGGGTTAGACGCGGCGACGTCAAGGATGGAAGCAACGCGGTCGATTTTGGCAGCTTCGGAAACTGCGTTGCCCCTGTTGGCAGCTCTTGATTCATCAAGCTGTGTGGCAGAATCGGTGATACTGTCACAGGAGACAAATGTAAATACGGCTAACAGTATGGTTAGTATGCCTGCATGTTTTTTCATAGTTGTTCAGATTAGTTGGTTGTTATGTTAAGCTGACTTGCAAAATGCGAAATGAAAAGGATTTCGTTCGCCGCAAACATTAAAATGTTTTTAAGAAGCCCCGGAGAGTTTGAACTGGTACGATTCACTTCGTGCTCAACGGATAACAGCGGGCAGAAACGGTGTGAGATTCAAAGCCGGAGAATCCCGGGAAAGACCTTCGACCGCAACAGAACAACAGATGCAATAGTGTAAAAACAAAACAGCCGGTATATCCGCAATTACATTCACGGAAATACCGGCAGTTGATCGAACGGGTTGAACGAAGGGGATGGGGATATTTCAGACGACTTCTTTCGCTCCGTTGTTGAGCCTGGCAAAATCATTCAGATCTTCGACAACAGCGTCGCCCATCTCCTCCGTACCCAGTATCACGGTTGCGTGAAGCGGGATGTCGGCGCAACGCCAGCCTCGGGAAAGTATCCCTTCAAGGGCCTTGTCGAGAAGATCGGCCACATCGTGCTCGCCAAATGAATAGCGGAGCATCAGACCAACCGAAGCGATAGCCGCAAGGGGGTTGGCCTTGTTCTGGCCAGCGATGTCGGGGGCGGACCCGTGAACCGGTTCATACAAACCGCCGCCTTCGCCAAGACTGGCCGAGGGCAGCATCCCGATTGACCCGGTCAGCATGGCGGCTTCATCGCTCAGGATGTCGCCGAACATGTTCTCGGTAACCACCACATCGAACTGACGCGGATTGCGAACAAGCTGCATGGCGCAGTTATCAACCAGCATGTGTTCAAGTTCAATGTCCGGATAGTCAGCCGCCACACGCTCCGTAACGTTCCGCCACATGCGTGATGTTGCCAGAACATTGGCCTTGTCGACAGAGGTAACCTTTTTGCGCCGGGTTCCGGCCAGCCTGAAAGCGGCGTGCACGATCCGTTCCACTTCCGCCTCGGTATAGGCCATCGTATCGACCACATCCTCACGACCATCAATGGTGCGCGGTCCTTTCGGCTGACCGAAATAAAGTCCGCCGGTAAGTTCCCGAACCACCAGCAGATCCACTCCGGTAATCACCTCTGGCTTGAGTGTGGATGCATCCCTGAGTGCGTCAAATACTTTGACGGGCCTAAGATTTGTAAAGAGCCCCAGGGCTTTGCGGATACCCAGCAATCCGGACTCCGGACGGAGATGCCCCTCCAGGTTGTCCCATTTGGGACCGCCAACGGCTCCGAGCAGTACGGCATCGGCTGCCTTACACGCCTGAATGGCAGATTCGGTGAGGGGCATGCCGTGTTTGTCTATGGAAACGCCACCAATGTCGTGTTCATCTATTTCGACCTCAAAACCGGCGATTTCTGCGCAGGCTTTAAGTACCCGGATCGCCTGGTTGTTAACTTCCGGCCCGATTCCGTCACCGGGCAGGCTTACTATTCTTTTTTTCATTGTCAGACCATTTTCTTTAGACGTGCATATTCAAATATTCCGCCTGCATCGATAATCTCAGCCACATCGCCGAGATCACGGAGCCGGAATTCATCACCGGTGGTAACATTGTAGAGAAAACCCGTTTCCCGGTCGATCACCAGTTCATCGCCGGTTCTGATTTTGTCGTTCAGTTTCACATCGGATTCATAGGGCACCACAAAGCCGCCGTCTACAGCATTCCGGTAGAAAATGCGTGCATACGATTCGGCTACCACTGCACGGGCTCCGGCCACCTGAAGGGCAAACGGGGCATGTTCTCTGGATGAGCCGCATCCGAAATTGGATCCGGCAATGATGATGGTGTAGTCCGATTCGAACTCATCTTCGCGCGAAAAGGGAATGTTGCCTTCTGGCAGGCCCGATTGAATATCAGGTACGCCTGAGAGGGCATAACGGCCGTAGAATTTCTTTTCCTCGGGGTTTTCTAAGCTGTATACGAGGTGCTGGGCCGGTATGATCTGATCGGTGTCAATATCGTTGCCAAGCACGAATGCTTTTCCTTTGATTTTCATAGATGTTTTTTAGTCAATTCAAAGCCCTGAGGGCTGTTGGTTAAAGGGGTGTTTCAGGTTGGTTGCGGGCACAGGTGCCCGCGTACCGGGAACTCTTCGAGGTCCTCCGTTTCACTCCGGACTCTCGCAGGTACCCGGTTGGTGCCAACCGTCAGATTCAAGTCTGATGTCTCAATACTCAATACACTACTCACGCTGTGGTCTCTACGGGCAGGTAGTCGCGTGGGTCCGTGATCACTCCGGTGATGGCCGAAGCCGCTACGGTGTAGGGCGATGCCAGGTAGACCTGGGCTGCTTTCGATCCCATCCTGCCGGGGAAATTCCGGTTCGTGGTAGAGATGCATATCTCGTCGGACTGAAGGCGGCCGAAGGTATCGCTCGGACCGCCGAGGCAGGCTGCACATGATGCCCGGCCGATTTTGCAGCCCGCACCGGCAAAGATGTCGATAAGTGTGCGGCCGTTCACTTTTTCGGTGTACAGCTCGTTTGCTATCTGGGTTGTGGCCGGAACAACGTAGGTATCCAAACCCACCTGATGACCGTCGATTATACGCGCTGCCGCCACGAAATCGGACAATTTACCGCCGGTACATGATCCGATATAGGCCCGGGTCAGCTTAGTGCCCTTCACCTCGCTCACAGTTGCCTTGTTGTCTGGCGAGTGGGGCTTGGCCACCATCGGCTCAAGATCCTGCGATTTGAACACCCGTACGCTGTGGTACTTCGCATCATCACTGTTAAAAAGAGGATGAAACTCCTTGTCGGTGCGCTGACGAACGTAATTGTAGGTTACCTCATCGGGTTCGATAACACCATTCTTTCCTCCGGCTTCGATCACCATGTTGGTGAGCGTCATCCGGCCTTCCATATCCATGCGCATCACGCCGTCGCCGGCAAATTCCATGGCACGGTAAGTGGCCCCGTCAACGCCAATGTCGCCGATAATCTGCAGGATGAGATCCTTGGCCATGATATAGGATGGAATCTCGCCCTCAAATATGAATTTCATGGTTTCGGGTACTTTCACCCAAAGTTTGCCGGTACCCATGATGAATGCGGCATCCGTATTTCCGATGCCTGTAGCAAACTGACCGAAAGCACCCGCTGTACAGGTGTGGGAGTCGGTACCGAACAGAATCTCGCCCGGCCGGGTGAAACCCTCCTCGGGAAGCGCCACATGGCACACGCCCTTGTACCGGTCGGTACCCACATCGTAGTAGTGGGGAAGATCCTGCTCTTTGGCAAATTCCCGGAGGATGTCGATGTTCCGGTTGGCGTACGTATCCTTGGTAAAGATGTAGTGATCCGGGATGATCACCAGCTTGTCTTTGTCCCATACTTTCGCATTCTCACCGAACTGTTTTTTGAAGATGCCAATGGCGGGTGGCCCGCAAACGTCGTGGGTAAGCAATACGTCAACATCCACCCAGATATTATCTCCGGGATCGGCCGATTTTTTACCCGCAGCCCGGGCAAGCAGTTTTTCTGTAAGGGTCATCTCTGATTTACTCGTGGTTTAAAATGGAATGTTATAAAATTTCTGTTCTCTGTTCTCAAATCACCAAACCGGCTCACCGGTACGTTCCAAAATACAATACCACATCCTGCAAACAGCACCGGTTTCCAGTATCCGTCAACAAGAATCTGAAAGTCTCAAGTCTGATGTCTGATGTCTGATGTCTCAAGTCTGATGTCTGATGTCTCATATCTGATATCTCAAGTGTTTTGTCTGATGTCTGATGTCTCACTACTCACTACCCAATACTCAACACTCACTACTCAATACTTATTCAGATAATGCTGCATATTCTGCTGTATAAACCTGCTCCCCAGCTCCGTAACGCCGTTGGTGGAAAGATTTACAAGGTCTTCGTCGAGCACAACCTTTTTCTCGTCGGCTATGCGGATGAAGCCTTCATACACCTTGTTCAGCTCGTCGCGTGAAAAATCGAAACCGAGATGTTTCAGCCGCTCGTTCAGTGCGTTGCGGCCTGAGTGCTTTCCGAGTACCAGCTTGTTCTCCGGTACACCAACCGACCGCGGCGTCATAATTTCGTAGGTAAGCGGGTTTTTGAGCATCCCGTCCTGATGGATGCCGGCTTCATGTGCAAAGGCATTTTCCCCGACGATCGCCTTGTTGGGCTGTACTCCGATCCCGGTAATCCGGGTGAGCATCTGGCTGGTGGGATAGAGCTCCTCCTGGTTCACCCGGGTATCGCACTCAAATTCCAGGTGTCGCACCCTCATGGCCATCACGATCTCCTCAAGGGCGGCATTGCCCGCCCGCTCGCCGATCCCGTTGATGGTGCACTCAACCTGGCCCGCACCGTTCTGAACGGCCATGATTGAGTTCGCCACACCAAATCCGAGATCGTTGTGGCAGTGGGCACTGATCACAGCCTGGTCGATATTGGGCACCCGCTCACGGATATCGGTAATCAGTTTGCCGAATTCCCAGGGGAGACCGTAGCCCACTGTATCCGGCACGTTGATCACCGTTGCACCGGCCGATATAACGGCCTCGAATATCTCGAACAGGAACTCCGGATCGCTCCGGGTGGCATCCTCGGCCGAAAATTCGACGTCATCACAGTATTGCCTGGCATGTGTTACCGCATCGACCGCATCGCGGAGCACTTCCGGCCGGTTTTTCCTGAGTTTGTGCTCCATGTGGATGTCGGATGTGGCAATAAAGGTATGGATACGGGGTTTACTGGCAAAACGGAGCGCATCCCAGGCCCGGTCAATATCAGCATGCCGGGCACGGCAAAGACCTGCTACGGTCGAATGTTTAATGGCCGCAGAAATCTCTTTTACCGCACGAAAATCACCCTCCGAGCTGATGGGGAAACCGGCCTCAATCACATCAACGCCGAGCTTTTCCAGTTGTAGTGCCAGACGCAGTTTTTCTTTCACATTCATACTGAATCCCGGCGACTGTTCTCCGTCGCGCAGGGTGGTGTCGAAAATCTGGATCTGTCGTTTCATGATACTTTCTGTTTGATGCTGTTATGGGTTGTTTTCGCGTAATGGTACAGGAAGTAGGCGTAGCTTTCCATCAGAGCCTGCCAGCTTGCATCGATGATGTTGTCGGATACACCAACCGTACCCCAGGTGGCCGATTTGCAGCCGGAATCGATGAGTACACGAACACGGGCGCGGGTGCCTTCCTGTTCGTTGAGTACCCTCACTTTATAGTCGTTGAGCTGCATATCTTCGATTTCAGGGAAGAATTTGCTCAGGGCTTTCCGCATGGCCATGTCGAGGGCGTGTACCGGGCCGCATCCCTCGGCTGCGGTATGCTCGGTTACACCGTGAACCGAAACACGGATAGTAGCTTCCGATCGCATGTTGTTGGCCTCATCTTTCTCGACCAGCAGGCGGAAACCCTCGATACCAAATATCGCATCCTCGCTGCCGGTGTGCCTGCGGATGAGCAGATCAAGAGATGCATCGGCCGCTTCGTAGTTGTATCCGTTGTTTTCGAGCTCTTTTAATTCCTTAACAATGCAGGATGCCGTCTCTTTATCCACATCCAGATCGAAATCAAGCTCCCTGGCCTTGTAGAGTACATTACTGCGCCCCGAAAGATCGGATACGAGTACCCTGCGCTCATTGCCCACCTGCTCCGGGGCAATGTGTTCGTAGGTTTCAGGATTTTTCATGACGGCACTCACATGGATGCCGCCTTTATGGGCGAATGCGCTTTTGCCGACAAATGCGTGATTACTGGCAGGTGCCATGTTGGCCAGTTCACTCACAAAATGGGAGAGTGAGGCGAGTTGGTTCATGTTTTCATGGGGAACAGCATCATAGCCGAGTTTGAGCTGCAGGTTCGGGATGATGGAGCAGAGATTGGCATTGCCACAGCGCTCACCGTAGCCGTTGATGGTTCCCTGAACAAGGGTGCATCCGTTCTGAATAGCAACAATGGAATTGGCTACCGCCAGTTCGCAGTCGTTGTGGGTATGGATGCCAATCGGGGTCTCAGTCTTTGATACCACATCGACCACAATTGCGGCAATCTCGGAGGGCAGGGTGCCCCCGTTGGTGTCGCAGAGTGTAAGTACATCTGCTCCGGCTTCGGCAGCCGCCATCAGCGTGGCGACAGCGTAGCCGGGGTTGCTTTTATAGCCATCGAAGAAGTGTTCTGCGTCGTAGATCACTTCTCTACCATGTGCTTTCAGGTAGGCTACCGTCTGCCGGATCAGATGTAAGTTGTCGTCGGGTGTAATGGCCAGTGCCTGCTCCACATGAAGCAGCCAGCTCTTTCCGAATACAGAAACCGCTGGGGTTTCCGCTTCGAGGAGGGCGCGCACATTGGCATCCTCCTCGACGCGGCCTCCGGATCGCATTGTGCTCCCAAATGCAACAATGCGTGCGTGACGGAAGTGCTCGCGGCGCGCCTTCTCAAAGAATCGCAGATCGTTCGGATTGGAGCCCGGCCAACCACCCTCGATATAGTGTATACCGAACGTGTCGAGCCTGCGGGCGATCCTCAGCTTGTCCTCGGCGGAAAAGCAGATTCCTTCGCCCTGGGTCCCGTCCCTGAGGGTTGTGTCAAACAGTAGTATTGACTGTTTTGGCATCATCTTTCGATTTGGTGTTTTTTATCCAGCTCATCATGGGGCGCAGTTTGGCACCGACCTGCTCGATCGGGTGCTCGTGGTGGGCCCTGCGGAGGGCATTCATCACCGGCTGATTGGCTTTGTTCTCGAGAATGAATTCACGGGCAAATACACCGCTCTGAATATCGTGCAGTACTTGCTTCATACGGTCTTTGGTACCTGAATCCACTACTTTCGGCCCGGCAACCATCCCGCCGTATTCGGCCGTTTCACTCACGGAGTAATACATGCCTTCGATGCCGCCTTCATAGAACAGGTCAACGATCAGTTTGAGCTCGTGGAGGCATTCGAAATAGGCGACTTCGGGTTTGTACCCGGCCTCGACAAGGGTTTCAAATCCGTATTTGATAAGTTCGGTCACGCCGCCGCAGAGTACGGCCTGCTCGCCGAACAGATCCGTTTCGGTCTCTTCCCGGAAATTGGTTTCGATGATGCCGGCACGGGTGCCTCCAATGGCCTTGGCGTATCCCATGGCGATATCGCGCGCCGCACCGCTGGCATCCTGATAAACGGCGAACAGGCAGGGAACACCCTGGCCTTCGGTGAATACGCGCCGTACGAGATGCCCGGGACCTTTCGGGGCTACCATGAACACATCCACATCAGGGCTGGGCTTTATCTGGTTGAAGTGGATGTTGAAGCCGTGGGCAAATGCGAGTGCGTTACCGGCCTTCATGTGGGGACGAACATCGCGTTCGTACACATCGGCCTGGATCTGATCGGGCATCAGGATCATAACAATATCGGCCTGTTTGGCCGCTTCGGCGGTTTCGGCAACACGAAGGCCGTCTTCCTCGGCCTTATGCCAGGATTTGCTGTCTTTGCGCAGGCCAACCACAACCTCGACACCGCTGTCGCGCAGGTTCAGAGCGTGCGCATGGCCCTGGCTTCCGTAGCCGAGAATGGCCACCTTTTTGCCGTCGAGGTAATTGATGTTGGCATCGTTGTCATAATAGAGTTTCATATCCGGAGGTTTTCTGTTGTTTGGGTTTAATCTTTGGGTTGATATTCTCTGGGCAGGGCAACGGTACCCGTTCGGGCCACTTCACGCAGGCCGTAGGGCTCGAGCATGGTGATGGATGCATCCACCTTGTCGCGGCTGCCGGTAATTTCAAGGGTCATACTTTCAGGGCTGATATCGATAACCTTGGCCCGGAACACATTGGCGATCTGCATGATCTCGGACCGGTTGGCCATATCGCTGCCCACCTTCACAAGGGCCAGCTCCCGCTCCACATGGGGTACATAGGTGAGGTCTTTCACCTCGACCACATCCACCAATTTTTCGAGCTGGAAGGTGATCTGCTCGATGATGCGTTCGTCGCCGCTGGTGGTGATGGTTACCCGCGATGTTTCAGGCTCCTCAGCATCGCCGAACGATATGCTGTCGATGCTGAAACCGCGGCCGCTGAAAAGCCCGGAAATGCGGGAGAGGGCGTTAAATCCGTAGACGGCCTTGAGGGAGATCGTGTGGCGTTTCGCCATTTTTTTTCGGGGTTGTGGTATTACGGTTTGCTCTGACATGAACGATCAGGGTTTGGGGTCTTCTTCAACCATTTCGTGTACCGCAGCCCCGGGTGGGATCATCGGGTAAACGTTATAGCCTTCCGGCACAACTATATCCATAACCACCGGCACATCGGTCACCTTCATCGCATCAGCGAGAACCCTGTCGAGTTCTTCGGGAGTGCGGGCCCGCATCCCGATCGCGCCGTAACTCTCTGCCATCTTCACAAAATCGGGGTTGCCGGGGGCCAGATGGGAATGCGAGTAGCGGCCGCCATAGAAAAGCTCCTGCCACTGCCTCACCATGCCGAGGTAGCCGTTGTTCATAACGGCAATCTTCACGGGCACTTTGTAGTGAACGGCCGTTGCCAGTTCAAAGGTCGTCATCTGGTAGCCGCCGTCGCCGGTTATGCATACCACCTCACGGTCGGGGCAGGCGATCTTGGCACCCATTGCCGCCGGGAAGCCGAATCCCATGGTGCCGAGCCCGCCAGAGGATATCCACGAGCGGGGATGGTTGTAGGTGTAGTGCTGGGCCGCCCACATCTGGTGCTGACCCACATCAGTAACCACAATGGCATCGCCATTGGTAAATTCCGAGATCCTGCGGATCATCCACTGTGGAGTGATCACATCTTTTTCCATCGGGCATCTGAGCGGATGTTCTTCCTTCCAGGTATCAAGCTGGCTGATCCATCCGCCGATATCGGCCTTGTCAACCTGCGGGATGAGCCGGGAAAGTACATTTTTAACGTGGCCGATCACAGGGACTTCCACTTCCACATTTTTATTGATGCAGGCCGGGTCGATATCAATGTGGATTTTCCTGGAGAGAGGGGAGAAGTCTTTCACGCGGCCGGTCACACGGTCGTCGAAGCGGGCTCCCACAGCTATGAGTACATCACAGCTCTGAATTGCCATGTTGGCGTACCAGGTGCCGTGCATGCCCAGCATACCGAGTGCCTGCGGATGTGATTCGGGGAAGGCACCCAGACCCATCAATGTAGTGGTTACAGGGATGCCGGTTTTATAAGCAAATTCACGGAGTTCTTCCCAGGCCTCACCCATCACCACTCCGCCACCGGCGTAGATGAGCGGACGTTCAGCCACGCGGATCAGTTCGGCGGCTTTCCGGATCTGTGCATCATCTCCATCTGCGTCATGCCGGTAACCTCGAATTTTGACCGGATGGTTTTTCTGGTAGGCACCCTTGCTGAAAAGCATGTCTTTCGGGAGGTCTACGAGTACGGGTCCGGGCCGCCCGGTAGCAGCAATGTGGAAGGCCTCACGGATAATTTTGGGCAGGTCCTCCACCTTTTTGACCAGGTAGCTGTGCTTGGTAATCGGGCGGGTGATGCCTACAATATCGGCTTCCTGGAACGCGTCGTTGCCGATCATGGTAGAGGCTACCTGACCGGTGAAAATGACCATGGGAATGGAATCCATATAGGCGTTGGCTATGCCTGTAACGGTATTGGTGGCGCCGGGTCCGGATGTGACCAGCACAACGCCGGGCTTTCCGGTCATCCGGGCATACCCCTCGGCCGCATGCGTACCTCCCTGCTCATGGCGCACCAGGATATGCCTGAGTTCGGTATGCCGGTACAGGTCGTCGTACACCCCGAGAACCACACCGCCCGGGTATCCGAAAACCGTATCTACTTCCATATCGATGAGGCTTTGAATCAGAATTTCGCCTCCAGTCATTACTTTGGTATCAACTGAGGCTGTATGGCCGTTTGTTTCAGCTTTAACCTGTGTCTGTTGAGATGTTTTTACTGTGACGGACATAATGTTTGATCTGTTGTTCGGTGTAGTGGTTTTGGATTTAGCAGACTGAATGGAAATCCGTTTTCCTTTTGGAATTCGTAATACCGCCCCGTGCGCTGTCAGGAAGGGCAATTACAGACGGAAATCGTACTGGCAGTTTCTCGCTCAAGACTCCGGACATTACGTTGGATGTTGCGTTATGGATGTTTCCGTTTTGCATGTATTGACCTTATGAAGTTCACAGTTTTCTTCTGAGGTCAACCCTTGGTGCTTGTCTTGTAATGTGTGAGAATGCAGTGTTGCGGAAGGCAGGCTAAGGGATGACCTCTGTTTTTCAGCTAATAATTAGTAGCTCAGAGAAAATCCCAAGGACTAGTAGACTGATAATAATAATGCTGATAATGATGTCGGGAGTGGCACCATGCAAGGAGGGAATAACAGAAACGGCAGACCGTGTTCCGGAGTTACTGCGTCCGTATCGGGTTTGGTTGATATGTGTGTTCTGTGTATTCAAACAGCATTGATTATGATCAGGCTTGTTGTCCTGTCGTAGTATTGTCATTTAGACACAACATGTCAACCCTTCAGACATAAATAAGTTCTGATATCGTGTGATAATGCTCATTCAATGGTTAAAAATATTAATCATATAACAACTATTGCCTAAATGATTTATAATAAACCCCCAAATTTTCTTAAACCGGATGCAGTTGGGAAGCGCTTTGATACTAAAATTTCATAAATTTAAAAAAAACTTAAATTTGTGTCAAAACGGCTCCAATTATTCTCCTAATCCATGCAATTTCAGGTGTTTTTCATGGAAGAACAGCCGGTCATTTGAGCGTGGTAAGTGAAATTGTCAGGAAATCAGTTGCCGGCTTTACGAACATATTTTTTTCTCTCGAGCTCATAATCCTCGTTGGTGATAAGCCCCTGTTGCCAAAGGCCGACCAGGTAATTCATCTGATCGGCCGCCCCGGTTTTCAGATCCTCAAAATCATTTTTCGGTTTGAGTTCGGTCTGTCTGGCCAGTTGAATCTGGTCAACCGCCAGTTGAATGGTTTCCACAAGTTGCACAGGATTACTTACACCCTCCAGAATCACTTCCTTGCCTGCACCTCTGATATGAACATTGCCAAGCCCGAACTTTTTGTGCAGCATGTTATAGGTTACATCCATATCGGTAATCTCCGACAGCATGATCTGCGAATGGTTTTTTCTGAACGATCTCGTAATGCGGTCGTTGCCGATATGGTACCAGGTTTCCATCAACAGGGTCCGGTAATAGTAGATGATGAACATACCGATAAACAATACCGGAATGAGCAGCATTGCTATTACAAAAGGTATAAAATAGTGCTGCCAATCCGGTTGCAGGGAATAGGTATTTTCGGTGTGGTTACTCATTTCGGGAAGGAAGCTTCAAGTAGTTGAGGGTTAGGCACTTTGGCCGGCCAGTCACGGATTGCCATTTTATTCGATGTGCATTGTGCATCAAATATCGTTCATTTCTCTAAAATAGGGGGGAATTTTTGTATATTTAAAATCGTTTTTACGGTGTCCGGTGCAGGCAGTGGCTAAGGCTCACCTTTAAATATAAATGATACCCCGCGCAAAGTGAAGTTTTGGAAATATGGTGTGGCTGTATGGCTCACACTCGTCATCACATTCGGCTTTCTGATTGATATTCCGCAGATCCAGATACTCAAGGAATCAGCGAGAAACCTGTTTTTTCATGTGCCGATGTGGTTTACCATGTACGTTGCTTTCCTGACAGGTATGATATACAGTATACGCTTTCTAAATTCGGAAAAGATGGAGCTTGACATGAAGGCGGAAACGGCCACCCAGGTCGGGGTTGTATTCGGAATTTGCGGTTTGCTGTCCGGTTCGCTCTGGGCCCGTTTCACCTGGGGTACCTGGTGGACATTCGCTGAACCCAAAATGAACCTTGCTGCCGTGGCACTGCTCATATTTGTGGCATACTTCATACTTCGTACAGCTTTTGATGATCCAGGCAAAAGAGCCCGTTTTTCAGCTGTTTATAATATTTTCGCGGTATCAACCATCCCGTTTCTTTTATATGTAATACCACGTCAGCTCCCGAGCCTGCACCCCGGGGCCGACGGGAACCCGGCTTTCAGTGATATGACCGCACCGGAACTGCGCATTATTTTTTATCCGGCTGTAATTGGTTTTATAGGCCTTAGTATCTGGCTAATGGATATTGTGTATCGCTACAAAAAACTCAATTATCAACTTGAACATACGATCGACTGATCATGATTCTGACAAAACCGGACACCTACAATCTGGCAGATACTCTCAGCAGCGCCTACTCCGATAAATGGGATGCAGCCGACGAGATAGAAACAGCCGGTGCCTTTGTGCAATTTATGTCGTCAAATGACCTTATATTAGTTGTTCTGGGTGTGAGTCTGATCATCTGGTTTGTGATCCTTTTTTACCTGTTCAGAATCGAAAAGAAACTGGCATTGCTCGAACGCAAACAACGTGAAGAAATAGAATCAAAAGAGAACCATTCATGAAACCAAGGGTATTAATCGGCGTTGTCGCCATTATCGGATTTACCTCACTTCTGATGATTAACCTGGGTAAGAGTATCGACTCCTATGTCGATTTTCAGGAGGCTGAAAACCGCTACGGGAACCGTGTTCATGTAGCGGGTAATTTTGTGCCCGATATGCCACACGGCTATAATACCGATACACGCATCTTTACCTTCCACATGGAAGACGAAAAAGGCAATATCAGAAGGGTGAGTTATAACAAACCCAAACCACCCAACTTTGATGATGCCGAACGTCTGGTAGTAATTGGCAAAATCCGTAACGGGATTTTCTACAGCGATGATATGCTCATAAAATGCCCGTCGAAATACAACGACGTCTCCGAATTCGAAATGACGGCAGCCCAATAGCAGAATTATGATCGGTACCATAGGTAATCTTTCCATCCTGCTGGCATTTCTGCTCAGCATAGCTGCAACGGTGTTCTATTTTCTGGCTGCACGCAGCGAAAAACAACACTTTTTATCAGCTGCGAACTGGATGTTCGGCTTTAAAGGGGTTTTCATGGTACTGGCATCGGTACTGTTGATGTATCTCATCCTGACCAATGCGTTTCAGTACTTCTATGTCTATAACTATACAAGTCTGGATCTGCAGACCCGCTATCTGATTGCGGCATTCTACAGCGGGCAGGAGGGGAGCCTGATGCTCTGGATACTCTGTTCCTTTATTGTGGGATTGGCCCTGATCCGATGGACATCAGATACCTATCGTGCCCCGGTTATGTTTTTCATGACTCTGACGCAGGTTTTCCTGCTCTGGATGTTGCTAGGAGTCGATTTGTTTGGTGTAAAGGTCGGAATTTCGCCGTTCAGAACACTAGCCGAAGCCATGCCCGAAGCCCCCATTTTCCAGACCAATCCTGGTTTTGTGCCTGCAGACGGCAGCGGACTCAACGACCTGCTGCGAAGTCCGTGGATAGTGATCCATCCGCCGATTCTCTTTTTGGGTTTTGCGATGATGACGGTGCCCTATGCATTTGCAATGGCGGCACTTTGGAGAGAACAGTACCGGCAGTGGGTATTTCCCGCTCTTCCATGGACGCTAGGGGCGAATCTGGCCCTGCTTACAGCTATCTTTCTGGGTGGCTACTGGGCTTATGAGACGCTTTCATTCGGGGGGTACTGGGCCTGGGATCCTGTGGAAAACGCATCCCTTGTTCCATGGATCTTCGGGGTCGCCGGCATACATGCAATGCTTATTCAGCGTAAAAGCAATGCTTCGGTTAAAGCATCCATCGTATTTGCCCTGCTGGCCTACATGACCATTGTATATGAAACATTCCTTACACGGTCAGGTGTACTTGGCGATGCATCCGTACACAGCTTTGTGGACCTTGGTCTGTACAACCAGTTGCTCATTTTTATGCTGGTCATCATCATCATCGGTTTCGGGATGTTCGTTTACCGCTACAGAAATATGCCAAAACCCGATACCGAATCACCGGTAATCAGCCGGGAATTCATGATGATTGCAGGTGCAATGATCCTGTTTGTGACCGGGCTTATTATTATTCTGGGTACAAGTACTCCCATCATCGGCCGCTTGTTTGTGGAGAATCCCACACCACCGGAAATGGCATTTTATAACCAGTGGACCATGCCATTTGCCATCCTCATTGCACTTATGACCGTTGTTACCCAGTATCTGTGGTGGAAAAAACATACGATTGAAAGCCTCTCGGGTGCTCTCATTTTTCCAACGCTGCTAACCTCCATCATTACCGTTGCGGTGGTAGTAACAGGAAACATCCGCGATCTCGGACAGATGATTTTTCTGTTCTCCGGATTTTTTGCCGTAGTCGGAAACGGTGCCGTGATGCTGACCCTGCTCAGAAATAACCCGAAAATCGTGGGGGGGACGGTTACCCATATCGGTTTTGGAATTCTGCTGCTCGGCATACTGGGATCTGCCTACGACCGCCCCCTGCTTGACCGCGAAACGGTTGCCTACAATGCTGCTGTAGAACGGGGTGAGGTATTCGATGAAGACGGTTTCCCCCAGTTTCAGACAATCGATGTGATCCAGCTTGAAATGAGTACACCGAAGATCGTAGGCAATGAATTTATTGTGACGTATCTGGCCAGCGAGGTGACCAATGAGAACCGGCCGGGCGAGCAAAAGTACACGCTCATGTTCGAACGGCTCGATGGCCGGGGAAAACCGTTTATTCTGGAACCGATCGTCTATCCCATGCTGGCCAATTCTTCTCCAGGCAACATCAGCTGGACAGTCGATCCTGAAGTCAGGACCGGACTGTTTTCCGATGTCTATCTGTATGTTGGCGGTTCATCGCTGGTGCGCCGGGAAACGGCACGTATAGAAAATGAAGCCACTATTCAGGCAGTGGCCCGCGTACTTGGTGAAAATCCTCCTTCCGATAATGCGGATGAGAATCATTTTAAAGTTAGAAGGGGTGGTAGTGTGGTCTCCGGGCAGATTACCCTCACATTTACGGATTTCATCAACCTGAGTGCCGGGGAATTACCGGAAAACTCGATCGTTGCCGTGAAGGCAAAACTTGATTTTAAAAATAATGAGACCGGCCAGGAATTTACAGCCGAACCCCTTTTCGCGATCGTGGAGAACGAAGGTGAAAGGTCATATTATTCCCCGATGCTGCAGATCGCAAATCCTGAACTGAGCATACGCTTCACCGGTATTGATCCGACAAGAGATGAAATCGAGGTGCATATCGAAGGCCTTGACGCATTCAGGGAGCAGGAGTGGATTCTGATTACGGTGGAGCGAAAACCGTTTGTTTCCGTAGTATGGCTTGGTACTTTTATGTTGATGTTCGGATTTTCAGTTGCAATAATCCATCGTTGGAATGATCAGAAAAAACGTGAACGAAAGCAGAACAGACATTCAGGGCAACATTACCGTAAAGACGATGAAGGTGATGACCGGGAAACTGATGATGCGATGGATATTAAACCGGAACACAGTACAATCGACAGTTCAGACACTTCAGACAGTTCAGTCGATAACACCACCGAAAAGACCAATTAGCAACAGCATCATGAACAGATTCGCCCTGATTTTTCTCGTGGCCATAATGCTACCTGCATCTCTTTTAGCCCGGCAGGGTGAACCGCTTGCTGAACTTCGGATCAACGGGAAAACTGTCAGTCCCGCAGGAGCCATGATCAGATCGTTTGTATTGCCGGGCTGGGGTCAGCTCAGCCTGGGGAGCGAATTCAACAGGCGCGGAGCTTTGCATCTTGGTGCTGAAGCCACACTTATCACATCCTACCTTTGGCTGCATTTTAATGCTGAATCGCTCGAAAATAATATGTATGCCCATGTAAAACGCTATGCGGGTGTCGACATCAGCAACCGAAGCCGCTCCTTTCAGCTTGCAGTAGCGGCTCATAGTTCCCTGTATGCCTACAACGATTTTCAGGAGCGGGCACGGCAGTGGAATGAAATCCTCGACGAGGTCGCTCAGAACCAGTGGTTGTGGGCTTCTGAGCAGAACCGTTTCGATTATCAGGACATTCGTAACCGGGTTGACCGCAACCGGCAGCAATTGCCGGCTATCGCCACTCTCATGGTGGCCAACCGGATTATAAGTGGTGTGCATGCATTCATGTCGGCCCGCCGAATGGCATCATCGCTGCCGGAAGTATCGCTGAGTATGCCGTACTACGGCGAACCGGCGGGGGTAATGGCTACGTTAAGCTTCTGTTTTTGAAATGGCCCGCTATGCGATCCGGGTGGCTTATAAGGGGACTGTTTATGCAGGCTGGCAGATTCAGCCCAATGCCCGAACTATTCAGGGGGAACTTTGGCATGTGCTGAAAACGGTGTTGCAGCAGGAGGTAAGCCCGGCCGGGGCCGGACGTACCGACGCGGGTGTGCATGCATCCGGTCAGGTGGCCCATTTTGACTTCAATGGCAAATTTGACCGGCATGCCTTCCTGAGAAGCATGTACGGGCTGCTGCCGCCCGATATCGCCGTTACGGATGTTTACCGGGTTTCCAACGATTTTCACGCCCGTTTCAGCGCTGTGTCGAGAACGTACCGTTACCGGATAATCCATCGCCCCGACCCCTTGCTGCGTGAGCAGAGCTGGTATGTTCATCAGAATCTGGATAAGGAACTGATAGCTGACTGCTGGGATCAGCTGCCCGGAGAACACGACTTTTCCGGATTTTGCCTGCGCGACCCGCTTATACCCAACTATAAGTGCACTGTTAAGGACGTACGTGTGGAATACGAAGAGAATGGTTTAACTCTGTGGATTACTGCAAACAGGTTCCTGAGATCGATGGTGCGGATGCTGGTGGGGGCGACCATAAAAGTGGCAGGCGGCAAGCAGAAAGTTGCCTGGTTTAATGAAACCCTGACAAAACCTGGTCGCGACAGAACCGGTTATACCGCTCCGGCGTCCGGATTGGTTCTGGTTGATGTGACTTACTGATCGTCCAGGAAAATAATTTTTACGCCAAAAAATAGGCCGGCTTTTCTGGCCGGCCTGAAATTTCAAACACCGAGGATAAAAGAACGGTCCGGCAGTTTCCACCAGCCGGACCGTTGACGTATTAATCGGCTTTTGTCAGTCTGAAGGTAACCGGAATGCTATATCTAACTTTCACTGGTCTTCCCCGTTGTAAGCCGGGTGTAAATCGTGCTTTTTTAACAGCTTCCACTGCGGCCTCGTCGCATCCGCCGCCGATCCCCCGAACGACTACCGGATTCGTAACGCTACCTTGTTCGTCAATTACGAACTGAACGACCACCCGACCTTCGATTCCGGCTCTTCTGGCAATTTCAGGATATACTACACGTTCCTGAACAGATTGAATGCCGCCGATAAGTTCGGGCATATTTTCTACTGTTATAAATACTTCGGGTTCTTCTTCCTCTTCTGCTTCAGCGGGGGCTGGCGGAGGAGGTAGTTCGAAGGCTTCATCCATTACAAATTCCGAATCGAATAGCATTACGTCTTCGTCAATAATGGCATCGTTCGGTACAGAAACCGGCACAGGCGGCCTCGGTGGGGGAGGAGGCGGCTGAGTGTGCTCGGTCTGGATGATCTCTTCCATCTCAATGGTTTCCTGCTCGTATGTGAAAATCTCAAATTCGTTCTCGAACGAAAGATTAACCCTGAACAGGATGATAAATGCCAGTAAACTTACAATTAAGCCGACCTGGATTTTTACTCTGTAATATCTGTGTATATCTGCTTTTTTATCTCTGTTTAATGCTTTCATGGTAACCTCCCGGTTATGCCGATTAAAGGGTTATTTCTGTTACCTGTTCCAAATATAATAACTAATTTCTAATAAACAAATTGTGTTACTTAAAAATGTTTTACTACATATCAGAAAAGCGGTTTCATCGTACGTATTTTACGTACATTACCCTGGTAAAAAACGGCACATCTCAGTAGATTTTTACCACGCACCAGTCAGCCGATACCGGTGAAGGGCAACAGTAGAAAAATGCTGAACCGCAATCAGATAAACAGATTTTCGATAAAAAAGTGTTGACATGTATAGCCTTGAGTCGATATATTTAAAGTCTTGAAGAACAGGATGTGTTCTTCTTTTTTTTGCCCGAAAACACCCATTCCTCGGTAGCTCAATGGCAGAGCATGCGGCTGTTAACCGCAGGGTTGCTGGTTCGAGTCCAGCCCGGGGAGCTTGAAAAGGGAATCGCGATACTGATTGCGCGGTTCCCTTTTTTTATATCTGAGAATTGCTGTAAGGGTTATGCAGATTATACTGGTCAGGATTTGCTGTTTTATAAACGGTTATTACCGCAAGACCGCAATCCCTTGAAGAAAGGCTTTGCCTGCTGTACCCGGGGCCGGACTCGAACCGGCAAGGTGTTGCCACCAGTGGTGTTTGAGACCACCGCGTCTACCAATTCCGCCACCCGGGCAGATGTTGTCTTTTGTAATCAGGTACCTGAACCGCACAGGATCCACTGTGATCGGACCAGAACCTCAAAAATGATGTATCAGTAGCGATTCAAATATACCGCTTGGTACAAACTAATCCCAACGATCAGGACCCTGGCAGCGCTGTTTTTTTCGGGAGGTTATCCGGACAGAAAATCAGACCGATATCCGGAGAATTTTACTCGTTGGCTTCATTGCCACTTTTCATAAAACCGGTATCCCGGTCTCTCATACCCAGCAGATAGAGGATACTGTCGAGTCCGAGGCTGGATATGGACTGGCCGGCTTTTTCCTTGACAACGGGTTTGGCATGAAAGGCAATACCAAGACCCGCAATACCCAGCATGGGCAAGTCGTTCGCTCCGTCGCCGACGGCAATCACCTGTTCCAGGCTGATCCCCTCTTTAAACGCGAGTTCGCGTAGTATTCCGGCCTTGCGTTCACCATCAATTATATCGCCGGTTACCCTGCCCGTGACCCGCCTGTCCGAGATTTCAAGCTCGTTGGCATATACATAGTCGATGCCCAGCTTATTCTGCAGGTATTCACCAAAGTACCGGAATCCGCCCGATATGATCGCCGTTTTGTACCCGATGTGCCGCAGAGTTTTGATCAGATGTTCTGTTCCGTTGGTTATCGGAAGATGTTCGGCTATTTCCTTCAAATGCTTTTCTTCAAGGCCTTTTAACAGTCCCACTCTTTTTGTGAAACTCTCTTTGAAATCAATACTGCCCGCCATGGCCATTTCCGTTATCCGGGCAACCTGATGGCCAACTCCGGCTGCCTTTGCAAGTTCATCGATTACTTCGGCCTGTATCAGGGTCGAATCCATGTCAAAGGCTACCATCCGCCTGTTCCGGCGGTACATATTGTCGAACTGAAACGCGATATCAATGCCCAGGTCACGGGTCACATTCACAAAATCGGCCCGCATTTTGCCGGCATCTTCCGGTGTACCCCTCACCGATAGTTCAATACAGGAACGGGTCTGGCTGGCTGCCTTATCGAGCGGAACCCTTCCAGAGAGGCGTTTGATACTGTCAATATTAAGGCGGTTATCAGTCACGATCCTGCTCACACTGCTGAGCTGATGTGCTGTGATTTTCGGGCCGAGAAGTGTAATAATGAAACGTTCCCTTCCCTGCAGGCTCACCCAGTGCTCGTAGTCTCCCTCGCTGATCGGGGAGAACCGCATATTGACGCCGAGTTCGTAGGCCCGGAACAGTACATCCCTGAGAACAGGTGATGATTCACTTTCAGCTGGCACTTCTATCAGTATTCCCAGCGACAGCTCATCGTGTATCACTGCCTGACCTATATCCAGGATGTTAACCTTGTACCTGGCCAGGATTCCGGTTAGCGAGCTGGTGAGTCCGGGCTTGTCCTTGCCCGATATATTGATTAATACGAGTTCTTTCATCCGTTTTTTGTGAACTGCAAACTTATGGAATTATCGGCAGAAGTGAACAATGGATTTGTAAATTCTGTTAGATTGCCGGAGTTATTGATATTGGATTTCTGATAAAAAGCTTGGATTATGTATAATAACTGATTAAATGAAAGTGAAAAGAGTATCAAATAGTATCTGCAGCCGCATCCGGACAGACTTTGCTCCGGGGTTAAACAGATTTGTGCTGGTTCTCATCGTTTTAACGGCTGTTTTTACCACAGCATGCCGCACGAGATATGTAGTCACCGACAGGGGAGTGCAGGCCTATTATCAGACCAGTTTTCCGATACAGGATACATCCAAAGACATAGCAAGAGTTTTTGAATCGGTAAAGAGGATTAATGTGGTCGGATACTATAACACGTTCATTTTCAGCGAAGAAAGAAAACTTACGGAAAGGGACATCCATCTGCCGGGAACGTATGCCAATGCAGATGCACAGTTCTCCTATACCCAGTCGAAGGCGGGCACGGCAACAATCATCGCCCGAACGGATGATAACCTGATGCTGATAACCAATGATCACGTTGTGAGTTTCCCTGATACCCTGGTCTTTTACTACGATCAGGAAGAACTGCCGGCAGGCAGCCGCAGACGTGGAACGGAAAAATATATTGAGCGAATATCAGTCAGGATGAGCCAGATCAATATGATATTCGACATGCCACGGTTCGGGCCATTCGAAATAATTGCCAGGGACATCAACAACGATATCGCCCTTATTTCCGTAACCATTCCCGACGAGGAAAGCATGCAGCGGATCAAAATTCTCGAAGCCGCTGTCGGCGATCCTGAAAAGCTGAACTGGGGCTCATTTGTCTATGTATTTGGCTATCCCAAAGGGTATAAAATGGTAAGCCGGGCTATCGTCAGTGACCCGCGCCGCGACAGGCACCACGGTTTTCTGATCGACGGTCAGTTCAATGAGGGCATCAGCGGCGGGCTGATCCTTGCCATCCGGGCCGAAACCGGAGAGATGGAATGGGTGGGACTTGCCCGGGCGGCCTCGGCAAGTTCAAAAGTGGTTCTGGTTCCGGTTGAAAAGAATGTGGAAGACTATGCTTTTTATCAGCCCTATACCGGAACCGCCTTTCTCGATGTAATCACCCAGATTGAATATGGAATAACCATACCGGTTTCCATGAAAACGATTCAGGATTTTTTTAAAAGGGAAGATCGAAGACTCAGGGATGACGGTCACAATCTCGGCCGGGTTCTGGTCCGGTAAAAAAAAAGGAGTATCCCGGTCCCGGAATACTCCCTGTTACCCTTAAAAGGGGTATTTGATTAAAAATGTCAGATCATCCGAACCTGGAAATAAATTGTTCGTGAGCTTCGAGGGCCTCCTCGAAACGTTCCAGATTTTCAAGAAGTGTGGCCTTGTTGTACATCGCTTTGGAAACAAGTTCCTTTTCTTCTTCCGAACCGGATCCGTTGAAGAAGCTGATGATGCGGTCATGTGCCTTGAGTGCATCTTCCGGCTTATCAGAATTTCCCAGAACCTCGGCAATTTTTACAACGGCATCTCTGCACATTGATCTGATACGGTCGTCGTCGTTCTTTTCAAAATCTGACAGCAGTTTTTCATAGGCGGCTGTTGATTTTTCACTGTCGCCGGTTTTTCCATATAGCTCACCCTGTTTGTGCAGAGAAGTGGCAACCAGGTGAATTTCCTCCTGGTCTTTACTGCCTTTAAGGAGTTCTGCTACATCACCAAAAGCTGCAGCTGCCTCACCAAATTTTTCCAGCCTGAAGTAGATATCAGCCTTCCGGACTACCGCATGTTTGACGTGGTTTTTATCCTCGCTATCCTTTGATTTTCCAAAATGGCGGATTACTTCTTCATAGGCCACAACCGCTTCATCCAGTTTTTCGAGTTTATCATATAAACCGGCACGGTTTACGATGGCGTCAGAAACCAGCCTGCGCTCACCGTCATCAGATGTGCCGTTCAGATATTTAAGCAGGTCATCGTAAGCGGTTGCCGCTTCTTCGTGCCGTTCTAGTTTAACAAGGATATCAGCCCGGTTTATGACCGCTTTTTTAACGTTGTTCCTGTCATCGTCGGCATCGGATTCACCGAATTTACTGATGAGTCCCGAGTAGGCATTTAATGCGTCATCATATCGTTGAAGCTTGAGAAGGATATCGGCTTTGCTGACCATGGAACGGGATACCATGACTTTTACATCGCCTGCAGGTTCGGCTGATGCAGCAGATTTTTCAGCCTTCGATTTTTTCTCTTTATCGGCTTTCTCTTTTTTGTCGTTTGCCTCAGCGTCAGCGGCTGCATTTTCATTGGCGACATCTTCCGGCGTTTCTTCTTTTTTGCCCTTTTGCTTCCCGGAATCAGAAGATTCCGTTTCAGCGGTTTCATTAACGGCTTCAGCCTGATCCTGATCGTGTTTCTGTTTCTTTGCCTCAGGTTCATCCTGCTGATCATAGTCACCCTCAATGGGTTCGCTATCACCCTGATCGTCCATACTGATATCGCCATAATCGGCATCGATGTCGGCTTCAAGTACATCTGCGTCGCCGGCAGTGGCCAGAACCTTCTCCTTGGTTTCAACCAGTTTTTCTTCCGTTACTTCTGATACGGCTTTGGCCTTGGTCGTCTCTTTGGAATATCCGGTAATCAGGTCGTCAATGAACTCATCGGATGCATCGTTTTCGGCAGCTTTTTCCATCTCACCCTTCTGATAACTTTCATAACCGTCCCAGTCGGCATATGCTGCCAGGGCAGAAAAGGTATTGGAAATAAAACTGACCAGGGTATCCGATTTTTTTTCGCTCACGATCTGTCTCAGTTCATGTTTCAGATCGTTGGTGTTGAGACTGTACGCCTTCGGATTAAGCTCAAACAGATCGGAGTAGGCATCCTTTACGGCTTCTGCAATAATGATCCGGTTCATGTTCTTGTGTTTGAACCGCTTGTATCTGTCGGTTGGTATCGAATCCTTGTCGATAAACCCGAGATCTTTGAGCAGTGCTTCATAAAGCACATCATTGGGCTTCTCAAAGCCGATGTCGCTGAGAAATTTGCTGTTGATACGTGCCGATGGGGTCGACTCATACAGAGTATCGAATTTAGCTTCGATCTCAACAGTTTTCATCACAAAAGATTCCGATAAGCTCATATTTGCCTCAAACCAGGTTATTTTCGTTCATTGTTTCACATAATCAGCCAGACCTGTACGGCAATACCGTGTTTCCCGCGTTCCCTGTCTGATTACATTATTATTAATGAGTAACTAACTCCCAACTTGTTACGCGAGACCGCTGCGAAACCCTTATAAAAATTAATAATCCTTAATTTTTAAGACCAGAACGTACATAACTCACAGATCAATCAGCGTTATTTATGAGAGTTTTTTAATATTTACTCATACCCGGTTTTCAGAGCCGGGTTCCTGAATGGAATTATTTTTTTTTTAAAATGCCGGATGGTATATATAAATCATTTTAACCCTGCCGCTGAAATTCTGACACCCGAGCTGTTGAAAGACCGGGGTAACAGGTGATTATTTCGTTTTGCAGCAAGCCCGCCAGGCGTATATACATGCTGCAAATTCACCAGCGGAGAACCCGGTGTAGTGAAGCCGGCCAAAAGCGGATGAAAAAAGTCGGTAATGAGGAATCAAAGTGTGAGAATTGAAATAGGCGGAGTATCTTTTGATAACTTTAAACATTCTATAACCTGTCAATCAAATGAGATCTTTATTCTTTTCAATGATGTTCTGTGTACTCCTTTCATCCTGTGCCGGTCTGGATGATCTGATTGAACAAACCACCAGCCCGCGCCCGCTTACACAGGAAGAGATCATCAACGGATTGAAACAGGCCCTTGAAGTGTCAGCGGAAAATGCTGCGGTTACCGCCTCGCGGGAAGGAGCCTATCTGAATAGCGCCGACCTGTTTATCAGATTTCCGGAAGAGGCCTCCTTTGTCGAGAAACAACTGCGGGACCTGGGTTTTGGCCGACTCGTGGATGACTTTGTAGTGAGCCTCAACCGTTCTGCAGAGCTGGCGGCCCGTGAAGCTGCCCCGATTTTCATTAATGCTGTAAGAAATATGACCATTCGGGAAGGTCTGGAAATTCTGCAGGGTGAACCGAACGCAGCGACCCTGTATCTGCGCAGTAATACCGAAGATGACCTGATACAGGCCTTTACTCCGGTAATCACATCCAAACTGAATGAAACGGCTGCCACAAGGTACTGGAGTGATCTGATTGGTACCTATAACCAAATTCCCCTCGTACGCAGGGTAAATCCGGATCTGGTAGGGTATGCCACTGAAAATGCGATGGATGGTCTGTTTCTGCTCGTGGAACGGGAAGAAGCTGAAATCCGCAGGGATCCGGCCAAAAGAGTTACCGATCTGCTGCGCCGGGTTTTTGGCAGTGCCGAAGCACAGGGTTAAACGTTCTACTGGATGAATATCCGGGTAAGTATATGATGGATATTAAGATATGAGATCAACGGGATGTTGTTGTTTCCGGCCAGTTTCAGTATCAATGTGCAATTATCTGAATTGAGTTAACTAACCAGCAAGCAACCTGATGACGATGACATTGCCTGAACAGATTGTTAAGGCCAGACAGAATCTGAAAAAATTCTGGGGTTACGACGCATTTCGTCCCGGGCAGGAAGATGTAGTCGAATCAGTGCTCAAGGGCGTTGATACACTGGTCCTTTTTCCGACCGGAGGTGGTAAATCGCTCTGTTACCAGGTTCCTGCAACCGTACTTGACGGGCTAACAGTGGTTATATCACCGCTTATTGCCCTGATGCAGGATCAGGTTGATCAGCTTACTGCCCGTGGTATACCGGCTACCAGTATCAACAGCGTGATCAGTGGTTTCGAAGTGGAACAACGGCTTATTAACGCCCGGAACGGGATGTACAAATTGCTCTATTGTTCGCCCGAACGGCTGCAGACTCCACTCTGGCAAAATATGGCATCGGAGCTCAATATTGTGCTGGTCGCTATTGATGAGGCCCACTGTATATCCGAATGGGGACACGATTTCAGGCCGCCGTACCGGCTTATCAGGCAGTCTATGCGGGAGGCTGGAACAGATCCCAACTGGATGGCACTCACAGCGACCGCAACACCCGAAGTCCGGAACGATATTCTATCAATACTGGAGTTCAGTGAACCGAATGTAATATCAAGGGGCTTCGATCGTCCGAACCTGAAGTGGTGGGTTGATACCCATCCCCGGAAAAAAGAACGGCTGATGCAATACCTGAAGCGCTCGAACGGGAGCGGGCTTATCTATGCGGGCACCCGCAGGGCATGCAGTGAACTGGCAGAATGGCTGTCGGGAACCGGAATTCGTACCGAAGCGTACCATGCCGGTGTGGAAGCAGGGGAGAGAACCCGGATACAGGATCGGTGGGTTACCGGAAAAACCCCCCTTGTTACTGCAACGAATGCGTTCGGTATGGGCATCGACAAACCCGATTGCAGGTTTGTAATCCACTACGACATGCCTGCTTCGCTCGAAGCCTACTATCAGGAAGCCGGCAGGGCGGGGCGTGACGGAGCTCTCAGTTTTCCGGTACTGCTTTACCGGGATTCTGATTACAGGCGACTCGAGAAATCGATTATCGACGGTTATCCCGACCATGGAACGCTTTCCAGGGTTTACATCGCGCTTTGCGACAGCTGGCAGCTGGCAGTTGGAGCCATCATGGAGCAACTTCACACAGTAAGCATGGAATCACTCAGGAAAAGAAGCAACCTCGATGAACGCACCATCTCCGGCGGACTCAGGGTACTGAACAGCTGCGGGGTTATTGAGCTTGTAACCGGTTATGAACCCTCGGTAGGGGTGGCGTTTACCACAGACCGTGATGGAATACACAGCCTGTTGGAAAATATGGCAAACCAGGCAAAAAAAACGTTTGTCGACAATCTGTTCCGCCTCTTTCCGCCGATTGCCGGAGAGCAGATGGATTTTATGGAACTCAAAGCGCTGGCTTCAAAAATAAACCAGACGCCCAATGCCGTGTTAAAGGGGCTGGAGGTGCTCAAACAGGATCATGTTCTCGATTTTGAGTTCAGAAAAGAAAATCCGCTGGCCCGGCTCATTGAACCGCGACAACCAAAATTGCCTGTTTCTGTTCATGATGCAGAGGAATACCGTGATATACTCTTAAAAAAGCTGGAGTACATGAAGGGGTACGCGGTTACCGATACCTGCAGGAGTGTCTATCTGAGGGTTTACTTCGGTGAGCAGAATCCGGCTGCCTGCGGGATGTGCGACAATTGCATGGCAAAAGGGAAAACTGATTTTCTGGACGATACCCAGATCACGGCAGTTACTGAAGTGCTCAGACAGCGACCATCCACAGCCATGGAAATCTCGGATAAAACCGGCCTGGAAAGTTCAGCTGTGTACCTGTCGCTGAATTGGCTGCTTAAAGAGAATAAAGTTATCTACTCCAGGCAGTCGCCGGTCAGATACAGGCTCTCTGGCAGATAGGCAGGATTAACCGTTATTCAGAGGATGTTTCCGGAGTCCGCATTCTTCCGATTTCCATGTTCAGCTGTTCAATGGCCTCACGATAAAGCCTCCGGTATTCTTCCTCATCCGACATGTAGTAGTGGTTGCTTCGCTCAAACTGTTCGAACGTTATCCCGTAGGTATCAAGCACCGTCCGGGTAATTTCTGCCGTTTTAACGGAGTCTCCCTGAGTGCGCTGAAAGGTGCGCAACATTTCAAATTCAACCAGTAAAAGGATGAATTCATCCTTCCCGATCAGATCATCCGGTTTCTTTTCAGCGCATGAAACGAACAGCAAAGCAGCCAGGAACAGATGCACGGGCAGATACTTCATTATTGTTTATCGGGAGGTTTGGGATTTAGCGGTCTCATGGTCACCTCATCAATAAGGAAATTATCAGGCAGTTCCAGTAGATGTATCAGTACGGTTGCCACATCCCTGCCCATCATCATATTGGGATGTGTTGATGAACCGGCATTTTCAAAGAATTCGGTGGCAATGGATCCAGGGAACATGCAACTGACCTTTATCCCATCGTAACGTAGTTCTTTCATGAGGGCTTCACTGAACCCGCGAACGCCGAATTTTGTGGCATTATATCCGCTGATGTTTGGATTACCGATGAGACCCGCTACCGATGAAATATTGATAATGTGGCACACAGCACTGTTTTGCTTCATCAGCGGTACAACATATTTGGTAATATAGAAAATACCCGACAGGTTGGTATTTATCATCGTATGCCATTCTTCGAGGGGCAGATCTTCAATTTTGTTGAAATAACCAATACCCGCATTATTGATCAGAATGTCGGGCAGATGACCATCGACAAATGTGGAGTTTACCCAGTTCTGAACTTTTTCCACATCGGTTATGTCGATTACAACCGGTTTAAAACGATCGCCGATCTCCCTGCGGATGTCTTCGAGCTTTGATCCCCTGCGGGCAAGTCCGTAAACGGTGGCACCCCTGGCGGCGAGTGCGCGGCTGAATTCAGCACCTATTCCGCTGCTTGCGCCGGTAACAATTGCATTTTTTTCTTTGAGATTCATGTTATTCAATTTAATCTTAATATTATCCGGTTCGCTGTTGCAAATCCTTATGTACCTGAAACTACGTGTAGCAGTTCATCATTCAAAAAATTACTGATGCTTTATCTGGATATCGGAAACAGCAACCTTAAAATGAAAAAAGCGGCCGACGGATACTGGGCCGAGATAATTCGTGTATCGCCGGGTGATGCAGCCATTGTTTCATCCTGGATTAACGAAAATAAAGACGAAACCATATGGATTGCCAGCGTGCGCAGAGACATATCCCGGTTGATTCAGGATCATTGCCCCTCGGCTGATCTTCGGTTCATTACAGTATCGGACTTCGGGGAGCAACGCATTGATTACCTGACACCGGAAACACTGGGTATTGACCGTGTTCTTGCCTGTGAAGGAGCAAGAGTTGTATCAGGTGGCGAGCCGGTTACCGTGATTGACGCCGGTTCGGCCTGCACGGTCGATATTATGGATCATGATGGTGTTTTTCATGGTGGCGTCATCATGCCAGGCCTCACTGCACTTGAGGCAACCCTTCGTAGTCACGCCCCCGAGCTCCCCGGTGTGGAACGGAAAATCCCTGAACACTGGCCCGGAAAATCAACAACAGAGGCCATTCAGTGGGGGGTTACAGGGCTGTTTGTGCAGTCTGTGCGATGGATCGTTGAACGATACCGGGATCAGTTCGGTGATCTGAGCGTCTGGGTTACCGGAGGTGATGCGGCGAATGTGAAAAAATATCTCGGCGGAGCGGTTACCGTTCATCCCGACCTGGTGTTTGAAGGGATGCGGTCCGTCGCGGAACCGGTCAGTTGAGATTACCGCTTTTGCCTGCCGATTCATCGTGCATCACCTTGCGGTAACGTTCGAGTTTATCAGCCAGTTCCTGATCCTGAACAGCCAGAATCTGTACTGCAAGAAGTCCCGCGTTGGTTGCATTGCTAATGGCTACGGTGGCCACGGGAATTCCCCGGGGCATCTGAACAATCGACAACAGGCTGTCGAGACCATTGAGCTGCCGGGTTTCGACCGGAACACCGATCACAGGCAGGGTGGTATATGAGGCGGTCATGCCTGGAAGATGGGCGGCACCACCGGCACCGGCTATGATAACCTGCAGCCCCCTGGAGCGTGCACTTTTCCCGTATTCAGCCATCATGTCGGGGGTGCGATGGGCCGATACCACCCGCTTTTCATAATTCACACCAAAATGGTCGAGTATATCAGCTGCTTTCTGCATTACCGGCCAGTCGGAATCGCTGCCCATAATAATGCCGGCCCGGGGTTTCTTGTCGTTTGATTTCATGATTATAATTCTATCTGGTTGGCGAGCTCTAAGGCCCGTTTCAGCGTATCGTTTATGTCATCTCCAAGCATAGTGATGTGGCCCATTTTGCGGCCCATTTTGCTCAGGAGTTTACCGTAGACGTGCAGATGTGCATCATGTGTCACCATCAGCTCATCGGTATTGCGGGTTACAGCCTTGCCGGTTGTACGTCCCAGCAGGTTCACCATCACGGCAGCGGGTCGTCTCATCACTGCACTTCCCGGATGCAGGCCGGTAACCGTTCGCACATGGTTTTCAAACTGGGATGTTACGCAGGCCTCCATGGTGTAGTGGCCGGAATTGTGAGGGCGGGGTGCCGATTCGTTCAGCAGAATGTCCCCGTTTCCGGTCAGGAAAAACTCAAAGCCGAAAACACCCGTGCCGTCGATTGCTTCGGTGGCTGCCACGGCCATTTCGCAGGCTGTTGCCCTCAGAGCGGGATCAATCGGTGCCGGTGCGATTACGGTACGGCAAATGTGATTCTCCTGTATCGTTTCCACACAGGGATAGACACATGTACCCAGGTGGTTCCGGGCCACCATAACTGCCAGTTCTTTTGTGAAGGGGATGAATGCTTCGGCAAGCAGCTCCCGTCCGGCATAGCCACCGAGCTTCCTGAAAGCGGCATCACACTCTGTTTCGTTCTGAATGGTCACGTTTCCGTACCCGTCGTACCCGCCTTTGGATGACTTCAGGACCACGGGCCAGCCGTGTTGGCCGGCGAACACGATGATTCCATCCGGATTTTCAATTTTTTGGTAAGGCACAACAGGAATACCGGCCCTGCTGAAGGTATTCTTTTCGGTAAGCTTATCGGAGATACGTCGAAAACTTTCGGGCGAAGGGAACACAGGTTTGCCGCTCTCATCCCGAACCGATTGCAGCACATCTGCATCAATAAATTCATTCTCGAGGGTGATTACATCGCAGGCACGGGCAAAACGGAGCAGGGAACTCACATCGTTCAGATCACCTCTTTCAATGTGAGGAGTGGCAAAAGAAAGTGGCTCAGGTACTCCCGTGCCGGTGTAGCCGAACACCTGCATGCCAAACCGTAAAGCGGAATAAGCCGACATACGGGCCAGCTGGCCTCCTCCGATAAAGCCGAGCCTGAATTCCGGACGGAGCGGATTGGATAGTTGATTCATCGTAGGTATTATGGTTTATTTCCCCCCGCAGAAGCCGTACAGGAACCGGCGGCCCGCAAAATGTCCGGGGTGATTTTGGCAGTGAAAGTGATATATCCGGATTCGGGTACAGTCATACGGGCAATCAGGGATAAAAAGAGAGCAGAAAATATTCGTATTTTTAAACTACATCCAGAAAGAAAATCGGCATGAACATAGAAAACAAGTTAGAACAGCTGAAATCACGCTACGAGGAACTCACCACAGCCCTCAGCGATCCTTCCATTTTTGATGACTCCAAAAAATACGCTGAATCGAGCAAGGAACACAGTGAACTTTCCGATATAATTTCCATTTATGAGCGATGGAAAAAGGTAAAGAATGAACTGAAAAGCGCCAGAGAAATGCTCTCCACAGAGACCGACAGTGAACTGCTTGATATGGCCAAAGATGAAGCCGATACCCTGGAAGAGGAACTGGATACCCTGGATAGTGAAATCAGAATGGCCATTGTACCGGCTGATCCGGAGGATACCAAAAATGCCATTGTGGAAATTCGTGCAGGCACCGGGGGGGATGAAGCCGCAATCTTTGCCGGTGATCTCTACAATATGTACCGCCGGTTCGCCGATCAGATGGGCTGGAACCTTGAACCATTGAGTGGGAATGAATCGGGCAAGGGTGGGTTTAAGGAGATTATTTTCAAGCTGTCGGGCAAGGAGGTATTCGGGAATTTCAAATATGAGAGCGGCGTACACCGGGTGCAGAGGGTGCCTGAAACAGAAACGCAGGGCCGCGTGCATACCTCGGCTGCAACGGTTGCGGTACTTCCTGAAGCCGAAGAGGTCGATATCCAGATAAATCCCGCCGACCTCGAGTTTGAAGCGTACCGGGCAACAGGTGCCGGCGGTCAGCACATCAACACCACCGACTCGGCTGTTCGTGTACGGCATATACCATCGGGCCTGGTTGTTACCTGCCAGGAAGAGCGCTCACAACATAAAAACAGGGATAAAGCCCTGGTTATGCTCCGTACAAGGCTCTATGAAGCGGAATATGAAAAACTCAGGTCAGAACGTGCTGCTGCCCGGAAATCGCAGGTATCGACCGGCGACCGAAGCGCGAAAATCAGAACATACAATTTCCCCCAGGGCCGGCTCACCGATCACAGGATCGGCCTCACCCTTTATAACCTGGATGATATCATGAAAGGTAACCTCGGTGATGTGGTAAAGGCACTTAAACTGGCCGAAAACCTGGAGAAACTCAGTGCCATTGCAGAGTGAGGATGAACCTTGCCCTTTTGCAGGAATTAATGGGCTAAATCAGGGTACTGACCGGGATATTGATATTGGATTGTCGTATTTTACAATAAAGTCATTGCCAAAACCTTAAACAGGGAGGTAAGACAATGAAACTGATCCGCCCGTCCGCAATTGCTTCGATGCTTTATACCGGCAGGACCACACTCTGGGGTCTGGAAAGAAGAGGAGATCTGCCACCGAAACGTACCAGTCTGAAACGTTCATCCGGTCCATTTGAAGACAACCTCAGCAGGGCTGCTGAGATCAGGAGAGCGTCCAGATCAAACCGGTATAACAAATCGAATATCTGATGCCGTTGATCGACAATATGACCTGTGAAGCCGAATCAAACCTGATGTGAAAACCAAAAAATAAGTTCATGCGTTATATAAGAAGATATGCAGCCACCGTAAATTTAATACCGGATTTGTTATAACATCTGGTTACATTTTACAGGAAAATGAGGGCACCCCGGGAAACAACCTAAATAAAAACTACTTGCACAATTCCCACCCCCGGGGCGTCCTCTTTTTATATATTTCAGACACTTCTGTGCACAGGGGTGCCGGCCGGTAAACACCGCAAAATGACGGAATCAATTCACACGGTTCCGTTTTTTGATCTCAGGAATATGGTTACCTTTACCACGCCGGACCACGCCGGGCCATGCCGGGCCATGCCAAATAAATAATTCAATTACGATGTTCAAAAAACTGATACCCGCTTCCGTCTTCATCATCCTGTTGCTTGCTTCAGTATCGCACGCCCAACCCTGGAAGCTGGTTGTACACAACGTTGAGAATCTGTTCGATCTTGACGGTTATGCTGTTTTTCAGGATTACCGGAGTCAGGATTCAGATGGAAATCCACAATATACGTCTGCTCACGTACTTACAAAGCTTCAGAACACAGCACGCCTTATGGCCCGCTACAATGAGGGCATGGGTCCTGATATTATCATGATGGTGGAGATGGAAAGTGATTTCTCTCCACTTTCCGGCGGCGAGCGATGGAACCATAAGGACATTCTGAAAAAGTACGGCCATCTCACCATATCACAGATGCTGGGTGAATATCTGGATGAGGAGATACGTGATCTTCCGTCTGAAATACTGCTGCTGAAAGCATTTGAGGATCACGGCCTCACAGGTTATGATCTGGCTGTTGCCTACGACCGGGATGAAAATCTGAGGCCCCGTCATGTTCAGAAAAACGTGATCTACTCACGCCTTCCCATTGATCACGACAGAACAAGGTCTCATCCCGTGGAAGATGCGCGGCCCATACTCGAAGTTTGGGTGGATGTGAATGGTCATGATCTGGTGCTGTTCAACAATCACTGGAAATCGCAGGCTTCCAATGCCGAAATTGAGAAAACCCGGGTACAGAATGCGACCGTTTTAAAAAACCGGCTGGACGAACTGCGTGCCCTGGACCCTGCGATTGATTTTGTTTTGGGCGGGGATTTCAACAGCGATTACAATCAATCGCACAGGTACGATTACATGGATGAAACTGCGGTGAATGATGTTCTCCGCTCGGTCGGCGACGAACGTAAAGTGAAACAGGGCGATACCGATGCTGTTTACAATCTCTGGTATGAATATGATATCAATATGCGGGGATCGGATACCTATCGCGGCTATTGGGGTACACTCATGCAGATCATGGTCAGCCCTGGCCTGTACGATTTCAGGGGCGTTCAATACATCGACAATTCATTTGAAGTGGGGCGTTTCCCCGGTAAAAATGTTTATAATAACAGTATGACTCCATTCAGATGGCATGCCTTCGGTTCGGGCGGTGGTTACTCGGATCATCTGCCCATAAGTATGAATTTCACAGTAAGTGATGCCGGCGATCCCGACCGTAAACTCACATTGACAGATCCGGGCTATAACGATGATGAACATTGGCAACCCATTCCCGTGCAGTATAGCCTGCCCGACCTTGATGAGGTGATCATGCCTGATCAGTACGGAACCCTGAGTATCCGGAGTAGTGAATATTTCAACAGCCTGATGTTTGTAAACTCTGATATATCCGGGCAGTTCGAAGTAACTGTTAATGGTGAAAAATACGGTTTGTACTCTCCCACATTCAATGTCAGCGATCGGTTTGCGGATGTGGCCGGCACAGGTGACCGGATCTCATTTATCGGCAGGCTTGGCATGTTCAGGGGACAGTGGCAATTTGTGATCGAAGACATCAGTTATGTGAATCCCGAATGGTGAGATGTGTCAGCCTGGTATTCAGCCCCGGACTGGTTACCTTCCGAATTCTGCCTGACACCGACTGATGGATTAAAACCCGACCGGGGACCGATCGTTTTACGCATCAGTATTTCGGAATGCCCTTCAATCAGGTAGTTTGTGAGCTCTCCAACCACATGGAAACCAAGTGACCGGTAAAACCTCTGTGCACCGGTATTAAATGATGACACACATAAAAAAATGTTTGGGAATTCCCTGAAAATCCGTTTTTCGGCAAAGCCCATCAGCCGGCGTCCGATACCTTTACCGCGGAAACCGGGAGATACGCAGAGAATCTTGATGTAGCCGGGGAACTGTGCACCGGTGTTAATGAGGATGTATCCTGCCCGTTGATCACCATCAATGGCAACATAGCGTTCAAGAACAGTATCAGAACTGATTTCCAGAGCTTTGTCAAAGGTGAGTCCGAGGGTAATCCATGGCTCGGTTCCAACCATTGCTTCAGCACAAGCCAGTGCATCATGATCTGATGAAAACGGAATAATTTCAATCATGGCTGTTATGTATTGGTTATACCGGCGGAGGTACCGGCCGGCATGATGGAATGTACCTGATTTAAGTACTCTTTGGTATTGCTGTACGGATTAATCAGTTACGATGTGTTAAAATGCGACGAGTCCAAAAGAAAAAGGGCACCGTATCAGGGTGCCCTTCGTTGCTTAAGAATGCAGTTTTGCGTGTTACAATTGGTTTTTAGTCCGACTGCGTTTTTTTAAACGTCAGTGGGCTTTATGGGCGACTTCACCTCTTTCAGGTGCCAGCTCCCAGTTTTCAGGTGAACGCCAGAGGCTGGAAAGGATCAGTTCCCGCATAAAGAGGAATTCTTTGGGAAGCCTGTCGTACAGTTTGGAAAACAGTTCCTCGTGCGACAGTACTTCCTGTTTCCACGCTTCGCGGTCGACGTTCATAAGTTTCAGGAAATCGGTCTTGGAGAAATTCTCAAGGCCCCTCCAGTCGATGTCTTCATGGCGGGGCATCCAACCGAGCGGACTTTCAACAGCAGCGGTCTTACCATTTACACGATCGACGATCCACTTGAGAATGCGCATGTTATCACCGAAGCCCGGCCACATGAATTTTCCGTTTTCATCCTTGCGGAACCAGTTTACACCGAAGATCCGTGGCGGATTGGGCAGTTCGCGGCCGAATTGCAGCCAGTGGTTGAAGTAGTCGCCCATGTGGTAGCCACTGAAGGGAAGCATGGCAAACGGGTCGCGCCGCACCTTGCCGAGTTCACCAAAGGCGGCAGCCGTCATTTCGGATCCCATGGTCGCTGCCATGTATACGCCGAAATTCCAGTTGGCCGACTGATAGACCAGGGGTACGGTTGTGCTTCTGCGTCCACCGAAGATAAATGCACTGATGGGCACACCGGCGGGGTCTTCCCATGCCGGATCAATAACCGGGCACTGAGAGGCAGGCGCCGTAAAGCGTGCGTTCGGGTGTGCAGCCGGAGTTTTGGATTCGGGTGTCCACTTGTTTCCGCGCCAGTCGATGAGCTCTTTCGGTTTCTCTTTGGTCATGTCTTCCCACCAGACATCACCGTCGGGTGTGAGAGCCACGTTAGTGAATATGGTGTTCTGACTGATCGAATCCATTGCGTTGGGGTTTGTGGCGTAGTTGGTACCAGGGGCCACACCAAAATATCCGTATTCAGGATTGATCGCATACAGGCGTCCGTCGGGTCCCGGCTTGATCCATGCAATGTCATCACCAACGGTGGTTACCTTCCATCCTTCCATCTCTTTGGGTGGAATGAGCATGGCAAAGTTGGTTTTACCGCAGGCACTGGGGAATGCGGCAGCTACATACGTTTTTTCGCCCTCAGGCGATTCCACACCCAGGATGAGCATGTGTTCAGCCAGCCAGCCTTCATCGCGGGCCATTGTTGAAGCAATTCGAAGTGCAAAACACTTTTTACCGAGCAGTGCGTTTCCGCCATAACCGCTGCCATAGCTCATAATGGACTTCTCTTCCGGGAAATGTACAATGTACTTGGTATCCGGATTGCAAGGCCATGGTTTGTCGGTTTCACCTTTCTCAAGAGGAGCACCTACAGAGTGCAGGCATTTTACAAATTCACCATCGCCCAGTGTGTCAATAACATCCTTGCCCATGCGGGTCATGATGCGCATATTAACCACAACGTAAGGTGAATCGGTAATTTCGATACCAATGTGGGAAATGGCAGAACCGAGCGGTCCCATTGAGAAGGGGATAACATACATCGTACGGCCCTTCATGGCACCGTCAAATAACTTTTTCAGCTTTTTCTTCATAACGGCAGGGTCTTCCCAGTTGTTGGTGGGCCCGGCGTCCTGCTTGCGTCTGCTGCAGATATATGTACGGTCTTCAACTCTGGCTACATCACTGGGATCGGAAAATGCCAGGAAGCTGTTAGGTCGTTTTTCAGGGTTTAAACGCTTGAAAGTACCCGACTGAACCATCAGTTCTGTCAATTTGTCATTTTCTTCCTGGGAGCCATCGCACCAGTGAACACTGTCCGGCTTGAGTAGCTCTTCCAATTCCTTTACCCATTTGGTAAGTTCTTTATTCTTTACTTGGTCTGAATAATCCATTTAATTCTCCATATTCTAGGTTAAATACGTTAATCCGAATAAAAATATCTGATCATTCCGTATTATTGTTTCGGCCGATTTCGTTTAACCCGGGCGGGTTTTACGTAATATGTCAATTGTTTTGGTCATTTCTAAATCGTCATTAGAATATATAAGTTTGAAATTAGAATTTCAATAAAAATCGACTCCCATCGGTTTGTTTACATAACGGTAACATTGCCGGATCTGATCCGGAAATTAGTGCAAAATATTTGCAACAAACCCGCCCCAAAATGATAAAAGAACAGGTAGCAAAGAGCAAAGCTGTGAAGAAATGAAACATTAAGGACTGACCTATCATTATTTACTGTTCCCATGGAGCAGCATTCAATACAAATTAACACCAATACAACGAAACGGGTCGTTACCGTTATCTCACTTTTTGGAGTGGTTATACTCCTGCTGGGTTTTCTGTGGATGTATACCGCAGGACTTTTCATGTCGCTCAATGCCTATATAGAAGGTGAGGGTTACTATTCACGTTATCAGAAAGATTCATTTACCCATCTCATTCAGTTCGTACAGGAGCAGGATCCGAAATATTACTGGATGTACAGGGAAGCGATTTCAGTGCCTCTCGGGAATTCCATTGCACGCATTGAACTGGAAAAGGATAAACCGGATTATGAGAAAGTTAAGTCGGGACTTCTGCAGGGCAGGAACCACCCGGATAATATAGACCGGATTATAAAACTGTTCAGGAATTACCGGAACGCGGCATTTATGGAAACGGCCATTGGAATCTGGGAAAGAGGCGATGAGCTGGTTTTTGCTATCGACAGTACCGCATCTGTCATCTATGAGGAAGTAATTTCAAATGACCCCGATTCCCTGCAGCTCACATTAATGATGTCGGAAATTTTCCGGCTGAACGGAGAATTGTCACCTTTACAGAACCAGTTTTCCGGCCATCTTGGTCATACCGCCCGAGGTATTGAGTCGCTGCTGAACTGGATTGTATTCCTTACCATCGGATTTTTGTTGGTGGTAGCAGGCATATCAACCCGAAGAATCCTTAAGAATATCAGGCAATCTGAATCGGATTTACTGCAGTCGCGTGAACAATACCGGAAAATATATGAAAACGCCCTGGAGGGCATTGTGCAGAGTACGCCTGACGGCAGGTTTATCAGTGCCAATCCTGCCCTTGTTGCCATTCTGGGGTACGACTCCGAAGAAGATCTGATCCGGTCTACCGACAGCATCGACAGCCAGCTCTACGTGGATGAGGGCCGCCGTGACGAGATCGTCAAGATTATCGAAAAGGAAGGGGAGGTGAAAAACATGGAATCCAGGATGTACCGCAAGGATGGTTCCATCATCTGGATCGAGGAGTCGACACTTTGTGTAAGAGATGAGAACGGAACCCCCATTTACCTTGAAGGTACGGTTCAGGACATTACCCAAAAAAAGGAAGCCGAAGTTGAGTTGTTGAAAAGGGATGATCTGCTGCGCGCGGTTGCCGATGCAACCAACCGGCTGATCGTGGCTGAAGATGTAAGCGACGGAATCAATGAAGCCCTTGAAATCCTGGGTGTAGCGTCTGAAGTGGACCGGGTGTGTATATACGAAAATCACGACGAACTGTTTTCAGGAAAGCAGGCAACGAGTCAGATTTACCAGTGGCACAATCTTAATGCCGCATCTCTTGAGGAAGAAGAATCCACTCAGGATATACTGATTGATTCAAAACCAAAATGGTATAAACAGCTGGCTGCGGGTTTTTCTGTTACCGCGGCGTCTGCAGGTGAAGTTAAGAGGAAGCACAAACACCTTTACTACGAAGATATCCGCTCGCAGCTTATTGTCCCTGTAATCCTCAAAGACCGGTTATGGGGGTTTGTGACTTTTGACGACTGCAGCCGGGAACGCTCCTGGACGAAAAGTGAATCAGGTATTCTGCAGGCCATGGCCGGAACAACAGGTAATTTTATTGAAAAGCAAAGAGTGGAAGAGGATCTCCGGAACAGTGAGAAGCAGTATCGTGAAGTGGTGGAAAGTATAAAGGAAGTCATTTTCCAGATCGATGAATTCGGGAACTGGGTCTTCATCAACTCATCATGGACAGAGATCACAGGCTATTCAAGGGAGGAAACCCTTGGGAAAAGGTTTTTTGACTTCATTCATCCTGATGACCGCGACAAATTCGAGTCATTGTATAAATCGCTTGTAAACAGTGAAATATGGTATTGTGAAGAGGAGATCAGGTTCCTGGTTAAAGACGGCAGTATACGCTGGCTGGAAATTTTTGCCAGGCTCATTCTCGACAAGGATGGCCTTGTTAACGGGACTACCGGATCCCTGTATGATATCACCGAGCGGAAACTGGCTGAAGAAGCCCTTCGTGAAAGCAACGAAAAGCAGAGGGCCCTGATCCAGGCTTCGCCGCTTGCCATTATTACCGTCGATGAAAAGGGCAACGTTTATTCGAGTAACCTGGCAGCCACTACACTTTTTGGATGGAAGGAAACCGAAATGGCCGGCCGGGCCCTTCCCATGATCCACCCCGGGTCGAAGAAGGAACATACCAGGCTGCAGGAAAAAATTCTGACAGGGCACGGAATCAGTACAGGTGAACTTAAGGGAGTTCGCAAAGATGGCACTCAGGTCGACATCAGCGTATCGATGGCACCCGTCATGAATGCGGGTAATGAGGTCGTCGCATTCGTTGAGATCATTTCGGACATCACTGAGCAGAAAAGATCAGAAAAAATGATCAAGGATTCACTCAACGAAAAAGAGGTACTGCTCAAGGAGATCCATCACAGGGTGAAAAACAATATGGCGATCATATCGGGTCTGCTTCATCTGAAAGCCGATCTGGTTGAGAATGAAGATACCCGGATACTTCTTCATGAAAGCAGCAACCGGATCAGGTCGATGGCCATGATTCATGAGATGTTGTACCAGAACGAAATGTTTGCCAGCATTGAATTCGGCTCGTACATAAAGAGCCTGGTTGAAACCATTGATGATTTCTACAAGCAGGAGAAACCGAATGTGAGCATTGAAATCAATGCCGATAATATCTACCTGGATATCAACGATGCAGTACCCTGCGGTCTGATTCTGAACGAATTGATCACCAACGCGTATAAACACGCGTTTAACGGGTTGAAAAAGGGTTGGATCAAGGTCAGTTTTGTGAGGTCGGGCAATGAATTCGTCCTCACGGTAAAGGATAACGGAAAGGGTCTGCCACATGAGTTGAGTCCAGAAAGTGCCAACTCACTGGGTATGAACCTCATTACCGGTCTGGCAAGTCAGTTAAAGGGAACCCTCAACTTCAAAAACGGCCGAGGTGCTACCTTTACACTTCGTTTCAGCCGTGAACTGATCGGATAGGATAGGGATTACTCGTCCTGAATGGTGAAACCTACTTTGAAAGTTACCTGCCACTGGTTCACGAGGTTTTTGTTAATGTTGCCCCGAATTTCGGTTACCTCGAACCAACGCATTTCCTTGACGGTTCTTGAAGCACGGGAAACGGCATTCTGAATAGCATCTTCCACCGATTTATTTGATGTGCCGGTCAGTTCAATGGTTTTATACGTATGGTTGCTCATAAGAGTGTTCAATTTTAGATTAAGCCGAATTGTGAAAGGTGATGCTGGAAATGTTTCTGGTGAAACTGAATCCACTGGTTGTACGACAAAGGGCCGAACACAGGGTTAACCGGCCGGCTGCCGTGATTTGCTTCATGGAATTGATGGAAGCGGGCCAACTCGTTTTTCAGTACTGCCAGGGCACTATCCAGATTGGGGTGCCTGAGCGGACGGAGGCCTTCGCCGTTTGCGGGGCTTCTGAAATTTCTCGGCATGGGCCTGTCGCTCATCAGGAATGCCCTTAATGCAGGAATTTTTTCCTCGTCTGTAAACTGCTGCACGGTTGTTTCGCCGTTACTGATCTTCAGGGAGTCGGTCAGATGCTCAACCATATGCTGTGCGCTCATATCACCCCAAAGCGGTGCGTGATCTGATGTAAGTACATCCAGCTTTTGTGCAAGTGCCGCAAGCCGGCCGTAGGCACTTTCATCTGTTTGCATTATTCCCTCACAAGTTTTTTGTACTGTATCCTGTGGGGCTGATCGGCACTGATGCCCATCCGCCTGTGATAGTTTTCCTCATACATTTTGTAGTTGCCTTCAAACCAGTATACTTCACTGTTGCCTTCGAAAGCCATGATATGGGTGGCGATGCGGTCGAGGAACCAGCGGTCGTGAGATATAATGACCGCACAACCTGCAAATTCCAGCAAGGCTTCTTCAAGGGCCCTGAGCGTGTTTACATCCAGGTCGTTCGTGGGCTCATCCATTAACAGAACATTGGCACCTTCCTTGAGCATTTTTGCCAGGTGAACCCTGTTCCTTTCTCCACCCGACAGCTCTGTAACCTTTTTCTGCTGGTCGGTGCCCGAAAAATTGAACCGTGCCACATAGGCCCTGGAGTTGATTTCCCGGTTGCCCAGTTTCAGTAATTCCTGTCCTCCCGAAATTTCCTCCCATATGGTTTTGGATGGGTCAAGGGGCCGATCCTGGTCGATGAATCCGAGTTTAACCGTTTCGCCGATAGTCAGGGTACCGGCATCGGGCTTTTCCTTTCCGGAAATCATGCGGAACAGCGTGGTTTTACCGGCACCATTGGGCCCGATTATTCCCACGATGCCGCCGGGGGGCAGGCTGAAATTCAGATTGTCGACCAGAAGCCGGTCTGCGAATCCTTTCCGTACATTCGAGGCTTCAATCACTTTGTTGCCCAGGCGTGGCCCCGGTGGTATATAGATCTCAAGATCTTCCCGCTGCTTCTCGTGCTGCTCCGAAAGAAGTTCTTCATAGGCAGATACACGGGCCTTGCTTTTGGTCTGACGTCCCTTCGGGTTGGTCTGAATCCATTCAAGTTCCCGCTGTAGCGCCCTCTGCCGCTTCGATTCCTGCTTTTCTTCCACTTCAAGGCGGGCCTTTTTTTGCTCAAGCCAGGAGCTGTAATTACCCTTGAAGGGGATACCCTCGCCACGGTCAAGTTCCAGAATCCATCCTGCTACATTATCCAGGAAGTACCGGTCGTGGGTTACGGCTATCACGGTGCCCTCATAGCGCGCAAGATGCTGTTCCAGCCAGCCGACCGATTCGGCATCGAGGTGGTTGGTAGGTTCGTCCAGCAGGAGCACATCCGGCTTTTTCAGCAGAAGCCTGCACAGGGCCACCCTGCGCCGTTCTCCACCCGATAGTACCTTGACCCCGGTTTCCGGAGGCGGGCACCGCAGGGCATCCATGGCCATCTCGAGGCGGCTGTCAAGGTCCCAGGCATCTATTCGGTCGATCTCTTCCTGTAATTTTGCCTGTTTGGCGATCAGCGTGTCGAAATCGGCATCGGGCTCGGCAAATTTTGCGTTGATGTCTTCAAATTCCTTCAGCAGATTTACCGTCTCCTGCACACCTTCCTCAACCACCTGCCTTACGGTTTTGCCGGGATCGAGCACAGGTTCCTGGGGAAGGTAACCGAATGTGATTCCTTTCTGTGCACTGATCTCACCAATATAGTCTTTGTCTTCGCCGGCTATAATTTTTAACAGGGTACTTTTTCCGGCCCCGTTTAGGCCAAGTACACCGATCTTTGCACCATAAAAGAAAGAAAGATAGATGTTTTTAAGTACCTGCTTGTTGGGCTTGTAGACCTTGCCTACACCCACCATCGAGAATATGATTTTCTGGTCGCTCAAAAGATGATTTTACCTGGTTTAAAATGATGGCCAAAGTTACAAAAAGTAGTGATGATACTGAACCGGCATTTGGATTAACTGTAAATAAGGGCATCTCAGGGTACGATTTCCGCCTGCCGGATACCGACATTTAAACATCTTTTAGGTTGCAAACGATTGTCAAAAATATTACAATGCTGATGCACTTAAGTACCAATCCCAAATAAAAGGAGATGCCTATGGAGGAAAGTAAATTCCTTGACGCGGCAGAGAACGGCGATCTTAAAACAGTGAAAATGCTCATCTCCGAATCCGCTGATGTAGACAGTATGGATGAGCACGATCGCACAGCCCTCATGAAAGCAGCGAAACACGGACATATTGAAGTAGTGAAACTATTGCTTGATGAGGGTGCTGACGTTAACAAAAGGGACAATCGAGGAACCACCGCACTGTACTGGGCGGTAGCCAATCACCACAAAGACATTACTGACCTTTTAATTGAGCACGACGCTGACATTCATGTTATCGACGACAGAGGCTGGAATATCATGGACCATGCCAAATCGGCCGGCGACAGCGATATTATAGTATTGCTTGAAAGAGCGATGGCCGCCGAAAAAACGGGGTAATCATCATAAACCTTGACCTGTAAAAGCCGTCTGCCTGTGGGTACGACGGCTTTTTTTTGTATCGATACGGTTAAAAGTGCCGTATCTTTGCTCATCCTGAATTCCGAATAACCACATTCATTAATCCATTGCATAAAACGATAAAACTGGGCCTGGTGCAGATGTCCTGCGGCAGCGATCCGGATCAGAATCTGAAAAAAGCTGCCTTACTTACAGAGAAGGCCGCTGCTGCCGGGGCCAGGGTAGTCCTGCTTCAGGAGTTATTTACATCTCTCTATTTCTGCCAGCAGGTCGATGAGTCCGGTTTCGACCTTGCGGAAGAAATTCCGGGACCGACAACCGAATTTCTGCAGCAGTTGGCCCGGAAGCTGGAAGTGGTTATTGTCGCGTCATTGTTTGAGCGCCGTACCGCCGGGATCTATCATAATACGGCGGTCGTAATCGATGCAGACGGAAGCTACCTGGGCAAATACAGGAAAATGCATATTCCCGACGACCCGGGTTTTAATGAAAAGTACTATTTCACACCCGGAGACCTGGGGTACAAGGTTTTCGATACCCGGTATTTGAAAATCGGCGTGCTCATCTGCTGGGATCAGTGGTTTCCTGAAGCCGCACGCATTACAGCCACCATGGGTGCCGAATTGCTGGTTTATCCCACAGCAATCGGGGGCTTGTCTGATGAGAGTGATGAGGAGATAAATGAATATATGGATGCATGGGAAGTGATCCAGCGGAGCCATGCCATTGCCAATGGTGTATATGTAGCATCCGTTAACCGCACGGGCACCGAAGGGAGTATAACGTTCTGGGGTGATTCATTTGTGTCCGGTCCTTTCGGGAAGGTTCTGGCCAGGGCAGGGTCATCGGAAGAAATACTATTGTGTGAGATCGAACCCGGTACCATCGAGAAACAACGCCGCACATGGCCCTATTTGCGCGACAGGCGGATTGAGTCGTACAAACCCATTCTTAAGCGGTTTAATGATGTGTCTGACACATAAATCTGTAAACCGTTTATGACCGAATCTGCTGCAACACCCAAATCTCTGGGCTACCGGATGCCTGCCGAGTGGGAACGCCACAGCGGTACGTTGATGAGCTGGCCGGCAAACCGGGAAACCTGGCCTGGTGAGCGCCTTAACCGTGTTGAAAAGGTGTACGCCGATATTGTTGAAACGCTCATCCGCTTTGAACCTGTTCATCTGCTTATTCCGGACGATGCTACCGAAGCCAGGATGCGAAGGGCAATCAGGAACCGTCCCCTAAACGACACCAACCTGATTCTGCACCGCATACCGACCAACGATGTCTGGGTGAGGGACTGCGGACCCATCATGCTTAAAAATCAGGGCGACAGTTCTGAACCGGACTCAACAACGGATACTGTAATTACCGACTGGGGTTACAATGCCTGGGGTGGTAAATACCCGCCCTTTGAAGATGACAACCAGATTCCGTCATATTTTGGTGCCAGATACGGAATAAAACGGTTTGAACCCGGAATGATCCTTGAGGGCGGGTCTATAGAAACCGATGGTGAGGGAACCCTGATAACCACAAAATCGGTGCTGTTGAATCCGAACCGCAATCCGGGAATGACAATCCGGCAGATCGAATTGTATTTAAAGGAGTATTTGGGAATGGATCGTATTATCTGGCTGGGCGATGGCCTGGCCGGTGACGATACTGACGGGCACATCGACGACCTTACCCGGTTCCTGAATCCGGGCACCCTGATGACGATGGTGTGTGAAGATACCGGTGATGTGAACTATCGTGCCCTGAATGAAAATCTTGAACAACTAAGGGATGTGAAGCGACCCGACGGCAGTGGATATGATATCATTCCTGTACACTTGCCTGAAACCAGGATTGAAGGTACTACGGTTGATGGTTCGGAATATGTACCGGCCAGTTATGCGAATTTCTACATTGCCAACGATGTGGTCATCCTTCCGGTGTATGATAAAAAATATGACGGCACTGTCATCGAAATGATGAAACACTATTTCCCTGACAGGCACGTCGAGGCCATACCCTGCGCAGACCTGGTATGGGGCCAGGGATCGGTTCACTGCATAACCCAGCAGTTGTACGGTATCTGACTTAAAATTGTCCGTTTCCTGATTAATCAGAAATACAGTATCTGAGTGTAGAAATCCACCTTCTGTGAGCGGAATCATTTACTTAAATCCTGCTGATTACACAATCCCTGCTGATCACATAAGATGTACATCAGGATGGTGGGTTCATGGATTTTGATTTTTGTGGAAAATGGGAAGTCTCAAAATTTGACTGTGCCGTAAAACGGAACTGAATTTTATTGCAACTATCATCGCAATTACATCGTATAGGTCAGGCATATCATTCCTTTCATCAAAATCAGAATATTTTGACCATGACCAAAAAGATAATAACAGGTATTGGTATTGCAGGCGCAATTGCAGCGGCTGTTTTTTTTGTGACCAAAGACGGTAATTCGGCAAATGAAAAAGAGAGCACGCAGCCTTATGTAACCGTCGAAGAAGGTACCATTGTTGAAAAAGCCCTCGCTGTGGGTACCATTGAGCCGCAGAATGAAATTCAGGTGAAATCAAAAATATCCGGTGTGGTTAGCCGGATTTATGCTGAACCGGGTTCATACATCGAACGTGGTCAGCCATTGATTGAAATTGAGCCTGATCCAACGCCTCTGGAACTGGCAGAAGCCAAGCGAAACCTGGAAATGTCGGCCATTGATGTGAACACGGCCAAACGTGAACTGGACAGAATGACCCAGCTCAAAGAACGCAATCTGGTTTCCGAAAGGGAATTCGAAGAATTCATACGCAGGCATGACGATGCGGTGCTCCGCGATCAGATGAACCGGGAGAAGCTGCAACTCCTGGAATCGGGCCGTGTAAATATCGCAGGAACCGAAATTGAAAGCGTAATCAAAGCGCCGATCAGCGGCTATATACTGGAAAAAATGATCGATATCGGTGATCCGGTGGTTCCTCTTACTTCTTTCCAGGCAGGTACTCCGCTTATGACCATGGCCGCGATGGATAACCTGTTGTTCAAGGGAACTGTTGATGAGATTGATGTTGGGAAACTTTACGAGGGTATGCCTGCAGAGATAAAAATCGGTGCCATGCCGGGTGTGATGATAACAGGATATCTGGATAAAATTTCACTGAAGGCGCAGCGCCAGGAAAATGCCATCGTATTTCCGGTTGAAATCGTGATCGACAATACGAACGGGCACACACTGAGAGCCGGTTTTTCGGCCAATGCCGACATCATAATCGAAAGGCGTGAAAACATTCTGATTGTACCGGAACGGGTTGTTAGCTTCAATGAGGGTGTAAGCATGGTCGAACTGGAGGGGAGTTCACCCGAGTCAAGAGTGGAGCAGGAGATTGAAACCGGATTGAGTGATGCCATCAATATCGAGGTGAAAGAGGGATTGAAAAAGGGCGATAAAGTGCTCGAAAAACCCGTACGAAAACTCACTGTTGATTAATAACGTTGGATCTGATGACACCCGGCTTTTTCCTGCAAGACAGTTTGCCGGACCAGCCGTGAGATATCCATAACCGGGCAGTTAAAATCACGAGAATATTGAAATGGGATTATTGCTGATCATTATTGATTTCTTCAGGAGCATCGCCTCCCAACGACTCCGGACCTTCCTCACTGTATTTGGAATCATGTGGGGAACCGCCACGCTAATCATATTGCTGGCGTTTGGTTTCGGGTTCCGGGTTCAGATGGAGCAGAACATGCGTGGAATGGGCGACAATATTCTCATCATGTTTCCCGGGCGCACCACCCAGGCGTTTCAGGGATATGGCATTGGCAGGCAAATCCGGTTCCGGGAATCAGATGCCGATCTGCTGCAGTCGCAGGTCAGTAACATCAGGAACATTTCGGCTGAATACCAGAGAAGCAATATACAGTTCTCTAATGGTGACCGCAGGAACACTCCCAGTATTTCCGGTGTGAACGAAATCTATGGCGAGATGAGGAATGTTTTTGCACAACCAGGCGGCCGATGGATTAATGAAAAGGATCTCGAGCAGAGAAGGAGGGTAGTCTTTCTGGGTGACGAACTTAAAAACCTGTTGTTTGGTGAGGATGACGCTGTTGGCCGGCAGGTGATGGTTGGTAACATCCCGTTCACTGTTATCGGTGTGATGCAGCCCAAAATTCAGAATTCATCATATAGTGCTCGCGATCATGATAAGGCATTTATGCCAAAAAGTACCTTCGCAACGCTCTTCGGTGCCACTTATGTGAACAATATCATTTTTGATCTGCATGACGTAACGCTTGCCGACGAGACCAAGGACGCGGTTTATGAAGTGCTCGGTCGCAAGTACACCTTCAACCCTGCCGACCGCGAGGCTGTATTCGTCTGGGATACCAACGAATTTTTCCAGTTTATCCATTATTTCTTTCTTGGCTTCAACATCTTTCTGGGCGTGATAGGTGTATTTACGCTTGCTGTTGGTGGCATTGGTGTAGCCAACATCATGTTTGTGGTGGTTCAGGAACGAATGAAAGAGATAGGAATACGAAGAGCGGCCGGGGCCAGAAGGCTGACCATTATGGGGCAGTTTTTCAGTGAAACATTCATGCTGGTTGGCCTGGGTGCAGCATTGGGATACGGCATCGGTTGGCTGGTCGTAAAAGCCCTGGCCTTCAATCCCATTAAAGAGTTTGTAGGGGTGCCGGTCTTTACACCCGAGGTTGGTCTTATCGCATTCGTTGTTCTGGCCATGATCGGATTTGCGTCAGGACTGATGCCGGCGTGGCGGGCATCCCGGATGGACATTGTTGACTGTTTAAGGAGTTAACTCATGTGGCGTATTCTGTTGACTGAATTCTTTTCGGATCTGAAAAGTCAGAAGCTTCGAACCTTCCTGACGCTGATGGCTATAACCTGGGGTACTTTTGCCGTGGTTATTCTGCTCTCGTTCGGAGAAGGTTTATCGAACCAGATGATTAAAGGTATGCTTGGCGCCGGTAACCGGATTATGATGATATACGGCGGCCAGACCAGTATCACCTACGAGGGTCTCGAGATAGGGCGCCGTATCCGTTTCGTGGAAGAAGATATCGATCTGGTTTCCAAAACAGTGCCCCATATTGAGAGTATCTCACCCCAGTATGGCCGTTTCACCAGCATTGAAGCCGGATCGGAGAGAACCAATACGTACATGGAGGGTGTTAACCCCGATTTTGAAATCATGCGTACCACGTACCCTGCAGCCGGCGGCCGCTTCCTGAACGAGAATGATGTAACCTATCAGCGGAGGGTGGCATTTATCGGGAATAATATCGCGGAGCGGCTCTATGGTCAGGAAAACCCCGTAGGTCAGGAGATAATGGTTGACAGAACACCTTTTGTAGTGGTAGGGGTTATGGAGCCAAAGCTGCAAACCGGCATGAATTACGGCCCCGATTCAGACCGGGTTATCATTCCATATACAACGTTCCGGACCATGTATGGTCACCGTTATCTGAGTTCGATACTGCTCAGGCCTGCCGATGCCGCTCATCAGGAGCTTATCAACTCGGAATTCCGCAGGGTGATGGCTGCCAAATATAAATTCGATCCGTCAGACCAGCAGGCCATTCGCATGTGGGACTTCATTGAGGCTGAAAAAATGAACCGGCAGGTAAGTCTGGGACTTCAGATTTTTATGCTCACCATTGGGTTGTTCACCCTGATAATTGCCGGGGTAGGAGTGGCCAATATCATGTATGTGGTCGTGAAAGAGCGAACCCAGGAAATCGGTATAAAAAAAGCGGTAGGAGCCCGCAAAAGGCATATAGTTGGTCAGTTCATCTTTGAATCGATGATGATCTGCATCATCGGTGGTCTGATCGGAATACTGATTGCCGGTGGAATTGTTACCGGTGTTCAGTCGCTGCAGCTTGATGAAGGCCCCGGGCAGTTTCTCGGAAATCCGGTGCTTTCGTACAGCACCACCATCCTGACTGCCGGAATCCTCACATTAATCGGACTTGTTGCCGGTGTTTTTCCGGCATTCAAAGCGGCCAGGGTCGATCCCGTTGAATCTCTTCGTTACGAGTAAACTTCTCAGACAGGTATAGAATAACCTGACAACAGCAACCCCGCGTCCTGACCAGGCGCGGGGTTCTTTATTTTCGGATGTGGTGTACGTTCGGTTTACCGGGTGTTTGGGTTGGGATGTGGTGTACGCTCGGTTTGCCGGATGTTTCGGTTGGTTTCTTCAAAAGCGGCGCTGATCGAATGCAGATAAAACCGTGTAATATGCCGCAATCTTTAGTAAATTACAGGTTTAATATAACGAACAGGAACTAATACATTTTATTTGGCTACCGACCAGGAAATCACGTTTAATTCGTCTGCTGAATTTGAAACCGTAATCGGTTTGGAGGTCCACGCACAGTTGCTCACCCAAAGCAAGGCTTTTGCCCCTGTGAGTACGGCATTTGGCAATGCCCCCAATACGAATATTACACCCCTTTGTATTGGCCATCCCGGTACCCTCCCGGTTTTGAATGAGAATCTTGTGCGTTATGCTGTCAGGATCGGTCTGGCTACCAACTGCAGTATCGCCGATAAATCGGTATTCGCCCGAAAGAATTATTTTTACCCCGATCTGCCCAAAGGATATCAGATATCACAGTTTGAAACCCCAATCTGCCACGACGGTCATATAGACATCACACGTGATGACGGAAGTACCAAACGAATTCGAATTAAACGGATTCATATGGAGGAGGACGCCGGCAAATCGATCCACGATCTGGATCCATACAATACCCTGGTTGATTTGAACCGTGCCGGTACTCCACTGATCGAAATTGTAACAGAACCGGATATCAGCTCCCCTCGTGAGGCCTATGCCTATCTGAGTAAAATTAAGCAGATAGTTCAGTACCTGGAGATCTGCGATGGTAATATGGAGGAGGGAAGCCTGCGCTGCGATGCCAATATATCTATCAGGCCGGTTGGGCAAAAGGAACTCGGAACGCGCACCGAATTGAAAAATATGAACTCCTTCCGGAATGTGGAGCGGGCGCTGACCTACGAAATTGAAAGGCAGAAACAGGTAGTCAGAAACGGTGGGTCTGTTGTTCAACAGACATTGCTCTGGGATCCCAATAAAAACGAAACCCGGCAGATGCGTTCGAAAGAGGAAGCACATGATTACCGCTATTTCCCGGATCCCGACCTGCCCCCGGTTTTTGTGACCCGTGACTTTCTGGAAGAGGTCAGGAAAGAACTTCCGGAGCTGCCGGCAGTCCGCCACGACCGTTTTGTCACTACATTGAATCTTCCGGAGCCTGACGCATCAATATTGACCGATGACCGTAAGATAGCCGATTATTTTGAAGCCGTACTTGTTTACACTGGCCAGGGCAGTGCAAAATCTGTAGCTAATCTCATTTTGTCGGAGGTCAGGAGGGTACTAAACGAATCGGGAATCGATATCAGGGATTTTACCATAGGCCCGGATCGGCTGGCCGGGTTGATCCGTCTCCGTGATTCTGACAAGATCAGTTCCTCGGCTATGCAAACTATATTTAATGAGATGCTTGAAACCGTGAAATCAGCTGATGAAATCGCGCAGGAGAAAAACCTGCTTCAGGTATCCGACAGTGGATTCCTCCAGCCGATTGTGGATCAGGTTATCGCTGATAATCCCGATGAAACCGCCCGTTTCAGAGAGGGGAAAGAGGGGCTTATCGGATTTTTCGTCGGCCAGGTAATGCGGCAGTCGCAAGGCAAGGCTAATCCACAGTTGGTAAGGGATATGCTGCTTTCCCGGTTAAAAGACGAATCATAATTTTTTTATATCATTCATTTTACTTGATGAGAACAACGAAACCGATATATCTGCTGTTTACACTTACTGCTGTTGTGCTGCCGGTGTTGCTGACCGGCTGTTCAGGTGAACCCGACGAAGTGAACTATGAAGCACATGTTTACGGAAAAATTACAGTGAATGCAGAACTGGATACTACTGCCAACTATTCCGGTATTCAGCTGATTGTAACCGGAGGCGGCAGTCAGCAGACCGATACGCTGTTTTTCTCTGAAACCCAACGGGACGGTTCATTCAGCGGAACCGCAGTTTTCAGTCAGCGAGATCAGTACCCGATGCAGATTAAGCGGTATGGCAACCTCATTTCGGCATCCTATTTAATACTGGCACCGGGCGATACCATACACATAGAAGCAGAACTTCCCGAATTTGCCCGTACCAGGAAGGTCAGTTCAAACGAGCACGACGCCTTCAATGTATACGAACGCCTTCAGAGAAATTATGCCCGTATAGCGATGTTTATCAACAGCGGGGAGGTCCCGCAGGACACGATCCCGCACATGCTTGATACCTGGTCGGAACTGTTCTGGTCGGTCAGGGATTCGTATCCGGGTACACTGGCAGCAGAATATTCGGGACTTGCTGCTGTTGAAATTACCCTCGGCTGGGACGATGAGCGTATGCTGATTTATATTGACCGTGCAATAGATCCCGCAGAACAGGTTTTTGCCACACTGGCCATTTACGGGGCCAACGGGCTGGCCAGGAAATACGGGCTCCATCGGGCAACTGACTATCTTGATTCTCTTACTTCCGTATCGCAGCACCGGGAAGACCAGGTGGCTTTACAGATACGTAAAATTGAATTGTTTACAGACAGCACCCGCTCGGATCAGGCCCTGGGGACGGCCCGGGAACTGGGCAGAAATTATTCGGACCAGCCCGGGATCAGCGAGTGGGCAGAAAATATGGTTACTGATCTGGAAAAGTTTGCACCCGGAAAGCCGATGCCGGAGTTTTCATTGCAGATGGAAGACGGTCTTGTGCTGTCGTCCGAAATGCTGGCCGGTAACCCTTATATTCTGGAACTCGCGGAACTCGCCGATCCGCGCTACCAGGGAGAATATCCTCTGATCAATTTTATGTATGTTACTTATGCACCAATGGGGCTTCGGCTGATTACAGTTCCGGTAGATGAAGACCCCATACTGATAACAGCTTTTTTTGAGGAACGGGAACGCAACTGGGCAGTGGCCAGCAACAGCCAGCATCCTGATGAGCAATTGTTCAGGAGCCTGAATGTAAAAACCGTTCCCACCAGGTTTTTGGTTGATGCAAACGGAAGAATTATCCGTAAATATGTTGACCGGGATGTAAGCCAGGTACTGATGGACCTGGATTCACTATTTAACTAAAAATAAACTAAACAATATCATGGGTAGAAATTATTTAATTGCAGGAAACTGGAAAATGAACAATGGTGCAGGCACAACTGCATCGTTTTTTAACGAACTGGCCGGAAAACTGGAAAATGTCCCCAACCAGGTTGAAATGCTGATCTGTCCGCCATTCGTATCACTGACTGAGGCAGTTGAGGCTGCCAAACAGGTTGACGGGATGCAGGTGGGGGCACAGAACCTTCATTACGAAGACAATGGTGCCTACACAGGTGAGATCAGTGCTGTCATGATCAAAGATGCCGGTTGCAGCCATGTAATCATAGGCCATTCCGAGCGAAGAGAATACTTTGGTGAAACCGATCAGATAATTGGTAAAAAAATTATGAAAGCCCTTGCTAACGGCCTTACACCCGTTTTTTGCGTGGGCGAAGTTCTCGGTGAACGAAAATCAGGCGACCATTTTAAAGTCGTTGAAACCCAGGTGCTGGGAGCGCTATCCGATATGGATAGTTCCGAAATTTCAAAAATTGTGGTAGCATACGAACCCGTATGGGCTATCGGAACCGGCGAAACGGCTACACCGGAACAGGCTCAGGAAATGCATGCCTTTATCCGGAAGGTAATCGGTAACAAAGCCGGAAATGAAGTGGCTTCAGGTCTCAGAATTCTCTATGGCGGAAGTATGAAGCCCGATAATGCAGCCGATCTGCTGGGCCGGGACGATGTCGACGGCGGATTGATAGGAGGGGCCAGCCTGAAGGCCGACAGTTTTGCCGCTATTGTGCAGGCAGCAACCAAACTTGTTTAACATGGAATCGTTGAATGTACTCATAATCGGAGGTGGCGGACGTGAACACGCTCTCGCATGGGCCATATCGAAATCCCCTTTGCTGGGCGGGCTTTATATTGCTCCTGGTAATCCGGGTACCGAAGCTCTCGGGATTAATTTGAGTATTGATATCAATAATTTCGAGGAGGTATCTGAATTCTGTGAAGCTTCCGGCATCGATCTTGTAGTGGTAGGCCCCGAGCAACCCCTGGTTGACGGCATTACCGACTATCTCGAGGATGAGGGCATCAAGGTTTTCGGTCCCTCCAAAAATGCGGCACAACTTGAGGGAAGCAAATCGTTTGCAAAAGCGATTATGGAGGAGTACAATATTCCAACTGCCGCTTACACGACGTTCAACCGGCACGAGTGGAGTCAGGCTGAAGAGTACATCAATCAGAATGAAGTATACCCGCTGGTACTAAAGGCCGATGGCCTTGCCGCCGGCAAAGGGGTCTTTGTCTGTGAAAACCGTAAAGAGGCCATGGAAGCCCTTGCTATGATGAACGATGATGTAAATCTGAGTTCAGCCAGCTACCGGATAGTAATCGAGGAATTTCTGTCGGGTGAGGAGGTTTCTGTATTTGCCATCTGTGACGGAGAAACCGCCCGCATCATTATGCATGCACAGGATCACAAACGTATAGGTGATGGTGATAAAGGGCTGAATACAGGCGGGATGGGGGCCTACGCTCCAGCACCTCTGCTCGACAGTAATGGTTTGAAAGAGATAGACGACAGCATTATCAAACCTTTGATGTCTGCCATGATGGAGGAGGGGCTTCCCTATAAAGGGATACTCTATTGCGGGCTGATGATGACCGCCCAGGGACCCAAAGTGGTTGAATTTAATTGCCGGTTTGGTGATCCCGAATGTCAGGTTATGATGCCAGCCATCAAAAGTGATGTGCTGGAGTTGCTGATGACCTGTGTTAACGGGAAATTGAATTATATTAATCTTGAAATAGATGAAGGTTACTATACCGGTGTGGTGATGGCTTCAAAGGGATATCCGCTCACCTACGAAAAGGGTAAAAAAATTACCGGCCTCGACAATGTGAGCGATGATGTACTTGTCTTTCAAAGTGGAACGTACCGTCTTGAAAACGGGGATCTGCTTACCAACGGCGGCCGTGTTCTCTGTGTGGTAGGCCGCGGTGACAGCCTCGAAGAATCCATATCAAGAACGTACACTGAGGTTGAGAAAATCCATTTTGAGAATGCCTGTTACCGCAAAGACATCGGAGCCAAAGGCCTGAAGAGGGTACAACAGGGCTGATTCTGAATAAACAATCAAACCGAAAGTCATGGCTGTATCGTTATTTGTGCACATCATTGCTCTGCTTCCGGTTATGATATCGACTGCCTGCCCCGTGAATGCAGCAGGATCGTCGGGTACAGCGCAGGCGACAAAGCAGCACATACATATTCAGAAACTGCGCGTACCTCAACCATCGGTGCAGCAGGATACCACTATTCGCAGACTTTCGCTTCAAATCGTAGCCAGCGGCCTTAACGAAGCCACCTCCATAGACATCACTCCCGATAATGAGATCTACGTTGTGGAGGCGGGAGGCAACCGGATTCTGAAACTGGACAGGAATGGCTTGCGTATGGATTCTCTGGGAAGAATGGGGTTTGGTGATTACCGTTTCGACCGGCCGCTCGATGTGGAAGCTACAAACGGACTCAAAATATATGTGACTGATTATAATAACCGCAGGATACAGGTTTTTGACCGGAGGCTTCAGTTTTTATCGACGGTAGATCCGGCCGAGATTTCTGGCCATGGCCAGGCATTCCGGCCAACGAGTATCACAGTAAACGCTTTTGGCGAGTTATTTGTACTTGATGAAGAGCAGGTCAGGCTGCTGAAATTAGACCGAAACGGACGATATGTGTTTGAACTGGACCTTCGAGTTCAGGGAATCAGAGCGTTACCCACATCGCTTGAATCGGCAGGTAATATGCTCTTTTTACCGGACCCGGTTCACGGGATCATCCATCTGATATCAGATTCCGGGAATTATGTTCGCTTTATTGGTGGCCTTGAACCGGGTTCTGCAATCGGGGCCTCTCCCGGTGGTACGATTTGGGCCGTTTCGGGCAGCGAGGTTCATGAATTCGACCAAAGGGGAAGGGTGCTGCGAACGTTTGCCCTGGAAATGACAGGAAATGCTACATCTGTTGCAGCAGGTAAAGAATATCTCTACATCCTGATTTCTGACAGGATATTCAGGTCAGCCATTCCATCCCGGACAGAGTGATCAGGAGTGCGGCCTCTCGCGTTTTTCCAAAACCAGGTGATCGAGTGACCATCTCCCGCTTCCATAGTAGAGAAAGCCGGTTAAAAGCAGAAAGGTAACAACAGCTGTTTCGAATTGTAATCCGTTGGTAAAAGGTCCGTTCTGGGCATGAACCATCAGAATTACACCCAGCAATACCGGTATCTGGATCAGAAGTACCGTGCGGGTGTAAAGACCGAGCGCTATGAGTAATCCGCCGGCTACATGTGCAGCAACGATATAATGTATGAGCAGGTCGGCAGATAACGGCATGGCCGATAGTGTTATGAAGTAGGCCAGTTCGGAAGGATTCTCCACATAGCCATAACCTTTCCCCATCAGAAACAACCCGAAAAGAATCCGGATCAGTTCTATGAGATAATGACGATAACCTTCAATTCTTTCTTTAAGTACAATCAGATCGGCGTACATGATTGGTATTTAATGATTACCCGTACAGATTGATATTTTTTAATGTAGAGAAAGCGCTTTTCTTTCGCAAGTGGTATAAAAACCTATATCTTCATTTAAATATTTTAACACAGGCAGAAATGCCGGGAGTCCCGACAGGTGTGGTAGCCGTTTAATTTTACGGTATCAGTAATAAATCAGCCAATTATCACATCCCGGAGCTTAAGCTAATCTGCCGGCCGGAAGACGAAGGGTTACTTTATTCCGGTCATCAAAATGGTTTTTAAAAGGAAAATTTATGAAAGTACTTATTGCAGATAAAATGCCGGATTCATGCCTGGAAACCATCAGGCAAATGGGTATAGACCTCGAATTTAACCCGAAAATGAAAGAAGATGACCTGGGAAAAGGAATATCCGGTCATACCATCCTGGTGGTACGTTCAACAGTTGTGAACCGTTCCTGCATCGGGAACAGCCCGGAATTGAGTTTAATCATAAGGGCGGGTGCCGGTGTAAATAATATTGATGTGAAGGCCGCCAACGAAAATGGAATCTATGTGGCAAATTGCCCGGGTAAGAATTCCGTTGCTGTTGCGGAACTTGCCATGGGACTTATCCTGGCCCTCGACCGGTCCATCCCCGACAATGTTGCGGATTTTCGAAACGGCAGGTGGAACAAAGCCCTCTATTCCAAATCGGATGGGTTGCTGGGCAAAAAACTGGGTATTATCGGCCTGGGACAGATCGGATCAGAGTTAGCCGCCAGGGCCCGGTCTTTTGGCATGGACGTATGTGCATGGTCGAGATCACTCACGCAGGAAAGGGCTGAGGAACTGGAACTCGAATTTATGGCATCTCCCATGCATCTGGTGAAAGCTTCGGATATCATTAGTGTACACCTGGCTCTGAAACCGGAGACCCGCGGCATTATTTCCGCTGAGATGTTTGGAGCCATGAAAGCAGGAACCCTGTTTGTAAATACAGCCAGAGCAGAAGTTGTTGATGAGGATGCAATGATTGAACATCTTCGTTCAGGCAAGATCCGGGCAGCTGTGGATGTATTCAGTGGCGAGCCGGAACATAAAGAGGGCACATTTGACAACCGCCTGAGAGATGTGCCAAACCTGTATGTAACCCATCATGTCGGGGCATCAACCATGCAGGCCCAGAATGCAGTTGCTGCTGAAGTGGTCGATATTATCCGTGCGTTCCTGAAAACGGGCAAGGTCAGGAACTGGCTCAACCGGAGCGACAGTACCGCCGCCCCGTGGCAGCTCATTGTACGCCACTATGATAAACCGGGGGTTATTGCCGGTATTATGAACGAACTGAAAAGTGTTGATATCAATGCCGAAGAACTGGAGAACGTGATTTTTGATGGTCAGATCACCGCCTGCTGCAGTATCCGTCTGAGCGATAAACCCGGTGATGACATTATGCAAAATATCCGCAAAATGGAGGATATGGTTATCAGTGCAACACTGTTGCCGGTAAAATAGATGTATTTAACACGTTGTTGGTAAAGCGTACCGCAGGCTCAGTATCCACAACGCAGACATGGTTGCGTAACAGCTTTTGGCTTGAATCCCTGCCAAATAATGCAGATTTTACAGCTGCCACTCAATACATTTTGTTTTGATTCGTTGGCCCGTAAATTCCACAGATCATGATTGTACCCATCGGGGGCAAACGCCCCAAACACAGGCAATTCAGTTATCAGCCGAGGTATTACGACCCGGTGAAGGAGGAGAGAGAGCGCAAGCGCCGTGCTATCCGGTTTGAAAGCAAAGTACGGCGGGGGCAGGGGCGCAGTGTGGCACTGTACGCCGCCATCCTCTTCATACTATTTCTGATGCTTCTCTATTTGTAGCAATTTGTGAAAAAAGAAGCTGTACGGTCGTTTGACCGATAGTTGATTCGTATATTAACCGCTTACATCGTCATCAGGAATTATCCTTCGTCTCCAGCTTGAGCAGTAATACAGAAATAAGTCAACCGCTGATCCGGGTACTGCCACCCGAAATCTGCAACAAGATTGCAGCTGGCGAAGTTGTGGAACGCCCGAGTTCTGTGGTCAAGGAACTGCTTGATAATGCCCTTGATGCAGGTGCGTCGTCAATAAGGGTAATTATCAAAGGAGCAGGTAAAACGCTGATACAGGTAATCGACAACGGTTCGGGTATGAGCACGGATGATGTCCCCCTTGTTTTTCTGCGGCATGCCACATCCAAGATCGAAAAAATCGACGATCTGTTCAATATTCGCACACTGGGTTTCCGCGGTGAAGCCATGGCGTCGATCGCTTCCATATCGCAGGTTACCCTCCGTACGAAACGCCGCGAAGATGCAACAGGGCACGAGTTTGAAGTATGGGGAGGTGAAGAAAAGGAGCTGAAACCTGCAGCCATAGAGGACGGTACATCCATAGCCGTTCGCAATCTGTTCTATAATGTTCCGGCTCGCAGGGCATTTATTAAAACCGACGCCACCGAACTCAGGCACATCATTATAACGTTTCAGCAGGCAGCCATTTCGAACCCCGATGTTGCTTTTGAGCTGATTTCGGATAACAGCGTAATCTACAAACTGCCCGTCCGGAATCTGGATGAACGGATCGCCGAAATATTTGGCAAGCCTTATAAAGCCAGCCTGATAAGGGTGCAGGAGGAAACCAGTATTCTGACGCTTACGGGATACATCATCGACCCCAGAATGGTCAAGAAAACACGCGGAGAACAGTTCCTGTTTGTAAACGGCAGACCCTTCATGCACCGGCATATCAACTATGTGATCCAGAATGTTTACAATACCTGGATCCGTCCCGATGAATATCCGTTCTACGCCCTGTTCTACAAAACAGATCCCGGTAATATCGATGTGAATGTGCACCCGTCTAAGCTTGAAGTGAAATTTGAGGATGAACGGGCTGTTTCTACACTCACCCGCTCTATCGTTAAAAGGGCACTGAACGACCGCTATAACGTTCCCAGAATGGATCATCTGGAATCTGCCGGTGCTACCGAAGCCGGATCCGGGGCTTTTTCAAGAGGATTTGATTTCAGTCGTGACCAGATTTCAGCCGGCCGGCCTTTTGGCAGACCATCAGCCGGCCCGGCCCGCGGATTCGCTCACCAGGCCGATATTACTGATCGTATCTATGGTGATTCAGACCGCCGCGAGTTTCATTCCGGTAACGAATCGTTACACGCCAATCCGGCAGAGGAGGGCGGAAAACAGCCCGGTTTTGATAAATTTCGCGGTTTCTGGCAGCTACATGATCAATACGTTATATCGCAGACACTGAGTGGATTATGTATTGTTGATCAGCACACCGCACACAAACGGATAATCTTCGAGAAAGCGATGAATGCAAGTCAGTCGGGTCTGCCAAGCACGCAGCAGTTGCTTTTTCCTCAGAGTATCGATTTTTCGGCATCGGATTTTACATTGTTAAAAGAGCTGCATCCTGCTTTTCAGAAGATGGGTTTTAACATACAGTTGCTGAGCGGTAACTCTGCAATCGTATCTGGTGTACCTGCCGACATCAAAATGGGCAATGAAAAACATGTGATCGAGTCGATATTGCAACAATACCAGAATTTCAGTTCGTCGGTGCGGATGGGCAATACCGAAAAGCTTGCTCTTGCACTGGCCAACAAGACCGCGATACCCAGAGGTAAAAGGCTGAGTGAAGCAGAAATGGAAATACTGATCGATCAGCTTTTTGCATGTGAGCAACCCTATTTTGATCCGCTCAACAAGCCTGCCATCATCTATATTCCACTGGAGGAGATAAAAGACAGATTCAGGTAAAACAAAAGGTTAGGATATTCGGAACGGAGCCCCTTTAAATTTGGGTTAAAATAATGTCATCTTCTTTTTCTTCAGGTTAATTCTGTTATATTTGAAGAAGTACGTTAGACATTAATTGCAATCGGAATCGGAAGCATGGATGTAGCAATCATAGAGTTTGCGCTCCTGTTTGTAGCTTTGGGGCTGAGCAAACTGCTGGTAGTAACCATACAGCGGTACAAGCACAGGTCGGAAGTTGATGAGCTGGTAGCACAGTTCAATATCTGCTGGAACGGCAGGCAGGAGGATGAACTGTATGCCTGGTACCGGGTGAGAATGCACCTGATGAATGCCAATGCCAGCCAGAGCAAAAAGAATTATGTTGATCAGCGTATCAGTCAGCTCAATAAATCACAGATAATCAGCAAAACGTTCGTAACCCCCAACGGTGAACTGCTGATGAGACCTGTGAAAAAAGACACCTCTTTCTGACCCTTTCCGGCATCTATACCCTGTTTAAAAATCTGCGCGTGTGGTAGAAACGGTCTGCATCTATCTCATCAGGTATTTTTGTGTTGGCATAAATGTGATCAGCCAGCAGCTCTGCCACTTTCGGAGCCATCAGCAAACCTCTCGAACCCATTCCGGCAATGCAGTAAAAACCACTGATGTTCCAGTGGCTGCCAACACAGGGTTTCCTGTCGGGTGTAGTAAGCCGGACACCAGCCCAGTGCTGTATATGAGTTAAACTGCCGGCGATCGCCGGACACATTATTCTGAACCGTTTTTCGAGTACCCCGCCTGTGGCTTCAGAGGGCAGGCTGTCTTTAAAGCTGTGTTCATAGGTGCTACCCACAACCACCCTGTTTGAACCGGTAAAAGCTGCATAGCCCGATGAAGCCACCGAACACCCCGGTTCGTCAGATTTGCTGAATTCAGCTTCCATAACCTGGCCTTTAACCCGGTTGAATTTCAGAAGAGACCATTGAGGATAGTCGAAAATTCCGGGCCCGGGAGCAAAGATGATTTTCGTTGAAGTAATTTCATTTCCGTCGGCGATAATGGTGTGCATATCAGTGCCATCATGTACGACAATGTTACTTGCGGAGAGCAGGAGTGCCCCTTTTTCCCTCAATGCAGTCCGTAATGCCAGAAGGAGGGAGGGCAGACGGATAGTGATCGCAGGTTCGATCCATAATGCACCGTTTTCAGCCTTTACCAGCGGGAATCCGCCAGCGGCCTCGGCCGGTTCAAGCCACACTGCCATTCCATCTTTCCATTTATGTCTGCCGGGACTTTCCCTGAATACGTCCGCCTGATCCTGATCGGATGCGGGTCTGAGTACACCATTGTTAATGATCCCATGTTCGGCTGAAACATAGCTGAGCAGCTCACTGAGCCTGTTCAGGCTATCAATACACGCTTCCGCCCGCCAGCTTTTTTTTGCTTCTCGTCCATAAGCCGGATTGGCAAGTCCTCCGGGCAACCCTGATGCCCCCTCGCCGTCCTGCTTGTCGATAACAGCAACAGAATATCCCCTGATCCGGAGCTGCATGGCAACTGTCAGGGCAGATATACCGCCACCAATAACAATTGCATCATGAACGATGCGGTCCATCAGGAGACAGGGAGATCATGACTGTGAACTACCCCTGCTCCGGCATCCCGCATTTCCATCCAGGCCGTTTCAACAGATCCGTCAATATCGATACCGGCAACAGCGTCCCGAACTACAGTTACGCTGAAGCCCTCTCTGATCGCATCAAGAGCCGTCCATTTCACGCAGAAATCACTTGCCAAACCTGCAATATACAGCTCCTTAAAACCCCGGTCGCGCAAATAACCGGTTAGCCCGGTAGCTGTTTCGTGGTCGTTTTCGAAAAACCCGGAATAGGAATCGATTTGCTTGCGGAATCCCTTTCTGATGATGAGTTCAGCACGATTGGAATTGAGTGACGGGTGAAAGTCGGCGCCTTTGGAACCCTGAACACAGTGCTCTGGCCACAAAACCTGGGTTCCATAGGACATTTCAATAGTTTCAAAGAGTTCTTTATCCGTATGGGAGGATGCAAAAGAGTGATGACCTGCGGGGTGCCAGTCCTGCGTCATCAGAACATGGTCAAATTGTTCGGCAAGTTTGTTAACAACGGGTATAATCCTGTCGCCATCGGGTACAGCCAGGGCGCCTCCGGGACAAAAATCATTCTGGATGTCGACTATCAGTAGTGCTTTCATAGGGAAAATGATCGGATTTTATTCAATGCTGTTGCGATACCGTGGCAAAGCATATGCAGTGAAGTTAAGGGTTGTTCAGTGCACGTTCAATCAATTGCTGCCGCAGTGCCGAAAGGCCGGAACTGATGCCGACTTTATAGACATGCGGGTAATAAAACCGCTTGTGTTCAACGGGCAGGGCATCAATCCGTGCAGTTACATAACGGGCTGTTTCCGAAACGGTTGCCATTTCCCGGGTAATGTCGCCATTGCTCATTGCGGGATGCAGCAGTTGTTCAAATGCAAAAGCTGAAACATCGCTTTTTTTGAGCGGTTGATGGGGGTGGTAGATGGTATCAATTTTTGACTCGCTGTCATCCAGAAGAACACCATCTCCGTAGAACTGCCCCTGTCCGTTAAAATACCGGTGTACCTGTTTCAGGCCGGGCAGGTTCACTTTTTCGATGTTGTTGGAAACCTTCAGTTTTGGTTGGTCATTGATCATCGATAATTTATAAACTCCGTCGAGGGCCGGTGTCTGGTACCCGGTGGCAAGGCGTGTTCCGACCCCGAACACATCGATAGGTGCCTCCTGTTCGAGCAGACTTTTAATCAGATACTCATCGAGCTGATTGGATGCAGCAATTTTGACATAGCCGAAACCTGCATCGTCGAGCATATTCCTTGCCCGTTTGCTCAGGTAGGCAAGGTCGCCGCTGTCGAGCCGGATGCCAACCAGCTTGTGACCTTTTTTCTCCAGTTCGCGCGCAACCTGTATGGCGTTAGGCACCCCGCTTTCAAGTGTGTTGTAGGTATCGACCAGGAGAATGCACTTGTCGGGGTAATGCTCGGCGTAGGTACGGAAAGCCTGAAGTTCATGGTCAAAACTCTGCACCCAGGAGTGAGCCTGGGTGCCATCAACACGTGCATCGAAATAAAAACCTGTCTGCACATTCGATGTTGAGTCAAGACCACCAATGATCGCCGCCCTGGAAGCGTTGATACCACCAAACCCCTGGGCCCGTCTCAGTCCGAACTCCATAAGTTTCCGGTCGCCGGCAGCAATTCTGAGCCGGGCGGCCTTGGTGGCAATCAACGATTCAAAATTCACAATATTCAGCAACAGCGTTTCCACGATCTGAGCTTCAATAAGGGGGCCTGTAACCCGGATCACGGGTTCGTTCGGAAAAACAATCTCGCCTTCGCGTGCCGCTTCCAGGTCGGCTGTAAATCGATAGCCGGATAGGTAGGAGAGAAATTCATCTTTGAAACCCAGTGATTTCAGGTACTGCAAATGGTCATCATGAAATCGCATATCATATAACAGGGGTAATAGTGTTCCAATACCCGCAAATACCACGAAGGCTCCGTCAAAAGGGTTACTACGAAAAAAATAGTCGAACGTAGCCGTTTCCGTGTGTTTGCCACTCAGATAATAGCCCTGTGCCATTGTGAGCTCATACATATCGACATAAAGTGCGATGTCTCGTTTTATATCATACATTTTAAAACGTTTTGGTAGCGTTATATTACAGCATCCTGCAATCAGGCTGATTACTCTCCTGACACTGAAACAGGATATTTACTCATAATAACGATGACCGAAGGTCTATGCAAAACACCGGTCAGAAATATTGGCTACTGGTATGGGGCTGCGCACAAAATAAATTATATTGCAGCGACCGATCATCATCGGAGCCTGTTACCCTAAAACCGAAAAATTTATAACACGACTGAAGAGCGAATACATGCGTACCAGCCAGGCCATTGCGCTTATGCTGCTTATTGTTTGTTTACAGGAACCGGCTCCGGCCCAGACTCTAACCAATGGTCAGATTCTGGCCGATATAGGTGCCCAAAAACTTCTTGAATCGGATGTGTGGGAGGCAACCGGCGGCCGGTTGATACTGCAGGCCGACCTGCCCTCACCGCTTAAAGCCAGGCTCGTATCCGGACTCATCTACAGTGGCCGCGAAATCAGTCTTGATGAGGGTGTAGGGGAACGAATAAGACTTGAATGGACCACAACCAACCGTTTAACGAGAATTGACCGGCTTACGGCCAAGCGAGAACTGACCGGCAGCCTGACCATTTATCACCTTTCGGACGAACTGACAGTACTGGATAGCGAAGTAGTTCCGTTCACCTACCAGGACGAGGTGGATGCTGAAAAATCAGAGGAACTGGCAGGTAACTGGCAGGCAGAGCGATTCAGGGTGATTGAAATGGAAAAACGCCCGGGCCTGTGGCGCAGGATTGCAGAACCTGCCGTGGTGATTGCCGCAACCGGCGTAACCATATTCCTTCTCTATAATGTAAGAAGCCAGTGATACGTAACCTTCCGTTTATCGTTCTTTCTGCGGTGATCCTGGCTTCCTGTGCCACCCCGACTCAGCCCACTGGCGGTGAGCCCGACCGAAGCGGTCCGGTCATCCTGTCTTCAGAACCCGCCGACGGAACCATTAATTTCAGTGATGATCAGGTACGCTTCAATTTCGATAAATACATATCCAGAAACACATTCCAGCGGGCATTCAGTATTGAGCCTGACATCGGCATTACCTACCGTGTGAAGTGGCGCGGGCGCTCGGCGATTGTGCGTTTTGACGAGGCACTGCCCGATTCCACAACGGTCATTTTCCGGCTGAGTACCGATCTGGGTGATGCGAACAACAACCGGATGAAACAGCCTTATACCCTGGCCTTGTCAACCGGTCCGGCTATTGACAAGGGTGAAATCAACGGGAGGGTGCTCAACAGAAATGACGGACGGGCATGGACCGAGGGAATTGTTCTTCTGTACCGGCATCCTGCCGATTATTCAGTAAGGGCCGATTATGCGGTACAGCCCGATACCGGGGGTTACATCCGCTTTAACTATCTGCGGGAAGGTACCTATAATGCCTTTTGGGTCGATGACCGGAACCGCAATAAGCGCTGGGATCAGATTTCGGAGGTGGCAAGGCCCTTTCCGGTCGAATCAGTTGAGGTAAGCGACACATACGTAGCCAGGCTGGATACAGCTTACATTGCAATACCGGATACGATCAATCCCGGTTTACAGGGAATTGGCCTGTTGTCGTCGCTCAGGCTGCGGTTTCGCTTCAGTGAGGATATCGTGTATTCGGAAGATGCCGGCATTACGGTTCTGGATTCACTGGGAAGGGATGTTCACCAGGCCATACCTCTGTACACTGAAAAAGGGCAGCAAAATGTGTTGTATGCGCAGATGGTGGGCAGCCTGGATCCTGAATCAACCTACCGGGTTTCACTGAGCGGAATAACCGACAGGGCAGGGAATGCTGCCGATGAGAGTGATATTACCTTCACGGGTTCCGCCGCTGCCGATACCACAGCTCAGCGAATCATTCGCAATGAAGCGGAAGGGGGCATTTATCCGGACCAGCCGGTGAAGATTCGATATGCCGCCGTGATTGCCGATCCGGCAGTAATTGATTCGCTCATCGTGATCGAAGATGAAATTACACATACCGGCTGGGACAGCACACTGATCAGCGGCAATCTGTTATACCTTTATCCCGATGGGCAATGGAGGGAGGGGAGCCGCTACCAGTTCAGGTTGTGGAGTCCGCAACGGCAGTCAAGAACAAATTTCGAACTCAATGTCTGGCACGAATCAACGCTTGGAGATCTTGAATTATTCATACCGGCCGATACTACCGGAATCTGGCACTTCCGGCTTTTGAACCGGGAGGGCAGCCAGATCAGAAGCGGATATATGCAGGGCCGGGTTGAAATCAACGACATCCCGGAGGGTGATTATATCCTGCAGGCATTCAGCGATCCTGAAGAGTCCGGGATATGGGATCACGGCTCGGTTTTTCCCTACAGGAAACCGCGTGCCGGATATGTGGATCCGCAGGTAAAAATACGTAACCGGATGACCACGAGCCTTGAAATCAGGGCTAAACCGTAAGCTAAATCGGTTTACAACAGCAGAAATCAGTCGCCTGCAGGGATCATTTATTTCATACCCGGCCATTGTGTATCTTAGAAAACCGCTATTATAATTTCCAGCAATCAGTTTTTTATGGCATCAGCTTCAAAAGTAAAAGAGAAAAAGGCAGCAGGTTTAGTGCAGCCCGATAAGCCCTATAAGCCGAAACATATCATCCGTTTTGTAACGGCTGCCAGCCTGTTCGACGGTCACGATGCAAGTATCAACATCATGAGGCGAATCCTCCAGTCGAGCGGGGCAGAGGTAATTCACCTGGGTCACAACCGGTCGGTAGATGAGATAGTGAACTGCGCCATACAGGAGGATGTACAGGGAATAGCAATCAGTTCCTACCAGGGCGGGCACATGGAGTATTTCAGATATATGGTCGACCTCCTCAGGGAACGGAACAGTGGTCAAATTAAGGTTTTCGGCGGCGGGGGCGGAGTGATCGTGGAGCGGGAAATTGAGGAGCTTCACTCGTACGGGGTAACCCGCATTTTTTCACCAGAAGACGGACGCCGGTTTGGTTTACAGGGCATGATCAACTTGATGCTCGAAGCCTGTGATTTTGATCCGGCCGGTACAGGCAGTGTTGACCCCATGCACATTCTGAAGAAAGACAAACAGGTTATTGGCCGGTGCATAACCGATCTCGAAAATAAATCGAATAGATTTGTTAACCTGAAGAACGGCAACTTATTAGATAATGGTAACAATAAAATTTCAACATCCGGTCCCGGAAAGAAGATACCCCTGATCGGTATTACGGGTACCGGAGGTGCCGGTAAAAGTTCACTGACCGACGAGCTGGTAAGGAGGTTCCTGACTGAATACACCGAAAGTCATATCGCAGTCATATCGGTCGATCCGTCGAAGCGCAGTTCGGGCGGTGCCCTTCTGGGGGATCGCATCCGTATGAACAGCATCAACAGTGAGCGGGTATATATGAGAAGCCTTGCCACAAGGGCCTCGAACAGGGCAACCAGCGAGGCAGTTTTCGGAGCCATTGCCGTTTGCAAGGCGGCTGGTTATGATCTGATTATCGTTGAAACCAGTGGCATCGGTCAAAGCGATACCGAAATCGTGGATATCGCGGATATATCCGTATATGTGATGACCAGTGAATACGGTGCAGCAACCCAGCTGGAGAAGATTAACATGCTTGATCTTGCCGACCTGGTGGTGTTGAACAAGTTTGAAAAGAAAGGATCGCTTGATGCACTGCGTGACATCAGAAAACAGTACAAGCGCAACCGGGGGCTTTGGCACGCCAGTGATGAAGATGTACCGGTGTATCCCACGATTGCAGCACAGTTTAATGATGAGGGTGTGAACCGGTTGTTTGGCGCCCTGATCGACCGGATCAATGATTACTACCATTTGGGCTGGACCCGTTCGATTTACACGGAAAGCAGTCCGGCGGATGATCTGCACAAGCAGGCAATCATTCCGGGAAAACGGGTGAGATATCTCTCCGATATTTCCGATGAGGTGCGTAACTACCACACCTGGGTTGAGCAGCAGGCTGAAACCGCACGCAGACTGGGTGATGTGGAAGGTACACTGGATCAGATTTCGAAATGGAACCCTGAAGACCGGATGGTGCTTGAGCAGCGCCTCAGACAGATGCATGACCACCTTAGGGCACGTCTCGACCCGGTAAGCATCAATATTCTTGACAACTGGGAAAAGGTGACGGAAAGGTACAGAACTGACATTCTGGAATCCAAAATCCGCGATAAGGTCATTCGCAGTAAAATGTATACAAAATCATTGAGTGGCTTGAAGATACCACGAGTAAGCTTACCTAAATTCGAGGGATATGGTGATCGACTTCGTTTTGCACTGCTTGAAAACCTTCCAGGCTACTTTCCATATACGGCCGGAGTTTTTCCACTGAAAAGGGAAGGCGAAGATCCCGCCCGGATGTTTGCGGGAGAGGGAACACCCGAACGGACCAACAAGCGTTTTCACTATCTGAGTGAGGGCATGCCTGCGCACCGGCTTTCTACGGCATTTGATTCGGTTACACTTTACGGTGAAGATCCCGACCGCCGGCCCGACATCTATGGCAAAGTCGGAAACTCGGGAGTTAGCATCTGTACTCTGGATGACATGAAAAAACTGTACTCAGGCTTCGAACTTACCCGGCCGAATACGTCCGTATCTATGACGATTAATGGTCCGGCGCCAATGATCCTGGCCATGTTCATGAACACGGCCATTGACCAGGAGGCTGAGCGGTACCTTCGTGAGCAGGGTAAGATGGAAGATGCTGAGAAAATGATGCGTAAATGGTTTGAGAGCCGTGAAGCCAACCGGCCAGAATACCAGGGCGGCCTGCCGTCGGGTAGTGACGGTTTCGGTCTGGCCACACTGGGTATTCCGGGCGATCAGTTGCTTGACGAAGAGACGTATGGCAGGATCCGGTCGGAAGCACTTCAGGTAGTTCGGGGAACCGTTCAGGCCGATATCCTGAAAGAAGACCAGGCTCAGAACACATGTATTTTCAGTACTGAATTTGCCCTGAGAATGATGGGCGACATCCAGGAAAGCTTTACCCGTAACCGGGTTCGGAATTACTATTCCGTATCTATATCAGGATATCACATTGCTGAAGCGGGGGCGAATCCGATCACCCAGGCTGCATTCACGCTTGCAAACGGGTATACCTATGTAGAGTACTATTTGTCGAGGGGGCTGAAGATTGATGATTTTGCCCACAACCTTTCGTTCTTCTTCAGTAATGGTCTTGACCCTGAATACGCTGTGATCGGGCGTGTGGCACGCCGAATATGGGCCATATCGATGAAAAACCGGTATGGAGCCAACGAAAGATCGCAGAAACTGAAATATCACATACAGACCAGTGGCCGGTCGCTTCACGCAATGGAGATACAGTTCAACGATATCCGCACGACCCTCCAGGCACTGCTGGCGGTGTACGACAACTGTAATTCCCTTCATACGAATGCCTATGATGAGGCTATCACTACGCCCACTGAGGAATCGGTGAGGCGGGCACTGGCCATACAGCTGATTATCAGCAAGGAACTGGGCATTGCTAAAAATGAAAATCCCACTCAGGGTTCCTTTATTACAGAAGAACTTACACAGCTGGTTGAGGAAGCCATCCTCAGCGAATTCGACCGGATCACCGACCGCGGGGGTGTACTTGGTGCGATGGAGACCATGTACCAGCGCGGCAAGATTCAGGAAGAGAGTCTTTATTATGAGTCGCTCAAGCACAGCGGGGAAATGCCCATTGTCGGAGTGAATACGTTCCTTGGGCGTAAAAACGGCACAGAAACTGAACCGAAAGAAGTAGCACTTATTCGGTCAACCACCGATGAAAAGGAGGATCAGCTCAGGTCACTGCAGGCATTCCGGCACAGGAACCGGATGGAGTCTGAAAATGCACTGGAACGGCTTAAAAATACGGCCAGGTCGGGAGGTAATATCTTTGACGAACTTATGGAATCTGTGAAGTACTGTTCACTGGGCCAGATTTCAAATGCGCTGTACGAGGTCGGCGGCCAGTACCGCAGAAATATGTAGCATTCATCTCACCTTCTGCAGACAAATACGGTTTGTTGTATCCGCATTTATCGGTAAGAATTCATACTTTCAGGAGGGAAAATGATCCTGTCCGGTTCCCGGTTAACTATATGACTGCCTGATGAGCAGCAGTTGAATATGCCCGGCCGGTTTTATGCGTTATGGGATATATATTTCATGAACAATGACGAATTGCATAAACTTTATAGACTGTACAAACAATGACGAACATGAATGAAAGAGTTATATGGATCATCGTCTGTGTGGTACTTGCAGGTGCACTTGTCTATGTTGTGAACAGGCAGGAGGCACCACTGCAGGCCGATAGTGGCGTGTACCCGGCTGAACTGGGCAAGCTGGAGAGCAGGATTGATTCAATGCGAATTGTGATTAGTGAAATGCAGGATGCGCTGCAGCAACGCGAAAGCGGTCCTGGTACAGAACAGGATGAGGTACCGTCCGACACATCCCAAAAGCCGGAACGAGGAGCGCTGATGTCGTACGAAGTCAGGCAGTTCCAAAGCCTGGGCCTGGAAAATCCTGAAGAGGATATTCTCGTAGACCTTTTTAACAACCCACAACTGATACCACATGAAGGCGTGCTGGGTGGAACCATGCGCTTTCACAGTATGGAAGATCTGAAACTTATAAACGGAAGATGGGCCTATGCCCGTTATGAAGATGGTCATATTACCGGCGAGATGCTGCTTGAATATCAGGTCGCCCGGAACGGAACCATCACCTGGAATGTAATACGTGCAACCAGTTTGTAATTTGTATTCAACGTGAACATTTTACGTTTTTTCCGGTTTCAGAACGATCGTAGCCGACAGTAAACTAATCAGGACCGCCATTAGATGCGTATATCGGAAATAACATCATTGAGTTTGAGAGATTTAATAACAGGGTTGTCCATCTTTGCAGCTGCCTGCCTGTTATCCTATTTCTATCGTGATGCCAGGCTGAATAATCCATCCGGAATTACCGGAAATGCAGGGGCCGTCGTGTTTTTGTATGAGAGGGAAGACCTCGACGGGCTGGTTCGTCATTTCAGGGATACGGATATTCAGTTTGATGAACCCCATTTCAGATGGGCGGCAAAAATATATGGCTGGAGAAATTTTCACCCGGGCCGCTACGACCTTACAGGTGAAACATCCTATGAGAATGTTTTGAGGGTGCTGGGCAACGGCCTGCAGACTCCCGGTAATGTTACGGTACACACAGGGCAGTCGGAAGAACGTTTTATACAGCGGGTTTCAGGTCAGATGCGGTTTACAGAGCAGGAACTCATGGAAGCACTGCAAGACAGTACCATGCTTGAGGAATGGGGACTGCAGCCACATCATGTTCTGGGCAGGATGCTGCCCAATACCTACGAGATGTACTGGACCAGTACCGCTGCGCAATTTGTTGAGAGAATGCTTTCGGAGTTCGACAGGGCGGTTGTACAGCCCTACACCGAGCGGTATGAGGAGTTGAAAATGAGTGTGGATCAGATTACCACGCTGGCATCCATTATCGAATGGGAAGCACGCTATGACCACGAAAAGGCCACAATCAGTGGTCTCTATTGGAACCGTCTGAATAACCGGTGGAGGCTTCAGGCCGATCCGACGGTGAGCTACGCCATTGGTGAACGCAGAAGGCTGTTCAACCGCGACTACCAGGTTGATCACCCCTACAACACTTACAAAATATTCGGATTGCCGCCGGGCCCGATTAATAATCCGGCACTGAGCTCCATTCGGGCTGCAATGTTCCCCGAAGACCACGAATATTTCTTCATGGTTGCCACTCCTGAAGGGGTTCACACCTTTACCCGAACCTATGCTGATCACAGAAGGGAAAGCCGTAAATGGCAGCAGTATATTCGTGAGCAAACAGCCATCAGACAGCAGCAGGAACGTGAGGCCGCGGAAGCTGCACTCAGGGAAACGGCAGATGACAACGGCAGCGAACAGCAGGCTATGGATTAATTAGCGATAATCCACAGTATCGCGTTCATAATTAACATGTATGTAGTTTCCGGGCTAAAGATTCCACGCCATTCCTCATTGACTAAATAACGTTTTTTATTCAATCTTGACAGCCGGACAGAGGAATAATAATGAGGCCGGGTAATTGCAGGATGTAATTGCTGATGCCGTAACCCCCTGATCAGTAAACCTTTACATTTCCGGAAGACTCAATCCGGTGAATCTGTACACCCTGATTAATATAGGTGCCATCAAAGTCAAGTATGGTTGACAAGCCATTCCAGGCAGGCCTGAAACGCATATGGTAGTTCAGCAGGGCGGGATTTTGAAATTCCTCAAGTGCGCTGAAGATGAAATTTGCCGTATCGTATCCGACAAAACCAAACAGGTTGGCGTCTACACCAAACCGGTTACGATAATCGATCCGATAGTTGATTACGTCTTCATTCCCCCCTGATACGGCCATAGTCTCGGTGTAATACATCCTGAAATACTGCATGAAATCGCGGTTGATCTCATTCATTCCAAGTTCCTGTGAACCCAGAATGACGGCATCGCTCCTGTTGGCCTGCAGATCGGTGAGTACAAGGTTAATCAGCGCTGGCGCAGCCTGACCTGTGAAGGGTATATAAAGGGCATCAACCGGTTCCAGGTCAATATTTTCATACAAATCCGGATCCAGATCCATCAGAACATCCGGATCAGAGAAATAGACGGTGAAATCTGTGAGATCGAAAGCACGGGCGCTAAAATCCTCGTGGAAAAAGTGGACAATGGTTGCTCCCAGCCTTTCTGCTTCATCACGAAAAGCCAGAGCCTCATTCATACCCAGTGAATTCTCTTCAACCATTATGGCCAGCCGACGCAGCCCCATCCGACTTACAGCAAATTCGGCCATTTTCTTACCGCGGGCTCCAAAGGTGGGATTACTCTGGTACAGATACGCAAAATCCCTGTTCAGATCATCGGAGTTGGCCAGCGGGGCCAGAACCGGTATTTTATACATCTCGGCCAGCGGGGCAACTATGGAAACTGATTCCGAAAACAGAGGCCCAATAATGAAATCTGCATTCTGATTCCAGACCATGTTTGAAAAGGCTGAAGCAGGACTGCTGACGTCACTATAGTGTAATTTCACCTTTAATTCAGGATTCCGGCGGTTAAATTCGTCGGCCGACATCATTATACCGTAATAGAGGCCCTGGCTCACTTCATACGGCTCGGAACCGGGGTCATAAGCCGGTAACAACACGCCCACATTGAATGTGATGCCACCGGGAGCAGGCGGGTAACTGCTCAGATCGGGCCGAAGTTCTTCCCGGTTTTTTCGGTTTTCAAGACGCCGCCGGGCTTCCTGAAAATCGGGCTGATTCTCATCAGGATTGAAATGTCTTTCGAAAACCCCGAGCAGTGCTTCGCCGGTTTCCGAGGGGTGATGTTCGATGCCGTCGAGCAACAACTGCCGGTGTACTTCAGGGATCTGGCTCTGTACAAAAGCCGACCGTCGCTGCGACGGACTCAGCCATGCGATGGTCCGGTTGAAGAAATCACGGGCGTCGTTACGAAGTGCGGCTACAATAGTGGGATCGTTCACAACTTTGTGGAGCAGGTCCAGAGAGCGGCCATACTGCCGGGTCTGGAAATAGCTGAGTGCCAGGGTGAAGGCTGCTTCGTCGGCTATCCGCTTTACATCGCTTGAAAGTGCATCATTGAGGTACTCCGTGGCAATAATATACCTGGAGGCTGCAAAGTAACTTTTACCGGCAAATAAACGGGCTTCGGGTGCATTGATTCCTGCAAACAGTTCCGCAGCTTCCATGAATTTTCCCTGCTCATAAAAATCCATCGCTTCACGGAACTGTTCATTATAGTCCTGGCTGTATGCTGTTCCGCCCAAAAAGACCGCGGAAGCCATGATGATACCTGCAGCGAATGTCTTAATATAATTCATGTCCATACACATTTTCAGAATGGTAATCGTGTCACTTTAACGCTTCAGCAGCCGGCCGGCGTACATTAAACCACAACATATTCACAATCACGGTCAAAGTCACAGACACAGACACAGACACAGATACAGATACAGGAACTATTCCCATTCAATAGTAGCCGGGGGTTTTGAGCTGATATCGTAAACAACCCTGTTTATTCCGTTAACTTCGTTAATGATCCTGTTAGAAACATGCGCGAGGAATTCGAGTGGCAGATGAGCCCAGTCGGCCGTCATGCCATCAACACTGGTCACAGCACGAATTGCGGCGGTAAATTCATAGGTGCGTTCATCGCCCATAACACCTACACTCTGAACGGGCAGCAACACAACCAGCGCCTGCCAAACCTTATCATAGAGATGCTGCTCTTTGAGCTCCTCAATAAAAATAAAATCAGCCTCACGGAGCAGGTCTAGTTTTTCCTTGCTTAACGGCCCGAGCACCCTGATTCCCAGGCCGGGACCGGGGAAGGGGTGCCGGCTGATGAACCGTTCCGGGATACCCAGCTCGCGGCCGACCCGCCGGACCTCGTCCTTGAATAACTCACGTAGCGGTTCCACCAGTTTCAGGTTCATCTTTTCAGGCAGACCTCCCACATTATGGTGCGATTTGATCGTAACCGATGGTCCTTTGAAGGAAACACTTTCAATCACATCGGGATACAGGGTTCCCTGAGCAAGAAAGCGAAAATTCTTATCACCGGCTACTGCCTCATCGAACACATCAATAAATGTACTGCCGATAATCTTGCGTTTTTCCTCGGGGTCTGAAATTCCATTGAGGCGGGTCAGGAATTTTTCCGAGGCATCCACCCCTGTTACCGGCAAATGCAGTACAGATGTGTAGAGATTTAGTACATCATTAAATTCGTTTTTCCTGAGCAGTCCGTTATCGACAAAAACACATAGCAGCTGATCGCCGATAGCCTGGTGGATAAGGGTAGCGGCCACAGTTGAATCGACCCCTCCGGAGAGTGCACAGATCACCCGGCTGTTGCCAACCTGGTCCCTGATGTTGCTAATGGTGCTTTCAATAAAGGAAGCAGCAGTCCAGTCGCGTTTCATATTACAGATCGAGCTCACAAAGTTTTCGAGCAGCTGCTCACCGAGTTCGGTATGCACTACTTCCGGATGAAATTGCACACCATATATGGGCAGGTGTTTGTCGCGGACAGCAGCAACATGAGCGTTTTTCGTATGAGCAATCACATCAAAGGAATCCGGAAGTGAAGTGATTTTATCGGCATGGCTCATCCAGACCTGTGTTTCAGCCGGAAACCCTTTGAAAAGGTCGCTGTGACTGTCGATGATCAGGCTTGCACGGCCAAACTCCCGTTGCGGAGCTCTTGCCACGCTGCCCGGAATGCGGGTGTGTGCCATAATCTGGAGCCCGTAGCATATACCGAGCACCGGTACCTCCCAATCGAGAATTTCCGGCCGCATATATGGGGCTTCCTTGTCGTTCACGCTCATGGGGCCACCCGAGAGCACAACACCTGAGGGTCTTACAGGGAAAAGTCTGGTGAAGTCTGTGTTGAACGGATGGATTTCACAGTAGACATTCAGTTCCCGGAGCCGGCGGGCAATGAGTTGCGTGTACTGCGACCCGTAGTCGAGAATAAGAATCCACTCGTTGTGAGTACTCATGTGTTCAGATTATAAAATAGGATCGCAGTAATACCAGCCACAATGGCAATGCAAAATGCCGGTTGAATGGTTTACCATGAAACAGCTGCGGCAAAAGGGAGAAGTGTCTCAGGAAATGATCTGACCGTATTCCTCGGCACTGAGCAAAGAATCGATATCGGCCTGGTTGCTCGGCTTTATTTTGACCATCCAGCCCTCGCCATAGGGATCTTCGTTTACAAGTTCAGGGTTGTCTTTGAGTTTTTCATTGAACTCAACCACGGTACCCTGAACAGGCAGAAACAATTCAGATACCGTTTTAACAGCTTCAACGGTTCCGAAAACTTCATCCTGATCCAGCTCTTCTCCTATTTCATTAATCTCCACAAAAACAATATCGCCCAGTTCACCCTGGGCAAAGTCGGTAATGCCTACGGTAGCGGTACCGTCATCATTCAGGCGGAGCCATTCATGTTCTTTTGAGTATTTAAGTTCTGAGGGGTTGTTCATTGGTTACAGTTTTTCGGAATGCGGATTAAATTGGAATGTAGTTTCAAGGTATTTGGTGTCAAAGTTGCCATTTACAAAATTCGGATCATTCATGATCTGAATCTGATAGGGGATGGTCGTTTTGATACCTTCGATCACAAACTCGTTCAGGGCCCTTTTCATTCGTTCAATAGCTTCCAATCGGGTAGGGGCACTCACGATCAGTTTTGCGATCATGGAATCATAATTGGGTGGTACATTATATGCGGCATATGCGTGGGTGTCGACCCGCACACTGTGTCCGCCGGGCATATGGAAGGTTGTAATGCGGCCCGCCGACGGCCGGAATCCATATTGCGGGTCTTCAGCATTGATGCGGCATTCTATGGAGTGACCACGCATCTTCAATGGTTTTCTGCTCAGGGGAAGTCCGGCAGCCACTTCAATCTGAAGTCTGATCAGATCTGCATTGGTTACCTCTTCGGTTACCGGATGTTCGACCTGTATACGCGTGTTCATCTCCATGAAGTAGAAGTTCATGTCTTTGTCGACCAGAAACTCGACGGTGCCGGCTCCTTCATACTGAACAGTTTCGGCTGCACGAATAGCGGCCTGGCCCATTTTTTCCCGCAGCTCGGGGGTCATAATGGGGGAGGGACTCTCCTCAATAAGTTTCTGGTGCCGCCGCTGCATGGAGCAGTCGCGCTCGCCATAGTGCTGAATGGTGCCATGGCGGTCGCCCATGATCTGAATTTCAACATGTCTGGGTTTCACGATGAATTTTTCAATATACACGGCAGGATTCCCGAAGGCGGCATCGGCCTCATTCCTGGCAGCATTGAACTGGGATGCAAACTCTGAAGCTTCGTTGACGATGCGCATACCCCGGCCGCCGCCCCCTGCGCTGGCTTTGATGATAACCGGAAAGCCGATTTCGGCCGCTACCGCTTCTCCCTCTTTTACCGTTTTTATGATTCCGTCGCTGCCCGGAATGATGGGCACTCCATACTTGAGCATATTTTCCCGGGCGGTTGCCTTGTCGCCCATTGCAGAAATCATGTCGGGTCCTGGTCCGATAAATTTAATATTGTGCTCGCCACAGATGCGGGAAAACTCGGCGTTTTCGGCCAGAAATCCATATCCAGGGTGTATCGCCTCGGCATTGGTGATTTCAGCTGCGGCAAGGATACGAGGAATCTTCAGGTAACTCTCCCGGGAGGGAGGCGGGCCGATGCAAACAGCCTCATCGGCAAACCGGACATGCAGGCTGTCGGTATCAGCAGTAGAATAGACAGCTACGGTTTTAATGCCCATTTCCTTGCAGGTCCTGATTATCCTGAGGGCAATTTCTCCGCGGTTGGCTATCAGAATTTTTTTAAACATAGATATCAGGCTGGCTCAATTTCAAACAAAGGCTGATCGAATTCGACAGGTTGTGCATTTTTAACCAGGATATTTACAATTTTACCTTCGTACTCCGATTCGATCTCGTTCATGATCTTCATGGCCTCGATGATGCACAGGGTTTTGCCCTTGGTTATTTTGCTGCCAATCTGAACGTAGGGTTCCTGATCGGGAGCCGGAGACTCGTACCAGGTACCAACGATGGGCGATTTTATGATGACGGTCTTCGATGCATCTGCAGCTTCAGATGCCCTGGTTTCAGCGGCCGCTGTCGCAGTTGATGGCGCAGATGGAGCGGCCTGTACGGCTGGCGCAGGATTTTGACCTGAAGGCGGATTATCCTGCATCTGCATGTAATTAACGGGTGCAGGTCCGCGCATCTGTACCACGTCGGGCTGTTTTTTGATTTTTATCTTGAATTCGCCTTCTTCAATGGAGACCTCATTGACATCGCTGTCGGAGATCATGGTCAGAAGGTTTTTTATCAGTTTAAGATCCATAACATATTCCCCTCAGGATTTAACACGTTCAGAGTAAGTACCATCGCGGCTGTCAACTTTCACCAAATCGCCCTCGTTAATGAAAAGAGGGACCTGAATGGTAACACCGGATTCAAGGGTCGCGGGTTTGGAAGCACCCTGGGCTGTATCGCCCCGGACACCGGGTTCGGTTTGTGTGACCAGAAGAACTACATGGTCGGGCAGTTCGGTAAACAGAATCTGGTCGGCATCGGCATCAATCACCATGATAACCTCCTGGCTTTCCTTCATAAATGCAGGTTTATCGACCTGGGCTTCGTTCAACGCAACCTGCTCATATGTTTGTGTGTGCATAAAATGGTATGCCATACCGTCATTGTAAAGGAACTGATAGGGATGGCGTTCCACCCGTACCGACTCTACGTTTTCACCGGCACGAAAGGTTTTATCGAGTACTTTACCCGTAAGGATACCTTTCATTTTGGTTCGGACAAACGCGCCGCCCTTACCAGGTTTGACGTGCTGAAATTCAATAATTGAAAACAGGTCGTTATTTAGTTTAATGGTAAGGCCGTTCCTGAAATCGGCCGTGGAAATTTTTGGCATACAGTTAGCTGAATTTTGTTCTTGTGAAAATAGCCTGTTAGCAGCACTATCTCAATTAAAAATGACGAACACCGGTCGCCCGGGAAATCTTAACCGAACCATGGCAGCATTGAGTAGATCGTGCTGATAAAGACCAGGCCGATTAGTAAAGGACAAATATAACGAATGAAAAAGGACCAAATAGCACCAAATGAGCTTTCGTTGATATTTTTATAACCGATACTGATTTCAAGCAGCGCGTTTTCGGTTTTCCAGAAGTACCCGAGGAAAATACAGATCATCAGGCCACCCAGCGGAAGACCGACTTCATTAAAAATGTTAACCAGTACATCGATAAGATTGATGTTGTAGGATACAATCACGGCAAGAATAGCAATGCCACCGCCAATGCCCCACGATGCCGAACGCCTGGTAATTCGGTGCTCATCAATGGCGTATGAAACCGGTACTTCCAGCAGCGATATGGTGGAGGTAAGGGCTGCAAGACTCAGCAGCAGGAAAAAGGCAACACCGGCCACCAGCCCAACGGATCCCATATTGTGAAACATTTCAGGCAATACGATAAATACGAGCTGGGTGCCTGCAGCAAGATTGCCATCGGCATCGAGTATATTAATGCCCGAATTCACAGCCACGTACATGGCCGGTATGATCAGAAATCCTGCAAGGAAAGCGATGCCAATATCAGCAAGGGTTACATAGGTAGCCGACTCTACGATATTCTGTTGCTTGCTGATGTAGGATCCGTAAGTGATGAGGGCCCCCATACCAAGAGAAAGGGAGAAAAACGCCTGCCCCAAGGCAGATAGCACCACATCCGCGTTGAATTCCGAAAAGTCAGGTTTGAGATAGACAGATACACCCTGCATCGCACCGTCCAGTGTAAGCACATAAAAAATCATTATCAGCAACAACCCTATGAGGACCGGCATCAGCATTTTGGTTGCCTTTTCTATACCATTGCTGACCCCGCCGGTAATGATTAAAATGGTTGCGAGCATAAAAAACACTGAAAAAATGGCGTTTTTGGTCCCATGTTCCAGATTGCCTACCACTGCAGCGAGTTCAGCCTGACCGAAGTAATAGAGTACTTCTTCGATCACATATGCCAGTGTCCAGCCGGATACTACCAGGTAGAATGCAAGGATCATCACACCACAGATGAGCCCCCATATGCCGATCAGCGGGGCAAGCGGGCCTTTGCCCAGCATCCTGAACGCCCCAACGGGGTTCTTCTTGGTATGCCGGCCAATGGTCAGCTCGGCTATCATTACCGGCAGACCGATTGCGAAACAGCAGATCAGATAGATCAGAATAAAAATAGCACCGCCGTTATCGGCTACCTGGCTGGGGAACCCCCAGATGTTGCCGAGACCGACTGCGGATCCTGCCGCCGCAAGTACAAAGCCGAGTGTTGAATTCCAGTTACCGCGACCGTGAGCTTCAGTATTAGCCAAGTTGGATGGAGTCTGGTTATGGATTTTAAGCGATGCCTAAAATAGAATAATTCTGTTTAACTCCGCAACTTTCGGGCAACAAGTCCGGAAAGAGGGGCTAGCCAGACCATTCCGTTCATGCGGAGAATCGCCGAATCTCCGGCTTGCTGATCCGTAACCAGTAGTTCCCAGGTTCCCTCCGGCAGGTGAAGCTCCTGCTCATATTCGTTGTTGGCGTTCATGGAGATCAGGTAATCATAGTTGTCGCCCGAACTTTTACCCCGGATTATGCAGGTTAGAAACAGCGCGTCGTAATACTCGGTGAAATCGATATCATCGGGGTCAGAACGGCGCAGTGCCGGCGAAGATTTCCTAAGGCTGATCAGTCCCTTGTAGTAATCATACAAAGGCTGATTAAGAGCAATCTCTTCATAGTTAAGATAATTGGTTTCATTATCTTTTTCGTAGCTGTTATGGTCCGGCAATCCTGTATTGGGGTCATCAACATCGGTTTTGCGGATGATTTTTGCCCGTGCCCATTCCTGGCCCGCATGCAGCATCGGTATACCCTGGGCTGTAAGCAGGAACAGCGCTGCCAGTTTTGCCGAACGCAGCTCAATCTTGCTGAGGCGGGTATAATCAGAGATGTCGTTGACAATAGCATCTTTCCGGGACCTGTCGTATCCGATACGTACGAAGTCGCCAAGGGTATATCCGTCGTGTGATTCGAGGTAATTCACACTGTGTTCCGGTTTGGCAAACCGGCCGTTCGGACCGTCCCAGAGGGTGCCGGTCATGAAATTTTCGAGAGCTTCCCTGGATGTTTCATATTGCCAGCCACCGAAAATAAAACCCTTGCCGCTTACGGGATCAGACCCCTTTACACCATTGCGGATCTGGTCGTTCCAGGCGGCCCAGTCCATGGCCGAAAATCCGTTCGGATCGTACCCGCCACCCCAGGGTTCTGCAATCAATACCACATTGGGGTTAACAGCCCTGGTCTCCTTTTTGATCAGTTCAGCGGTATCGCGGTCAATCAGGTTGGCAAGGTCAAACCGGAAACCGTCGATATGGTACTCCTGCATCCAGTATTTCAGTGATTCGATGATGAGCTGACGTGCAACGGGTGCTTCGGTCTTGAGATCATTGCCACAACCGCTTTCCGAGCGGTACGTTCCATCGGGATTCAAGCGGAAGAAATATTCCTGATCAATGTACTTAAGCGGATTGAGGTCATACTGTGAAACGTGGTTATAAACCACATCCATAATTACAGCAATACCCTGGCTGTGCAATGATTTTACCATCAGCTTGAATTCAGTTATGGCTGCTGTGGTTGCACCGATTACTGCACCCGGCTTCGTAGTTCCGTCGGATGCAAAAATGGTTTCCGGTGCAAAAAAGAAACTGGTCATGTACCCCCAGTAATTTCTCCCGTAGTGGTTCCATGTATTCAGAACACCTTCGCTGATCGGTTCATTGTGAGCCGGTTCATATAAAGGGAATTTCTGCAGGGGGAGCAGTTCAAGGGCGTTAATTCCAAGGTCTTTGAGATGGGAGAGGCCGCCCCTTGTACCGCATTCGGCCAGACCCAGATATCCGCCGGGATGTCCAGCAACTGCCGAGGGATGTGCGGTCAGATCTTTAAGATGTGCTTCATAAATAATCAGATCGCGGTGATCTTCGGGTACTACAAATGTATCGTCATCCCAGTCGAAAGGTTCGGGTTTCAGAATCAGGGTTTTCGGGTACTGCAGATGGTGATTGCGTGCCGTTACGAAGAGCCCGAACGGATCTGCTATCAACTCGTTGGTATGCTCGAAATTGGGCAGGTCTTTAGGGGCCATAATCCGGTAACCGTAGTATTTGCCGAAATGATTACCCTTAAGCGTGAGCTGCCATATACCGCCGCCGTTCAGGTTCATGGGGAAACGTTTTCCCGATTGCTGATCGTAGGTTTCAAACAGTTCGAGATAGACACGGCTGGCCCTCGGACAGAAGAAACGAAATTCGGTATAATCCTCCGAAGGGCGGTTTCCGAGCCCCGGGTAAATCAGATGCGTTTTCGTCTTTTCAGTAACGGTTACTTCCATGTAGCTTATTCAGGATTAGGTACTGAAAGGTCAGTGTTGCCAGCCAGGTAAAACCGGTAAGATCATACATACTGACGATGTGTGTCATGTTACGGGGCTGCCGGGTTCAGCATCTGTTGAAACGAAATGGAGTACATTGTCGGCACTTTTTGCCATAAGTATCATCCCGTTACTTTCAATACCCATAATTTTTTTGGGCATCAGGTTTGCCACAACACATACCTTCTGCCCGACAACATCCCCGGCATTGTGAAACTCCGCAATCCCGGAAATGATTCGCCGGATTTCAATTCCGATATCGACCTTCAGGTCAAGCAGTTTTTTCGACCCTTTGACGGGAGCCGCTTTTACGATTTTACCCGCTCTGATATCAAGACCGGCAAATGTACTGAATTCGACCGGTTCACCGATCACGGGATAAGCAGATTTTTCAGTTGTTGTGCCTGAATCGTGATCGGTTTTCAGCAATTTCCCGATCTGTTTTTCTATTCGTTCGTCCTCAAGCTTCCGGAAAAGGATTTCGCCGGCAGTGACAGTACTTCCCGGTTTCAGAAGATCGGATGCAGCCATCGACCAGGAAACGAGACCAGTAATACCCAGGTCGGACCTGAGTTTTTTGCACGCATCGGGAAGTACCGGTTCAAACAGCACAGACAGGGATCCGGCCACCTGCAGACAAACGTGCAGTGTGTTGCCACATTTTTGCATATCGGTTTTGCGGGTGTGCCATGGCTCCATGCTCGTAAAATAGCGATTGCCTGAGCGGGCCAGGTTCATGGTAAGTGCCAGTGCTTCACGCAGGTGAAACGAATCGTACAATTTGCCCAGCTGATCCCGGGTTTCAGCAATTTCGGCCAGCAGCGCCTTGTCTTCATCGGTGGGGTTTACCAGTTCCGGCACGTTGCCGCCGAAGTATCGTTCGGTAAAGGAGAGTGTCCGGAAAATAAAATTCCCGAAGATATCGGCCAGCTCGTTGTTGACACGTGCCTGAAAATCCTTCCATGAAAAGTCAGAATCCTTGGTCTCCGGCAGACTTGTTCCCAGCGCGTAGCGAAGATGGTCACTCTCAAATTCTTCAAGGTACTCGTGGAGCCATACCGCCCAGCCCCGCGATGTGGAGAGTTTCCGCCCCTCGAGGTTCAGGAATTCATTGGCGGGAACATTTACAGGCAGGATGTAGTCGCCGTGGGCCATCAGGGTGGCGGGAAACATAATGCAGTGAAAAACGATGTTGTCTTTTCCGATAAAATGGATGAGGTCGGTTTCCTCATCCATCCAGTAGAGCTTCCAGTCTTCGGGATTTCCGGTATGGGCGGCCCACTCCCTGGTGGCAGAGATGTAGCCTATGGGTGCATCAAACCAGACATAAAGTACTTTTCCTTCAGCGTCATCAAGCGGTACAGGTACCCCCCAGCTCAGATCCCTCGTAACGGCGCGGTCGCCGAGACCGGCGTTAAGCCAGCTTTTGCACTGACCCATTACATTCGGTTTCCATCCGGTGCGGGTATCGAGCCAAGCGCTGATTCTATCCTGAAAATCGCCGAGCGGGATGTACCAGTGTTCGGTTTCGCGAAGTTCAGGCGGCTCCCCACTCAGCATGCTAACCGGATTGATCAGTTCAGAGGGCGATAACGACGTTCCGCATTTCTCACACTGGTCGCCGTAGGCTTCGGGATGACCGCATACAGGGCAGGTCCCTTTTATGTAGCGGTCGGCCAGGAACATGTTTGCACCGGCATCAAAAAACTGCTTGTCACGTTTTTTTTTGAAAATCCCCTTCTTGTACAGATTCAGGAATATTTCCTGCGAAACTTCCCTGTGAACGGCAGAACTGGTTCTTCCGAAGTAATCGAAAGAGATGCCGAACTCTTCGAAAACCTTCTTGTTCATGGTATGATAGCGGTCAACAATTACCTGTGGAGAAACGCCTTCCTTGTCGGCGGCAATGGTAATAGGTACACCGTGTTCGTCGGAACCGCAGATGAAGAGTACTTCCTGGCCGGTGAGGCGCTTGTACCTTACATAAAGGTCAGCTGGGAGATATGCACCTGCCAGATGCCCCAGATGTATGGGGCCGTTGGCATAGGGCAGAGCAGAGGTAACGAGGATTCTTTTCGGCATAATTTATCAAAATACAAATTTAACGGCCAAAAATACGATGCTGATGAGCCCAAACCAAAGTAAAATGCCGAAACTGGGTGGTTCCGATCAACTCTCGGTCAGGCTTTTAGTGAGCATGTCGTAAAACACGATTCCAAAACTGACTGAAATGTTGAACGAGTGCTTTTTGCCGAATTGCGGAATTTCAACAACGTGGTTGAGGTGCGGGAGTAGTTCCTCATCAATGCCCGTAACTTCATTCCCGAAAATGACGGCTATCCTGTCATTTTTCGGCCAGGTAAAGCCCGGCAGGTCCAGACTCTGATTGGTCTGCTCAATACCGATCAGACAGTATTCACCCTTTTTCAGATACACCAGCAATTCGTTGATGGTGGCGAAGTGGTCCCATGCAACAAATTCATCGGCACCGAGAGCCGTTTTCGAAATCTCGGGCCTGGGCGGGCAGGGAGTGTAGCCCGAAAGTATGAGCTTGCCAATACCAAGGGCATCGGCGGTACGAAATGCCGCACCAACATTGTGAAGGCTCCTGATGTTGTGCAATACAGCAGTAGTCCTTACGGGAATTTCAGGCTGTTTCCTGCCTGCATTGAGTTTGAATATCTCTTTTGTGGTTCGTTTACGCATTGCGACAGTATGGAAAGTATTACCGGGTTTCGGATCAGGATTTCGGATCAAGATATTGTGTAAACCGGCAGTATGAAACAGAAATGTGCCCCGTTAAACAGGATTGTGGCCGTTGTTCTGTCCGCTTGTTGGGTTTGCTGATGTGGATGAAAAATAAAGAATGAAGAATGTAGGTGTAGTAAATAACCCTGGCGTACATCTGAAAAACAGAACAGCCAGGTTGCCTGCAATATCGGCTGTTTGGGGGAGGACAAGCTTGATCAAATCTTCTTATATTACCCAGCTAAAACAGAATTATCATTAATCCTGAAATTTAATAACGAATAATACCGTGAAAATCAGCTATCTGTCAAAAGAAGGTTTTGAAAAACTGAACAAAGAATTGAGGGAGCTCAAAACAAGCGGTCGCAAGCACATAGCTCAGCAGATCGATGAGGCCCGTTCACATGGAGACCTCAGTGAAAATGCCGAATACGAAGCGGCCAAAGAAGCCCAGGCCCATCTTGAAAAGCGCATTGCCGAACTGGAGATGTCGCTCTCGAATTCCCGTGTGATTGATGAAAAATCCGTTGACGGATCAAAAGTATATGTGCTCAGCACGGTTACCATTTTGAATAGAAAAACCGGCAAGGAGATGACCTATACCCTGGTATCCAAACAGGAGGCAGATTTTGCCCAGGGTAAAATCTCGATCGACTCGCCCATTGGAAGCGCTTTAATGGGAAAGGAACTCGGTGATGTGGTTGAGGTGAAAGTACCGGCCGGTAAACTGGAACTTGAAATACGAAAAATCGAAAGGTCAGCTTAATGAACATAGGTGTTATTGGAACCGGTTACGTGGGTTTGGTAACCGGAACCTGCTTTGCCGATTCAGGCAACAACGTTATTTGCGTTGACAACAATCCCGCAAAGCTGGAAGCCCTCAGGCGGCATGAGATTCCCATCTACGAACCCGGAATCGAAACCTTGTTTGACCGGTCGGTGAGGGAGGGAAGGCTGCACTTTACCGATAGCCTGGAACAGGCCGTACACCATTCAGATATTATTTTTTTATGCCTTCCCACCCCCCCCGGCGGGGATGGTCAGGCCGATCTCAGTTTTGTGATGAATGTGTCGAGACAGATTGGCGGGTTGATGAAGGAGTACAAAGTCATCGTTAATAAAAGTACCGTTCCTGTTGGTACTGCCGACAAAGTCAGAGAAATAATTTCTGCCGAAACCGATGTGGAATTCGACGTGGTTTCCAACCCTGAATTTCTTAGGGAGGGGGCCGCCGTTGAAGATTTTCTGAAACCCGAACGCGTGGTCATCGGCAGCCGGAGTGCCCGTGCCATCAAACAGATGGAGTTGCTTTATGAGCCTTTTGTACGCAGTGGAAACCCCATTATTGTGATGGACGAGCGCAGTTCAGAGATGACAAAGTATGCCGCAAATGCCTTCCTGGCCACCAAGATCACATTCATGAACGAGATTGCCAATGTGTGTGAACGCGTGGGTGCCGATGTCGATAATATCCGCAGGGGTATTGGTACAGATTCGCGCATCGGCAAGCGTTTTCTTTTTGCCGGTATCGGTTACGGCGGGTCGTGTTTTCCCAAGGATGTACAGGCCCTGGAATATACCTCCGATGAGTATGGATATGATTTTAAAATACTCAAGGCGGTTATAGATGTTAACGACCGGCAGAAGCTCTCTATCGTAGAAAAAATAAAGATATTCTACCATAAAGAATTGGAAGGCAAGACTATAGGAGTGTGGGGACTATCCTTTAAACCCGAGACTGACGACGTGAGAGAGGCCCCGGCGCTGTACATCATCAAAGAGTTGCTGGATGCCGGTGCCAGGGTAAAAGCGTACGATCCGGAGGCAATGAAAACCTTCCGTGAAGCCATAGGTGAGGAGTACGCAACACGAATCGAATTTGTAAACGATCAGCTGAGTGCTATCAGAGAATCTGATGCACTCGTGATATGTACAGAATGGAATGAATTCAGGCGCCCCGATTTTTCGGTTTTTACAGACCACATGAAAACTCCGGTCATCTTTGACGGAAGGAATCTGTATAACCTTGATAGAATGGCCGAAACCGACATCAAATATATCAGTGTGGGAAGGGCGACTGTAAATGCAGAAGCGTAAAAGGGTACTAATCACCGGTGGATCCGGATTTCTGGGATCCCATTTGTGTGAAAGATATCTTGCCGAAGGATATGAGGTCTTTTGTCTTGATAACCTGTCGACCGGCAGGGAAGATAATGTAGCCCATCTGTTCAGGGATGGTAATTTTGTGTTCATCAAATATGATGTAACCAATTATTTGCATATATCCGGCGACCTGGACCTCATTCTTCATTTTGCATCACCTGCATCCCCGATCGATTATTTGGAGATGCCTATACAAACGCTGAAAGTGGGTTCGCTTGGCACGCACAAGGCACTGGGTCTGGCCAAAGCCAAGAACGCACGTTTTCTGCTGGCATCGACCAGCGAAGTTTACGGCGATCCGCTCATACATCCGCAGCAGGAAGAGTACTGGGGAAATGTTAATCCTATCGGGTACAGGGGCGTGTACGATGAGGCCAAGCGCTTTGCTGAGGCGATGGTAATGGCCTATCACCGGTTTCACTACCTGGATACCCGCATTGTCCGCATATTCAATACTTATGGACCAAGGATGCGGCTGGATGACGGACGCGCGCTGCCGACCTTTATGGGCCAGGCGCTTCGCGGCGAGGAGATTACCATTTTCGGCGACGGTTCACAGACCCGTTCGTTCTGCTATGTTGATGACCTGGTAGAGGGCATATACAGGCTTTCGCAAAGTGATTACATAAACCCGGTTAACATCGGTAATCCGGCCGAAATCACCATTCTTGAATTTGCCAGGGAAATACTGAAGCTCACCGGCAGTAAAAGCCGGCTGGCCTTCAAGGAGCTCCCAACGGATGATCCGAAGGTGAGACAACCTGATATATCCAAAGCAAAGGATATACTGGGATGGGAGCCGAAAGTTGACCGTACCGAAGGCCTTAAAAAAACGTACGAATATTTCAGGGCAAAGATATAATGCCCTTTTAGTGATTTCAGAGCCTGTTGCAGAAAATTCTGTGGCAGGGTAGCGGTAAAGATACCATGCGTATTGCTGTAGCTAACGGTGCCGTCTTTCATTATTTTTGAGCCATTATGAACAGTGCGGTTCAGCTTATCGATGTCTATCCCTACCGCTACAGCGGCAGTGAGCTGCAGTTCCTGCTTTTAAAGCGGTCAAAAGGCCGGATCTATGAAGGGCAGTGGCGAATGGTGGGAGGCAAAGTACAGGCAGGTGAAAAACGGAGCCAGGCGGCATTTCGGGAGCTTGTCGAAGAAGTTGATGTAACTCCTGTTGTATTCTGGGCGGTGCCTGCGGTAAATCATTTTTATGATCTGCAAACAGATTCATTCATGATGGTGGCTGCATTTGCAGCTGAACTTCCGGCATTTTGCGCGGTAAAACTGAACCATGAACATGAAGATTACTGCTGGGTAAATGAAACCGATGCCGGAAAAATGCTGATTTGGCCTGAACAGATCAAAATGACAGGCTATATTTCAGACATTCTGAAAAAGAAACCACTCCCTGAGACGTGGATCATCAGTAACCATGATCAACAGAATTAGAAAAATGATGTACAAAAGGCCTGAACGGGTTATACAGATTCTGCTAACGCTGATTATTATCATTTCTGCTACCGCTGTATCCGCCCGGCAGGCCGACAGGAGCTATGAGATTTTGCCGGCCCCTGATCTCTGGTACAACGATACCGACGGCATCCGTGTTGGTCTGCGGCTGAGAGGGCAGGTCCCTGGCACCTTTAACGATGGCCCGCACCGCCTCGATTTGGGTATCTGGCTGGGAACCTGGTTTCCGACGTATCCTGTATCCTATTTTTTAAGATACACCGAACCTGTTCCTGCCATCAGCGATTTTAACAGCGAAGGCAGCATAAGTGTAATCAGCACCATCAGGACCGGTTTTCACCGGCATGCACTGCGCTTCGACAAGCGCTGGCAGGAGGGATTCAATGAAGATGTATTCCGGGAAATCCATGCCGAATCGGGCGGGCACCGCCGTTTCAGCCATGAGTATGTACCATTTCCGTCGGTCTGGCAGAGCGACTGGATCTACTATCTGAACGCAGGTTATGAATGGCAGAAGCAAATTGCAGACCGCCGGGGGCTGACCAATGGAAAACTTGCCAGTATCTGGGGATTACAGGATGACGATACGTTTATTAAAGTAATGCTTGAGCTGAACAACAAAATTGAGTTCGGTCGTGGATTTGGCGTTCATATCAGGGGATCAGGTGTCTTTTCCAGTAAAAAACTGCCTTCAGAGTATGGTCTTTTGAGGAGTATGGCCTCCCCGGTTGACTGGATGAACTCCGGATTTACCCGTGCCAAAGGTACCATCCCCACACCATGGATGGAATCGGGTGCAGTCAATATAGCAGGCGGTCCCTCACTTCGCGGGTACAACCGTGAAGATATAAAAATGATGAAAGACGGTCTGCCCGTGCTTTACCGGAACATGTTCGCAGTTAATGCCGAGCTTGATTATCCAAATCCGCTCGATCGTGCTTTCTCAGAGATCCCGGTACTGGGCGAATTTCTCAGGTTGCGGTCGTATGTTTTCTATGACGGCGGCGCCGGTCTGACCCTCGAACAGTCGTTCGCTGCGGATCCCTTGCAGAGTGTTGCCGTAACAATGATCGAAAGTGAAGTGAGCCCCTATTTTTCAGATATCGGGGCCGGTTTCATGCTGTCGCTCAACATCCCGGATTACCTCGGAAAGCCCAGGGGATTTGTGATCCGTTATGAAATTCCATTCTGGCTTTCGCATCCCGAAAACGGGCAAAACCGGCTGCGTTACCGCGGCCATCTCGGCATTGGTGCCGTTATCGGTTTATAACCGGCAGTGGGCATCCTCTTCATTTTTCTGAGTGCGGCCTGTTCACTGGCTATCGCCCATTTCCTGAAACATTCAGGAGTGTATGGACACAGCATTCTGAAGGTCCTGATCATCAACTACCTGATAGCGTTCAGTGTCGCCGTTGGTTACAGTCTGGCAACTGGGATTAATCCGGTTCCTGATTTCCCGCCCTGGTTTTGGTTTTTCGCCGTATTTATCGGGATTCTGTTTATCAGCAACTTTTTTGTATTCGGCAAATCGGTACATGTGAACGGGGTAGGGGTAAGCGTTGCCGCAATGCGTATTTCGCTGCTGGTACCGGTTTTGCTGTCGATGGTATTCTATCGTGAGGAGATCACCATCCTTAAAATGGCAGGTATTGTACTTGTTTTTGCCGCACTTGGTATACTCATCGTTTCAAGGAGGGATGTTAAAATCGGGGTGACCGGCAGCCAGGTACTGCTGGTTCTGTTATTTGTATTCTCCGGTATCGCCGACGGATCGATGAAAGTATTTGAGGAGGAGATGCAGCATGTCGCTTCAGAGTATCAGTTCATGAGTGTTGTATTTCTGACGGCATTCCTGATCGGTCTCGCAGTCATGGTGTATCAAAAAAACCTCATATTCAGCAGAAGCGAGATATCGCTGGGTGTACTGGTTGGGCTTCCAAACCTGTTCACATCCATTTTTCTTATCAGGGCTTTTGCCTACATGGATGGAAGTATTGTCTATTCAATGGTCAACATGATCATTGTTGCCGGCGGTGCGTTAATCGGTCGGTTTTTCTGGAAAGACAAGATTTCATTCAGGCAGTGGGCAGGAATACTTTTTGCCATACTTGCCATAGCCGTTCTGGTGAACGGTTAGCCGGGTGTATGGGTAGAAGGGTAAAAGGGTGGCATTGGGTGCTGCAAGATCCGCGTTGAGGTCGATGTGAAGATAACACCATGTCGGCATGGCATTTTGAATTCCGATTACGTACTCTGTGTGAATTATATTCCAATTTGAATGAGGGATGTTATCCATGAAATGTTATAAACGGTTTAAACGGCTGCTATTTGTCTCTGTTATGCTGATCATGGCCGGATTTATGGCGACAACCGGATGTTCATCCGATACCGGCGAGGTTCCCGAAGTGCCCGATGAGGTAGTGACCGTGCAGGCATTCATGGAAGCGTTCAACGAACGAAGCGTTTCCGGTATGCTGCGGCATGTGGATGATAACCTGCGCTGGTACCGGATAAGAGACGATCAGATGGTGCTGGAAACCTATGGCCGGGATGCTTTCAGAACCAGCATGCGCAGCTATTTTGACAGCCTGGAAGAGGTGCGATCAGAAATCGAGTCGATTACCTGGAACGGTCCGTTTGTCTCTTTGCGGGAACGGGTTACCTGGGCAAGCCGCACCGGGCAGCAGTCGCAATCTGCTCTCGCCGTGTATGAGCTCAAGAATGGTAAAATTGTAAGGGCCTGGTATTACAATGCCTCCGACTGAACAGGTCCCGGTTTCCGTGCGGGCAGGCTTTTCATCCTCAGGAAAAGTGGCAGCTGTTTGGTTTTCAGGTTGGTGAGTGTGCTGTGGAACAACCGGCTCCAGCCTGAAGCGTCTATACTTGAAAGATCCGGCACTGCCGGAACTTCAATCTCAATGATCGAACCGTTCCTCCGAATTACGGCTCCTCCGAGCGACAACAGTTTCTGCCGGATTTTCCGGCGTTCTGCCTGAACAAACAGTCGAAACCGTATTATTCCAGTCTCCATTGCATAGCGGCTAAGACCGGCCAGCAGCACTGCGCTGAGGCCCCGGCCCTGATACTCATCGATGATGGTGACGGCGACTTCTGCCACATCGGGATCGTTTTCAGATCTTACGTAGCGGGCAACGGCCACCCCGGGACAATCTGCCGCTTTGCAGTCGATAACCCCTATAGCCACATGGTTAACCTGGTCGACCCTGGTCAGATAATCGAGCAGATGTTCATTCAGGGTTATGGAGTGGGTGTGGAACCGGTTGAACGTTGAATCGGGCGACAACCTCGTGATGCCTTTCCGGAACAGGTTTTTGTCGCCAACAGTAACTTCCCTGACGATCAGGCCGTAATCTTTGTATCTGAAACGCAGTATTTTTTTCAGGATCGACATGGAAGCTGTAAGGGTGAACCAATATGCCATAAGGTACTGAAAACGGTATCATCATACCAGATGATACATGCTGCGCCGACTGAAATATTTGCTGGAAAGCTGCTGTTACAGCACAAAAAACCAGTTAAGTGTCTGGCTTGCAAAATCGAGTGCGGATGATTCATGGGTACCGCCTGGAATCAGGATGAACTGGATATTCGCTGCTCCCGAATCCTTCAGTTTCTCAAATGCGTTCCGGGCTTCATCAACCGGTACAACTTCATCGAGCTCTCCGTGATAGATTCTGAGCGGTACCGGCACCCTGAATCCGGATACATCATTACTGTTCAGCAATTCCTTAAAGGGTTGCTCGCCTTCGCCGAGAAAACCCGAAAGAAAGGATTCCTGAAAAAGGTCGGCAGTTACGCTGGTCAGCCGCTGATCAATCTCGGATCCGGTAAACTGTCCGCCAAACAGGCTTTCGCCATAGATCCGGCTGCTGTAAGGTGGTTTGAAAATGGTTGCCATATCCCGGTTCAGATTGTAGGTACGGTCGTAGGCGGCAACGATATAGGCATAGTTGGGTGCATATCCAAGCGTATCGGCTCCGAGAATGCTCATGGATACATCCACCAGGTTGTAGGCCCCGCCACCCACACTGGCTGCCGTAACCCTGAACTCTGCAGAAGGATCTTCACTGATCGCCTTTAGCAGTGCCATGGCTGATGTGCCACCCTGGGAGTACCCGGTAATAAACAGCCTGTTTCCCTTGTCGATAGCTTCCAGGTCAAAAAATTCTTCAGCGGCCTTCATCATATCGAGAGATACCCGGCCGTGGGAACGGGTAACAAAATAGGGATGGAACAGATTTTCGCTTTCTCCGAAACCCAGCAGGTCGGGCATTATAATCATGTAACCCGAAGAGCTCACCACCGGGCCGAAGTAGGTCCACACGGAGTTGTTGTCGGCAACCAGCGGATCGAACCCGGATGGGGCTTCACTTTTCCGGAACAGGGTACCGCGTTGCAGAACCAGCACCGGGGGCCGGGCGACGGAGGGAACCAGGATTATACCCGAGGCCGCCACATGTGTACCGTCTATGGTTTGTGTACGGTAGGTTATCCGCCAGGCTTTAACATCATATTCGGCGATCAGCTCGATTAGCGGGTTATCGTAATAGCTGATTATCTGCTCAGGACTCAACTCACCGGCAGGGGTATAACTGATTAGGAAATCCTGTTCGGGCTCACTCTTTTTTTCGGTAATTTCGCAGGAGGCGATAAAGAGGATCAGAATGAGATAAAGAAGGGAATTGGACAGGCGACGGATCATGAAATAAAAATGGTACTGGTGATGTGAGTAGTTTGGAAGCTGGAAAATGACAAAAAAACAGAACGGTTGCAATGAATATTCATCCTATTAAGTAAACAAGACAGGGGATGTTTCCCGGAATCCGATTCTCCTGCGGCTCTGACTCCAAATATTTATTGCTGAACGGCTCCCTAAAAAATCATACTTTCCTGTATGATTCAGCACGGATACAAGGTATGGTTCAACGGAGCGGTGGTCACGGAAACGGAAGCCCGCGTATCGGCATCATCACGGGCGGCGATGTACGGCGACGGTTGCTTTGAAACCCTGCTGGCAACATCGGGTAAATTTGTGTGCTGGCCGGAACATATGGAACGTCTGCATTCCGGTATGGAATATCTGGGAATACTGAAAAATGCTTCGCTTGAACCGGCAGCCCTGAAAAAATCAGTTATCCGCCTGCTCGAGATCAACCGTCTTGAGTCCATCAACAGCAGGGTCAGGATTCAGGTCTGGCGGTCAGGCATAACGGGTATGGGCGATCCGCTTGTACACGATGCCACTGCCCACATATCGGTCAAGCCGGCAATGGCCGACCGGGAACCCCTGCGGCTGATTGTAGCCAAAACCCGGCGTGTGCCCGCTGCGGCCCTTGATACCCGCTATAAACTGTCGAATTACCTTAATTATATACTGGCCTACCGGGAAGCTGCCGCAGAAGATGCGGATGATGCGCTCATGCTTAGCGTGAATGGCAAGATAAGCGAAAGCAGTGTGGCCAATATTTTCTGGCTGAAAAACGGCGTGGTGTACACACCTTCACTTAAGTGCGATCCGCTGCATGGTATTACCCGGATGCTAACCATCAGGCACCTGAAATCTGAAGGAAAGGATGTGGTGGAGGGAGAATTTATTCCATCCGACCTGGAGGGGGCCGATGCGGTGTGGGTGTGCAATTCCATAAGGGTATGGCAACCGGTAAAATCCATTGGGAAAACGGAATTCAACGTTTCTGCAACTGAATACCGCTCAATGTGCAGTGCATTTATATCGTATCTCGACTCCATTAAGTCGTAACCGGGTTTATGTGTGCGATGAACAGAAAAAAATTCTATTCGATGGTGAGAGAGCGGGTGCTGTCGCTGAGGAAAAAAGGTCCGGTTGTTCTGCTCGACTCCCAGCTGCCCGGTCACCGGGCATCAGGCAAGATTTACCTGGCCGGGCTTCCAGGGTGCATACTCAGTTTCAGGGCAGATGTTCAGCCGGGTGCCATTGAAGACAACCCGGTTCCCGTTTCTGCATCCCAACCCAACACAGGATTCAATCCCGGCCCCGGAAGGGCTGCCGCCACCGGAGTATTATCAGGAACCATGAAAGCCGTACCATGGGAACAGCTCAGGCAGTTCAGGTCTGCGACAAAGGGGATGCTGTTCGGTTACCTGGGATACGACCTGAAAAATTATACAGAAGATCTGGTATCGGTTAACCCCGATGGAGTGCAGGCGCCCGACATGTGGTTTATGAGCCCCGGAATACTTATGGAAATCGATCCGGATACCGGAGAAGTGACCTATCTTGCAGGTGATGAAGAGATGCTGAAAGAGGATGGGGTATCGGATACGGGGGGTGAAAAACCATCGATCGGACCGGTACACAGTGGAATGTCCTATTCAGCATACAGCGATATGGTTAATGAAGCCAAACGGCGTATCAATGAGGGTGACTTTTACGAGATCAATCTCACAAACCAGTTGCAGGCCGATTTTACAGGCGATACCTACGATCTGTTTGAGGCGATGCGTGAGGCCGGACCGGTTCCTTTCGCAGCCTATATAGCCGGTATTGAGGATTCGATCGATGTTTGCTGCCTTTCGCCGGAGCGGTTTCTGGCCAGGAATGGTGAAAGGGTTGTTTCCGAACCCATTAAGGGCACCGTTGCTGCAGTACAAAATGCCAGCGAAGATCTCGAGGCCGTTTCGCGACTCAGAAATTCGGTAAAAGACCAGGCCGAAAACCTGATGATTGTGGACCTGGTCAGAAACGATCTTGGCAGGATCGCGGTAAAAGGATCAGTCAAGGTTGACTCACTCTTCGATATTCAGAGTTACAAAACAGTACATCAGATGGTATCGACGGTTTCGGCAGCGGTTGCTGCTGACTCCGAGCCGATCGGGATCATCAAGGCGTGCTATCCGATGGGATCGATGACCGGAGCTCCGAAAATAAGTGCAATGCGGTCGATCGAAGAGCTTGAAAACTACCGCCGGGGCCTCTATTCCGGGGCCATCGGTTATATCATGGAAAACGGGGATTTCGATTTCAATGTGGTTATCCGAACGGCTGTTATCAGGAACGGCCGTCTCTATTATTGTGCCGGCGGTGCAGTTACCGGCGATTCTGATCCGGCGCTGGAGTGGGAGGAGAGCTGGATTAAGGCTCGCGCCCTTTTGCGTGTGTTCGGAAAAGAGACGGAAAACAACATTTCTGAAATTGTTCACGCCCGTTCGGGGTTATAGGTTACTTCAAACATTTAATGTCGTTCAATTTTACCCGGTTTTGTTCAACTCAATGCAATCCTGATCCGTCCTGTCCCGTTCAATTTATTTAATCAGCTAATAACATTCAGTCTTCATGTCAGTACATCCGGAATCCATTAAAACGCTTGGCGAACTAAAAAAATCGGGATGGAAGCCCCGAACCGTAAAAGATGAAATGCGCTCGAACCTCATGCGCATGCTCAGGAATGGTGATCCCATGTTCAGTGGCATCCTGGGTTATGAGAAAACGGTGATTCCACAGTTGCAGAATGCCATCCTGGCCCGTCACGATATCATACTTCTCGGGCTGAGAGGGCAGGCAAAAACCCGCATACTCCGTTCCCTCATACAGTTTCTGGATGAGTATATACCGGTAATCGAAGGTTCGGAGATCAGCGACGATCCCTTTGGGCCACTGTCGCGTTTTGGCAAGGATACACTTACCGCCAAAGGTGATGACACCCCTTTACAATGGCTGCACCGCAGCCAGAGGTACGCGGAAAAGCTGGCAACCCCCGATACCACCGTGGCCGACCTGATCGGCGATATCGATCCGATTAAGGCGGCAACCCGGAAGATGGCGCTGTCGGACGAGAAGGTGATCAATTACGGTGTAATACCCAGAACAAACCGGGGTATCTTCGCCATCAATGAACTGCCCGACCTGCAGCCCCGCATCCAGGTCTCCCTGCTGAACATTATGCAGGAGAGGGATATACAGATCCGCGGTTTCAATGTGCGCATTCCGCTCGATATCATGATGGTTTTTTCGGCCAACCCTGAAGATTATACCAATCGGGGAAACATTATCACACCGCTCAAAGACCGTATTGATTCACAGATCATTACACACTATCCCAAATCGATTGAAGTGGGCATTGCTATTACCGAACAGGAGGCATGGACACACCGCGAGAGTGATGTTGAGATCGGCATCCCTGACTTCATGAAACAGATTATTCAGCAAATTTCGTTTGAAGCACGTGAGTCGGAATACATCGATGAGAAAAGCGGGGTTTCGGCACGGCTTACCATTACGGCCATGGAACAGATGGTGTCGGCTGCAGAGCGCAGGGCCATAATGAACGGAGATAAAAAAACGGTGGTGCGCATATCGGACCTCTATCACGGTGTGCCCGCACTGACGGGGAAAATGGAACTTGTATACGAAGGTGAACAGGAGGGGGCCGTAAATGTGGCAAAACATCTGATTGGCAAGGCAATCAGTGCGATTTTCAGAAAGCACTTTCCCGATCCGTTCCTGGGAGACAACAGGAAAAATCCGGTTTATTCAGACATCCTTCAATGGTTTGCCAGGGGCTATAAGGTTGAAATCTCCGATGCACTTAACGACAAGGCCTATGCCACGGTATTGGCGGCGGTTGAAGGACTTGAAAAGCTGGCAGAACTTCACGGGAAAAAGGCAGAACGAGTGTACCGCTATGCCGAAATGGATTTCATTCTGGAGGCACTGCATCAAAAATCGATGCTGGGCAAGGAAGATGTTGAAGACGAGCGGTCATATTCCGATATGATCGGCAGCATGCTGGGCAACCTGGGTAGCGCAGATGCTGGAGGGGATGACGACGACGACGGCTTTGACGATGGCAGAAGTGGCAGTGGCAGAGGCAGACGCAGGCGCTGAGGTTCTGAACCGGGCAGCAGAGACCGCCTATCTCTTGCTGATAAATCTCCAGACAAGCAGGATTAGTACGAGGTAGGCAAGCAGGGCTCCAAAAACCATCCAGAAGCCGGCGAGAATGTCGTCGAAATGATGTATCGGTGCATTGATGATGATGAGCAAGGGAAACCCAAGGGCAAGAGCCAGGCCGCTGCCGTAGACAAGATTATGGCTCACGGGCGATTTCATGTCCGGATCAAGTACCCGCAGAAGGATGAGGGCCGATTGCAGGGTTCCGGTCATGTTGCCGAAGATGGCGGCAAAGCGCTCCAGTACGAATTCGCTGAATGCCGATTTTGTTGCCAGATGTACGACCAGCCAGGTTGCCGCTGCCGCGCTGATTCCAAGTACCAGAATAGGCAGCCCGTATGCGGCCACCACCGCAAAGCTGATGGCGGCAACCGATGCCACTATCATAAAGTCCATGAACAGGTTGGACGTGCGGGTCATGGTTACATCATCGATTATAAACGATACGGCCAACCGGTCAAGTACCAGACGAAAACCAAGTGCGGTTACAGCCGCGAATATAAAGTGAAACGACCATAGGGTGGATATTTCCTGAGCGGCACCGACGAAGGTTAGGCCGGTCTCCATAAGTTTCATCAGAGCCCAGGTCAGGATGTACGTAAAACCAATGAGTGCGATATGAAGGGTCAGTGATTCAATTGCCTCGGCTGATGTGGTGAGATGTCCGCCATTTCGCCTGTTCCCGGGTTCAAGGAAACCTGTACGGATCTCCTCTGATACCTCCGTTCCTCCTTCAATGTATGCAGCTTTCCCGTCGCGTATACCTTTCCGCATGAGTCCGATACCCAGGGTATAGGCAACTAAAAAGCCGATGGCCGCAAAACTGAGCCCTACGATGGCCCCTGACTCAAAACCGTATCCTTCCCAGTTTTGCCCTATGGTATAGGCTATGCCCGGATTCATGCCAAATGCCAGTGGCAGCAAAAGACCGATTCCGGCAAACAGATCGGGCATAAAGGTATATATCAGGATAAACGCCAGTCCCAGACCCACAAGGCCCTGTACCAGGTACACCATCAGAAATATGAGCCCGAATTTGATCGAGGTTAGTCCGAGTTTCTGCTGGGGAGAACGAAGGCTCAGGGCAATGAACAGCAGCGCAAGCAGATGATACACATATGCTCCCAGCCGGGCCGACTGCAGGTCGAGAATAGCCAGCCCGTTCATCCCGAGCAGCAGGCCGAGAATTCCGGCTATCAGGTTGTTGGGTACCAGAAAACGTTGCAGCAGCGGAATATGCCGGCGGGCAAAGGTTGCTATTACAAGCAGCAGACCCATCCAGGCAAAATCCAGGAAAAACTCACCTACAGTTATATGAATATTCCATGCCGACATGCTCAGAGATGTTTAACCGGTTTTTCGTTACTTTTCAGGCGCCTGATATAATGCTGCCACTGAAGTGTGCTTAAGCCTTCAAGATCGACCTGTATGGTTTCGCGTTCTGTGGAAAATGAAATTTTGTGGTTTTGCTCAATGGATATTGACCGGATAGCTTCAAGGGGCATCCGGGCTTTAAGTGATCCGATCTTATAGCGCACCTCATTTTCAGTCAGCTCTATGGAACCAGACCCCAGTGCCGACAAACTGTACTGCCTGGTGAGCCGGTAAAAGTTTCGCTTCTCCGCCCTTAGTATGACATCACCAACGATTCTGGCAATGGGCATGGCGCTGATCTGGTCGTATAAATCGATGACAGAATACTCTTCGCCGTGAAGATCGATAAGCCGTGATGCATGGTTCATGGTATATTCCAACCCGCAAGCGTGGCTGCGCACCTTTTTTCCATCGGGTGTGAAAACAGCACCCGATTCCCCTGTTACCGGGCAACGGTACAACAGACGGCTTATTCCGGCCGCCGGCCGCCAGGAAGTGTACGGGAATGTTGCCGGCGGGGGGTCATATTCCCCGAAATGTACAGAACTGCGGCAGGTTTCGGCAAAGGTTTCATAATCGGAGAAATTGCCGGGGTGCATCGGTTTAAGAAAATGCAGTTCCATCCGGCTTTTTCTCGGCCAGTCTGCCCAGCGTGGCCACCCAAGGTAGGAGCCGAGGATCCGGACCGGATGTACCGGGATTTTCATTTTCCAGAACAGCTTGAGAGTGGACTCTATGAAGGGTTTGGGCCGGCCGTCCCATCGGCGCCCGCCTTCCGGAAAGATCACAATCATGCGTTGCTGGTCGATCATTCTGAATACATTGCGCACGATACCCGGTTCGGGGATGTACTTGCTGGTAGGTACAATTCCGATACTGTCCATGGCTATTCGGGGCAACGTTTTATGGAACTGTTCACGGGTCATGACACCCGCTGTGGGTTCCTGCGTCATTTTAGCGTTGATCAGAAAGGCATCGAAATGGTTGGAGTGATTTCCGAAAATAAAGCAGGGGCCGGTAAGGGGCATGTTTTCCGGATGAACAATCACCGGATTAAATAGCCAGTTTGTGACCGGAATAATCGTTTTCCGCAATACCGGAAACATAAAATCCGAATATCCGCGATCGTTTTTTTTGAAGCTGAATTTTTTTAGCAAAACAGTACCCGTTCCTGCATCTTGTAAACAAGCTGATTACAGCCGCTAATCTAATCCGATTTTCAGAAATCACAAACAGGTGATAAAAATGGGTCGCAGCACATGAGACAATCCAACTCTTTACATATACAGGAAAAAACCGTACCTTTAAGTCTCTATTAAAAGCGATAACGATATTATCATGAAAAAAGGCATACATCCGGAATACAAAGAAATCACTGTTGTTATGAGTGATGGCTCAGAAATCGTAACCAGAAGCACCATGAAGGCGCAAGATGGGGTCTACAAGACCGAGGTTGATTCGAAAAACCATCCGTTCTATAACAACAGCCAAAAGATGATCTCTACAGCCGGCCGTGTTGACAAGTTCAACAAGCGTTACGGCCGCAAATAGTTTTTTGTTGGTTACCCATGTTTGGAAGCAGGGCGTAATAAGCGTTCTGCTTTTTTTTTAGCGATTTTTCATCCCGTACATCATCCCGTTCATCAACCGGATCTAAAACTGGTATCACCATGCAAATTACTGTACTCACCGTAAACCCGTTCCAGGAGAACACCTATGTGATCAGTAACGGCACCGACGCTGTTCTTGTGGATTCCGGTTTTTCAACAGCTGCAGAGTTCGGCCAGCTACGCAGGCTGACCGGTGACGACGGTCTCAATCTGAAAGCGGTACTTCTCACCCATGCTCATGTTGACCATGTGCTTGGCCTGCAAAGAGTACTGGATTATTATGATGTACCGGTTTATTTGAGCCATACCGACCTTCATCTGTGGGAGAATTACATGTCGCAGGCGGCACTTTTCGGATTCGAGGCAAAACCATTCGGCTTTACCCCGAAAGATTATCCGCCGGATCGTATCACAACAGGGGGGATGACATTTCATATCATACCCACGCCAGGGCATGCTCCCGATCATGTTTCCCTCTATTCGCCCGAACACAGTGTGCTGATTGCTGGAGATGTTCTTTTCAGGGAGAGCATCGGGCGAACAGATCTGTATAAAGGTGATTTCCAGGAACTGGAACGAAGCATCAGGGAGAGGTTGTATATATTGCCTGATCAGACAAGGGTGTTACCGGGGCACGGTCCTGAAACGTCCATCGGCCACGAGAAAAAGTTCAATCCGTTTGTGAGGGGCTGAACGGTTCAGTTCTGATTATCGGAATCGAGCAGCCTTGCTATCTGCTCTTCACAGAACCTTGAGCGGGAGGGATCACGAAGCGCGATCATTCGGTAGGTTTCCACGGCTTTCTCGGTTTTACCCTGCATCTCGTAAATGGATGCGAGAGTTTCCGTCGCAATTTTGTTGGCCATCCGGTTGGTAGCTTCAATGTGATCATCGGCCGGTATATGGTCGTGGTCCAGTCGAATCGTTTTCGGAGTGGCTTCAGAAAGCGTTTCGATCAGGTTATCGATGTCTTTGAGAAACTCGTTCTGATCGGGTATCCGGGTACCGGCCGTTTTCCGGTTTTCAGATATCCATGCTTCGAATCGGTCGGGGTGGGTGAGAAAGTAGGGGAGCTTCTGCAAAAAGAGGCTTCCGGGGGCAAAAATCCGGGCCTTTATTGCACTTTCAAGAGCCTGTTTCTGATCGCCGGACTGATTGTACATAAAAGCCAGCAGCATGTAACCAACAGGATCGTTGCCCCGTCTGCGCAGGTGCTGATGCAACCGTTCAAGTGCTTTGCCGGGATCCTTCCCGTACATCTCTGCATGCGACGCAAGCGATGGCGGGAGGGCCACCGGAATGATGTCAGTCAGCAAAATATTATTTTTCTTTTTCCTGCTCATAGTATTGTGTATTGCAAACGCTGCCGTATTGAACAGGTTCCGCAGGAGGTGAACATGATCGGTGTTGCTTTTGTGGTTACCATTGGCCAAGAGCATCGTTGAACATGTTGCCGGCAATGCGTGAAAGGGCCTGCAGGGCCGCTTCCCGTTCTCCTTCTATGGGATCCACGTTGGGATCATATTCAAAGTTGCCGTTAAAACCTTTATCCCAGACCGGACGCTCTTCCGAGGTATACTTGTAGGATGCCCTGACCGTAATTTCAACCCGGTTCAGATCGGCTTCCTGATCGCCTGCGATACTGAAGGGCCTGTTGCTGTAACCGGTAATGGTTCCGTCAAGAACCACATCGGCGGTTTCGGCGCTTGAAGCAAGTCGCAGCCGGCTCTGATTGACGAACCGGTTGACCAGTGCCTCGTTCAGCTCATCGCTGAGGTAACTGAGACCACTGTTTGACCGGTCAGCAAAAAACGGGATGTAAATGGTGCTCACATCCGGAGGTATCGATACCCCGGTAAAACTGTAACGCAAACACCCCGTAAGCAGAATGGGCAAGAGCAGAACCAGCAGCACGGCATATCCGTGTTGATACCGTTTCCGGTCATCGCTGCAGTTGCTTACGCAGCGCGGTAGACCGGCATCGCCAACCGGTCTGATACCGACAGATGCAGCAGGTTTACACAAGGCCATACTGATCCAGTTTCCGGTACAGGGTTCGCTCACTCATCCCCAGGGCTTCAGAAGCTTTCCTGCGGTTTCCTTCAAACTTACTGAGGGCCTTTTTGATCAGATATTTTTCTGCATCCTCTATGGATGGAATTTCGTCACCATTCAGCAGGGGATTCTCTTCATGTTCATCATATTCCGGTGCATCATCGTCGTTGACTGGTGTATTCATGCCAATGGGTGTGCCGTAATTCCTGCTGTGTTCACGATGCATGGCCTCTTCCGGGTAGGAACTGCCGGTTAAGGGAAGGGCACGGTGCCGCCCGGATTCTCCTATACTTGAGTATATGAACGTACCCATAAGCTGCTTCATGTCGGCAATTTCCTTGCGCAGCTCTATCAGGGCCCGGTAAACCAGCTCCCGGTCTCGGTTGTAAAGCGGATCATCACTGTGGTGGTCGCCGGTGTAAACCATGGGCAGGTTATCGGGTGAACCCAGATGCTGGCGCCCTTTCAGGTATTTACTGAGGATATCGCGGGTTATAAATTGGGAGCGTTCAAGAACAACGAGCTGCTCGGCCACATTGCGAAGTTCCCGGATGTTACCGGGCCAGCGGTACGATATGAGCAGTTCCCTGGCATCATCCTCAAAACCCTGAAAAACAGAGTCATATTTTGCGGCAAACTCTCTTACAAATTTCAGAAAAATGGGAATAATATCGTCCTGGCGCTCTCGAAGTGGCGGTATCTTGATGTTCACGGTTTCCAGACGGTAGTAGAGATCCTCACGGAAATCCCCTTTTTGAACATCCTTCCACAGATCGCGGTTGGTAGCAGCGATTATCCGCACATCGGTTGTTCGAACCTGAGATGACCCGACACGGTAGAATTCACCGGATTCCAGGATTCGCAGCAGTTTTACCTGTACATTTTTGGGCGTGTCGCCGATCTCGTCCAGGAAAATGGTTCCGCCGTCGGCTTTCTCAAAATAGCCCTGCCTCGATTCGTGTGCCCCGGTGAAGGAGCCTTTTTCGTGGCCAAAAAGCTCACTCTCTATAATGCCTTCGGGAATGGCCCCGCAGTTAACGATGACAAGGTTTTTATTTGAACGCCGGCTCAGACCGTGGATAGTTCTGGCGGCCACATCCTTGCCAACGCCACTTTCACCCTGCAGCAGAATGGTGATGTCGGTGCGTGCAACCTGCAGTATCTTGTCGATCAGCTGCATCAGGGCTGGTGACGAGCCAATGAGTCCGAATTTTTCCTGGATCTGCGAGCGGTCCAAAATGGTTCCCATCTAAGCTGTTACGGCGGTTCCGGAATACTCGGAAATGGAGGATATCCTGACAGGTTCAGCGAACAGGGTAGCGGCCGTTGATCCGGTGATCTCTACCTCTACGTACTGGTTGATGTCAAAATTCTTCCTGTCGAATATTACCACTTTATTGGTATCGGTGCGACCGAATAGTTGATTTTCTGAACGTTTGCTGGCTCCCTCTGTCAGTACGAGATGCCGCATGCCGGTTTCCGCCCGGTTATTTATCATCTGGATCGATTGCTGCAGGCTGATAATTTCAGAAAGGCGCTGTTTTTTTACTGTTTCAGGAACGTTGTCGGTATACTTGCGCTGGGCCAGGGTCCGTTCGCGTTCCGAATAGGCAAACATATAAGCCAGGTCATATTTCACCGTTCTCATGAGCGAGAGGGTGTCGGCATGTTGTTCATCCGTTTCGCCACAAAAGCCGGTTATGATGTCGGTCGACAGCGAGACCCCGGGAATCAGTTTTCTCATATTGTCGATCAGGCCGAGATATTCCTCACGTGAGTAGGGCCGGCGCATGCGCTCAAGTATTTCCGAATTACCCGATTGGGCCGGAATGTGAATGTAATTGCACAGGTTGGGCTGTTCTGCGATCACATGCAAAAGGTCGTTGGGGAAATCTTTGGGATGTGATGTAGAAAAACGGATCCGCATCTCCGGGTCAACCTGACTGGCCTTATACATCAGATCGGCAAAATGTACGCCGTTGTCGTTGTATGAGTTCACATTCTGCCCCAGAAGGGTTACATCGCGGTAGCCCTGATCGCTGAGCTGCATCAACTCATCGCGGATGCTCTGCCAGGGGCGGCTCCGTTCTCGACCCCGGGTAAACGGTACCACGCAGAACGAGCACATATTATCGCAGCCGCGCATGATGGAAACAAAAGCAGTCACCCCATTACCTGTGGTACGCACGGGTGCAATGTCTGCATAGGTCTCTTCCTGGGAAAGGAGAACATTCACTGCTTTGCGTCCGTCAGAAACTTCGCTGATCAGGGTGGGGATGTCACGGTAAGCATCGGGACCGACTACGATGTCGACCAGTTTTTCCTTTTCCAGAAACCGCTCACGCACCCGTTCGGCCATGCAGCCGAGAACACCTACGATCAGGTCGTCTTTCTTCCGGCGCTTGAGACCCCTGAACTCCTTTAGCCTGTTCCAGACTCTTGTTTCCGCATTTTCGCGGATGGAGCAGGTATTCACAAATATGATATCGGCTTCTTCTGCTGTGTGTATGGGCTGCATTCCGCTGTCTATCATGATGGAGTTTACGATTTCGGAATCGGCAAAATTCATCTGACAGCCGTACGTCTCTATGTAAAATTTTCGCTGGTCCAATGGCATACGTTTAGATTTTTGAACGATCAGCAATATACGAAAGATGTGACTTTGATTCCTGAGGAAGTCTGATTGCGATGGTATCGGGTATTGGTGTCAGATTATCAGGTGCCGGTACTCAGAATACTTTGTAAGCCGGATCTCAGGTTGTTCATATCCCGGATCAGTTTGTCGGCATTTTCTGAGTAGGTATTCAGGCGCTGTTCAAGGTCATCGCCGCCTGCGCGGAAGGCGCGAAGCTGTATGTCGAGAGCCGGAACCACAGGGGCGAACCGTACTGGCGACAGCTCCAGTATATGCTGATGGAGTTCGTGGAGAAGGTCTCCCGTTTGCTGATAGAGTATGATTACAGGGGCCCAGTAGCCGGCCGGATCGGCAAGGGCGTGTTCATTGATGATGTGGTTTCTCAGTGCAAGCTGATGCAGTATTATATCATCGGCAAGTGGCAGCAGCCTGTTGCGGATGCTACCCGCAGTATTCCCTGAACGCTGGCGAATCCGGCCTCTTCTGAACCGCAACATGGCACCAAGTGCGAGCCAGTTGGCGGTATGCCATAGTATACGTGCTGAGGAATCGTGCATTTAGCGGGGCCAGGTGTCAGGATTCTGGCGCCACTGATTCAGTATCTCAAGATCGGATTTGTCGATATAGCCGTTTTGAATGGCGACATCCAGCAGGGTGTTGTAATCGGTAAGGCAGGCCACCTCAAGACCTTCCGACATGAAATGGTCAGTAGCAACATCAAATCCGTATGTGAAAATACTGACGGCACCGAGTACTTTTGCGCCGACAAATTCCAGCACATCCTTAACCGAGATCACAGAGCCACCGGTTGAAATCAGGTCCTCGATAATAACCGTAGACTGCTCTTTTTTAACACCGCCTTCAATCTGACTGGTGAGTCCGTGCGCTTTGGCTTTGCCCCGCACATAGGCCATTGGCTTGCCCAGTCTTTCGGCAACCCATGCCGCATGGGGAATGCCTGCCGTGGCTGTTCCCGTAATTACTTCAACTTCGGGATACTTATTTTGTATGAAACCGGCTATCTGATCAGCTATTTTAGACCGGAGCTCAGGGTAAATGAGGGTAAGTCTGTTATCACAGTAAATGGGAGAGTTCCATCCTGATGTCCATGTAAAAGGGTCGTTCGGGCGCAGTATTACAGCATCAATTTTCAGCAGATCCAGGGCCAGTTCCCGGGCAAATTCAGAATTAATAATCATTTAATTACAATGTAAAGCAATAGTGTATATGGTATTCCGTACTAACGCAAAGAGTGGATAAATGTTTGTTGTTTTACAGAACATACAATATAAGCAAATGCAGGCAAATCAACGCATAGATGCCTGCCAGAAGATCATCAAGCAGAATGCCGAAGCCATCGGGCACTTTCTGCAGGCTGCCTATACCGGCCGGTTTAACTATATCGAAGAAGCGGAAAAGCAGGAAACCCGTGCCGAGCAGGATCAGAAAATCGGTCATTTCTCCCCGTAAGGGTATAAACAGAAATACAACACCCTGACCGGCCCACTCATCCATCACAAACGATTTGGCGTCACGGCCGTATTGATTTTCGTACAACCTTGCAGCCCATATGGTTAACAGAGAGGTCAGGATGATGTACATGAGCAACCCCTCACGGCCGCTGTACCAGAGAATAAATCCGAGTGGCAGAAGCGACACAAAGCTTGCAAATGTACCGGGGGCGAAAGGTATAAATCCGATACCCAATACACTTCCGGTGAGTATCTCAGGCTGCAGTTTGTTTCTCGCTTCCAAACAGATGTCGGTTGGTTAATATGTACTCAAAGGCGGTATAAACCGTGAACAGAACTACAACATAATAAAACCAGGTGAGAATGCCTGTATCAAGCAGCCAGTATGAAAAGTCGCCAGCAGCAGTCAGCGATGTACGGGCAATGACACCGGCGAACAGTGCGATAATGAGAAAGGTCATCTGGGTGAAGGTTTTGGCTTTGGCCGAGTTGCTGGTGACCATTACTTTCCCGTGCTTTTTTGCGTGAACCCTTAACAGGGTAATAAAAATGTCGCGACCCATAATCAGAATTATACCAATCCACGGGAAAAATTGAGGATAGTAGATACTGAGTCCAATGAAACCGCTGAAGGTGAGTACCTTATCGGCAAGCGGATCCAGAAATACACCGAATTCGGACTTTGCACCATAGTGCCGGGCTATGTACCCGTCGAAATAATCGGTGATGGCGGCGAGCACGAACACGAACAGGCTCAGGGCCGACCAAAGAATTTGGTCGTGCAGGTACAGCACAATAAATATGGGCGCCAGAATCATTCGAAGCCAGCTCAGCAGGTTGGGCACACGTTTCATGCCGGAAGATAATAATAAAGTGAATTCCCGGAGTAACGTTAAAAAGGTACCCACCGTTTGGGCAGAATACAAACGGATGTGTAAAATTGGTTGAAAGGCGTTGAGCCGGTAAAGCCCGGCTAATTTTTGAGTTGGAATTCAATATCTTGCGGTGTTCATCCGCGGTGTCCGGCCCGACTGGTGTACCGTTGTTACGGCGAACAGGCGAAACAGACTTATACGACCAGACTGATCTCAATGCAAGTGCACATAATTACGATTGGCAAGGAACTCCTGATTGGAGATGTGGTGAATACCAACGCCTCATGGATAGGCCAGTTTTTTACGGAACAGGGTCTTGAGTGCACCCGTTCGGTAACGGTTGATGACGACATGGAATCGATTCTCCGGGAAATGGATTACAGTCTGAAAAATGCCGGCATCACCATCATGACCGGTGGACTTGGCCCGACACATGATGATGTGACCAGAAATGCACTCTGCCGCTATTTTGAAGTAGGATTGACCGACCATGAGCCAAGCAGGGCACATATCCGTAACATGTTTGAAAAGCGTGGTATCCCGCTTTCTGCATCGAACCTTGAACAGTCGAAGGTGCCGTCGAATTGTGAGGTGCTGTTCAACAAAAAGGGAACCGCCCCGGGGATGTACTTCAAAATGAATGACCATGTACTGGCGGCCCTGCCCGGTGTACCCCTTGAAATGAAGCATCTGATCCGCGAGGAGCTGATGCCAAAGCTTACCGATGAATTCGGCCTGCAACCCTGCTACTACTGGCGCTATCTTCAGGTTGCCGGAATTGGTGAAAGCACTCTTTCTGATTTGAATATTGGCAACATCAACCGCTATCTGAACGGCAGGGTATCGCTGGCCTTTCTGCCTGGTGTGCAGGGCATCACTCTCAGGCTGAGCAGTTATGCCGATACCCCTGAGAAAGCGCAGCAGGCTGCCAGGCCCCTTGAAGAGCACATCCGGAATACAGCCGGCGACTTCATTTTTTCGGATCAGCCAGGAGATACCATTCAGGCAGCCACCGGAAGACTGCTGGCGGCCGGGAATCACAGCCTCGCGCTGGCTGAAAGTTGTTCGGGAGGGCTCATCAGCAGTAAAGTTACCGATATAAGTGGCAGCAGTGCCTACTATCATGGGGGTGTTTGCGCCTATTCAAATCAGGCAAAAATGGATTTGCTGGGTGTACATGCCGATGTACTAAATCAGCACGGAGCGGTCAGCAAACCGGTGGCTCTGCAGATGGCTCTTGGTGCAGCACAGATGTTCAATGCCGATATAGGCCTGTCTACAACCGGGATTGCGGGTCCGGGCGGAGGGACACCGGAAAAACCTGTTGGAACGGTCTGGATCGGATACTGGTCGGCAGACACCCATTTTGCCGTGAAGGCCATGCTGTTCAGAGACCGCATGATCAATAAAGAACGCACGGCAATCATAGCCCTCGATATTATCAGACGGCAACTCAGTGGTATTGAAACGTTCCCTTATGATCTTAAACCGGAGTTTGCCTGAACGTGACACTACTGCTGCTGTTACTGGCTGGTATCCTGAATAGCTGGACGGTTCAACCCGGCGGGGTAATCAGTGCCGATACCCTGGCAGCCGATACAACCGGCAGCAGAACGGTCATCACCGATACAACGGCCATTCCGGTTGCCGACAGCCTGGCTGTAATGGCTGCAGATACCGCCCTGGCAAGCGGGCCCGCAGTTCCACCGAAATATAAAACACTTGTTTTCCCGGATCTTCCGGCATTTGATGGTGTGGCGAACGACAGTACCCTCCGCTGGCTGCAGCTGTTGAACCTGGCTGAGTGGTATAACCGCAGGTCCGGAGCAATACCGAACCGCCTGGGTGGCCTGGGCCGGCCTGATGCTACCTTTCTGAACGGACACGCCCCTTCGATGCAGCGGGTCTATTTTGAGGGCATCCCGATGGCTGATCCGGTAAACGGCCTGGTGAATATTAACCGGATGCAGATGCATCATATTTCCCGGTACTATGAGCAAACCGTTTTTTCGGGTGCGGAATCGCACTACAGGCTCAGAAGATATTACCTGTTACGCCCTCTTACACGAATAAATTACGAACAGGGCCCTGATGGCCTGATCAGTACAGAAGGGCTGGTCAGCCTGAATACGGGCCACCGCACCAATTTGCAGATGAGCATCTGGAATATGTCGGATGGCGGGTTCTACCCCCGGGATTCCTACAATGGCGTACAGGCTAACGTGGGGGTACATCACCAGTATAGCCGCCGGCTTGCGGTGAGAGCAGGCCTGTTCTACAATTCGCATCAGCTGGCCGAGCCGGGCGGTTATCAGATGGCTTCCATGACCACCTTCCCGTTTGACCGTTTTCTGACGGCGCCGGTACTCCCAACGGCCCGGTCGTCGGTACGGCAGAGTCTGCTCAGAACCGATTTCTACTACCGGCCGGCAGAAAATAAACCGGTTGAGCTTGAAGCGGGGATATGGCATCAGCGACACCGAAGGTTTTTCTTCAGCAATGCCGACTCTACTTTTTACAGAATTCTGCAGTTCGGGTCGCATGCTGGCTGGAACAGGGCGGCTGGGCCGGCCGAGGTACGGATATCGGGCCGGGCCACGTTCAATTATACGGATCCCGACCGCGACAGAAGCCTCGGCAAGGACCGCTGGGGTGTGGCTGCCGGGCGTATTGATGCCGGAATTCGTGCCGGCGACATTCTCACGGTAAGCGGTTCAGGTTCTGTTGCCTACCGTACAGACGGATTTGTTGAGTTCAGTACCGGCGCCGGATTCAGGCTGAATCCGGCCGGCAGATTAAAAATGGATGTAAACGTTTCTGCAGGCAGTGTAATGCCGACATTGCAGCAACTCTACTGGCGCGACAGTTCCTACAGGGGCAATCCTGGCCTGGATGAAGTACAACTTCAGCGCCTGGACATGGGAATAAAATGGACGAACGCAGCACAGACCGGAGCAGGGGTCAGGGGCTATGTGTCGCGGATCAGCAACGACATCCTGTTGAACAGCGACAGCCTTTTCGTAAATGCAGCCACCTACTTCCTGGTCGGGGGTGAGGCCTTTGCTGCACTGAACACAGAAAACTGGGAAATAGACCTGTCATCAACTGTATTGCTGTACCACAGTGAGGAATCAGACATTCAGAGCCGGTTGCTGCATACCAGCGGAACCCGGTTCAGGAACCGATTATCGGTATACCGAAAAGGGTATCTGTTCGATTTTGCCACCTACATAAAATTTGGTCTGCACGGCGTGCTGTCTCCATCGGTGTACAGGGCTGCAGACTACAATGCAGCCCTCGACTGGTGGCACACAGCTTCAGAAACGGAACCGATACCATCGTTCTATCAGATCGATCTTGATCTTTCGGCCCGCATCCGCAGTGTATTTCTGCTGATGCGGTATGAAAATCTGTTCGATCAGGTTGGGCAAAGGGGTTATTTTGAAACGCCGTACTATCCCATGCCCGGACGCCGTTTCAGACTGGGCATCAGGTGGGTGCTGAGGAACTGACAGTTTTTTATGAAAAATGGAATGGATTGAACTAAATTAGGCCGTTTCGACCTAAATACGCATAAATAAGGAACAGGATCAGATGAGTTTGGGCTATATCATAAAAGAGGGCTTTGCAGGTTACAAAAGGGCTAAATTTTCCTTCATCACGTCGATTATTTCACTGATGCTGGCGGTGTTACTGCTCGGACTGCTGGCAAGGTTCGGATATAATACCTACGAAATTGCCGAGTACCTCCGCTCCCAGGTCGATGTAGAAGTTTACATCCACGATGTGGATTATAACCGCCGGCTGGCTGTGCGCGAGATGCTGGAAGCGGAGCCTGTAGTGGATCAGGTCAACTATATAAGTAAAGACAGTGCAGCGGCCGTGTTTATGCGTGATTTTGGTGTGGAAGGTTCATCAATGGCTGACCTTGGTTTTCTGCCCGCATCCTACCGTATCTCTATCAGGAGTGACGCTGAACTCGATGCCATAGTTGCCATGGTTGAACAGATACGTGAACACCGGGATGTTGATGAGGTCATCTTCAACAGGCTGCAGTATCAGATGCTTCAGTCGAGGTTCAGGCTGGTAATGCTGATCGGCGCCGGGCTGGGTGCATTTATATTATTAACGGCCATCATTTTGGTATTCAATACCATACGGCTTACGATCTATGCCAAAAAGAAGCTGATAAGGGCGATGAAGCTGGTGGGTGCTACCAACGCATTCATCAGAAGGCCTTTTCTGGTTGAGGGGCTGCTGCAGGGTTTCATTGCCGGACTGCTGGCGTCAGGAGTCCTCGACCTGGTATTCCGTTACATCCTTCCAAAACTGATACCGGATGCCGACGTGATGGTTTTCAGGTGGCCCCTTGGCGAATGGTACTACCTGATCGGAGCTATGATGCTTCTGGCACTTCTGATGGGGCTTTTCGGGAGCCGCTGGGCCGCAAAAAAGTTTATCAGGGAAACATCGATCGCAACGAACGAATAACAGGCCGGCCTATTCCTTTTTCTTGAGATCAGGCTTCCGGTTACAGGTTTCGGGATCGTGGCAGGACCCGTAAAAATGAAGGGAATGACCCGTGATGTTAAAATCGTGAATTTTTTCCATCATGGTCTGTATTTCCCGGATCCTCGGATCGCAAAACTCGAGTACGGCTCCGCAAGTGTCACATATAATATGGTCGTGCTGGCGGTAAGCATAGGCCCGTTCGTAATAGGACTGATTCTGACGGAACTGGTGACGCTGTACCAGATTGCACTCCACAAGAAGGTCGAGCGTATTGTAAACGGTAGCTCTTGATACCCTGTAACCGGTATTCTTCATCCGGAAATACATATCATCGGCATCAAAGTGTCCGTCGGTACGGTATATTTCCTCAAGCACCATGAAGCGTTCAGGTGTTTGCCGGTGACTGTGTTTCTTGAGGTAATTGCGGAAGATCTCTTTGACTTCCTGGATGGTATCTTCTTGTGCTGGTGTTGCCATGTAGAGTATATTTAGACTGCTTAAATATACGAAATTCGGATATGAAACGGATAAGACAAACCTCTGATTTCATTTTTTCACCGATTTATTGACCAAAAACCGGGCCGGCTGGGTGTTGCGCATCAACTAATCAGGTAAGAGCTGTAAATACGCTTATGTAATCACATTTCATCAACTTTCGTATATTAATCAAATCTGATATAAAGAAATTAATCCACATCTCATGCCCGTACAAGTAGACTTTGATACGATTACCGAGCTGTTTCTGAACCTGACAGAAAAATACAAGCTGACCGGTAAGACCGCATTTGCCTTTAAACCGGAATCTTCCATGCCTTACGAAACAATCGACTGGGACAAGTTCACAGAAGATGTGTTCAGCCTGGCTGCCTACTATCTTGACCTGGGTATCGGCAAGGGAGACCGTATCGCAATTCTGAGTGAAAACCGCTATGAATGGGCGTTGATGGATATCGCCGCACAGCTGATCGGCGCGGTTAACGTGTCGCTGTATTCCACATTGCCCGTTAATCAGTGTGAATATATTCTTCGGGACTCAGGCTCAAAATTGTTTCTGGTTTCAACCGGCATTCAGTTAAAAAAAGCAGTTGAGGCAAAACCCAACTGTCCCGACATCCGGCAGGTAATCGCATTCGACGAGCCCAGGGTATCGAGTCTGTTGGATAATGACTACGTGGTTCTGTTTCGTGATGTCATAGAAAAAGGCAAGGGTCTGCTCGGGAAATATGAGAAAAAGATAGCAGCCGAATCGATGCGCGTAGTGAAAGAAGACCTGGCCACCCTCATCTACACTTCCGGAACAACGGGTGAACCCAAAGGGGTGATGCTCACCCACAGTAACATCGTCAGTAACGTCAAAGCGGCCCATCAGGTACTGAATATCGGCGATCAGGACCGGACGCTCTCGTTTTTGCCTTTGTGCCACTCTTTTGAACGTATTGGCGGGTATTATGCCATGCTTGCCGCCGGTGCCGAAATTTATTACGCGGAAAGTGTGGATACGGTATCGAAAAACCTGGTGGAGGCCAAACCGACCGTTGTGGTATCTGTGCCCCGCCTGTTTGAAAAGATCTATAACCTGATTCTGAAAAGTGTTGAAGAGGGCAACGATACGAAGAAGAAAATTTTCAGTTGGGCCATAAGCGTGGGCAGGAAGCATGCCGCGGGTAAACGGGGACTGGTAAGCCTGCAAAAGGTTCTTGCCGATAAACTGGTTTTCGATAAGCTGAAGCAGAGAACAGGTGGAAGGGTCAAGCTGTTTGTATCGGGTGGAGCCGCGTTGCCGGCCGAGATCGGTACTTTTTTCGAATCGGCCGGACTCAAGATCACCGAGGGTTATGGATTAACAGAAACGACTCCCGTTATTACGGTGAATCCTTTCGGTCGTGAAAGATACGGTACGGTAGGCCACGTTATTCCCGGTGTAACCGTTGCCATTCAGAGCCTTGAGAACAACAATATTATCGGTGAACTTTCCGGAGACGATTACCCGAGCAGCCTGACGACCGAATCCGGTGAAATACTCTGTAAAGGCCCGAACGTAATGAAGGGTTACTGGCGCAAAGAGGAGGCAACCAGAGAAGTTATCGATGATAACGGCTGGTTTCATACCGGCGATATCGGCCGTTTTGTTGACGGGTACCTGCAGATTACCGACAGGCTGAAGCATATGATCGTAAATGCCGGTGGTAAAAATATCTACCCCGGTCCTTTAGAGGATTCACTGAAAAGCAGTATGTATGTGGATCAGTGCGTGATACTGGGTGAACATCAGGCCTACATGGCCGCGCTAATCGTGCCGGATTTTGATATGCTGAAATCGTACGCGAGCCAGAATCAAATCAGCTTTACCGAGCCATCCGAGTTACTTGTACACCCCGACATTATTAAACTTTTCGACAAGGAGCTCAAAGGACTGAATAAAAATCTTGCTTCACATGAAAAAGTGCGCCAGTTCCGGCTGTTAACTGAACCTTTTACTGTTGAGTCGGGCGAGCTTACACCCACACTTAAGGTAAAACGCCGGATCATCGAAGACCGGTATAAAGAGCTTATCAGCAGTATCTATAAGGAGGCCGGTACAGAGGCATAAGCGCTGAGGCTGCTACAGTTTTTTCAGTATTCTCTGTACTCTTCTGCGGTTTACGCCAAAATCGCTGTGGCCCACCCGGCTTGCACTTCTGATGAACAGCAGCGTTTCCCCGTTACCGGCCGGAACGATTCGGGCTGTAACATCGTCACGGAAGCCGAACAAAGGGATCTTGTACACTGCAGATATGAATAGCTCACCGGGTTCCGGCGATACCGATTCTGCTCCGGTCTCATTCAGAGATTCAACCAGTCTGTCGAAAAGCACTGCAGGGTTATCTGTAGTGACGATTTCTTCAATATGGCAGTTGGGTGTATCGGGGCAAGGTTCAAGAGGGTTGTCGTGTACTCCGCCTGCTGCTGCTTTGGAAACAGGTTCCTGGTTAACAGAAATCATGATTAATAGGATTGCAAGAAAACAGCGGTTAAGCTGCATGGGTTTAGATGATAATACCTATGAGGGCTGAGCGGCATTTCCGCTTATATGGCTTCTGAACACATCCAGCATGGGCTCCGGTTCCTGAAAAATCGAAAAAAGGGATAAATAACCCTCTTTTATGAAGCCGTCGTCGACTCCCCTGGTAATCACGGAGATCAGCGGGTCGAAATATCCGGCAGTATTGAGAATGTAAACGGGTTTGTTGTGATAGCCGAGCTGAGACCAGGTGATGATTTCGAACAGTTCATCGTAGGTTCCGAATCCGCCGGGAAGGGCGGCAAATCCGTCAGCAAGCTGTATCACGTTAAGCCATCTTATTGCCGATGCCCGAACCAAAGAATACGGCAAGCCTCATTTGCAATGCGGAGGTCATCGATCGATATAATTTGATGCGTCTTGTCTAGGCATCGGCAGTTTGCAGCATTCTTTGAACGATGGTACCGATTTTTTCAAGGGTATAGTCGATTTCCTCTGCCGTATTGAATTTACTGAGACTGAACCGGAGGCTGCTTTTAGCGGTCGGGGTTACCATGCCGAGGGCAGTGAGTACATGGGAGGCTTCAACGGCCCCGGATGTACATGCCGAGCCGTTCGAAACACAGATCCCCTCGATGTCGAGATTCAGCAGCAGCATCTCCCCGTCGAGTGCTTTCTGGTCGTCGAGCCTGAATGAGCAATTCACTATATGACTGGCCCCGTTTTCGACGTCGCCGTTGAAAGCGATCAGATCGGGGAATGTGTTTCGCAGTCCGGAAACCAGCCGGGTTTTCAGGTCTTTGAGATGCCGGTTGTTCTTCTCCATCTCGGCCGAGGCGATCTCAACGGCTTTTCCAAGTCCTGTAATGCCGGCCACATTGAGTGTGCCACCGCGCCGGCGCCGCTCCTGTGAACCACCCTCCATCCATGGTTTCCAGCGGCTTCCCGATTTTATAAAAAGTGCCCCTATTCCTTTGGGGCCATGTATTTTATGACCACTTATCGAGAGAAAATCGATATTCATATCAACTACATCAACGGGAATTTTACCGATGCTCTGAACTGTATCGGTGTGAAACGGAATGCCATTTTCAGCACACAATCTGCCAATTTCCTTTACCGGATTGATGGCTGCTATCTCGTTATTGACATGCATCAACGTTACAAGGGCTGTATCGTCGGTGATCGCTTCACGAACCTGTTCAACAGAAACATGTCCGGTCGGTTTCACATCCAGAAAAGTCGCATTTACTCCTTCCTTACGGGCATTCTGTACCGGGTGGAGCACTGCATGATGTTCAACACGGGAGGTGATTATGTGACGTTTTGGAGTTGCCCCGAGTACCCCTTTTATGGCACTGTTGTTACTTTCCGTGCCACCGCTGGTGAAGATGATTTCGGAGGGCCTGGCATTGATGAATGCCGCGATTTTCTCCCGGGCCTCTTCAACAGCCACTGTAGCCATGCGGCCTGCATGGTGTATGGATGAGGCATTCCCGTATTCATCCTTCAGAAAAGGGAGCATAGCTTCCAGAACCCGTTCATCGAGACGGGTCGTAGCTGCATTGTCAAGATAGACTGTAGGCATAATTTTTACTGTCTTTACTGCTATTTTGCGGGCAATTGCTGCTTTTTTTTGGATTGAGTAAATGTATTCATTTATGCCTACTTATGAAATACCGGTTTCAGCTTCTGCAGGAATGGTAAAGGCCTGTAATCGACCCGGGTCAGAAAGGTTAACCCGGAACAGTATGAAGGAATATCCTGTTTTTCCGTTTCGGGCTCTAATAATTTATTTTTACGCGGTAATTGCAATAAATTTACAGTAACTGGATTACATCCAAAAAACGATATTATACCTTAATGCCGGAAAGAGCATGAAAGCAGTGGGAACAGTATTTCCCGGTTTCTGTTAATTATAGCGTATCTTTTATAATTATAGCACGTCATTAATCAGATATCTGCTGAATTGAAAATTACCCGGACTGATGTACACCTTATTTTTTTGTTGCTGTCGTTATCAGCGTGTACAGGACAAAAACAGACAACCCCAGATGTGATGAACAAGCTGGATGTCCGGCTTCAGCTGTTCATAGTCTTCCAGGTGCCAGCAGGACGCAGCATTCCGGTGATGAAAAGAGATGTACTTTTCAGGGCAGAAGATCACACAGGTAACCGGTATTGGGGGTTGAGAGATGATATTTACACCTCATCCGGTTATATTGATAGCAGCAAGTGATTGTCCGGCTTTGAGGCCGGAAAGGCTCTTTGAAATATTCAGGGATTTAAAAAAAGAGAGGTACTTATGGCTGTATTTTCAGTTGATGAATTAAAAAAGCTGTCAGAAACTATTGAAAAGCCGTGTATATCAATATACATGCCAACACACCGAACAGGGAGGGAAACGGAACAGGATCCGATCCGTTTTAAAAACCTGATCAGCAGGGCAGAAGATGACCTTGAGAATTCGGGTTTTAAGGAAAGAGAAAGGGAGGCCCTGATTAAACCCCTCAAGGATTTACTCGACGATACAATGCTCTGGCAACACATGGGCGACGGATTTGCGGTATTTCGTTCTCCCGGTACATTTAACTACTACCGGCTGCCGGTCCGTTTTGACGAATTTCAAAACACGGCTGCCCGTTTCCATCTGAAGCCGCTCATGCCGCTTTTAACCGGAGATGGGCTGTTTTATATACTGGTAATGAGCCAGAAATTGGTGCGCCTGCTTCGTGGATCACGCGACAGTGTGCATGCAGTTGAAGTTGAAGATCTGCCCAAAAATCTTGCTGATGCACTCAATATTGATGAATACATTCAGACAATGCAGTTCCATACGGGAACCTCAATGCGACAGGCAGGACGGTCGGCGGTATTCCACGGACATGGTGCGGGGGAAGACGACAATACACACGACATAAAACAGTATCTGAGAAAAATTGACGATGCCCTGTGCAACTATATGGGCTCACGGAAAATTCCGGTAATCCTGGCCGGGGTAGATTACCTTCTCCCGCTTTACAGGGATATAAGTAATTACGGCAGCCTGTTTGAAGAGGGGCTGCCCGGTAATCACGACATTCAGCGACCTGAAGAGATTCATAAAAAAGCCTGGTCACTGCTGGAGCCCTATTTTGATCAGACCCGTAAGCAGGCTGTAGAAAAGTACCATGAGCTTAAAAACAACTCCATGGCTACCGCTGAACTGCCGCAGGTTCTTAAGGCAGCTGCTGGTGGTCGTGTCAGCACCCTCTTTGTAGACCTTCAGGATCATTTGTGGGGTAACTATGCTCCGGAAGCAGGGGCCATATATATCGATGAGAAACCAGGTCTGGAGAGTGTTGATCTGCTGGATACTGCAGCTATCCATACCATACAAAAAGGCGGAACGGTTTATGCCGTTGAGAGTGACGAGTTGCCCGACGAATCGCCACTTGCTGCCGTTTTCCGCTACTGACGATTATATTGGATTACACAGGCTATCACAACAATCGGATCATAATTATTCCAGCCATTTTTGAACAGCTGTGAACAGTGACTTGTTTACATAAAAAAACCGTGCCCGTTGTTTAAAAACAGCAGGCACGGTTTACCATGCAGGTCTGGTTAAGTAACAGAAACTCAGGACTGCCTTTCCACCCATGAATTGCACCATCCGTTCGGATTAACCGGGCCACGGAACAGGGTGCATCCACCACATTCGCCGTTCTCGGGCTCAATCCAGAGCTGGCAGTTGTTGCAGCGTTGCTCGGGGTTTGGCGTTTCATGCACGTACTGCAGGTTGCGGCGCATGTTGAGGTCCGACTCGCTTAGTCCCGTAGTGTCGCCACAGGGGTCAGCAGGGGCGGTTGTGGCATCCGTTGCGGGTTGTGTTTCAGTATCACCGCCGCCACCACAGGCGGTTATAAGAGTGGAAGCGCCGAATGCGGTAGCTCCCAGCACGGAGATGTTTCTAAGGAATGATTTGCGGGTAATTTTTGAATCGCTCATTTTTTTATCATCTGGATTATTAAATAACATCCAAGTATAACCAGAACAGGTCAGAAGTCATTCATATCACCCCGAATTTAGAATTAGTTTAAATCACGTTACTCAACCGGCAATATTTTGGTCTTTTACCGGTCAGGATGCCAGAATACCTATAAGCAGCATTGCCAGGCTGATCAGGACAAGAGCGAGGCGGAAGCGCGTTCTGAACATAGCGGGATGGAACAGGAAACCTATAGTAAACGGATAACGGCTCAACCAGTTGTAGTAATGGTGCCTGTGCAGTGCCCCCAGTGCCATGGTTACATGGCCATGCAGAATGGTTACCATAAAAGGAAAAGCGAACAGGATGGATCCGGTCAGGGTAAAAAGCTCGTCAAACTCAAACCATCTGCACACCATGTAATAGGGCCATGCAAAAAGAATGAGCATGGGTACCGTCAGTGTCCAGTTAATCAGATTGATGCGCATAAAATTCCTGCGCGACAGTTCGGGTTCTTTCATTTGGCGGATGCATAGCTGCGATACAACGGCGGTATATCTGCCGCCGGACCGGCAAATCATTCACCGGTCTGTCTGCCTGCTTCCCGGAGAGATTGCAAACGAATAGCCTCAAACTCATCGCCGGGTGTCCAGGTTACCATTTCATCCTGATTGGCAATACGTTTGCCCACACGGAATATGAGACGTACATCTTTTACAGCTCCGCTCAGGTCCCAGTTTTCGTCAACCTCATCGTGCACGGTATGATAATTCACACTCAGATAGGGCTGTACAACCTCCTCATAGTAGTTATCCGGCCTGTTCAGATAACGAACACCGGCTTTCGGATAGAGGGCGGGCACACCCACTTTGGCAAATGAGAAGTGATCAGACCGGTAATAGGAGCCCTGTTCCGGATTCTGGTCAGGACGGACTTCCCGCCCGTCTTTGGCAGCCTCTTTCTGCATGATTTCATCCATCGACGACCGGCCTTTGCCAATCACGATGATATCTTTGGTGGGGCCGAAAATATTAAGACCGTCGATATTGATGTTTGCTGTCATGTTCGACGGACTGACAGGCGGGTTACCTGTAAAGTAGTCGGATCCTAACAGTCCCGATTCTTCTCCTCCAACCATCACGAATAACATGCTGCGCCTCAGATCGTCTTTAACCGATGCATAGGTTCTTGCCAGATTGAGTACGGCACTTACACCACTGGAATTGTCAAGAGCCCCGTTGAAGATCGAATCGCCGTCGACCGGGGTACCCACACCAAGGTGATCGTGATGTGCGGTAAATACGATATAGTCGTTTTTCAGTTCGGGGTCATTTCCCTCAATTTTACCGACTACATTCATCAGGGTAAGGTCTTTATAGGTTGATTTCAACTGAATCGAAGCCGTTATGCCATCCAGTGTTACAGGACTGAAATCGGGACTTTCTGCTGCTTCCAGCATTTCGTGCAGATCCAGACCGGCTTCAGAAAACAGCGCGGTACTTCCTTCTTCGGTAAGCCAGGCACTGAATTCAGTGGATCCGGGTTGCCCGTTCTTACCGAGTTCAAATCGCTCACGGCCCCAGCTGCCGGAAACAACATTCCATCCGTAACCGGCAGTTGGCGTGGTATGAACGATGATGGCACCCAGTGCCCCCATCTTTTCAGCCATTTCGAATTTATAACCCCAGCGCCCGTAGTAGAGACGGGCTTCGCCGGCAAAACGGTCGGGGAAGGTCGAAGGATCGTTATTTTTAAAAACAAGTATTTTGCCCGACACATCCGTTCCTTTGTAGTCATCCCAGTTTTCTTCCGGGGCTACGATCCCGTAACCAACATAAACCAGTTCGGCATCCCGGACATCCACCTGCTCCTGTTGTGAAGCCGGCCACGCCATCATTTCTGTATAGTAATCGAACGAGTGCAGATTCTGTCCGTTTTTCCGGATATGCAACTGTGCGTCACGATCGGTTACCTGGCCGATAACGGGTACTTCCTGGATGTAGCTGCCGCCGGGCATTCCGGGTTCAATGCCATACTTCCGGTATTCGCTGATCAGATAATCGACCGTTTTGCGCTCACCTTCGGTTCCCGGTGCACGTCCCATCATGGAATCGGCCGAAAGGGCCTGAATATGAGTCATCAGGCTTTCTTCTGTAATGGTTTCAAGAACCGATGAATAGTCGGGTGACTCAGAGCAGGCACTGAACAGTAAAGCGATGAAAAGTATCGGGATAAACCGTTTCAGGTGGTTCATAATCTTTTTTGGATTAACTGGAATAAAGAATTGTTTAAAAGCAGCCGGTCTGATAAAATCAGATTTCAGCCGGTTTGAGTTCGAGCCCAGGAACACTCCGGGCTGCCAGGGCCCATGTTCCGAACAGCACGCCGCAGAAGAACAGGTCGCCGGCCACCGTGTAGTGGAAAAAGGGAATTCCTGCCACATACGAAGCTATCAACCCCTCAGCCGTTTGGGGGTACATCGGATTCCCCAGCCATGCGCCAAAATTGGTAACCAGGAAAAAGAGGGTGGATGCTCCCAGCGAAGCTCCTGTAACCGTGAAAAAGTTCACCCTGTTACGAAGAAGAAAACCCAATCCAACGATAGCAGCGAAAGAGAGGTATACAAAAAGCATGGTAGAATGGAATCCCAGGATCAGATCACTAAGCAGCATGGCGCTTATGGGGATCAGAAATGCCATTCTTTTATCCCTGAAAAAGGCTGCTCCAAAGAGTGCCATAGCAGCAATGGGTACAAAATTGGGTGGATGGGGCAGGAAACGGATCAAAGCGGCACCTGCTATCAGTGCGGTGAGGATAATAAATCGGCGGTTTTTAAACATCACGGTTATATCGGATTTTGGTTTCTGCTGATGGTTAAATATACGGTGATTAGGCAGTGTTTTAAAACCTGATACTGTCTTTAATACAGAACCGGAGGATAAAACAGAAGACCATACAAAGGGTTGTGAGCATTCGGTTTATCCAAGTCTGGTCTGCCTTGAACACACAGTGCAACAGCCTTCATGCAGCATCTGAAGGGTGCAATACGACGGGCGAAGATACAGTGGCTGTACGATCAGTTACTGAATGTGCCCGGAGCTCCAAAGGTATTGGTGGCCGAGTACCTGCCGGCTGCCGGATTCCAGTACAGGGTGATGTCGTCGCTGACTGAACTGCCGGATGCATCAAGCATAATGAGTTCAATCAGGTAAACGGTTGATGTGTATGGTTCTCCATCATATAAGCCCAGCCGGAATGCGTATCCGTTAACCGCCCTTTCCTGATCGATCAGTATGGAACCACGGCTGTCTTTCATCGCATCGGGTGATATATCGAGAAGCCTGATGGCATCCTCATTTCTCAGTGTTATAATCCGGATGCCACGGACCGGCCCCTGGAACCCTTCGGCACTAAGTTCCGGATGCAATTGTCCGCTGCTCAGGAATTCGACCGCCATGGTTTCGGTGTGGCCGTCGGCATTCATATCCTCATTTACGACCGGAATGGATATGGTTCCCGGCATAGTGAATCTGCTTCGGTCTCCGGAAAATTCGGATTGAATGGTGGCCAGACGATCCTCAATCTGATCCAGATTTGTCAGGCTTATTCCCCGTTCCGTTCCGGTACCCGGTACATCGGCTGATGTGCCTGGTGCATCCATTGCCATCCTGATATATAAAAATCCGGCGATGACGGCAATAATGACCACAAAACCGGTAATTACAGGCAACAGGTTTCTTTTTTTTCTGCGTGGCATGCTCGGGATTCAGTATCGTTCGGGTGTAATGAAAGATACATTCAAACATCCGATTAGTAAAACCTGTACTCGCCCTGATATGGCTGATGCATAAAAAAAAGCACCGGATATGTTTGTTCGGTGCTTTATTTGTCGGTGAGGGTGTTGAAAACCGCAGGAGAATGTTCAGCTTGCTATGTTGAGCACTTCCATGAGTATTTCGATGGAAATTTCATCACCTACAACGGCTGTCATGGCCCAGTTGCCAGATCCGACACCAAAGTCGGTTCGCATCAGTTTGTATTCGGCCCTGAAACCTGCAACCGTGGTGTTGTCTCTCATGGGATGTTCCATGGCACCGAGGAATTCAAATGGAAGTTCGATATCTCTGGTTACATCACGAATAGTTAGCTGACCATCGGCTACGTAGGTATTTTCTCCTGTTTGACGAATAGTATTGCTTTTGAAATGCATTTCGGGGAAGCCGGCAACATTAAAGAAATCGTCGGAACGGAGGTGTTCGTCACGATCAGAATTATTGGTATTTACACTGCTCACCGCAATGTTTACATCAATGCTGCTGCCTTCGAGATTGTTTGGATCAAACCTGACCATTCCGTCGAATTCGTCAAATGTACCGGGTACCGGGGTAAAGAAGTGGCGTACCTGGAATTTTACAGTGCTGTGTGCCTTGTCGATGCTCCAGACAGGAGCTTCATTGCTTGCAGATCTTTCAGTAATGTTGCCTGAGGCAAGGAGGGTTATTGACAGAGCGAGAAGTGTTAAAAGGGAAGTTGGTCTCATAATTTGAATATTTTTTCTGTGTTTGGGTTGCTGTTATATTACATGTTGTAACACCTAAAGGAATATTTACGGTTTTGCGTTCCCGGCATAGCAGATTATTAAATGTTTTCTTGCATGTTTGGCATTTTTAGATAACAAATCTGTCTCAAAATGCGTTTTGTTGATATCTTATAATGATAATTTGCGGCAACAGGCGGGTCAATCACATGTATTCATCGTTTTGAGTGAATGTCCCATTTACGCCAAATTCCCTTATTATCCGTGATAACCTTAATCAATAGAACTAATTACCCTGTAATGAAATTCAGACCAGCGCTTCTGCTCCTGATTTTTTTTCTGACCCCGGCTTACATTCTGGCACAAAACCCGGTTAACCCTGCATCTCAAAGCACAACTGAGCGGGTCAGCGACGATGAGCTAAAACAGTACCTGCTTGCCACATTTATGGCACAAAGCATATACAATGAAGATAATATCAGGATGGCGGATACGCTGAAGCATCACGGTCTGGATGTCGACAAATACAACCGCATCCTGAATTCTATGAAGATGGGCGAGTCTCAACAGGAGATGGACGCCTCCGAGGAAGATATCATCAGGTTCAGAAATGTTTCGTCCACGATCAATAAAATGCAGGAGAGTATGGAGCGTAAAATTGTTACTGCCATCGAATCAAATGGAATGGGGCTTGAGCGTTTTGACGAAATATTTGAGATGATACAGCACGAGCCGGCACTCAAACTGCGTGTTGAAACCCTGATGAGGGATATGGAAGAGTGGGACAACTAGACACTTTCTTTTTTCAGCAAGCCAAACTGACTTAACGGTTATCTTACATCACCAACTGACAGGGTGGCTGTCAGATTGCGGGACTGGTAAACAGATTGTTTTTAAGCCTGAATCTCCATGGCTTGCCGGCATCATCACCTGCATAGAGTACGCCGACCCTGGGGCTGCAAAGAATGTCACCGGCACCGACCCTGAAATTCCGGTCTTCAATCCAGATGGTATCACCCGTCAGATCGGTACCGCTGTGAGTTGTCTGAATGCCCATAGCCTGTGTGAGAAGTCCGGGCCCGCCGGTCAGATTTCTCTGTACCCTGTTTAAATTCCTCCTTTTCTGCATCCATTCTATTCCATCCAGCGGTTCAAGGGCCCTGACAAGAACTGCGTGGGGAATATCCTCGCGGTTGGTGATTACATTAAACAGGTGATGAATACCATAGCAAAGGTAGATGTAGGAAACACCCCCGGCAGCATACATAATGCGGGTACGATCCGTTTTGCGGGCGCCGTAGGCATGGGAAGCGCGGTCTGTAATACCGGCGTAGGCTTCGGTTTCCACAATTTTACCCGCAGTAAGGATGCCGTTAAATCTGGTCACAAGAACTTTTCCAAGCAGACGGCGGCTCGCTTCAACCACATCAGGCTGCAGATAGAATGATTTTACCAGTTTCGGGTAGTCGATATTATTTGTCACGTTGTTTTATTGATGTCCGATGCTGTGCGATGTATATTTCCCGATTAACATTACCGGGCATCAGTTACGGGCTGATCCGAAAATATTGTACCAACGCGCATATTACAAGGCCGGTGGTACATGATATTTTCAGTAGGGATTGTTTGGCCGGCCGGCTGAGTATACCTGATTATGTTTTCCATAAAATTGAACATTGCAATCGAATTTTTACCGGACTGACCGGTTGAAAGCCCTGCTATGAGCGGATCCAAATCCGAAACGCCGCTGATGCGGCAATACAATGAGATTAAGGCAAAGCATCCGGGAACGGTGTTGCTGTTCAGGGTAGGGGATTTCTATGAAACGTTCTCCGACGATGCGGTTCTGATAAGCAGGGAACTGGGCATAACCCTTACAAAACGCAACAACAGCGGCGATATGACCCCGTTGGCCGGATTCCCTCACCATGCCATCGACACCTATCTTCCCAAACTGGTTCGCCGTGGCCACCGCGTTGCCGTATGCGATCAGATGGAAGATCCGGCTGCGGCCAAAGCCGACAAGAGAAAGGTGGTTGAACGTGAGGTAACCGAGATTGTAACCCCGGGTGTGACCATATCCGACAAATTGCTCGAGCACAAACGGAATAACTACATCTGTGCGGTACATACGAATGGAAGCATTGCCGGGGTCGCGTATTCGGATGTGTCGACCGGCGAATTTGCCCTTGCCCAGTTCGAACGCGATAACCTGGCCTCGTTTGTACAGAGTATTCAGCCAGCCGAAGTTCTGCTGAGCAAAAAAATGAAGGGAAACACCCCGGACTTCCTGAAAAGTTACATCCTCAGTTACCAGGAAGACTGGATATTCGAACACGATTTCGCCTACGGGCTGCTGACCGAACACTTCGGGGTGCATTCCCTTAAGGGGTTCGGTGTGGAGGAGATGAAGGCGGCCCATGTGGCGGCCGGGGTGCTGCTCAATTATGTGAGAGAGAACCAGCGGGCATCCCTTGGCCACCTGAGAAGGCTCTTTGCCCACGAGAATGATGGGTACATGATGCTCGATCCTGCAACAAAACGCAATCTCGAGCTCACATCAAGCCTGCAGGAGGGCGGCACCGAGGGAACACTCATTTCCATCCTCGATGAGACGCGTACGGCCATGGGCGCCCGGCTTCTGAGAAAATGGATTATGCGGCCGTTGAAAAACCGGGCCCTGATTACCAGAAGACTCAATGCTGTTGAATCGCTGTTTATCAATCACGACAAGCGTCGCAGCCTCAGGGAAGAACTCGATCAGATTGGTGACCTGGAGCGGCTTATTTCCAGAATTTGTGTGGGACGTACCAATGCCAGGGAGGTGATGCAGCTGCGGATATCGCTTGACACTGTACCGGGGCTTAAAATTCTCATCAACGGCAGCGAAGAGCAATTCCTGAAGGCCATCAATGATGATCTTGAAGTACTTGCCGGACTACAGGAACGCATCAGCATTACCATTGCCGATGATCCCCCGGCGGGACTGCGCGACGGTGGCTTTATCCGTGATGGTTTTTCGCCGGAGCTTGAGGATCTCAGGGACATCACCCGGAACGGGAAAGCCTACATCGCCAAAATTCAGCAGAAGCTTGTGGCAGAAACCGGCATAAATTCACTGAAACTGGGATATAACAAAGTGTTCGGATATTATATCGAAGTCACCAACGCACACAAGGAAAAGGTACCCGACACATTTATCCGCAAACAAACCCTGGTAAATGCAGAGCGCTACATCACACCCGAACTCAAAGAAATTGAAGAGAAAATTCTTTCGGCCGAAGACCGGATCAATTCACTCGAATATGAACTGTTTGAGGAATTGCGGCAATACGTAACCGGTTATGCCGGGCAGGTTCAGAAAATTGCCGATGCCATTGCCCGGCTTGACTGTGTGCAGAGTCTGGCAGAGGTTGCCTTTCGCTATAACTACACCAAACCAAAAGTGGATGAGTCGGATGTGATCGACATCCGCGCCGGCCGCCACCCCGTGGTTGAGCGGTCCCTGCCGATGGGTGAACCGTTCATCCCCAACGATGTGTATCTCGATAATACCTCGAATCAGATTATGATCATTACGGGCCCCAATATGGCGGGTAAAAGTATCATTCTGAGGCAAACCGGCCTGATTGTACTGCTGGCACAGGTGGGCAGTTACGTACCGGCCGGAAAGGCGGTGATCGGACTGGTCGACAAGATATTTACCCGGGTCGGGGCCTCCGACAATCTGGCTGCCGGAGAAAGTACCTTCCTGGTGGAGATGAATGAAGCCGCCAACATTCTGAATAACGCCACTCCCCGCTCACTGATATTGCTCGATGAAGTTGGCCGCGGGACCAGCACCTTCGATGGGCTCAGCATTGCATGGTCGCTGGCCGAGTACCTGCACAACCAGTCGGCAGTGGCGGCAAAAACACTCTTTGCAACCCACTATCATGAGCTGAACGAACTGGAAGGGCTCTATGAGCGCATTGTAAACTACAATGTTCAGGTGAGGGAGCATGAGGGCAAGGTCATTTTCCTGAGGAAACTGGTAAAGGGCGGGGCTGACCTGAGTTACGGAATCCAGGTTGCAGCCATGGCCGGCCTTCCCAATGTGGTTCTGGAACGGGCGCGTGAAATACTGACCAATCTGGAGCAGCACAGCCTCGATATTACCAACAGCAACGGCACACTGCAGGAAGGGGCCAAAGTCCGGAAAGCGGCCGCGAAAACGGTTACTGCCAGAATGGAGAAACAAGCTGTTTTGCCACAGATGTCGCTGTTTCAGACAGAGATCGACCCCAGGCTCGAGCAGCTGCGCGACAAACTGAAGGCCTCCGATCCAAACCGTATGACCCCGATCGAAGCCTTGTTATTACTGACAGAACTGAAAAGGCTGGCAGACTGACTCCGGTTACCGTACCGTAATATCCACCAGCTCACCGGGGATGAGATCTGAATCGGGATTGATCCGGATCCTGACGGGCAGGGCATACTCGACCGTTTGACCGGGCCGGAGCATGGATTCATGAACAGGTTCCATTTGTGTTCCGATGTGGGTGATCTGGCCTTCGTACGATGCCCGCCGGGAACGGGGACGTACTTCGACGGCAGCTCCGGGTTCCGGTAAACGTGAAACAGGCTGCCGTACATACCCGATTACATAACGGGTACCTGTTGCGCTGATATTAAACAGGGGTTCCCCCTCGCCGGTAAATTCGCCGTTGTTTTTGTAAGACTGGCTGATCATGCCGCTGATCGGTGCCCGGATTATGAGGGGACTCAACTCCGCTTCAATTACATTCAATTCTTTTTCCTTTACATCGATTGCCGCTCTTACCGGATCATCTTTGGCACTGCCATCGCCTGAAATAAGCCCTGCACCCAGGGTCTGCAGCCTCTCTTCCATCTCCCCTATAAGCTTTCCCTTTTCATCCACTTCAAGGTCGATGGATACAAATGCAGACCTGATCAGATCGTACTCCGCTTCGGAGATCAGATTTTGGTCGTAAAGGTTATCGGCGCGGACCAGGTCGCGCTCCAGCCGGTCGCGGCTGATGCGTGCCGTAGCCAGTTCAATGCGGGCGTTCATCAGATCAAGCCGCAGGCCTTCGTAGTTGAGCAGATTTCGCTGCCGGTTTGTGACAGGTTCGAGTGAGGTACGGATAAGTTCAACCTCGGCCCGAATCACTTCGAGCTGTGCGTTCCAGACGGCCGGGTCTACCGGATAAATTCTTGCAATCTCGTCACCTTCAACCACCGGGTCAAACCGCACGGCACTGATGGCCAGTACGGTGCCGGGTCGCGGACTCATGACCAGCGATCGTTCCGATTCGGCCAGGCCGATGAATGAGGAGGGTGTTACGTGATAATCCCAAAGATTAAATACGGCAATACCGACAAGAAAGAATACAACAACCGGCAGAAAACGGAAGCGGAGCTCCTTAAGCTTTCTGCTGACGGGTATTTTTATGGGCTCAAAATTGTTCTGCAAATCAAATCTCCGATTCTTCTTCTGCCCTCAGGGCAGTAACTCTTGATACACCGGAGGCCCCGCGTAGCTCTTCAATCAGCGTGTATGACTGGTCCGGGTCGCGCAGCAGTAACCGGTACGACAAATCGGTACCCTCACCGGCCTGGGATGTACGCTGGCTGGCCAGCTGAACTTTCATACTGTGCCGGTTCAGCAGATTCAGCAGCTCTGCAATTTCCCGCTCAGGCCGCGACCAGTGCAGATTGATGATAAAATCGTAGCGTTGCCGGGCCCCGAAATTGGTGTACCACAAATAAATCATTATAGTGGCAAATAGCAGGGCGCCTATTACGGTCGACATGTAGAGCTGTGTACCCGCTGCCATGCCTATCACGATCAGGGTAAGGATGTAAACGGTATCCAGGGTATCCCTTACTATATTCCTGAAACGTACAATGGCGAAAACAGCCATCAGGCTGAAAGCGGTCACAAGGTTGTTGTCGAGAACAGTCATCACAAGTGAGACCGTCATCGGTATGATGATGAGGGAATTCACATACGTGCGTGAATAGGATAACCCGGTATGGGTATACATATATACCCAGGCCATGAGCTGACCGGCCATAAAGGCCAGCAGCAGAGAGAGCAGCAGCGTAGGCAGGTCTGTGCCGGAAAAACCGGAATTATCCAGATAAATCCATTGATCCATTGTATGTTATCGTAAGTGGTTGTTCAGAGGTAGGCCATATGAAACCGGTGCTCACCCAGTTTGGTGACACCGTCAACGTACTTGGCCGCAGGTCCCTGCCGGAGATCGAATATCTGTATAAGATCCCTGAACCAGTGGGGGTACCTGTTGGTGAATTTGAGCTCAAGAATTACCTTGTTGCCGAATATATTGACCGGATTATCAAGCATGGGGTTAAAATCGACCGTTTTGCAGGGCTCTGTGTAGACGTGGCGGTCCATGGTAAGCCTGGCGAAATTCTGCCCGTCGAATCCCATCCATGCCTCGCGGAAGTAGGTTACATGGGCAACAGGACCTGCATTGAGTTGTGAACGCAGCCGTGTGAACTCTTCGAGGGCCTGCTGATGGTAGATATCCTCCTCAGCGAGAATACCGGATCCGGATATCTGTCCGGCAGCGACCATAGCTGCAGCCTGCCTTCGAACGGCGGCTCTCTTTTTTGCGATCACACTGTTATGGCGCCGTTTGATTTCGAAATAGACCGGTGCATCACCCATGTTTTCGTAAAAGCGGATGCGTAATTTAAAACGGTTCCGGTCGCCGTTAATGGTGTTCTGTACCAGTACAAGGTCCGGGCTGTCGAAATACAGGGAGTGAACCGGGTATGAAAGATTAGGCTGTTTTGCCCCATACTCATCCACCTGCATGTACGATGAGGTAAAATCCCTGATAGCCAGGGCCCTGTCCTCATCAATCACATACTTGTTTTCGAACCGTTGACGCTGAAGTTTGTCAACACTCATGGTGCCGTCTTAATCCCGGTGGAATCGTAAATATTAAAATGATTTCAACCTTTAAAATACAAAATCAAAGAGATGTTTCATAAGTAACGCATAAAGTTACAGACACCGTTACTGTTCGAATCGAGGCAGGCAGGCAGGATCAGCGAACAAAATGAAGCACACCCGCAATTGAACTGAAGGGTCAGGATCCGGCTGCCCGATATAGTGGTTTGCCCATAATCCAGGTACTGTGAATCACGCGATAATCACCCGTTATCATCAGCGGGAAAAAAAGGTCCCTGAAGGATGCAGTTCCGGTGGTACGCTGACCGGGCAGGGAGTCTGCCCCGGGATCGAGTACCGTGAAATCCGCTTCATAGCCCGGTTTGAATGTACCGATAACCTGGTCAAGGCCCAGTGCATCGGCACCTCCAAGTGTGGCCAGGTAAAAGGCCTTTTCGGGTGTGATTGATGTGTTGCCCAGCCGGGCAATTTTGTAGGCTTCGCTCAGGTTTGCCAATACGGAGAAACTGGTGCCGGCCCCGATATCTGAGCCGATACCCATTCTGATACCCGTTTCAAATGCCTTGCCGAAACGGAACAGTCCGCTGCCGAGAAACAGGTTGGACGACGGGCATACAGCTACCGACGAGCCGGCATCTGCCAGACGGCTGAATTCACTGTCGCTGAGGTGTACAGCATGGGCAAACACCGAACGGGGTCCCGTCAGGTCGTGGTGTTCATAAACATCCCAGTAGCCGTTGCGGTCAGGATAGAGTTTCTGAACCCTGTTTATTTCAGCGGGGTTTTCCGAGAGATGGGTGTGCAGCCAGACCCCTTCGAAATCATTGAGAAGGCGGGAGGCTGCATTGAGCTGTGCCGGGGTTGACGTAATTGCGAATCTCGGGGTAACGGCATAGCCCAGCCTGCCGGTATTGTGCCATTTCCGGATAAGGGTGGCCGACTCTGTACAGGATGTGGCGGGATTGTCAAGCAATTCGCCGGGGGCGTTCCTGTCCATGAGTACCTTGCCGGCAATCAGCCTCATGTTTTTACGGTGTGCTTCCTCAAAAAGCAGGTCGGCGGTGTGCGGATGCACGGTTGTAAACACATTGGCCGTAGTGGTGCCATTTCGTAAAAGTTCACCGATAAACAGCCGGGCCGACAGGCGGGCGTATTCAATATCGATGTGGCGAGCTTCTTCCGGGAACGCATATTTTTGGAGCCATTCCAGTAGTTGCTCACCATACGAGGCAATAATCCGGGTTTGTGAGCTGTGGATATGAGCATCAACAAGGCCGGGAATGATCAGCCGCGATCCGAAATCGGTAACGGGAATGTCGGCAGGGAAGGTGTGTTCCAGTGTTGCGGCGTTGCCGGCTTCAATCACAAAACCCTCTTTTATGGCAAGGAGCCCGTCTTTGAAAAAGTGCAGTGCCTTGCTACCCGTCAGGTCAGGATCGCCGGTCATGAAGGCCAGCCGGCCGCGGAATAGCTGAATTTGACTGCTCATATCATCAATATAGGTTTATGCCGGTAAAATTGACACTTTCCGCGGTATCACCTGCCAGGTTCCGTTTATGTGACGTTCACTGTTCGGAAATATCCACCAGCAGTTCACAAAATTCACTGAGAATCATAGCTGTAGCGCCCCAGAGTGGAATCCGGTGGACATCCCAATAGGGGATGTTGTATTCGGTACCGTGCAGTTCCCGGCGTGTATGTTTCAGTCGGGAAGAATCAAACAGAAGTGAGAGGGGCAGGGTAAAGGCTTCGGCAACTTCGCGATGATCGGGAATCAGCACCGGCTGATGGTCAATCCAGCCGACAACCGGATAGATGATATTTCCCGAAACCGGTACATGGAGGGGGGTGAGCTGACCGAGGATACTGATCGTTCCAGGATCAATCCCGACTTCCTCATGCGTCTCCCTGAGGGCTGCATCCACCATCTGCTCGCCGTGTTCGGCACGCCCACCCGGCAGGCTGAGCTGATTGCCGTGATGGTTAAGTGAACCGCTCCGGAGAGTAAGCACAAGTTCTGGTCCGGTCTCATCTTCAAACAGCAGCAGCATCACCCCGCTGCGACGGGCCAGCTGCGGCGGTACGCCTCTGTCGGGTATTCCTTTATCCGATCGCGGAGCCATACGAAACTGTGCCTCTTGCCCCGGCAGGGGGCCACTAAGCCGGTCAGAGAGCAGCCCGGTCAGTTTGCCGGTGGTTATGAATGGTTGGGATGCCATTATCTGAATGTGTACCAGTCGTTGATGAGTGCCCGGAATTTTTCGAGTTCCACCCGCCCTTTTTCCGTGAGTGCAACGGTGGTCTGCGGTCGGCTGCCAGCAATGAATTTCCGTACGGTTATCAACCCGCCGTCGGTCAGGTTTTTAAGCTGAATGCTCAGGTTGCCATCGGTTGTACGGACAGAATTTTTCAGGGATGTGAACTCCACCTCGTCAGAATGGGCAACACTTGCAAGAATGGCCATCCTGAGACGATTCTGAATGAGTTTGTTGATCAGGCGATGATCGAAATTCCTGTATGCAGCCGGCATTAGGGGTCTTTTTTATTTAAGGTTCAACTGGGTATCTGTGCTAACGGATGCACAAGCTAATGAGTTGCACGGAAGAAAAAAACGTATGAATAGTGTGTTACCGGGTAAAAAAAAGCGACAGCGAAGCTGAGAACTTCACTGCCGCTTACCGAGGTTCATAGTAACGGATAGAAAATTGGAGAATCCGTGTGTATGAATTTGTTTTAAATTGTTATCTGATGCTTTCTAATAACCCGGATTCTGTACGAGATTGGTGTTCACATCCAGTTCAGCCTGTGGCAGGGGAAAAATCAGCCTGAATTCGGGTATTCCCAGTACCGACATGGCCCGGCCTGTTCTGCGGAGATCGAAGAAGCGGTGGCCTTCCATGGCAAACTCGAGGCGCCTTTCATCCAGAATTACATCCAGCAGAACCGATTCCGATATGGTTGCCGGATCGACCGGGGGGACACCGGCCCGCGTTTTAATGCGGTTAATGTCGGGATGGATAACCGTTACAGGATCGGCACCGAGCCGTGTATTGGCTTCGGCCCTGGTCAGGTACATATCGGCCAGGCGCAGAACATACACATTGTCGTCGCCGTTTGAGATCCGGAAGTACTTGCGGCCATAGTATACACCGTCAACTTCTCCGATGCTGGGTTCGAAACGCGTATCCTGCGGAAGATAGGCATCCACCAGGTTGTCGGGTCTGCTGCCACTGCCATCGGTCGGAGCATAGCCCAGCCGGCCCCCGAGGTCCTGGGGAAAGAACCAGAATGCCTGGGAATTGTTGTCGTTTACTGTAAACTGAACCGAAAAAATGGCTTCTGGATTGTTTTTTACTGTGAACAAATCCTGGTAATCGCTCACCAGCCCGTAACGGCCGCTGCCGATTACCGCAGTTGCCATATCCCGGGCCAGCGCCCACTCACCGGTTTCAAGATAGACCTTAGCCAGCAGGGCCTGTGCCCCGGTTCTGGAGAATCGGTAGGGGTTTCCGTCCTCCGGCAGTATGGCAATGGCATCTGTCAGATCTTCTATAATCTGAGTGTAAACCTGCTGCTGTGTGCTGCGGGCCAGCGACGATTCCGGTCCTACACCTTCCGAGGGTTGAAGCACCAGCGGTACACCGCCATAATAGCGAACGAGGTTGAAGTAGAACAGGCCTCGAAGAGCCAGTGCCTCGCCCAGATAGCGGTCGCGGGCGACATTACTGATATCCTCAACTCCATCGATTCCGGTAATCACATTATTGACCCGGTTTATTCCGGCATACAGATCTGTCCATGTAAACAGCATACTCACATTCGCCGGAAATACACTTCGGTTGTCAAATTCACCATGGTTGGTGAATGTTCCTGTAAACCGGAGGTTGTCGGCATACAGATCGGGAACCATGTTGTATTCCTGACCATAGATGTTGTCGGACTGCAGGGCGCTGTAGGCCCCGGTTACGGCGAGTTCAACGCCACGTTCATTCTGAAGTGCCTGTGAGGCATCGATCGACGCGGTCGGATTGGTGTCGAGCACCGAATCGCAACCGGCAGCCAGTACAAGCACGGCAAGTAATATTAAAAGTTTTCTTTTCATAACGGGTACGATTTAAAATCCAAGGTTGATGCCTGCTGTCAGGGTACGGGCCTGTGGCAGCGTGTAGAAATCGGTGCCTCTTACCACACCGGTATTGCCTGCGTAGTTCACCTCGGGATCAAACCCGCTGTAATTGGTGAAAGTGTACAGGTTTTGTGCCTGCAGGTAAATTCTGGCCGACCTGAATCCGATGCGGGTGATGGCCTCGCCGGGCAGGTTGTAGCCGAGAATCAGATTTTTGACGCGCAGGTAGGAACCGTCTTCAATAAAGCGGTCTGAGTTGCGTGTATTGAAGTTGGGGTCTCCCCAGGCTGCCCGGGGCTCGGTGGCATCGGGATTGTCGGGGGTCCAGCGTTCAAGAGCTCGCGTGGTATGGTTGTCGAAGAACGTACCATACGCATCGCTGTAGAGCCGGTTGGCATTGAAGATGTCGTTGCCATACACAAACTCCAGGAATACCGACAGGTCGAAACCACGGTACTGGAAGGTGTTGTTGAAACCGCCCGAGAAGTCAGGCCACGGATCACCGATAATTTCACGGTCCAGACTTGTAATAAAACCATCACCGTTCAGATCCTTAAAGCGGATGTCGCCGGGTGATGTATCCTGATCCTGGAATGCGTGGTTGGCAACCTCTTCAGGTGAACGGAACAGGCCGTCGGTCACATAACCGTAGAATACGCCCAATGGCTGACCGACTTCTATACGGCTGGCAAAGCCGGTATTGATCGGCTCATCCTGGTACAGGCGGGTGACCTCATTTTGGGTGGTTCCGATGTTCAGTTCTGAGGTCCAGCGCAGATCCCTGAGCGAGCCCCGCAGAATATGTGCACGCACGGAAATTTCCATGCCGCGGTTCTCCATACTGCCCACGTTGGATGTGAGAGCGGTAAAGCCGGTACTTCTCGGTACCGGTCTGTTCAGAAGCAGGTCGTCGGTCTTTTTGATGAAGTAGTCGAACGTAAATGCAAGCCGCTGATTAAGTACGGCAAAATCGGCTCCTACATTGAACTGTTTGGTGGTTTCCCACTTCAGATCGGGGTTAGCCAGCTGGGCAGGGGCAATGCCGGGCTGATCATCATAGTTCGATCCGCCTGCCCACAGACCCCTTGAGGCGAAGTTGCCAATACCGAACTGGTTCCCGGTTATACCGTAGCTGGCGCGCAGCCTCAAATCGCTGAGAAATTCCTGACGGCCCATGAACGGTTCATCAATGATGCGCCACAGGGCAGAGGCCGACGGGAAGAAGCCATAGCGGTTGTCTTCGCCGAACCGGGATGACCCGTCTGTGCGAACGTTCACCGTTAGTGTGTACCGGTCGTTGAGGGTGTAATTCACCCGGCTGAATAACGATGCCAGTGTCCACTCGGTATAGGCAGAGCTGCCCGATGAAATGGTAGCCGCCGAGGTCAGGTATTTGAAGAATTCATTGGGGAATTGCGAACCGCTTACCGTACTGGTTTCGGTAACATTGTCTTCATAGCTGCCTCCCACCACACCCGAAAATGAGTGTATATCCCGGTAGGTTCTGTTGAAACTGAGGGTGGACTCATAGGTGATTTTAGTGACAAAACTGTTGGCAGATGTTCCTGCGCCACCTGTTCCTGTGGCCACACCAACTACCGGTGAATCGTACAGCCGCGACCGGAGTGTATACTGATCCAGGCCAACACTTCCCCGGAGTTCGAGGCCCTCGCCGAGGCGGTAACTGGCAAAGGTGTTGCCCAGAATGCGGAGTGTGCGCTCCTCGGCTTCATTTTCCCGGCCAAGACCCACTGGGTTGGCATACAGGGTGTTGAAGTAGCTGCCGTCTTCATTAAACACAGGTTCAATAGGCGGAACCGCATTGGCATTAGCGAACGGTCCGTAGATGGTGTTATCACTCCGGCTGCGATCGATCACACCTCGGGTCAGCGATATGTTGGTACCCAGTGTGAGGTTGCTGAAAGCCTGATAGTCGAGATTTACGCGACCATTCAATCGTTCATAGCCAAAACCGCGTACAATTCCATCCTGAATAAAGGAGGTTCCCGATACAAAATAGCGGGTGCGGTCGGTACCACCACTCACAGAGATGGATGTATTCGAGATGGGCGCGGTACGCAGTACCTCGTCGAGCCAGTCGGTGTCGGTACCTGCGGGCACTTCAACAAAATTCGGAACGCCGTCGTCTTCATAGCCAAAATAGTCGGGAAGGCCGAATGTGTTAAAAATGGATTCGTTGTACACTTCCATATACTGGTTGGCATTGAGATACTCAACGCGGTTGTAGTCACGCTGGAAACCGTAATAGGCACTGAAGTCAATGCGGGGTGCGCCTTCACTCCCGCGTTTGGTCGTTATCAGTACCACACCGTTTGAAGCACGTGAACCATAGATGGCAGCGGCGGATGCATCTTTGAGCACCTCAATACTTTCAACATCATCCGGGTTGAGGTCGGAAAGGGTGTTGATTCCCTGGCCTCCAAAGGTTGCATTGATCTGTGAGAAGTTACCCTGGTTCACGGGTACGCCGTCGATCACATATAACGGGTCGTTGCCGGCAGATATGGACGATGCTCCGCGTACCCTGATGGAAATGGCAGATCCTGGTGCGCCTGAGTTCTGGGTAACGCGTACACCGGCAATACGTCCCTGCAGTGCATTTTCAACCGTGGGAAGGGGTACGCTTTCTATACTTTCCATCCTCAGTGAACCGACAGAGCCCGATACGTTTGCACGCTGCTCGGTTCCGTAACCGACCACCACAACCTCATCAAGCCCGAGGAAGTCTTCCTCAAGGGCGAAATCGGCAACAGCGGTTCCGCTGGTCACATCCACGACCCGCGTCTGATTTTTGTATCCTACATAGGTTACCCTGACGGTGTGTATGGCGGCAGGGATATTCGTCAGATTATACTGGCCCTGAAGATCGGTCGACGCGCCGCGCTGCAGCGCTTCGATCATAACCGTAGCTCCGGGAAGTGTTTCACCTGTTCGTGCATCAGTAATAGTACCACTGATGGTAGCCTGCCGGGCAAGGGCTGGTGCGGCGGCAAGTAGCAGAACAGAGAAAACGGCAATAATAGTTTTAATGTTCATAGTTTTCCTGTTTAGATGTTCCTTTCCAAATCTGAATAGCCGAAGGTATTAATCTGTTTACAGATCAAAATTATGAGCGGCAAATCAGCGTCGTCTGTAGGTCAATGTTTTCGGTATCTCTTATCCCGCTTCGGGATGGGGGGAATAGCCATAAATGTTTCTACGGCTGCTAAAATAACATTTAAAATCTAATAAGTATATTATAATTTAGGCAGACTAATTAGTTGTTAACAGTGTTCTGAACAGTTAAAAGCACAATTTTGATGAATATTTCACTTACGTACTGTTATCATATACGTTAGAGATGTGAATTTTTTCATCTTGTTTTACAGTGGTATCTCAACTGCCATAGACGTACCTTGTTAATTCCATTTTTTAACAAAAAATTATCCGGTAAATGAGCTTTCTTGTAGTAGGATCCGTTGCATACGACGGACTTGAAACCCCGTTTGGCAGCGAGGATAAAATCCTTGGCGGATCGGCAACATACATCTCCTTAACCGCCGGTTTTTTCGGACTCAAACCAAGGCTGGTCGGTGTTGTGGGCCGTGATTTTGCTGTGACCGATGTGCAATTACTGAAATCCCACGGAGTGGATCTGGAAGGTCTGCAGGTCGATAACAGCGGCGACACGTTTTTCTGGCGGGGCAAGTACCACTATGACCTGAATAACCGCGATACTCTCGAAACACGGTTAAACGTATTTGAACACTTCAATCCCGAAATCCCGGATTCCTACAAAGACAGCGAATTTATCTGCCTGGGCAATATCGCGCCATCGCTTCAGAACCGGGTACTGGATCAGGTTACCAAACCAAAGCTGGTGGTCTGCGATACCATGAATTTCTGGATTGAGGGAGCCCGGCAGGACTTGATGGAAACCCTTAAAAGGGTGGATGTACTCATCATTAACGACTCCGAGGCAAGGGAGCTTTCCTCGGAACCGAACCTGGTACGTGCAGCAGAAAAGATCCAGAAAATGGGTCCCGAGGTTCTGATCATCAAAAAGGGTGAACACGGTGCACTGCTGTTCACGGGTTCAGGCATATTTTCAGCTCCGGCTTATCCTCTGGTCAATATCTTCGATCCGACAGGTGCAGGAGATACGTTTATGGGCGGTTTTGTTGGATGGCTTGCCAAAACGGGTGACCTTCGTGACGAAAATATGCGCCGCGCAGTTATTTTTGGATCGGTAATGGCCAGTTTTTGTGTAGAGGCGTTCGGGTCGAAACGGCTTGTAACGCTTGAAAACGGCGAAATTGAAAAGCGCTACGCCGAGTTCATGGAGCTGAGTACCATACCCGAGATAATCAGCTTCTGACGTGGAGCATCCCGCAGTTCTTGTCGCATCAAAGAATCCGCACAAGATTGCCGAGATTACGGCGATTCTTGCCGGAACCGGTGTTAGTGTGCTCAGCGGCATTGAGTACCCGGACCTGCCGGACGTTGATGAGACAGGCAGTTCCCTCGAGGAAAATGCACTTTTGAAAGCGGAAACGATTTTCCGTGTATCGGGTTTGAGCTGCATTGCCGATGACACCGGTCTTGAGGTCGATGCCCTGAATGGTGCGCCGGGGGTCTATTCAGCCCGCTATGCCGGCCCGGGAGCAAATTACAGCGATAATGTTGAAAAACTTCTGGGCGAAATGGCCCGTGTGCCGCCTGGAAAAAGGGCAGCACGGTTCAGGACCGTTATCGTTCTGAAAACGGATTCGGATACCCGGATTTTCCATGGTGTATGCGAGGGCGAAATCCTGGTCGAACCTGCCGGCAGCGGAGGGTTTGGCTATGATCCGGTTTTCAGGCCCATCGGTTATCAGGAGTCGTTTGCTCAAATGGATGCATCCGAAAAGAACCGCATCAGCCACCGCGGCCGGGCCATTCAGAAACTTAATGATTATCTGAAGGAGAACCCGGGATATCTGCTGTAGCGGGTTTCCGGTTGTATCACATCCCCGTTGGGTGAATGCCGAAGTCTGTGTCAATATCTGTTGACGTGTGATGCCGTCAAAGATCAGCCTGATCAACCGATGTCCGGTTTCGGAGGCATTTTCGGTGGCCTGCCGGCATGGGATCACTGCTGCCGGACAATTTCTTTTTGGGTTTGTTCGTAGAATTACAAAAATTGGGATCTATTACTAATCCGACTGCCTTTATGATTACACTTGTATTCGCTCTTCTCCTGTATATAAATCCTTTTACTGTGTCCCCGTTGCCCGAATACAGTACAGTGGCAGCTGAAGTTACCACAGGATCCACCGTAAACCGGGTAACCGTCTATCCGTCGGGCGTGAGGATAGAACGCAGCGCGACCGTAACACTGCCCCGGGGTACCACTGAAGTGTTGATCACCCCGCTGCAGGGAACTATCGATCAGGAGAGCATCACCGTATCTGTAGATGGTAATGTTACGGTGATGTCGGTTATTCCCGCTGTCAATTTTTTGCAGTCGCCCGCGGCATCAGCAGAAACAGACCGCCTCAACCGCCAGAAAAAAGATCTGGAGCTGAAAATTGCTTTTCAGGAAAACCTGGTCTATGTGCTGAACGAGGAGGAACAGGCCCTGAAGGAAAACCGGCGAATTGAGGGGAACCCGCAATTGTCGGGCATCCTCTATCTGCGGGATGTTATGGATTTTTACCGGCAGCGGCTAACCGAGATCAGTACCAAACGCCTTGAAATACGCCGTGAAATATCGGATCTGAACGAAGAACTGCGGCGTGTGGAGAATCAGCTTGCCGTACAGCGCCGGGCAAGGGGCGAAGCGGTGACCGAGGTCAAATTGCTGCTCAATTCACCTGTGGAAATGACCGGAACTATCAGGGTCAGTTATTTTTCGGGCGACGCGGAGTGGCAGCCGGTCTATGATGTACGCGTTGAGGATGTAACCAGCCCGCTCAAACTGCAATACAAGGCAGGCATCACGCAGCGGACCGGCGAAAACTGGGACAATGTTGAAATTTTCCTCTCATCATCTGCGCCTCTGAAGGGACAGCAGAGCCCGGTTCTGAATCCGTGGAGAATCGATTTTCCGCGAATGCTGCGTGGAGGCAATACCGTTTCGGCCTTACAGGAATCCCGCAGGCTCGTGCGCGATGGTACCGAGATACAGTTGTCGGGAATTGTGCTGGATGCAACCACCAGTGAACCACTGCCCGGAGCTAACGTGCTAATTCCCGGAACCGGATCAGGCACGGTAACCAATCAGCAGGGATTCTTCAACATGCAGGTGCCTTCGTCGGTGAACGAACTGGAAGTCCGTTTTATAGGATATCAGACCCGGAGGGTGCCTGTGAACAGTAACATGCTCACTATTGCCATGAATGCGGCTGATGTTGCCTTTGACGAAGTGGTTGTGAGCGGGTATTCTGCCGTCAAAACTGCTGCACCGGCAGCTGTTGTAATGGACACGCCGTTATCGTTTAATTTTGAGGTGCCTTCACGCTACACGGTGACTGGCGACGGAGAGGTGCAACAGGTCGTTATTACCGAGTATGATCTGGATGCCCGGTATACCTATCTGGCCATTCCCAAGATCGAAGAGAAGGTATGGCTTCAGGCCCGAATCAGCGACTGGGAACGTCTGAACCTGCTCAACGGACGCGCCAACCTGTTTTTGGGCAGTACCTACCTTGGCAATTCACAGATCAATCCGTCAGTACTAACCGATACGCTTGCCCTGAACCTCGGTGTTGACGAAGGTATTATCATCGACCGGACCAAAGCCGATCAGTATTCATCCCGGAGCTTTCTGGGCGGAAGGGTCACCCAGACGCTGACCTGGGACATCGAGGTACGCAATACCAAACGCTTACCTGTATCAATCAGGCTCATCGATCAGATACCGGTATCGAACCGCAGAGAGATCAGCGTGGATCTGTCGGATGCCGGCGGAGCCAGTATGAATGCTGAAACCGGCGAACTGGTGTGGCTGATGGACATAGGGCCAAACCAGTCGCAGACAGTACGTTTCAGCTACCAGGTGCGCCATCCGAACGATGAGAGGGTGGTGCTTGAGTAGGAGGTTGCATTCAGAATTGCGCTATCGGTGACAAGTTGTAAAACGTCATCCTGAGCACGTAATTTTGCCCGTTGCGGGCAACACTATTTGGGAGGTGACAATGAACTTGTCACTGGTAGCCGGTAATTTCGCCCCGAACGGGCAACACTATTGGGGATGTGACAGACTTGTCATCGGTAGCCCCTAATTTTGCCCTAAACGGGGCAACACTATTCTGGAGGTGACAAGCAACTTGTCATCGGTAGCCCCTAATTTTGCCCCTTACGGGCAACACTATTGGGGATGTGACACCGTCATGGCGCAACACAGCGAAGCGAAGCGAAGTGTAGTCGAACCAGATGGCCCCGTGGCAAGGGGCCACGCCCTTCGACTACAGTCGCAGCTGTGCTGCTCCTTGCGCTCAGGCTTACGTTATCTGTTTCACTACCTGGCATCAGAGACTGATATACCTGACTTTCTCCACGCCTTCTATTTTATCAATTTCGCTGACCTCGTCGGGAGTGAGTTTCTTGTCGACGGTGACAACAGTAACGGCCCGTGACTGTTTTTTCTCGCGGCCGAGTGTGAGCGAAGCGATGTTGATATTTTTGGCGGCCAGGGCCGAGCTTACGGCGGCCAGCATCCCGGGGCGGTCAATGTTGCTGTAGATGATCATCTCGCCGGCCAGTTGCTGCTCAATTTTAAATCCGTCGATCTCTACAATGCGGTAGTCATTTTCCCCGAACGGGGTTGCCGAGAACCGCTTGTATTCGGATGGATCACTTACGGTAATCGTAATCAGATCGTGGTAAGTGCGGGTGGTTTTGCTCGATGCCTCACGGATTTTGACGCCTTTGCTGTCGGCAAGGAAGCGGGCGTTGATCAGGTTTACCGGGCTTTCGGAGGTGTTGGTAAGAAATCCTTTTAAAACCGAATCGGTAAGCACCTCGGCATGTATGGCACAGGTACCGGAATACTCCACATCAAGGGCCGTCGTATTTTCGGCAGCGATCTGAGATGCGAAGTAGCCCAGTTTCTCTGCGACTATAAGGAAGGGTTGCACTTCCTTGTTCATGCTCAGGGCAATTGATTTACCGTTCAGGCTTCCGATGTAGCTTTTTTTCTCGAGGGCGTCGGCCATCTGATGTGCAATCTGTTCAGCCACTTTGCCCTGGGCTTCTTCGGTGGAGGCACCCAGGTGGGGTGTGCAGATCACAGACTTGTGCTTCAGTATGGCGTAGAGTTCCTCTGTGGGAGGTTCCGATGTATAGACATCCAGGGCAACGCCACCGACCACGCCCTCATCCAGCAGCTGTACCAGGTCGGCCTCCTCAAAGATACCGCCACGGGCACAGTTCACCATCCGTACACCCTTTTTGAGTTTGTCACTGTTGGCCAGCGAGACCAGTCCACGGGTTTTTTCGGTAAGCGGAGTATGTACGGTCAGGAAATCGGCGGCTTTTAGCACTTCATCCAGTTCGAAAAGCTGAACATCCATTTCGGCTGCTTTTTCATGGGTGGTATACGGGTCGTAGGCACAGATTTTCATTCCGAACGCTTTCATTCGTTTGGCTACGGTAGACCCGATTTTCCCCAGACCGATAATGCCGAGGGTTTTACCCTGCAGTTCCGAACCCATATATTTTTTGCGATCCCAGGCTCCGTTTTTGAGCGACTGAACTGCATCCGGAATATTCCGGGCCAGTGCCAGCAGCAGACCACAGGTGTGCTCGGCCGTCGAGATGGTGTTTCCGTCGGGGGTGTTCATGACCAGGATGCCCCGCCTGGTAGCCTCTTCGATGTCGACATTATCAACACCTACACCGGCCCGGCCAATAACCTTGAGTTCCGGTGCATGGTCGAGAAGTTCTGCGGTAACTTTGGTTGCACTGCGAACAACGATGCCGTGGTACTTCGGGAGTTCTTTCAGCAGTTCGTCGCCTTTCAGGCCAGGGGCGTTAACCGCTTTAATGCCACGTTCTTTGAAAATGGTTTCACAAACGGCATCAACGCCGTCGAGTAATAATACGTTGTAGTTCATAGCTGGTTCGGATTTTAAAAATGGGTATTGAGTTACAGTTCTTGTCAGATTCACGGAGCAGATCCGATTAAAACGAAGCGCGTGGTTATGTTTTCAGTTTTATGTATTTATCGCCTGCAAAGTCGGTTATGAGTTCACGGAGTTCATCAAGGCCAAGACCGGTCTCGGCTGAAACGGCCGTAACCGGTACATCAATGTTCATTTCATCAATACTTTGCAGGACATCCGCAAGTGCTTTGGCCCGCTGGTTAACACCGATTTTGTCGGCTTTCGAAAGTACAATACTGAACGGGCGTTCATATTCGGCCAGCCAGTAGGTGAAATCAACATCGAGCGGTGTTGGTTCGTGCCGGATGTCGATAATCTGGATGATCAGGTTGAGGTTTTTACGTTCAATCAGATATCGGTCGATCTCTTTCTGCCAGCGTTCCCGCTCCGCCTTTGGTACCTTTGCATATCCGTAACCTGGCAGATCCACCAGGTACCATGCACGGTCGACCTCATAGTAGTTAATCTCCCGGGTTTTTCCGGGCACATTACTGGTCCGGGCCAGGTTTTTCCGGTTCAGCAGGGCATTGATCAGCGAGGATTTGCCAACATTGGAGCGACCGGCAAAGCAGATCTCCGGCAGATCGGGAGCAGGGCAGTGGCCGATGTCGGGGGCACTTGTAATGAACCTTGCCTCGCTGAAATGCATCAGATCAACTCGTTTTCCTCTTTTTGCACACCGGTTTCCACCGGCACGGGATAATTCCCGGTAAAGCAGGCCGTACAGTAATCCTGCCCTTTTGGGTTGGCCTCCCTGACTGCAGCTACCAGGCCATCGGGCGACAGATAATGAAGGCTGTCAACCCCCAGTGATTGCGCTATACGTTCCGTATCGCGGTTAAACCGGTTGGCAATCAGCTCCTCCGGGCTTGGAAAATCCATACCATAAAAGCAGGGTTCCACAATCTGCGGAGAACTGACCATAAAATGGATTTCGGTGGGGTTTGATTTCCTGATCATATCGACCAGGTAACGGGAGGTTGTTCCCCTCACAATAGAATCATCAACAATGATTACCGGCCGGTCTTCAAGCACACCTTTCACGGTGTTGAACTTGGTACGCACCTTGATTTCCCTCGATTCCTGACCCGGAGAAATGAAGGTACGTCCTACGTAATGATTTCGGATGAGACCGATTTCGTAGTGGCAATCGTGACCGAGTTTATTGTTTTCCCGGGCGTAACCGAGCGCAGCCGTATTACTGCTGTCGGGCACGGATATTACAATTGGCCGCCTGCCGTCAGGATTCCGGACTATTTTGTTCAGCGGATGTTCCCTCGCCAGATACTTACCAATTTTTCTCCGCACTTTGTCAACATTTTCACCGAATATCCGGCTGTCGGGGCGGGCAAAATAGACATACTCAAAAATACAGGCACTGGTCGGTGTACCGTCGAGCCGCGGCAGGGTCCATGATTTTATCTCACCTCCATCAATCGTTTCACGGTCGATGATGAGAACTTCACCGGGTTTGATCTCCCTCACATAGTCCGCCCCGATAATATCGAACGCACAGGTCTCACTGGCCACCACATATGAACCGTCAAGCCGGCCCAGTGCAAGGGGGCGGAAACCGTTGGGATCACGTACAGCGATCAGCTTGTCGTCGGTCAGGATAACCAGGCAGTAGGCACCCTTGATTTTGGAGAGGGCATCCAGTATCTGATCGAGTTGGGTCTCCTTACGGCTGTGCGAGATCAGGTGAAGGATGAGCTCCGTATCGGATGTGCTCTGAAATAGGACTCCCTCGTTTATAAAATGCTCTCTGAGCTGCCTGGCATTAGTAAGGTTTCCGTTGTGGCCCAGGGCCAGGTTGCCCTTGGCGTAATGAACACGGAACGGCTGAATGTTGGTGGCATTGGCTGCCGATCCGCTGGTGGAATAGCGGTTATGCCCGATGGCGGAATCCCCCTGCAGCTTTTTGGTGAAGATGGACTTGTCGTCGAATACATTCAAAACCAGGCCGAAATTTTTATGCATCGGCATAACCGCCCGGTTTTTTTCCGGATCGGTGGTCGAAGTGACAATGCCTGCCGATTCCTGTCCCCTGTGTTGTAAGGCATGCAGACCGTAGTAGGTCATCAGTGCGGCCTGGGGATGATTATAGATACCGAAAATACCGCAGTAATCGTGGGGTTTATCTGACATTCGCAGAGTCGAAGGATGTGGTTTTTTGCAGGTTACCAGGGATTGCTGTTTGAAACTTCCAATTTACGGCTTCTGTTGCTCAGATTCTATCGGGGATTCAATATCATGAAATTTTACTGTAATGTACTTCATTGCAGATATTGCACAACACGGCAACAGGACGCGTTGTTTGTTGAATTGTAATGTTAGCAGACTGGATTGAGGATTTTTCTTCCGGTTCGTAAACTTTGTACCGATCCGGATCAGGGTTTTGCAAAGGGCATAACGGGATACAGGGCTGAGATGACATTAGAGACATAAAAAAGGCCGGTACTGATCATCAGGCCGGCCTTTTGAAAATCGTTTACGGGAAACTGTTCTCAGTAGATTATTACAGACGGATCCCTGAACAACGTATCGAGTAAGGTAATACCCACGAATACAAAGAAAAACACAAACGCCATGAGTAGTATAATGGTGTTGAATTTATTGTCCCAGTACAGGCCCATGAAAATGGAAGCTACCAGTGTGGCCTTCACAACTGCAATTGATAGTGCTACTATAATATTGATCGGGTCGGGAAAGTGGATATAGTAAACGGCTACCGTCAAAGCCGTAAGGACTGTAAGAGCGAGACCCGTAGCTATAAGTGTGCGGAAAGGGATGATGTGGTGTGAATGTGAACTCATGTGTGCGTGGTTTTAGGTATCGTATGTCTGGCTGCTTGTTACAGGTAAAAGGTTCGGGTATGGAGTATTGAGACAGAAAATTAAAATGGTGTGGAAAAATTAAAATGGCGTGGAAATTCCGGTTTTATGACGAATGTGCTTGCTTCGAGGCTTAAGCCTCGAAGCTGCCGAAGCTTAACAAGTGTTTTGATCATTTTTTATGAATGGAAACCGTCTCACTACTCACTACTCACTACTTATATTTACTCTATGAGATAAAGCAGCGGGAACAGGAAAATCCAGATAACATCAACAAGGTGCCAGTACAGGCCGGAAATTTCAACGGGCGTGTAGTATTCACTGCTGAAGTGATTGCGGTGTACCTTCCAGGCTATCCAGAGCAGGATTCCGATTCCGATTACAACGTGAAGGGCATGGAGTCCGGTCATCATATAATATATACTGAAAAACACGCTGGCACTCTCATGAGCGATCCCCTCGTAGGTGTAGTATGCTCCCGGGGCTATGCCTTTCGCAAATTTATCGGCATATTCAAACGCTTTGATGACCATAAAGACCATGGCCAGACCTACCGTGCTAAGCAGCAATATTATTGACTGACGTTTTTTGTCGGTCTGTATGGCCCTTATGGCCAGTGCCACGGTAAGTGAGCTGGCAATCAGCACGAGGGTGTTGGTGGCACCGAGAGGGGTCGAGAGCTGCGTCGCGGCAAGGGTAAAAAGTTCAGGGTTCCATGTCCTGTATATGATATAGGCTACGAACAGTCCCCCAAAAAAGGCGATTTCGGTAAACAGAAACACCCACATGCCCATTTTTGCCGAGTCGAACTGCTGGTCGGAACTGGCAAAATGGTGTTGAACGTGCGGGGCTCTTACCTGAGCATTTTCAGCCATAAGTGGTCTTATTTCGGTCTTTTATGATTGTTGTAGGTTGTTTTGATCTGTTGAACGGTCAGGCCTTTACTTCGGTTTTTGCACCAACGGTTTCCTCCTCGTGGTGGTCGGAACCGGCAATTCCGAGCAGAAACTCGGATTCTGGCTTATGATAGTCGTAGGGTCCGTGAATCACAACGGGGGAATACGGGAAATTGTGCTGATCGGGGGGCGAAGAGGTCATCCAGTCGAGTGATCGGGCGTTCCACGGGTTGGATGTCGCTTTTTCGCCTTTAAACATGGAGTGAAGCAGATAGGTGCCCACGATCAGAAATCCGAGAAGAAGAATCCAGGATCCGTAGGTGGAATACTGGTGCATACTCTGGAACTGCTCGATATAGCTGTAATAACGCCGTGGCATGCCCTGGCTTCCCATAATGAACTGAGGCAGGAAGGTCACATTAAATCCGATAAACAGAATAACACCGGCCACCTTCGACCAGAACTCGTTGTACATTTTCCCGGTTATTTTTGGCCACCAGAAATGGAGTCCGCCAAGGAACGCAAACACCGTTCCGCCCATCATCACATAGTGGAAGTGAGCCACCACATAGTAGGTATCGTGCAGGTGCACATTCACACCGATTGCTCCGAGCATAATACCGGTTACACCACCAATGGTAAACAGGAACAGAAAGTAAAGGGCGTACAACATGGGTGAGGCGAGTGATATCGAGCCGCGGTACATGGTGGCCACCCAGTTCAGGATTTTGATTCCGGTGGGGATTCCCACAAAGAAGGTGAGGAAGGAGAAAACGATAACCGACAGCTCAGACTGACCGGAAACGAACATGTGGTGGCCCCAGACCAGCGATCCGATAAAGGCGATGGCCAGCGAACTCAGTGCGATGGGCCAGTACCCGAAAATGGTCTTTTTTGAGAACGTGGCGATCAGCTCGGATATGATCCCGAATGCCGGTACAATCATGATGTAAACGGCCGGGTGGGAGTAGAACCAGAAAAAGTGCTGGTAGAGAACCGGATCACCTCCCATTGCAGGGTCGAAGATACCGATGCCCAAAGCCCGCTCCATAATGAGCAGCAGAAGGGTAATTGCCAGTACCGGAGTAGCAAGCACCTGTATGATACTGGTGGCATAGATCGACCAGCAGAACAGGGGCAGCTTGCCCCAGCTGAGACCAGGTGCCCTTAGTTTATGCATCGTTACGATAAAATTCAGTCCGGTAAGTATGGACGAGAAACCCATGATGAACACCCCGAGGGTCATCCAGATAACAGCGGTTCCCGTGGATGTACTGTAGGGGGTGTAGAAGGTCCACCCGGTGTCGATGGGATTCAGTCCGGTCGAAATAAGGGTGAACAGGGCGCCGATGGAGTAGATGTAGAAACTGGCAAGGTTCAGCCTGGGAAAGGCCACATCCTTGGCCCCGATCATCATGGGCAGCAGAAAGTTGCCGAGTGCCGCCGGAATCGAGGGGATGATGAACAGAAACACCATCACCGCTCCGTGCAGTGTGAATATGCGGTTATAGGTGTCGGCATCCATGAAATTCTGGGCCGGGCTCAGCAGTTCAAGCCGCAGTGTAATCGCCAGCATACCACCCACAAAGAAGAAGAAAACGACCGATGCCAGGTACATCAGCCCGATCTTTTTGTGGTCTACGGTGGTCATCCAGTTCCAGATACCCGGTTTTGCCTTGAGGTAGTTGTGCGTGAACTCCCCGGATGATGAGAACTGCTGAATTTTCAACGTATTTCCGTTTGTTGCCGTTGTTACCATAGTTGTTTACTCGCTCAATTCTTTGATGTATTCAATTACGCCCTGAATCTGCCTGTCGTTCAATATGCCTGAATAGGCCGGCATAATGTTCTGGTATCCGATATTTACCTTTGCTCCGGGCTGGAGAATGGATTCGCGGATGTAATCCTCATCGGCCACGCCTGTGGTGCCATCCGTGAAGTTTCTTTCACGCAACCACAAACCCTGAAAGGTAGGACCGATACCGGTACTGCCGTCCACAGTGTGGCATCCCATACAACCTTCCGACCGCCAAACCAGTTGTCCGACTTCGGCAAGGGGCATGCTGTCGATGTCTTTGGAGGCCTCCTCTTCCAGCCAGGCATTGAATTCCGCTTCTTCAAGGGCATATACCATACCCATCATGTCGGAATGGCCAACACCGCAGTATTCGGTACAGAAAATGATGTGTGTGCCCGGGCCTTTGGTCTGGAACCACTGTTGGGTAAACCTGTTGGGTACCACATCCTGCTTGATGCGGAAGTCGGGAACAAAGAAAGAGTGAATAACATCGCTGGACTGCATAACCAGTTTAACCGGTGTGCCGGCAGGAACATACAGATCGTTGGTACTGCGTACACCGTTGGGGTACGTGAATTCCCAGTTGAAGGAGTAAGCCCTTACATAAATCTCATAGGCATTGTCGGGGACCGCCCTGAGGGTGTTGTAACTGCTGAATCCCCATCCGAACACAATAAGGATAAGAATGAGAGGGATAACCGTCCAGGTAACCTCCAGGGTGTTGTTATGTGTAATAAGAGGGGTGGTGTCCTCATCCGATTTTCGCCGGTATTTGATGGCAAAATAGATGATCGCAACGGTTATACCAACCAGCAGAATCAGGCTCGTTATGTTCACGAAATGGAAAAGAGCATCCACTTCGTGCGCAAAAGTCGATTCCTGGGGTGGTAGTAATAAACGGGCTATGTAATCCATTCGTAATTGAGAAGTGGTTATTTAACTATGCGTGATTGTGTGATTTTTTCCGTTCCCTGTACCAGAAGATACTCAGAAAGAGGCCGAGGCCGACCAGCGTGACCGCCCCGCCCACCTTCATGATGTTTACTGCATAGGGTACATAGGACCCGGAATCGGGATCGTACGTGTAACAAAAGAGCAGTACGCGCTCAAGGGTTGTGCCGATTTTCCCTTCAGCGGCGTCGAACAGTGCGTTTCGAACATCGAGTTCGTGATAATCCATACCATAGAGGTAGCGGGAGACCATGCCATCGGGGCTCAGAAATATGATGGCGGAGGCGTGAAGATATTCCTGGTTTTGTTCATCCCACTTGTAGTAGAAACCCACGGCATCGGTAAGCCGCTTAACTTCCGATTTTTCACCCACAAAGAAATGCCATCCGTCGGCAGCGCCCTCCCTGTTCAGAAAGTTGATGTAGGCGGTTTTGTTTTCGCGGGCCAGTTCCCAGGTTTCATCGTAGGCCATGCTAACCGTGAGCACCTCAAACTCGCTGCCGGCTACCCAGCGCAGTTCTTTCATGGTGTCGGTAAGTGAGTTCATGATGAAATTGCACATGCTCGGGCACTCGTAATACACGAGGTTCAGTATGAAGGGTTTGCCCCGGTTCAGGTAGTCGCCGATTGTTACAAGCTCTCCGTCCTGGTTGGTAAGCTGCACATCAGTAGGGATATAATCGCCGAGTTTTTCGGTTATTCCCACGTCTTTGAGAACGTCGGGGAGCTGGTTTATTTGTGAGATACCCGCAGAGGCACTACCCAGCAGAAAAGCAGCTGTTATCAGGTATACCTTCAGGGTGTTGATTATCATGTGTTTAATCAGTTGCTGTATTCGTCAAGTATAAGCGTAAATGCACTGTCAACGGGAATGTGATATTTCCCTGCTTCATCATCGATCACACCAAAGCTACCGAGCCGGTCACTGGCCTGGGATTTCAGCCGGGTGATCTCCGCATACTCACTGGCCACCGATACATCAAATGAACGCTTGAAGTAGAAATAGCTGAACAGTTCTGCAGCAATCACGATCAGAATGATAACGGAGGCAACACCAATTATGCTCCAGAAAGTGATGTACTTCAGGTTCAGCTTGTCGGGCATAACACCCTGATTCACCGCATCCGTGAAATCCTTGTCATCATAGGGAGACTGAGTGCCGGTGGTCTTCATCTGTTGGTCGATGTTCTGTCTGTCTTTATCAGAACTCATGTTGGTAAACGGTTAAAATCAGTGTTTATTTAGCGATTCGAGGAATTTCGGATCATTTTTCGGGACCATGCTGTGTTTCTGAAACTGATAGAAGAAGAGCCCCAGCAGCAGACCGCCAAGACCGGCAAGGGTGGCAATATCGAGCCAGTGCATACTGAAACCGTGGTAATGAAGCGTAGGCATCACAATCCAGTGCATCTCCAGAAAATGAATAACAACAACGATGACCGACGAAATTCCCAGCAGGGTAAAATTGCTTTTGGCAGGTTTGCTCATAAGAAGCAGGAAAGGAGCGGCAAAACGGACAATAATGAGCGAGTAGGAAATCACGCTCCAGCTTCCCTCCAGCCGGTGATAGTACCAGAGCGTCTCTTCGGGGATGTTGGCATAATAGATCAGAAAAAACTGACTGAATGCGATGTATGCATAGAAAACGGAGAATCCGAACAACAGCTTGCCGGCATCCCCGATGTGTACCCGGGTGATGGTGTTCAGCAGCAGGCCGCGGCTTCTGAGGAACAGGCCAATGAGTATAATCATTGCGAAGAAGGCCTGGAAACTCATTGAGAAATAGTACACGCCGAACATGGTCGAAAACCAGTGGAAATCGAGCGACATCAGCCAGTCGAAGGAAGCAAAGGCTACAGTAAGGGCAAACAGAAGGATACCGGGTGCACTTATTTTGCGCTGCAGGGTTTCGATGCCCCAGTCGGCATTTTCATCCATTTTCACCGAGTTTTTGTAGAGCCTGTAACCCAGGAACGACCAGACCGAGAAGTAGATGATTTGCCGGATGATGAAGAAAGTCTGGTTCAGATAGGGCTCTTTGTGCTGGGCCAGGTAGTCGGTGGCCAGAATTTCCGGATTGGTCCACTTGTACAGGTATTCCATACCCAGAAGTATCGGGATGAACAGGATTGCCAGAATAAACAGATGATAGGAGAACGTTTCCGGAATCCTTCTCAGGGTAACCCCCCATGATGACCGGGTGATGTGGTGCAGCATCACAAAGAACAGGGAGGCCAGTGAAAAGCTGGCCAGGTAGGAAAAACTGGTGAGATATGAAAAATGAAACTGTTTGGTGTCGACGAAGAATCCGATAAAACTGGCGATTAACCCAATTGCACCAATACCGAACAATACCCTGAGTATGGCGGTATTCTGCGGGAAGGTGAGATCGTCAACAGGTTTGGTCTGTGCCATGATGTGGTTCTCTAAAAAGGTTAGTCTGCGGTATTTGCCTGGGCAAAATCGGTGGGGATATTCAGTTTTCTGAGGTCGTCGTCGGTCGCGTTCTGACTGCGCTGAAGGGCCCTGATGTAGGCCACGATGGCCCAGCGGTCTTCGGCCGGAATCTGATGCCGGTAAGAGGGCATGGTGCGCACACCGTTATAGATGGCGCTGTACAGTTCCCCGTCAGGCATGTCGAGAATGCGTTCTTCGTGGAAGGATGGCGGTGGCACGTAGCCTCTGCCAATTACAATTCCATCGCCGGTCCCCGTACCGCCATGGCAGGGTGTACAGAAAATTTCATAGCGATCCCTGCCGCGATGCAGGAATGAGCGGTCGAGCGAAACAGGCATAATGGCGACAAATGAACCGTCGTCGTTAATTCCTTCATAATAAGGGGCATTGTCGCGCAGTAAACCCCGGGCCACGGTACCCTCAACAGGCGGCCTCATGGAACGCCCGTCCTCAAAAAACGGATTGGCTTCGAGAGGCTTGAATTTCTGTTGCCAGTCCATATTAGGATTGAGGTGTATCGGAGGTTTTTGGGAGGGCTGCCCGCGGCAGGCCGACAGGGAAGCGGCTACCATAAGAATAGCGAACAGTTTAAAAATCGGAATAGTACGCATGGTATTCGTTGATTACCTGTCTTACTGGGTGTAGATATGTTCAATGTGGGTGGCTCCGGCATCCTCAAGGAGCTTTCTGGTCTTGTCTTCGTCGAAAAAATCGTCGGTGGCTTCAATACAGATAAAAAAGCCGTCGTCGGTCACTTTTTCGAAACGCTGCGAGTTGAACAGCGGATTGTTATGCAGCGGCATATTGTTCATGAAGAACATGCCGAATACGGCACCAAATGCTGATAGCAGTACCGTCAATTCGAACGTTACAGGGATGAATGCCGGAATGTTCATAAAAGGCTTTCCGCTGATGTTCATCGGATAGGCGATGGAACTGGTCCATATTTGCAGTGCCAGGGCTCCGAAAAATCCAAGTATGGCATGAAAGAGTACGACAAAGCCCAGTTTTGACTCTTTAAGGCCCATGGCCTGGTCCATTCCGTGAACAGGGAAGGGGCTGTATGCGTCGAATTTCTGATAGCCGGCCCGGTTCACCAGTTTGGCGGCACGCATCAGTTTTGCCGGGTTGCTGTATTCAGCGAGCAATCCGTACACTTGTTTTGGTTTTTGATCGGCTTTACTCATGGTGGTTAAGCGTTAACATCCGGTTTTTTGGCAATTTCACTCTCGAATACTGGTTCTTCGCCGTCCTCATCGTAGTAGTGCGGGTCGGCCTGGGGCATCACCATTTTAATCTCGGCGATGGCAACCATGGGCATGAAACGCAGGAACAACAGGAAATTAGTGAAGAAAAGGCCGAAGGTACCCACATAGGTAAGCACGTCGACCCAGGTTGGGGAGTAGTAGCCCCAGGCGCCGGGAAGGAAGTCCTGCGCCAGCGAGGTAACGGTAATCACAAAACGTTCGAACCACATCCCGATATTGACCACAATCGACAGGATGAAGGATGCCGTTACACTGCGCCGCATTTTTTTCGACCAGAAGAACTGCGGACTGAACACATTGCAGAGGAACATCAACCAGTAGGCCCATGCATAGGGGCCCATGGCCCGGTTTATGAAAGCGAATTTCTCATATTCCACACCTCCGTACCAGGCGATGAAGAACTCCATCACGTATGCAAAACCTACCATGGAGCCGGTTACGAGGATGATCATGTTCATCTTTTCGATGTGGTTAATCGTCATGATGTCCTCAAGGCCGTAGATTTTTCTGGCAATGATCATAAGTGTCATCACCATGGCAAAACCCGAAAAGATGGCACCGGCAACAAAATAGGGAGGGAATATGGTGGTGTGCCAGCCCGGAATAATGGATACGGCAAAGTCAAACGATACGATGGTGTGAACGGAAAGAACCAGGGGAGTGGCAAGACCTGCCAGGATCATGTAGGATTTTTCGTAGTTCTGCCACTGGCGGTTTCCGCCGGTCCAGCCGAGGGCGAAAAAGCCGTATATTTTGCGGCCGATCGTGCTTTTTACACGGTCGCGCAGGGTGGCGAAGTCGGGAACAAGGCCTACATACCAGAACAGCAGCGATACGGTGAAATAGGTCGATACAGCAAATACGTCCCACAGTAGCGGGCTGTTGAAATTCGGCCACATCTGCATCTGGTTGGGTATGGGGAACATCCAGTAAACGGCCCAGATACGTCCAACGTGGATGGCCGGGAATATACCGGCACACATAACAGCGAAGATGGTCATGGCCTCGGCGAACCGGTTAATGGCTGTACGCCAGCCCTGGCGGAACAGGAAAAGGATGGCCGAGATGAGCGTTCCGGCGTGACCAATACCGACCCACCATACGAAGTTGATAATGGCCCATCCCCAGCCGACCGGGTTATTCAGGCCCCAGATACCGGTTCCTTCCCATACCAGATAGGCAATCATGCCCAGCAACATGGCCAGCAGCAGGTTGGAAACGCCGAAGGCGATGTACCACCACATGGGGGTGGGCTTTTCCACGATGTCGCCGATCAGGGAGGTGACACTGCTGAACGTATGGTTACCCTGAACCAGGGGTTGTTCCGGTACGTATTCGTATTTCTTACTCATCAGGTTATTATGGTTTTATAATCACGCCCTGCTATGGGTCAGGCCAGTTTGGGGTTCGGGTTTCTGAGTTTGGCAAGGTAGGAGGTACGCGGCCTTACGTTCAGTTCTTCGAGCAGCAGGTAGTTGCGGTTATTGCGCTTTGTACGCGATACCACACTGTTGCTGTCGGTAAGGTCACCGAAGGTGATGGCACCTGCAGGGCAGGCCTGCTGGCATGCGGTTTTCACGGTTCCATCGGCCGGCCTGATCGAATTGCCCGTTTCGCGTTTGGTATCGATCTTTGCACGGCTGATTCGCTGCACACAATAGGTGCATTTTTCCATCACTCCACGGAAACGAATGGAAACATCCGGGTTCATGGCCATCTGGATGATCTCGGGGTCGCTGCCGGTGGTGAGGAATTCTTTCGGGTAGTTGAAGAAATTAAAACGGCGCACTTTGTACGGGCAGTTGTTGGCGCAATACCGGGTTCCGATGCATCGGTTGTAGGTCATCTGGTTGAGTCCGTCGTCGCTGTGAACCGTGGCGGCTACCGGACATACCTGTTCGCAGGGGGCCTGTTCGCAGTGCATGCAGGGTACGGGCTGTTGAACAACCTTCGGATTATCGGTGTCGCCGTTAAAGTAACGGTCAACGCGAATCCAGTGCATCTCGCGGCCGCGTTTCACTTCGCGTTTGCCTACTACAGGGATGTTGTTTTCAGCCTGGCAGGCAATGGTACAGACTCCGCAACCGGTACAGGTGTTCAGGTCGATGGCCATGCCCCATTGTGGCTGGTATTCAGGGTACTGCGGACCATTGAACAGGTTGATGGCGTGTTCTTCACCTTCTGGTATGCCGGGCACCTTTACCATATCGCTGGCGAAGGTCGGCTTTTCCCGGTATTCCTCGAGGGTGGCCTCACGGATCAGCGGACGCCCTTCCATGCTGTGGTGGTCCTGGGTGGCTGCAATCGAGTAAAGGCGGCCGGTGTTACTGACGGATACATCGACCCTGCTGAGCATATTTGTGCTGGTACGGAAAGCGTAAAGGTCGGTACCGATACCGTCGGCCACACGACCAATCGACCTGCGACCATACCCCTGGTAAACCGTGATGCTGTCGTCGGCATGACCGGGCAGTATCCAGACGGGAATATCGAAACCGTTGGCACCGGCATCAATCCGGGCTACCGGTTCGTCCTTGCTGCCGAAAGCGGAGCTTTGGAATCCCAGCCTTTCGGCGGTTGCCGGACTCATAAGAGCCACATTGTCCCAGGTTATTTTGGTGATCGGGTCGGGAAGTTCCTGTAGCCACGGGTTGTTGGCCCAGCGCCCGTCGAACATTTTGGGATCACTTTTGAACACCAGTTCGATACCATCAGCAGAAACCGCTGTGCCGAGAGCTTCACGGACGACTGTGTCATAATTACCACTCAAAGCGGGCGATACGGCTTCAAAACCGGAATTTTCAAGCATCCCGTCGTGCAATACTTTATTCCAGGCGCGGTTCAAATCGCCTGCCAGGGAACCGCTCCAGGTTTCACGTACCAGGTCGTGCCCGTTCCGGTTTTCACCATAGGTGAGGGCTGCGAGAAACTCGAGTTCACTTTTGCCACCGAAAAGAGGCTGAATCATCGGCTGAATGACCGACTGAATACCGGTGTAGGAATATCCGTCGCCCCATTGTTCAAGATAGTGGGCGCGATTGATATGCCAGGTGGAATTTTTAGAGGTCTCATCGTAATGATCCGACAAATGGATTACCGTGCCGGCCTGACTTATAGCGTTGTTGAAGTCCAGATCGGCGGGAGCGGTGTACGATGGGTTAGTACCGGTAATGACCACAGTGTCGTACTCTCCGTTTCCGATTTCACGTACCAGGTCGGCGAAGGCTTTGCGGTTGTCGCCGGGCAGGGAAAAGGGAAGGGCGTGCAGGGTTACCGTTTCATTCACATTGCCGAGTGCCCGGTTGATTGCGGCAACGGCGGCATGCAGTTCCGGGGCATGATCGGCGCCGGCAGTAAGAATAGACTTTCCCTGGTTGTTAAGGAGTTCCTCGGCGAGCACGGCCACCCAGCTGTGCTGCGAGTACGCGTTGGTGTATCCGCTGAAGGCACTCAGCCCGGTAAGGCTTTCGGCGAGCCTGGCGGCGAGCGCGTAACCAAAGAGGGCTATATCTCCCGATTTGATGCGAAGACGGTGGTCGGCCATAGATCCGGTAACCGTGTAGTTGTTCTCCACAACGTAAAGCCGGTTCATCGGGTCATCGCCTGATTCCACATTTCTCGACTCACTGAAGCGCCGTGTGGATTCAACACTGTTGGCGGCGGTCAGCATAAAATCGTTGTCGAGCGAAACGGTTACGGATGCCTTGTCGTAGTGATAAACGGGGCGCAGTTTGCTGCCGAAAGCAAGCTCGGAACCGTAGAGCAGGTTATCGTCGCCAAATGGCTCCCATGTAACCCATTTTGCATTTGGAAATTTACCCAGGGCCTCATTCCTGAGCCTCGTAAAAGTCTGTGAGGACGACGCCTCGCTGATGAAGGCAATGCGGCGGGTTGTGTCGGTAAAGTGTTCCCCGGCGAAAGCTACAAAATCGGCCCACTCAGCCTTTTCACCATTAAGCCGCGGATGACGGGAACGGTCCATATCGTACAGGTCGAGTATGGAAGCCTGATCGTGCAATCCGGAAGCACCTTTTCCCGACGGATGCAGTTCGTTGCCCTCAACCTTGGTAGGACGGCCCTCATTGGTTTCTACCACCAGAGGTGTTACATAATCCTGAAAGGGTGCCGCAGTGGCGTAATAAAGAGGTATACCGGGAACAAGGTCCTCGGGCTGCTTGCTGAAGGGCAGAATTTTCTGTACCGGTTTGCGACAGGCAGCCAGCCCGGCCAGCGCCACTGATGCACCCATGATCTGCAGAAAGTTCCGGCGTGAGAGATTGTCGTTCATCTCCGAGCCGTTTTCAGGAAATTCGCGGTGCAGGAAATTCTTGTATTCCTCGTTTTGCGCGAGTTGGTTTAAACTTCTCCAGTAGGTGTTGTTTGTTTCCTTGCTCATGTATTCGCTGAAATTCGTAAGCGTAAAAGGTGTATGGCGGTTACCGGTGGCAGGCGTTGCAATAGATCGGCGGATTCAGGTTCTTTTTCTCAATAACCATCCGGGCAAATTCAAACTGGCTTTCATCGGGGGACCACTCCATATTGGTGACCTCCTCAACCGGCCGTATGTGCGGTTCCGGATTGTTGTGGCAATCGAGGCACCATCCCATGCTGAGCGGTTCCACCTGCATAACCACTTCCATCCTGTCAATGCGGCCGTGGCAGCTGGCACATCCCACACCCACGTTTACGTGTGCACTGTGGTTGAAATAGGTGTAGTCGGGCAGGCGGTGGATGTGTACCCATTCAATCGGCTGACCGGTTTCCCAGCTTTCGCGAAGCGGCTCGAGTAACTCGCTTTCGGGCAGGATCTGGCTGTGGCAGTTCATACAGGTTTGTGTGGACGGGACCGAAGCTATGGCCGACACGGTAACAGAGGTATGGCAGTACTGGCAGTCAATACCCAGGGTACCGGCATGCAGTTTGTGGCTGTAATCGATTGGCTGAACAGGTGCGTAGCCGACATCAATATGTTTTGGAGAGCCGTAATACCAAAAACCGAGAATAACAGCCAGAATCGTCAGTATGAGGCCAAGCAATAGAGATCTTGGTGCTTTATTTGCCCATTCCGGGTATAATTGAGCCATTCTATGAAATGTTTATAAATGAGTTACACAAAAAGCATCTGTTCGCTGCGGGTAAAACAGGCCAAAAATACGTCAACAGGGTCTAATCATGACCCGGATATACGTAATTTAGACGGCGTCTAAATAGTTTTACCCTGTATAGATTCCTCTTCGCAGAATGCAGGCTAAAATAAGACATAGCTTTGATAAAATCCCGATAAATAATTGAAGTAATGATACCCTTTTGTCAGCCGGATACAGCTAATGTCAAGCGCCTGAAATCGTTACATTTACCTTAAATTTTCAAAAAAATAGAAAACGGATCGGGTTGTCAGATGGTTCATAAAAGTAAGTTGCGGTGGTCGTTCTGCAGGGACTGCAGCAAGTATTGAATTATACTATAACCACTTAAACGGCAATTTTATATTCTGCACGTGTAATGTTCAGGGCAAATCCGGATATTACGGTGCTATTTTTGAATAGTTGATTTATGTTAATTTTTGAAGGCTAAAGTAAAAAAAGGATTTATATATGGCTACATCACCAAAACGTCTTGCCATCCTGGTCGGTGGCGGACCGGCCCCCGGCATCAATAGTGTTATCAGTGCGGCAACCATTCGCGCTATTATGGAGAATAATGAAGTAATCGGCATTTTAGACGGTTTTAAATGGGTTATGCGCGGCGACATCTCCCACCACCGCAAACTAACGGTCGATGACATCAGCCGCATCCATTTTCTCGGCGGATCATACATTGGCATCGCTCGGGATAATCCCACCAAAGATGAAAAACACCTGGAAAACACGGTTACCTCACTGCTTCGTCTGAATGTGGACCGGCTCATCACCATTGGCGGTGACGATACCGCCTACAGTGCCCTGAGAGTTGAACAGAAGGCGGCCGGGCGTATACGTGTGGTACATGTGCCCAAAACTATCGATAACGATCTTGATCTTCCGCACGGTATTCCAACCTTTGGTTATCAGACTGCGCGTCACTACGGGGTAGAGATCGTGAAACACCTGATGGTGGATGCACAGACCACATCCCGATGGTACTTTGTGGTATCGATGGGCCGCAATGCGGGTCACCTTGCCCTGGGAATTGGCAAATCGGCCGGAGCTACCATGACTATCATCCCGGAGGAGTTTACCGGCGGTAAAATTTCACTCAATAATATTGTTGACATTCTCACAGGTGCCGTAATCAAGCGCATGAGCTACGGTCGTACCGACGGTGTGGCCATCCTGGCCGAGGGCCTGATCGATCGTATCGATCCGGAAGATCTGCAGGCAATAACCAAGCTGGAGCGCGATGCCCATGAAAATATCCGGTTTGCCGAGATCAATTTCGGTGAAATCCTGAAGCAGCTGGTGCAGGACCGCCTGGCTGAGTTCAAATTGAAATGCACCATCGTTGCCAAAAATATCGGTTATGAGCTGCGCTGCGCCGATCCCATACCATTCGATATGGAGTACACGCGCGACCTGGGCTACTGTGCTGCCGAGTTTATCATGAACGGGGGCAACGCTGCCATGATCTCAATACAGAACGGCAATTTTGTGCCCATGTTTTTCAAGGATATCCTGGACCCGAAAACCAAAAAGACGAAAGTCCGCATGGTTGATGTTACCTCTGAATACTATCAGATTGCAAGGCGCTACATGCTGCGGCTGAATGTAGACGATTTCAGTGATCCCCATGAACTTGCCAAGTTTGCCGATACCTGCAAGCTTAACATAGATGAGTTCCGGGAGAGGTTTGAATACATTATACAAAACGATCGTACCGACCGCACACGCAAGGCGATCAGTACCCGCCTCACCGAGGAGATGAAAACCGACCGTGAGGCCGCGGAGGCTGCCACTGACATGAAGAATAAAGAAGAAAAAGAAAAGGCTGGCAAAAAAGATAAATCCTGAGCAGGATCAGCCCTGTTTACTTAAGAAACCAGTCGCCGGCCTCAGGGATCAGCACTTTTGAGGCAGTATCACCTTCCACTCGTTCACGGAATTCCTCAGGCGAACCGGTGAGCGGGGGCCATGTGCCATAGTGGATCGGAACCACCATTTTGGGCTTCAGCAGCATACAGGCATAGGCAGCTTCACGGGCATTCATGGTATAGGTATCGCCGATAGGCATGAAGCAGAGATCCGGTTTGTAAAGCTCGCCATAGATCGAGAAATCGGACATGATATTGGTGTCGCCGCAATGGTACACGGTGATGTCGTTATCGAAGCGGATGATCAGTCCCGCCGGATCGCCGGCATAGCGTCCGCCCAGCGAGGAGCTGTGGTTGGCGTTCACCATGGTTACCCGGAAATCGTCGAGACGGACGGTTCCGCCTTTGTTCATTTCCAGTGCCTGATCGGCGGGCAGCCCGTCGTTTTTCAGCAGACCGCTCAGTTCCACGATCGACAGCACCTTAGCCCCGGTAGTACCGGCCAGTTCGAGAGTGTCTCCTACATGGTCCTCATGGCCGTGCGTGAGCAGGATGTAATCGGCCTCCTTCGGACTTTTTAAATCATCGGGAGTGGACGGATTATTCTTGAGAAAAGGATCGATGAGGATTTTTTTCCCCGACGGGCTCACAAGCGCAACGGCCGAATGGCCCAGCCATCTGGCTTTTATCGTAGTTTCCATAAGATTAAAATAAACAGGTGATTTAAATTGCCAGGCTGCCGGTACACACAGGTGATGCCGGCAAATTTACACTGAATGATTTCTGTTTGCTTTTGATTACCTGGTAGTTATAATTAAAGGGAATTAGATCATTTATTCCACAAAAACCGGCACATTGATAACCAGCCGGAATGATGTCCGGATAAAAGCAGAAATGTCCGTTACCGGGTTGTAATATTATACGGTGAGACACCCTGGAGCGACATGTGTATAGATCCAACATAATCCGGAACTACGGACTAACCGCGATTCAAAAAGAAGGAACAGAAATGGCACAAAAAATAAAACTCCATCCTGAAACACCTCATCAGAAGAGGGTATTTGATATTGTTGACATGCTCAATTCAGGTTCGGTAATGCTGTTCCCGACCGACAGTAGGTATGCACTCGGCTGCGAATTATCCAACAAAAAAGGCCTTGACCGCATCAGGGCTATCCGACGGGTGAGCAAAGACCACCTTTTTACCCTGCTCTGCGATTCCCTTTCGGGGCTGGCCCGGTTTGCCCATATATCCGACAATAATTTTAAAATTATCAAACGTCTCATACCGGGACCGTTCACGTTCATCCTGCCTGCGACCAAAGAGGTACCCAAACTGATGGTGAACGCCAGCCGCAAAACCGTGGGATTCAGGGTACCCGATTCACCAATCTGCCAGAGTATTCTCGGAGAGCTGGGATCACCGATTCTGGCCACAACGGCAAAAAACCTGGATCCGGACGGTAATGATGTGGAGGTATACAGCCCTGACGACCTGTTCCATATCTACGACAAGCTGGTAGACCTGGTCATCGACGACGAACAGCCTCTCAATCCGGAATCATCCACGATTATCGACATGACGGGCAATATGGCCGTCATCACCCGCCGTGGGCTTGGTATCGAACGGGTAGAGGAGGCGTTTGCCCTTCAAAACCTCGAATTTGAGTACAGCTGAGTTTAATACAGCTGGGCCGGGGGCTTTTTGGAAAGCCCCCACATGCTTCGACTCCGCCCTTCGTCTCCGCTCAGGCCATGTTCAGACCGTGCTACCGGAGACAAGTTGCTTGTCACCTCCCAAATAGTGTTGCCCGCAACGGGCAAAATTACGTACTTACCATGACGGTGTCATCTTCCAGACTGTGTTGCCCGCAACGGGCAAAATTACCCGCTTTGCATTACGTATTCATGTTCGCACCGCCTGTATCAGTACCCATTACCCGATACCTGGTACTCACTACCCACTACCCAATACTCACGACTCACGACTCACTACCCACTACCCACTACCCAATACTCAACCCCCCGCCCGCTACTCGAACAAGGCGGCGAGGTTCTTCCGGTAGTCCGGCCGGATAATACCCTTCTCGGTGATGAATCCGGTTACGTACTGCGCCGGTGTAACGTCGAATGCCGGATTGTAGGATTTCACCTTGTTGGGGGCTATATCAAAGGTTCCGACCGTAGTGATCTCTTTTGAGTCGCGCTCTTCGATGGGAATGGCATCACCGTCCTCGATTTTCATGTCGATTGACGACAGCGGCGCGGCTACATAGAACGGCACCTTGTTTTCCTTTGCGAGTACGGCCAGCGGGTAGGTTCCGATCTTGTTGGCCACATCCCCGTTGGCCGCAACACGGTCGGTGCCCACGATCACAACATCGATTTTGCCGGCGCGCATCAGCATACCTGCGGCCGAATCAACGATGAGCTGCATGGGAACACCAACCCGGAGAAGTTCCCAGGCTGTAAGACGGGCGCCCTGAAGCAAAGGACGGGTTTCATCGACCCATACATGAATCTTTTTCCCGTCTTCGTGGGCGTGATAGATTACCGAAAGGGCAGTACCGTACTGACTGGTGGCCAGGCTGCCGGTGTTGCAGTGTGTGAGAATATTCGCTTTTTTCCCGATCAGTTCCTGACCGTTGATACCGATCTGCCGGCAAACACGGCGGTCCTCATCGTGGATGGTAATCGCAATCTTGAGTACATGTTTTTTGATATCCGGGATCGGTTTTTCCCGGTACGCATGTATGGAGCTGGTTATCCGGTCGATGGCCCACTTAAGGTTAATGGCTGTAGGACGCGCGCTTATCAGGTACTCCGACAGGCGGTCGACTTCCAGTTTGAAACTGTCGTACCCCGATTCAGGCAGATCGCGGATGCCCAGGTAGAAACCGTAGGCGGCGGCAATACCAATGGCAGGTGCCCCCCGAACGCGCATGGTTTTAATGGCTTCCCACATTCTGCCCACATCACGGATATCGCTGTAAACGGTTCTGCGGGGTAAAAAGGTCTGGTCGATAATACGAACGTGGTCATCACGCCATTCGATGGATTGTACGGCACTCAGCTGTTCAGATTGCATATCCGGTAGTAGAATTAGTTAAGGGCGTCTGGATAGATGCCAACGATAAGCAAAACCTGTGAATGATGCACGGATTAATCGGGCTTTGTACGTTCAGCCACGCGGGTGATACATTTTGTGTACCTGGTGCAGCAGCGACCGGTCTACATGGGTATAAATTTCAGTAGTCAGGATGGAAGCATGACCCAGCATCTCCTGAACGGAACGCAGATCGGCGCCGCCCTCCAGCAGATGGGTCGCAAACGAGTGTCTGAATGCGTGAGGATAGACCGGTTTCCTGATGCCGGCATCCCTGGCCGCCCTGCTTACGATATTCCAGACCGACATTCTTGACAACGGCGTACCCCTCTGGTTCAGGAATACCCGGTTCCTGGTTTTACCTGCAGTGCCTGAAAACAACGGCCGTGCTTCGGATATATATTTCTCAAGTGCCGAACGCGCATATTCGCCCGCAGGTACCAGTCTTTCCTTGTTACCCTTGCCGATTACCCTGATCAATCCCGCTTCCAGGAACAGCTGCCCCATCTGCATACCTGTGAGCTCGCTTACCCTCATCCCCGTACTGTACAGGCACTCAAGTATGGCGGTATCGCGCTTCCCGGCCGGTGTGTCGGTGCCGGGGGTGCCGATCATGCTGATCACCTCTTCCGGATCGAGCACATCGGGCAGCTTTCGCGCCTTCTTCGGAAGCTCCACAAGTTCCGCCGGATTTGCCCTGCATATGCCCTCCACAACCAGAAACTGATGAAAACCCCGTATACTTGAGATGGTGCGCGCAAGCGTAACCGGCGACAGCTCCAGGGCAACCAGTTCCCTGAGAAATTCCTCAATATGATCAAGCGTGATCGCTCCCGTGTCAGTCAGTCCCCTTACCTCATCCAGAAATCGAAGGTAGCGGGTCAGATCGCGGTAATAGGCATCAACAGTATTGCCCGACAGGCTTTTCTCCACCCGGATGAACTGCAGGTAGCGGTTCAGTTCGGATTCAAACACAGGTATACCGTCCGGCTTTTCCATCATCATTAGACCCGTTCAGTTCCGGCGGCCATCTTAATCAGGTTCAATGGGTGTATTCTCCGGATTCGTTTCTACCCCTGCCGGTTTTGCAAGTTTACGGCTGTCGGCCTTGCGTGGTGCATTGTCTTTCTGGTCCTGACCGGGATATTTGATGCGCCCGTGGTACATCCCAACCAGGATTTTGAGGAACGAATCTTTGATGATGCGCAGATCCTGGAATGTGAGCGGACAGTTATTGAGCTGGCCCTCTGCCATGCGCTCATCTACCATGCGCACAACCAGGTTCTCCAGTTTTTGATAGGTGGGATCGGTCATGGCGCGCGAGGCGGCCTCAATACAGTCGGCCAGTAGCAGTATTCCGGTCTCTTTTGTCTCGGGCAATGGTCCGTCGTACCGGAAATCCTCCTCGCGGATCTCGGTGTCGTCTTCGGCCAGGTCTTTGGCCTTGCCGTGGAAGTAGCGTATTACGCTCGTACCGTGATGTGTTTTGATGAAGTCGATGATCACTTCCGGAAGGCCTTCTTCTTCAGCCATCTTTACACCGGTAGCCACATGGTTTTTGATGACCATGGCACTCATGCGTGGTTTCAGCTTGTCGTGCTCGTTCATGCCGCCCGACTGGTTTTCCACGAAGTAATGGGGTTTTTCCATCTTGCCAATGTCGTGGAAAAGGGCACCAACCCGGCAGAGAAGCGAGTTGGCTCCGATGGCGGCGGCGGCGGCCTCCGACAGATTGGAGACCTGAAGACTGTGCTGGAAGCTGCCGGGGGCACGCATCATCAGGGCCTTCAGAATGGGATGGTTGTTGTCGTTCAGCTCGTAGAGGGTGACATCGGTGGTTACCTTGAACAGTTTTTCGAACAGGAAGATTACCGGATAGGTGAGCAGCGAGACCAGTAAGGCGTTAAGGAACACATGCAGGATGTTTACCGCAAGGAGGTCCCAGCCGCCGGTGCGCGTGAGTGTAAAGCCCAGCAGCACGAAAACGTAGGCGATGAATACAAGTGCCGGTGTGGTCAGGAAAAACTGGCTCCGTTTCCGGATGTCCCTCACGGAGAATACCCCGATACTGCAGGCAGTAATGGTGGCCAGAAGAAACTCAAAGTTGTTGCCGTGGATCAGGGCCGTGGCCAGGGCGATAACGGTAGTGGCCATCAGACCCACACGTGAGTCGAAGATGATGGTGAGGATGATCGGGGCCAGGGCCAGGGGCACCACATACGACGGTATGGTATCAATCCGGGCCACAAAAAGGCTGGCACCCAACACGATGCCGATGGCCAGAAATACCAGAAGGAACATCGAATTATTGTCGAAAATCGGCCGCCGGTAAAGGTAGAGGTAGAACAGGAATACGGAGAATACGGCAAGGATGAGCAGGGTGTCGCCGATGTAATACTGCCATAATTCGAAGGAGGATGCACGCGACATTCGTGCCTGGTCGAGGCTGTTCAGAATGTTCTGCCGTTCAGCGTTTATCAGGTCGCCCTTGCGGATGATCACCTGGCCGGAGGTTACAGCCCCCTTGGTAGGCGATATGTTCTCAATGGCCTGGCTGATCTGGGCTTCGGTCTCATTTTCATTGTAGATGAAGTTGGGCTGAATAACCGCATCCAGAAGCTGAAGAGCGGCCGGAACAGCCTGGTCAGGCAGCTGCCTGGGAAGCTGAAACATGGCAAGATCCATTACTTCGGGTATTTCGCGAACGGTACTAAAGCTGAAACTGCGTTGAGTGCGCTCGCTCAGGTCCCGCACGAGCAGTTCGTCGCTGCTGAAACGGTCTTTGCTGACATTGATGATACCCTGTTGAAGAGCGTCGTTAATAAACCTGTTGATCCTCAGGCGTATTTCCTCGCCGATAAAGCGCCGGTCGGTACTCCCGCGGCGCTGCTGATCACGGCGCATAAGGGTATAGTTTTCGAGCAGTACGCGCCATCCTTCATCATTCAGCGAAACATTGGCCACAGCTTGTTGCTGAACGAAACGCAGGCTGTCGCGGGTGGCATCTTCACTGCCGGCCGCTTTGTTTATCTGCCACTCTGCGTATCGGTCAAGCACGGGTTTCATGCGGGAAAACAGGGAATCAAGCGCAGCGGAGATGCGTGTCTCCGCTGCGTTATCGAGATGAAAAATAGGCGGGGTTACTTCCCTGATCTCGCGTACCTCGGCCTCGATTTCGTCTTCCCCTTTCAGCAGACTGAACGTGAACGGGGCCACCAGGTCATTTTGCCGCCACGGTTCGCCTACACGGTAGGTAAACTCCTGAACAGGTGTTCGGGGATAGAGTACCACAATCGCGCTGACAAAAAGCACACTGATAAGTGCTTTAACGGTAATCTGTTTCCGCTGGGGTGTACCCGTATCACCCTTCTTTTCGGAGAATAGGGTGACGTGTGTCTTTTTTTTGCGGGCCAGACCCAGCTTTTCCATGATGCTCATATGCAGAGTATAACGAATTAACCTGTGATTATCGTTTCAGGCCAAAAATCCGGTTGATACCGTAAACCAGTGTTGATACGGTAAAAAAGATTATGACGCCAGTCAAGGTAAACCAGGGCCAGGCCAGGTCGCTGAAGCTGATCACGAAAATCATGCCAATCACACATGCAAAAAGGCCCGGCATCACTTCGCGGGTGGTATAGCTGGTATAGCGGCCGATGTAGAACGCACCAAGCAGCGCGCCATAGGTAAATCCGGCAATGCCCAGGCCCAGCTCCACAATCGGGTTTTCAGTATTGCTGAAGCTTACTGCAAACATGAAAAAGATGACCGTCCAAACCACCATCATCATCCGGGAGATGAAAATGGCGTCGTCGCGCTCCGACAGTTTCGGAAACAGGTCGAACAGGGTGGATGAGGAAAGTGCGGATAGTGAACTGCTGAGCGTGCTCATGGCAGCAGCGAACAGTCCGGCAATGAAAAGCCCGGCCGCGCCGTGCGGGATTACATCCAGCACGTAGCGAAGGATGATCTCGTCGTTATTTCCCAGGCCCAGATCGGTATACGGCGCGCCCTGGTACCAGGTATACAAATACATTCCCACAATCAGGAAAAGAGTGATCTGAATGAGAACAAAGAATCCGCTGGCTATCAGGGCCCTCTGCGACGCCCTCAGGTCGCGGCAGGCCATAAGCCGCTGAACAATCAGCTGGTCGGTGCCATGGGAAGCCATCGACAGGAACGCCCCCCCGAAGATCCCGGCAACCAGTGTATAGGTGATGGTAAAGGCATCACCTATCGATGAGGGCAGCACGATCACGGTAGTTTTTCCTGCATTTGCTATGTAATCGAACACGCTGTCTTCAAGTATGCCGGCCGTATACAGCAGAATATAGATCGCGCCGAACAGGTATACACCAAGCTGCAGCACATCGATCCAGATTACAGATTTCAGACCGCCATAATAGGTGTAGGCCAGTGTAAGAACTGCAATAATGGCTATGGCAACGGGATAGTCGAGTCCGGTGATGACCTTGATCGGGATGGCAGCAGCAAAAAGGCGAACTCCGTCTGCGAGCAGTCGGGTCATCAGGAACACCACGGAAATCATCTTCTGGAAACGGGTGCCAAAGCGCTCTTTAAAAAAAGTATAGGCCGTTTTCTGATCACCCTTGAAATAGGAGGGCAGGATGAGCCAGGCCACTACAAACCGCCCGATGATGTAGCCGAATACCAGTTGCAGAAAAACAAAACTGCCGGTATAGGCCACCGCGGGAATAGAGATGACCGTAAGCATGCTGGTCTCTGTGGCCACAATCGAGAACGAAACGGCCCACCAGGGTGTGTTCCCGCTGGTACGGAAGTAAGTGGTCGAATCGGTGGGTTTGCCGCCAACCTTTATTCCGATGAAGACGCACAACAGAAGATAGAGGACGATAACTGCCAGATCGAGCAGGTTCAGCCCCGTCGCGTAAAGATAATCCAATAGTCCTTGGTTCAGTTAGTGGGTGTCAGGCCGTGGCATCGATGTGTTCCAGTGCCGATGCTTTATCGCTGCTGATAGTAAATACGGACGTAAGCTGTGAAATTTCAAGAAGTTTGTTTACGCGATCGGTCATGTTGCAGAGAATGAGCTTCCGGTCGGCATCCCGGTAGAGCCGGTGGGCCAGCAACAGGGCACTTAGGCCCGATGAGTCGGCAAAATTTACACTACTGAGGTCCAGGATCAGGTGCCCGCTCTCTCCCGCCTTTGACAACAGGATGAACTGGCTTTTTAATTCTGCGGCGATTTTGGTATCCAGTTTTGACCCTTTCAGGGTCATTATGGTCACATTGTCATCCTGCTCGATCTCAAATTTCATGGGTAAAAATTACTCGTTTGAATTAAGTATCTGTTCGCCTCTGAATTTAATCATTTCAGCAAATTAAAAAACTGTTCCTCGTCGATGATCTCAACATTAAGTTTTTTTGCTTTATCCAGCTTGCTACCCGCCGACTCGCCGGCCAGCACATAGTCGGTTTTCCGGCTTACCGATCCGGAGGTCCGGCCGCCGTTTTCCACGATCCGTTTTTCGGCGTCGTCGCGTTTTAGTGAAGGCAGCGTACCGGTTAGTACAAAGGTTTTTCCTGCCAGTTTTTCGGATACCGTCGTTTTTTCTTCCTGTTCAAGCTGCAACCCGCAGATCCGGAGCCGTTCAATGACGGCCCTGTTTTCATCACTTCCGAAAAAACGTACTACCGATTCGGCTATGCGCGGGCCAATGGAGTCGACGGAGGTGAGCTCTTCGGCATCGGCCTGCATCAGCCCGTCGATAGACCCGAAGTGGGAAGCGAGGTCACGGGCCACTTTTTCGCCAACGAATCGTATGCCCAGTGCGAAAAGAACGCGCTCAAATGGCTGAGATTTGCTCATTTCGATAGCCCTGATCAGATTTTGCGCACTTTTATCAGCCATTCTGTCCAGTGGCACCAGCTGTTCGGTTTCGAGTTCATACAGGTCGGCGAAGGTTTCTATGAGACCCTCATCCACCAGCTGCTCCACAATGGCGGTACCGAGGCCGTCGATATCCATGGCATTGCGCGATGCAAAATGCTCTATGCGGATGCGGGTCTGCGGCGGACAGGCGGGATTTATACAGCGCCAGGCAACTTCGCCCTCCAGGCGCTGCAGTTCACTGTCGCAGGCCGGACATTTTTCCGGCATGCTAAACGGTTCCGGCCGGCCCGGTGCATCCGGGTTCACCACGCTCACCACCTGGGGAATAATGTCGCCTGCTTTTTCGATCACGACGGTGTCGCCCTTGCGGATGTCTTTACGCCGGATTTCATCCTCATTGTGCAGCGACGCCCTTTTTACGGTGGTCCCGGCCAGCTGAACCGGTGCCAGTTCGGCTACAGGGGTGATGGTTCCAAGGCGGCCGACCTGCAGGGTAATATCCTCGATGGTGGTGGTGGCCTGTTCGGCCTCAAATTTATACGCTATGGCCCACCGGGGGGCTTTGGATGTGCTGCCGAGTTCTTCACGGTATCGGTCTTCATTCACTTTTATCACCGCACCGTCGGTTTCGAAGGGGTAAGAGTGCCGTTTTTTGTCCCATTCGAGAATCTGCTTTTCAACCTCGTCGATGGTATCACATTTTTTCCGGACATCACACACGGGCAGGCCGAAACGGTACAGCTGATCGAGTTTCTGTTCCTGGGTACGCGAGGAATCGTTGTCGTCGAGGAGCAGGTCGTAGGCAAAGAACCGTACAGGGCGGGATGCAACTATGCCCGGATCCTGCATTTTCAGACTGCCGGCGGTAAAATTTCGCGGGTTGGCGTAAACGCTTTCCCCCTGTTCTTCCCGCTCCCGGTTCAGCTTTGCAAAGGCCTCCCGCTCCATGTAGGCCTCGCCGCGCACCTCCACCACATCGGGCACCTGGCCGTTCAGGCGGTGCGGTATATCGCGAACGGTCCGCAGGTTGGCCGTGATGTCGTCGCCTTTCTCGCCGTCGCCCCGGGTGGCCCCGAGCACCAGCCGTCCTTTTTCGTAACGCAGTCGGATGGCCATTCCGTCGTATTTCAGCTCGGCCATGTAGGAGTAATCGCTGTGGCCCAGCAGGTCGCGCACGCGCCGGTCGAAATCGAACAGCTCGTCTTTATTGTAAGTGTTCGACAGGCTCATCATGGGCACCGGATGGACAACCGTGGGGAACTCCTTCGATGGTTTGCCGCCAATGCGGGTCGACGGCGACTGAGGGTCCTGCAGGTCGTATTCGAGCTCAAGATCGAGCAGTTCCTGCATCAGTTTATCGTATTCCCGGTCAGGCATTATGGGAACCGCCTCGCCGTAATAAGCGTCATCGGCCCGTGTGAGCATATCCCGCAGTTCCTCTATTCGTTTTTTGACGTCCTGTGATGCCTGCTTTACCATGTTTTATTTAACCCCTAAAACCGTGGACGTTCAATGATCTCAACCGGACCGGGAAGGTCATCGGGCATCACATCCGTACTGAAAGAACGCATGGTGGGATCCCTGAGAAACTGCTCCCTGGAGATACTGATGACCCTGTTCTCGGGGTCGTATTCCTGAAAATCGGTGATAACACGGTCATCATACATCAGGATCATGCGCTCCAGATTTCCCCGCACCTGAATATCCTGAAGAAATTCAAACTGCATGGCCCGCCCGGCCTCAACCCAGTACGGGCGCTGAATGTTATACAGATCTGAAAGAACCCTTACGGGTTCGAGGTTTCCCCTTGCGGCATAGATGGTGAGGATGAGGGTATCGGGGAGGGCTGCGGCGAGCTGTGAGGGATCCGGGGTCAGCGGTGCGGCCAGTGTATCAGAGGCAAGGGGCTGCTCCAGGCGCGGACCCGGCACTGTAGCCACATCTGCGTCCGTATCGTCGCCGGTGCCGGTACTCAGCAGATAGATCAGCACCACGATCAGCAACACACCAACCAGGCCAAGGAAAATGAACAATCCATTGCCATCTTTGCGGGAAACGATTTTCCTGTTCACACCTCCCCAGTCAAGGCTCCCTTCTGACGGATCATCCGTCGTGGAAAGGGTTTCCGGGTCGGGAAGCTCGGGTCTGAATATGGAGGTAGTCCGGGTGGATATCCGACGTGTATGTTTGGTGTCTGCTTTCCGGGATGGCGGAACACTCTTTTCATAGGGTTCCGTTTCGTCTGCAGCAGTATGTCCGGTGTCTGCAGCAGTGTGCCCTGTGTCTGAAGAATCCCCGGGTGATGTTGTTGATGGCTTATCGCCCTCATCAGTTTCCGCACCGCCGGCCGTATCGAAGAGTGGGGTATTGCTTTGCCGGCCTTTTGACTTCTCGGGGGTAATGTCCGGATGATTTCCGTGTTGTTTTCCAAGGCCGGGATTCAGCGGGAAAGGCGGTTTCGGCGGGATTTTTCCGGATACCGGTTTGCTGCCCAGGTATTTTTCGGCCAGGAACCCTTCGTACATGTCCGCTTCCATGTAATCCAGGGCGGTTGTAATATCTTCATCGCTCACACCCACGGCTTTGCCATAAGTCCGGGTAAAGCTCCGGAGGTAGATTTTATTCGCATCCGGGCGGGTATAGAGCTCGCCCGATTCGATCAGTCTGATATTTTCCTCGGAAATCCGGGTTTTTTCATAAACATCCTGAACGCTCATCCTGTTTTTTTTCCTGATGGCCTTCAGGTCCTGGTGCAATGTTGACATACGTCAGTATATATGGTTTTCAAACATTATCTTTGCGCGGCACAAATATTATAAATTACTCATCATTAAGTTACTATATAAATTTACGCCATATTTGTTACGATCGGGAAACCGCACATTTTTTTCAGGCTACTAAATATAAACTGATTTGAGATCAAACGAACCTGTACAGTCATCCCTTTTTGCTGAACTTAAGCGGAAAGCAGGTGCGGTTTCGGCCACACGTCTCATCAGTGTGGGCGCGGCGCTGATTGTGGCAATGATCCTGACAAGACTGCTCGATGAGGACCTCTACGGCGCTTACCGCAAACTGTGGCTGATTTACGCCATGTTCGGTACCATCCTCACCAGTACCGTTATCGGTACATTATACTACCGGTCGGGCACGGCGTCAAAGCGGGGCGAGGCTGCCGGTGTGGCCCTTATGCTCTCAATGGCAAGCGGATTGCTGATTGCACTCATCAGCTGGTTCGGGGCCGGTTTTTGGGCATCCATACTCAACGCACCGGGGCTTGAGCCGGGCTTCAGGATGTTTGCGCCCTATCTGTTCTTCGGCATATTTGCAGCCTCGGCCGAGCCGCTGTTTGTGATCTATCACCGGAAGAAATGGCTGGTAGGGTACACCGGTGTCTATAACCTGATCGAAGCCGTACTCATCGTTATCCCATTCGCCATGGGCATGACCATAGAACGGGTGGTGATGATCATGTCGGCCGGACCGGCGCTCAGGAGTGTGGCTGTAATCCTTTTTGCGGCTCGGCACGGGGTCAGCCTCCCGCGGCTGTCGGTGCTGAAGCGGGAATTCCGCCCGTCGGTGGCCTATGCCACCGGTATCTTCATGGTATCGGTTGCCGGCATCGCGGCAATGGAGGCCGACAAATGGATTGTGGGCATCTTCTTTGAAAGCGATGCCCTCTATGCCATCTATGTGGTGGGGGCGAAAAAACTCCCGTTTGTAGGGGCTGTGACCAGCGCGATTGCGGCTGGTGTGGTTGCCCAGTACTCATCGCTGATCAGGGGAGGGTCGTACAAAGAAGCGCTCTATGCCTGCCGGAAGGCTGCGGCGATTCTTCTATTCATCCTGTTGCCGATGATTGCGGTTTCGTGGGTATTGGCTGAAGAAATCCTGGTGTTCCTTTTTGAAAAATATGCCGATTCTGCTCCGGTTTTCAGGATATACCTGTTTGTTTTGCTGTCGAACATTGTGCTGGTTTCCAGTTTCGTACTGGCCCACGGTCACAGCCGCATCAACGCCCTTACCGGGCTGGCCGAACTGGTGGTGAATGTACTGCTCAGTATTCTCCTGATCCGCCTTATCGGGATTGAAGGCCCGGCCTGGGCCACGCTGATCGCCCATCTCACCTATACGATTATCCTGCTTATGTACTGTAAAATCAGGCTGGGCATTTCACCGTTTTATTTTCTGCCGGAGCGCGACACCTGGCCGGTAGTACCTGTAACTGTACTGGTGTTCGCCCTTGCACTGCTCATCCGGAATATGACGGATGATGTTATTATGGCGGTAGTTGCGGGCGGGATCGTTACCGCACTGGCCATCCTGTTTTTGCTGTGGAAAGCACGTTGAAGCACTTCGGGAAAGCTACCGGCGACAAGTTGCTTGTCACCTCCAAAATTGTGTTGCCCGTTTAGGGCAAAATTAACGGCTACCGGTTACAGATTATGAAAGGCAGATTGTGTAAGGATGCACCCGCAGCAGGCTCTATGATATATGGGTTCACTTCTGCAAAAAATTTCGGATTTTGTACGGACGGCTGCCCGGGGGCTGGCCGGGGTGGCTTTTCCGGAGATTTGCATTTGCTGCGGTATGCCCCTGCAGCAGTCACGGTATCTCTGCCACTACTGCAGTTACGACCGGTTCGAGGATGCGAACCCGGGCGGGGCCGACAGCTGTACCGGCGTAATACTGCCGGAGATGATATCCGTGCAGGACGCGATGTGGAAATATGACAAAAACGATTTGCTGCAGCAGCTCATCAGAGAACTGAAATACAACGGCATGGGCTCGCTGGGGGTGGAGCTCGGATCTCTTGCCGGCAGCCAGGTCGCGGCGTCCCGCATGCGTTATCACATCAACAGCGGTACGGACATCGTGTTGCTACCGGTTCCGCTGCATCCAAAAAGAGAGCGCAAAAGGGGATACAACCAATCGGAGCGTATTGCCAGTGGTATATCCGGAATAACCGGTTTCCGTGTGTCTGGCAGGGGGGATGTAACCCGGATTAAAAACACACGCACACAAACGGGTTTCAGCATGCAAAAAAGGATGAAAAACATTTCGGGTGCATTCCGGTTGAACAATTCCGGTTCCCTCACAGGTAATTTCGTGATCATCGTCGATGATGTTTTTACCACCGGATCAACCGTTTTTGAGCTGGCACGAACAATTATACCGGATCGCCCTGCCGGAATCGGGATTTTGACGGTGGCAATGGCGTAGGTGGATCTGATACCAGTATGTTCTCTTTTCTGGGTAAAAGACCCTACCTTTATTTCGACGGAAAACTACCCACGATCCGCTCTCTGCTATTTTTATGTGGAGAGACCAAAAGCCCGTTCCGGTACAAATATGACTGAAAAGAAGAAACGATACCCGGGAGCTGTCTATATAGAAACACCGGTTGGCATTTTCACGCCTGCCGGGAACTGGTTTCATACCTCCGGCGAAGCTGTAGAACAGTTCGTTCCCGGGCTGCTGAACAGAAAACCGTTAAGTGAACTCATCCGCGATGCAGAGGTGTGGATACGCAGCGCCGACAATCTGTCGATTTTGCTGTTGCTCATCCTTCTGGTTACTTCCGGCCTGGTTCCTGCCATTACTGTAACAGCCGTCTTTCTTCCTCTGTGGCATATTGCCAAAAGCGGCGCATTCAGCCGGCTGATCACCGTTTTTTTACGGCTGATCGATATCGAGATCGTATTGCTGCTTCTGGCCGTGGGACCGTTGAGCTGGCTGGGAATGGAGGGATTTTACTATGAACTTCTCGCCGGCCTCGCCGGATTCATTATACTGAAATTCGGTCTATACCGCCGGTTTATTGATTACCTTTATGAACTGCTCAATGGCGGGGCCATCCCGCTGAACGACCGGCTCTTCCGTATGGTTCTCGTGAAACACGCCATGGCTTTCGGCATCCGCACAGATGAAGTCGCAGAAATGGACAAAAACATCCGTGAGCTCATCAATAAAAGAAAAAAACTGTGATCAGATCTCTCACATCAATCTTAATGGCCCTGTTGTTTGTTACCGCCTGCGGATCAACGCAATGGAATACCGATAACCGGCAGATGCGTGGTGATCGCGTTGCCATTACCCTGTCACCTGAATTTCGCCTTGAAAACAGCAGCACCTATGCCGGCAAAGTGGCGGTTTCGCGTTTTCAGCAGGGTGCGCTCGACTCACTGATGCAGACAACCCTGTCGCGGTATATATCCGGCATGAGCAGGGGCGGCAGGGTCGATGCGGATTTTACCCCGGTGCCCGGGGAGGCTGACGTGCTGCTGGTGATAGAAAAACTGGAAATAAGCCGGGTATTCAGCCTCGATTTCGTATTGCGCGGTCCGGTGACCAGGGTCAAAATGGATGTTGCGGGCCTGCGCGGATCCGAACGAATCTTTGAAACAACGGTGAGCGGGTCCCAGAATATGGCCTACGTGGCACGCAACGGCCGGCGATTCTACTGGATGAAAGAGGAGGATAAGAATGATCCGGATTATCAGTTGGCTGCTCTTGCCGACGCATCCCGTACGGCACTTGGGAAGGTGTATTCCAGGTTCTTCGATCAGTAATTGTGATATCTGGCCGGCAAAGGCAAATCGGTTTCCGGACTGGAAGAAAAATTGGAGCCGGAATGGCGGAATGATTTCGGCGCCAGGTGGATTTCCACAATATCTGTATGTATATCCGGCCGAATAGTGGTAAATTTGGCTCGTTGCAGCCGGTCGTATGCCTTGTACACCGATATATTCAAATTATTAATTCAGGACCCCTTTTCAGATGAGCGAGAAAGTTCGCACCATGTTTGCCTCCATCGCCGACCGGTATGATGCCATCAACACGGTGTTGTCATTCGGTATCCACCACCGCTGGCGGAAAAAAGCGGTACGGCTCAGCAAAGCCGCACCGGGCGACGATGTACTCGACTGTGCTACCGGTACCGGTGATTTTGCCATCAGTTTCAAAAAAGCTGTCGGGGATGAGGGCCGCGTGGTCGGTACCGATTTCTGTGCAGAGATGCTGGCCCCCGCACCCGTCAAGGCGCAAAAAAGGGATATGGACATTGAGTTCGCTGTTGCCGATGCCATGAACCTGCCCTATGACGACGACACGTTCGACATCTGCAGTATCGCTTTCGGCATCCGCAATGTGGACGATCCGGAGGTTTCACTCGGCGAGATGGCCCGGGTGGTAAAGCCCGGCGGACGGGTAGTGGTACTGGAGTTCGGCCAGCCAAAAGGCTTAATTAAATTGCCATATAAGGCCTACAGCAAGTATTTTATTCCGACAATCGGAGGGTTGCTGAGCGGGAACAGGGAAGCATACCAGTATCTTCCTGAAACCAGTGCGGCATTTCCGGCCGGAGATGCCTTCACCGGTCTCATGATGGGCACAGGGAAATATTCGGCAGCTGAAGCACATTCACTTCAGTCGGGAATCGCCTATATTTATATCGGTACGGTCGCCTGACAGGTATAGGTAACAACCTGCATCTTTCTTATAATGGTAAAAATTTACGACCCAAACGTTTAGTCAAATGTTAACAATTGAGGAAATCAAGAAAATCATCCCGCACCGCTACCCGTTTTTACTGGTAGACAGGGTTCTGGAAGTTGACGCGGAGCACATTATTGGTATCAAAAACGTAACCGGCAACGAAGAATTCTTTAACGGACACTTCCCGGGCCAGCCCATTATGCCGGGCGTACTTCAGGTCGAGGCGATGGCCCAGACGGGATGTATCCTGTTCCTGAAGGAGCTGTGCGATGACCCCGAAAACACCCTGATTGTCTTTTCATCCATCGGCAAGGCCAAATTCCGCCGTCCTGTAGTACCGGGCGATCAGCTCAGAATGGAACTGAAAGTACAGAGCGTAAGAAGGCAATTCGCAACCTTTGTTGGCAAAGCGACCGTTGATGGTGAAGTGGCCTGTGAACTGGAAGCAACGGCAGCATTTGTACCAAAAAAATAACTCATGAGTACCGGTCCCGGCAATAATCGTCCCCCGCGTGTAACCACCCAAACGGTGGTCGACATGAAACACCGTGGCGAGAAGATCAGTATGCTTACCGCCTACGACTATACCATGGCCCGGATTGTGGACGGCGCGGGCATCGACATTATCCTGGTAGGCGACTCGGCCAGCAACGTGATGGCAGGCCATGAAACCACACTGCCTATTACGCTCAGCCAGATGATGTACCACACAAGTTGCGTAGTGAGAGGGGCCGAACGGGCGCTCATTGTGGCTGATCTGCCATTCATGAGTTATCAGAACACCACCAAAGAAGCACTCATCAGCGCAGGCAAAATGATGAAAGAGGCAGGCGCCCATGCCGTAAAACTGGAGGGCGGAGCATTCATCGTCGACACAGTGAATAAGATTGTCGGAGCAGGAATTCCTGTGATGGGTCACCTTGGGCTTACCCCGCAGAGCATTTACAAGTTTGGAACCTACAAGGTACGGGCAACCGAGGAGGATGAGGCAAACAGGCTCATCGAGGATGCCCTCAGCCTTGAAAAAGCAGGTGTTTTTGCACTGGTTCTGGAAAAAATTCCCGCCGGCCTGGCCCGGAAAGTCACCGAAATGCTGTCTGTACCGACCATTGGAATCGGCGCAGGGTCGTCGTGCGATGGTCAGGTGCTGGTGCTGCACGACATGCTTGGTCTGAACAAGGATTTCAATCCCCGCTTTATCCGCCGTTACGCTGACCTGAATAACGTGATGACCGGTGCTGTACAGAACTATATCAGGGATGTGAAGTCATCCGCCTTCCCGAACGAAAACGAACAATACGACTGACATCCATGAAGTATGATCCCGACCGGCTGTTTCTGGTCAGTAACGACGACGGCATTTTCTCACCCGGAATCAGAAACCTTGCCGAGGTGGCCAGCCAGTACGGTGAAGTCAACATTATCGCTCCCGACAGGCAGCAAAGTGCGGTAGGCCACTCCATAACAGTGATGGATCCGTTGCGGGTCGCCAGGTTCGAGATGAGCAACAGCATGGTCGGTCACGCCGTGAACGGTACGCCGGCCGACTGTGTAAAACTTGCCCACGACCAGTTGCTCGACCGGCAGCCAACCATGATCCTGAGCGGGATCAATCACGGATCAAATGCCGGTATCAACATCATCTATTCGGGCACGGTGAGTGCGGCCACCGAGGGTACGGTTCTCGGATATCCCTCCATTGCAGTAAGCTGTACCGATTTCCAGGAAGATGCCGACCTCAGCGGCAGCCGTGAGGCCGTGGAGCGGGTCATTGAATATGTGCTCAAGCACGGGCTTCCCAAGGGCGTTACCCTGAACCTGAATGTGCCTCCGGGGCCGCTCAAGGGCCTTAAATGGACCCGCCAGGGCGACAGCCGCTATGTGGAACAGTACCAGCGCCGGATCGATCCCAACGACCGCCCCTATTACTGGATTACAGGCCGGTTTGAAGTGCTCGACCAGGGCGAGGACCTGGATGTAAATGTTCTCAAACAGGGGCTGGCCTCTGTAACACCGATACAGTACGATCTTACCTCATACAAGGTTTTTGAAGAGGTTAAAAACCGGGAATTATAAGAAAACTTGAACATTAGAACATTAGAATAGGGAATAGGGAGTGAGGAAGTTTGGATACCGAACTGGATTCTAAACCGGTTCTGTTACAGGCCCGGTCCTGCATGACTTGTTGCTTTCTGGCAAATGGCCCCGTACTTGCTGCTTCTTAACAGATGGACTTGCAATATTATGGTAGCAGACGGGTTTGGATCTGCTCTGGCTAATCATTTCACGGTTCTTCTGTTCCCTGTTCCTCTGTTCCACTGTTGGAAACATGCTAACGGCATAATTATCAATAAAATCAGAAACTAGCCTGTTCAGAGTTTGTTTTCAATCAGGTTTTTGATGACCCCGAGCCACAGGTCTTCCCAATCCTGCTCATGTTTTTTTGGCAGGTTGATTTTGATCTGCTCGATGTGATTGAGCTTGCTGCGAAAGAGATGTTCACCCCAGACAGCGCTCTCGGCACCCACATAGCCGTCGTTGATGCCCTCATTTTCGTGGATGTAACTGTTGAAATAGTAGAGCAGCTTGTTGATGTCGTGCGAAGTACCCTTGCCGCAGGAGGTCGATACGGAGAAATAGCGTACATCGGGATGGTCGGGGGTTTCCGGATTGAATGTATTCAGCACATACTCGCGTGTAAGCTGTTTAAGGGCTCCCTGTGCATCACTTTTTATGTCGGGATACGAGATATCGCCCAGCCAGTCGAGTATATCAATGAAGTAGTCCTTCATTTTTTCAGGGGTATTCAGGGCCAGTTCGGCCAGGCTCGTACCCCTGTGTGGAGTGGCAACGGTTGTGAGTGAAGCAACCCGGTTATGCAGCCCCATACGGGTAATGGCGTGACGCATGTCAAGCCCGCCCATGCTGTGGGCCACAAGGTTGATTTTTTCCGATCCGGTTGCTTCCAGGATCAGGTCGCAGCTTTCAATCCAGGCGCCAGCCCTGGTTTCAATACCGGCATAGGGTGCGATGGTTGGGGCGAATGCGGTAATGCAGTGACTGCGGTAGAGCATGCATACACGGTGCAGTAATGAAGGTTGTATGGCATTGGCCAGGCTTCCGAAACCATGGCAAAGCAGTACCGGATACCGGGTAGCGAGATACACTGGTTGGGGAAACTCATTGTAACGCAATTTCTTTTTAATGCCTTCTATCATAGTTGGTGCCATTAATCAAAAAAATAGGATATGAAGTTAGCAATTGGTTACTAAGGAAGCCTGACCACCGGCGATGTGATGACCATTCCGCCCTTTCTGTAGTCGTGCAGTTTTTCGGCGAGCCATTCGAATCCGCTGTCTGAAACCTCGATCAGTGCAAATTCGTTGCTGCCCGCACGCGACTCCCGGAAAAACCGGGCCAGATCCTGCTCAAGTTTCATCCGGCCGGCCTTGTCTGAAATGATCACTGCGTTCTGCCCGTCGATCCATCCTGCATTACGACCGGCAGCCTGCATGATTTCGCCGCGGATATTCATCTGGGAGGCATCCATCAGCAGAAAGCGGGGACGTGATGCAACCGAACGCAATGAACGGGCCAGTACAGGCAGTTCTTCCAATGAAGCATCCATCATGAAAAAGAGTGGATGGGATTTGAAGTTGGATGACCATGCCACGGCATCTTCGGCAGATCCGACACGCAACGCTATGGGCATCCCGGGTGTTTCACGGTTAATGGTGGCGGCAAGCCCGGCTCCGGGCCTTGAGTTAAATGCAAGCATCATCCTGGCAGGGTAGGTCGGGAGATCATATTCAGACACCGGATTAATCCTGATCGTCCGGATAACCGTATTTTCATAGAGCAGGATCAGCCTGAGTATGCGATCCGGAAATTCGATGACTCCAGACAGATCAATTTGCACAGGCATCAGCCGCCTGGCAAGTTCCATGTGGAAATAGGTCTTATTGAACCCGGAAGGAACGTCGATGGTATAGGTTTTGCGTTCAAAAACACCGCCGGCCTGCTCCGACGTTATCCGTATCCTGTTGGGTGGGATGTTGAAATAGGCAAGTTCACGGGACAGAAGCGAATCAACGGTATCAAGGCTGGCCAGGGCCGGATCGCTGGCCACCGGACCTTGCATCAGAAGTAGTCCCGCTGCCAGGCAGGCCGCCACAAGAAACCCGATCAGGATTTTTTTACTGCCCGATGGTTCGTCCGGATTCCCGTCATTTTCAAATTCATCATCATCATTTATCATAACGCGGATGAAAATACAGAGAAAAACGCCATGAAAGTAGATCGATTGACGATGGGTGTGATTAACAGGCCATAATCAGACCATGCAAGGGCAGAGCCCGGACCGTGTTCAGGTCGTGTTCAGGTCGTGTTCAGGTTGTGCTCAGGTCGTGCCCGGATCGTATTCAGGTCGTGCCCGGACCGTGTTCAGGTCGTGTTCAGGTCGTGCCCGGGCCGTGTCCAGATCGTGTTCGGGTCATGTTCAGTTCGTGCAAGGACCAGCGACAGGCATGAGGTTTAATTATGTGCCAGTGGCAGAGTGTTAATGGTAATCGTATATATGGTGCACAGAGTACCCCGAATTCTTCAACAGTTCAGAGTGCTCATCCCTGAATGATTTCCTGCGGTGATGCAGTTCCTGGCGGTCGATGTAACGGATTAATCCTCCAACCTGCGACCTTGAGTGGCTGAATGCGGTATAACCGGGTTGCCAGTGAAAATCGGGTCTCACGTATCGTTTCTGTCGCAGCCAGATCATAGCGGTTGATTTAACTGCGTTGACCAGGTCACCAAGCCGCTCAAGCGGAACATACCGGATGAAAATATGAATGTGATCGTCGGAACCGTTAATGGCGATCACTTTATGCTTCCTGTTCCGGATAACACCGGAAATGTAATGGAAAAGGTCAGCGCGCCAGGTTTTTTTGAGAAAAGATTTGCCACTCCCTACAGAAATAACAATATGCAGGTAGATCTGCGTGCATGTATCGGCCATAATGATGTCATTTATGATTGCTAAATAAGTGTTTAGTAATAAGAGCATATTTTGACGGAAGCCTTACAAAATTAAATGACAGGGAGACATAATTATCACATAATAATGCTATTAAGGAGGTAGCATCGGGGATGCTGTTAAGGAGGTTCCAACGGAGGTGCTTTTAAGAAACTTCGAATCAGGGAAGTACGGAACAAGCGATCAGCTGAACCACAAAGTGATTTGAAATGATGTCATTGCTGGCGCAGCCCCTCCCCCCGTCATGCCGAGCGCAGGTCTGGGAGTATCGAAGACCAAAGTCGAGGCACGTATGCCGTGCCGCGCACTACTCACCGTGAGGGTGTAAAAATCGCTTTGAGCACGTTGTCGGCAATCAGGCTTTTGGAGCCTTCAAAACGGATTTCTGAACCCGGGGCCGTTTTTTCGCTGATCAGGTATACCGAGTTGGTGTCGTGGGCAAAACCGCTGCCTTCTTCAAGGATGGAATTGGCTACAATCCAGTCGCAGTTTTTCCGTTTGCGCTTGCTGCGGGCGCTTTCAAGCAGATTTTCAGTCTCCATTGCGAAACCAACTAGAACCTGACCCGGTTTTTTGTTGTCGCCCAGCCACTGAAGGGTATCGGGGGTGGGCTGCAGGGTGATGGTGCTTTCGGCCTGGTCTTTTTTAACTTTTTGCTGGTGGCGGGTTGCCGGAGAAAAATCGGATACAGCCGCGGCAAGAATGAAAATATCGGCGTGGTGATGCTTTTTGACCGCATCAAACAGATCGGATGCCGAGGTGATGGATACATTGGTGATGTTCCCGGGCAACGCTTCAGAAACCGGACCGTGGATCAGGGTAACCCGTGCACCCATTTTTTTTGCAGCTTCGGCCATGGCCAGGCCCATTTTGCCGCTGCTGGGATTGGAGATAAATCTGACCGGATCAAGGAATTCGCGGGTAGGACCGGCAGTAACCACCACCTGTTTTCCCGCGAGTGGTCCCGCGGGAACGTCCGCCAGAATTTCTTCAACCCTGCTGATAATGACCCCGGGCTCGGGCAGGCGACCCTGGTCGTCGAGGCCGCTGGCGAGGTATCCGCTGTCCGGTTCGAGAATGTGCATACTCATTTCACGGGCGCGTGTGATGTTCGACTGAGTGGCAGGGGAACGGTACATGCCGCCATCCATAGTCGGACATATCAAGATGGGACAGCGTGCAGCCAGTGCCACGGATGTAAGCATGTTGTCGCTGAATCCGTGCACGATTTTGGCCAGGGTATTGGCAGTACAGGGTGCAATCACGAACAGTTCGGCCCATTCACCCCATTCGATGTGGCGGGTCCAGTGGCCAGAAGTCAGGTCGCCTCCGGTGAATACTTCAACAGCCACATCCTGGCGGGAGAGGGCGGCAAAGGTTTCGACGCCGACAAAGCGGGTGGCGGATGGCGTCATGGTAACACGTACCTCTGCGCCCGATTTTTGCAGTTCACGTAAAAGAAAAACGGCCTTATAGGCCGCTATTCCACCGGTAACACCGAGTATGATCCGCTTGCCCTGCAGCATGGCGGGAATCAGAAATCCTGATTTTCAGGATATCTGTAGGCTATTTTGTTGTTCTCGAGCTCATCGACCGCGCGTTGTGTGGCATGCGGGCGGGATTCGTATTCCAGGGAGATGCGCTCCTGCTCTTCGTTGAAGGTGAATTCGTCTTCTTCCTCGAAACCTTCGAAATATTTCAGTTTTTCGTCCAGTTCCATCTTCTCGCGGGCGGAAAGCTGGCGCGAGCGCTTGCTCATGATAACGATGGACTCATAGATGTTGCCTGTGATATCCTGGACTTTTTCTACATCAACTGTTTTAATCGGCATGGTGGTAAATCTATTCCTGGTTATTTATGGACTTTGCAACGATCTCCCGAACCTGCGCGTAGGCGGTATCGAGATGTTCATTGACAACGGTGTAATCAAAAAAATCGGCCTGCTCGAGTTCCATTTCGGCCCTCTCGAGCCTCAGTTTCAGGGTTTTTTCATTTTCGGTTCCCCTGAGCTGCAGCCGTCTGCGAAGTTCTTCACGTGAGGGCGGACTGATGAATATGGATACGGCAGAATCCCTGAAATATTCCTTCAGGCTTTTCGCACCGTTTACCTCGACATCAAACAGAATAAAATAACCTTTTTTCAGATGGTTATCAATATGGTCCTTCAGCGTGCCATAGCGACTGCCTCCGTAGAACTCCTCCCACTCGATGAATGCACCCGCTTCAATCCTTCGGTCGAATTCAGCGCGAGTCAGGAAATAGTAGTCCTTTCCATCGGTTTCGCCCTCACGCCGTGCACGTGTGGTTGCCGATACAGAAAAGACCAGCTTCGGGAACTCCTGAAGCAATCGGTGCGCGATGGTCGTTTTGCCCCCGCCGCTGGGGGCCGTCAGGATGAAGATTCTCGCTGTTTGCAATGGGTGCCGGGTTTTGAGTAATGGGATATCAGACATCAGAATTGATTGAAAATGAATGTGTTTTCACGCGATCCGGGGACTTTTTAAAAGCCCCCACGTGCTTCGACTACGCCCATCGACTCCGTTCCAATGCTTTCAGGCCATGCTCAGGGCTGCGCTCAGCATGACGTTGTCTGATGTCTGATGTCTCAGTACACATTACTCATTACTCAATATTCTGCACCTGCTCGCGGATTTTCTCCAGGGTCTCCTTTACGTTCACCACGTGGTGCGCGATGTCGGCGTTGTAACTTTTTGATCCGATGGTATTGATTTCGCGAAGCATCTCCTGCAGCAGGAAGTTCAGTTTGCGTCCGGATGCCTCCTTGTTCTGCATCGCCTCGGTGAAAAATTTAAGGTGAGCGTCCAGTCGCACCAGTTCTTCGGTGATGTCGAGCTTGTCGGCCAGGATGGCAATTTCGAGTTCAAGCCTTTCGGGATCGAAACTTTCGTCGGTCACCATGGCGGCAATGCGATCCCTGAAGCGGGTTCGGGCGTCATCGATTCGCCCGGATGCGATTGAACGAACATTTTCGATAATCGTGCCGATGTTCGTCAACCGTTTGAGCATATCATCGGCGAGGTATTTGCCCTCCTGACGGCGCATCGTGCGGATCTCGCCGATTGCCTTCTGGCAGGCATTCATGGCCAGCTCGTAAACGAGTTTCACCTCTTCATCACTTACCTCACGGCTTGTAAACAGATCATTAAAGTGCAGGAAATGTTCCAGGTTCACCGTCTCATTGATGGAGGCCACCTCACGAAGCTGGTCGAGTACATTTTTGTATGAAGAAACCGCCTTCTTATTGATCACCAGGGCCGGACCCATGGTATCGGAGCTTTCCAGCGAGATCTGTATGTTAAATTTGCCGCGCTCAAAATTCTTCTGGATAAGGTCGCGGAACTCATGTTCCTTCTGCTGAAGCAGCGAAGGCATTTTGAGCGTCACCTCGCAGAAGCGGTTGTTTACCGATCGCATCTCGACCGATACAGTCGTTCCGTTTTTGTATGCTTCGCCCCGGCCGAAACCGGTCATCGATTCAATCATGCAGGAAGTGGTTTAATAATGAAACCACAAAGGTAAGGTAATAATGGTAAGTGGCGCAATAAAAACGTAAGCAGGGAAATGCAAGCCGCGAATAATTGGAATGAATAGTGTTATTATTTCAATCGTATTACGGAACAGGTGAATATGTGAACAATAGAATAGGGAATGGGGAGGTGACTGGCTACGTCAGCCTAAAAGAGCGCAAACTTTTGCGAAGCGAAAGCTGAAGTCGAAGGGCATAGCCCCGTGGAAACGGGGCCACGGGTGCCATCGGCTTTCTGAGAGGCTTTTCGGAGCCTCCCACGTGCTTCGACTTCGGGCTGCGCCCTTCGCTCAGCATGACATTTGGTGGATACTTCCCCATTCCCTATTCCCTATTCCATTGTTCTATTGTTCATAACCTATTGTTCCCCATGATGTTACCTTCCAAAAACATAAGCCCCGATTGGCCTGATTTACCTGCCCGCTTCAGCTGATCTGATTCTGGATTTCATCAGCAATAGATTCAGCATGATCGCGGGTGGTGGCCTCGGTATAGAGACGGATGATCGGTTCGGTGTTTGACTTGCGCAGATGGGCCCAGCCGTCTTCAAAACGGATTTTGAGGCCATCGGTGGTGTCGGTATCGCCGTTTCCGTAGCGTTTCAGAAGATGTTTAAGTACAGAGTCGGCATCGAGGTCTTTTAGCTGCATCTTGCGCTTAACGATGGTATAATCGGGAAGGGAGTCGCGGTATTCCGAGGATGTGATTCCCAGTTCGGCCAGGTGCTGCAGGATCATTGCGATACCAACGAGGCCGTCGCGTCCGGGATGCAGATCGGGGTTGATCACCCCTCCGTTGCCTTCACCGCCGAGTACGGCACCCACCTTTTGCATCTGCTTTACCACGTTGATTTCACCCACAGCCGAGCGATGGCAGACCTGTCTGAATTTTTTGGCGATATCGTCGTTGACCATCGAAGAGGAGAGGTTGGTCACGATCGGGCCCGGCTTCTTGCCCAGCAGAAAGTCAAAAGCAGCGGCCTGGGTGTACTCCTCGCCGATAAAACGTCCGTTATTGTCGACAACAGCCAGGCGGTCGCCGTCGGGGTCGGTCACAAAGCCGATGTCGCACGATTTCTCCTTAACCAGATTGCAGATGTCGCCCAGGTGTTCGGGCAGCGGCTCGGGATTGTGCGGGAACAGCCCGTTAGGTGTGCAGTGGATTTTCTCGATCCGCCTGATGCCCAGCCGTTCGAGAAGGTAGGGGAAACTCTCGGAACCCGCGCCGTTCACTGCATCCACAGCAACCGAAAAATTGGCCGCCGCTATCTGATCGGCATCGATGTAGGGGAGGGCGAGGATGCGGTCCACATGATCCTTTACGGCGTCATCCGAGGTCGAAACCGATCCGATCTGATCATAACCCACATAGAGGCGTTTACCTTTGTCGGCGATTTGAATTACCTGTTCACCCTGATCGGCGTCCAGAAATTCGCTTTTGTCATTCAGCAGTTTGAGGGCATTCCACTCTGCGGGGTTGTGGCTGGCCGACAGTATGATGCCGCCTCCGGCACCGTGCCGGAGTACCTCCATGGCTACCGTGGGTGTCGGAACGATGCCGGCCAGGATCACATCACAACCTGTCGACTGCAGTGTTGCCGCCACGATTTTCTCACAAAGCTCTCCGGTAACCCGGGAGTCGCGCCCCACAACAACCTTGCGCCTCCCGATCCATGTGCCGTACGCGGCTGTGAAACGTGCCAGGTTTTCGGGGTTGAGGTCTTCACCGAATATCCCGCGGATACCGGAAACGGAGATCATGAGTGCCATGGAAAAAAGTTTTTCGGGTGATGTATTGTAAAGTGCTGGTCAGAAACCGCCGAACGGTTCCCCGCTGTCAGTCCCTCCAAAATAGCAATGATTTCCCAATGATGTTGGCAGCAACTACAGGCTTTTTCCTGGTGCTTTTCCCGATGTGGTTTCACATCGTTATACCGACTTAGCGATGTTCTCCACCAGATCGAATATCGCCGGGTCGCTACGTCTCAAGAATCGAATATCAAAAGTCGCGCTACTTCCCAAATCTTAACCTCCAACCGGGGTTTATATCAAACCTGCCTGCTTTTTAAAAACCTACCTGTTTATCGCGAACTGCAGCTGTGCCATCCAGGCGCGGAGGCCGGGGAAATTGGGGTTCAACCGCTCAACGCGACGGGCCAGGTCCATGGCTTCCTGGTGGCGTCCTTTAAGCCCGTAGGCACCCGACAGATTGAACAGGGCCTGCGCATCGTCAGGCGCCATTTTCAGGGATCGTTCAAGAAGGTCTATCCCCCGGTCAAGATTACCGGCATCGACCTCAATGGCGCCAAGCATCTTGGTAACATAGGCCGATTCCTCCAGCTTCAGGGCACTTTCGAGCAGTGGGCGTGCAGACTGAAAATCGTTGCGGTCCAGATAGATGCGTGCAGCGAATACATAGGGAGAGTCGTTTGCGGGCTGGTCCCGGATCAGTCCGAAGTACTCGGCCAGGGCTTCATCAGTGCGGCCCTCGGCCCGGAGCCGTTCACCGAGGAATACTTTGGCCTCATCCCAGCGCAGCGGACTGTTCACAACCTGAAAGGCAAGGCTGTCGGCAAGGCCCTGCAGTCTGTAGCCCCTCGGATAACCCGCCGGGTTGGGCTCACTGACAAACGGCCAGCTGTTTGTCAGGGTCTGTACCCGGTGCCATGCAACCCGCTCGTCAAATTCGGACATGTTCATGCGTTCGTAGTAATATTCGTAGGGTTGCAGGCGGGAGAGATCGGCCTCACGATCGAGGAAATCCGCATCCCGGAGAGCCTCGAAATAGGCGGTTCCCATCAGGAAATAACCGCGCCGGTTAGGGTGCAGGTGCTCCAGCATCAGATCGTACCCGGTAATGCCATTTTCGGCCGACTCAAGGAAGGTTTCATCCACCGGAACATAATAGTTGCCGGTACGCCCTGTCACATCCCGGATGATCTCATTGAACGCGGTGGGAGCGCGGAAACGAAGAGCATCCAGATCCTTTGCATAGATGAACCCTTCCAGTGCCTCATCCAGCCGGTCTTTGTTATAGGCGGCCTTTGCCCGGGCATACACTTCATCGGCGGGAGGATGGTTTTCAAGGCTTACCGACTCAAATGGGGGGTGGTCTTTAAGGTTACTGGTGAGGCTGCCGATGAAAACGGGTACCTGTTGCGCGTTGAATTTCCGGGTGATGGCGGCCAGGTTACTCTCGAGCTGGCGTTTTCCCCGCTCATAGAGCCTTGAATCGAGGGGTATGGACCGCTCTCCGACCACCCGCTCCATCAGCGTGCGGATGCGCTCGCCGGCATCGGCCGGTTCCGGAGTGAACAGCGCGGTGACCCTGACCAGGCCGTCGCGGATCAGCATAAATGTGCGCAGGCGCTGCAGGCGCAGATAGAGACGGACAAAAGCGGGATTCGACCCCAGCCGTTCGGCTGAACCGACGCCAAGGGCCCCGTAGTACTCGTTATGCCCGCTGTAGATCATGATGGCATCCGGATCGTGCTCGAGGATTTCATCCACCTGGTCATACAGCGTGTAGGTATTGATGGCCGCGGTGGCCACATTCACCACCTCAACCACCTTGCCGGGCATCACATCCTGAAGCATGTCTTTCACCACCCGGCTGAACGTGCCGTTATAGCCGTAGGGATAGCCGGCTGCCGAGGATCCGCCGATCACAAACAGACGGAACCCGTTGTCCGGTTTAACGGCAAGAAAAGTGTCGTTCGACGGGGTGGGGTTGGTTGTGGTCGCGAAAAAATAGCGCCCGGTAAATCCGGGGTTGGGCAGCACATATTCCCCGCGGAAAATCTCCGGATAGATGAACAGTTCCAGGTTTCCGCGGTAGTTGCCCCAGCGCAGGCCGAGTTCCAGGAAAACGAAGAAAAGAACCGGGATGCTCAGCATGATGGCGAAAAAGAGGACCTTGCGCGCGCCGGAAGGCCCGGAACCGTTGCCTTGTCCCGGTTCAGAGCCCGGTCCGTCGGCCGAACCTGAACCTGAACCTGAACCTGATCCGGAGCCTGTACCTGAGCCAGATCCGGAGCCTGCACCCGGAGCTGCACCGGATACCGATTCTGAACCCGAACCAGCGGCAGTTCCTGAATCCGCATCAGAACCTGAACCTTTACGGGATGTTCTCCCGGATCGTGCCGTTTGTTTGCCGGATGCGGTTCCGGATGCGGCCGGATCAGTCCCGGCATCCGATTTGGCAAGTGATTCCAGGTATGCGCCTACCTCCACCGGATCCAGGTTCAGATCGCGGGCGATCCGTGAGGCACTTTTTGACCGGTTTTTCTCAATGTAGCGTCGCGCTTTGTTCGACAGTGGCATGGATTATCGGACTTTCCAGCGGTTTTCGGGGATGGATTTGGCGGCATTCTCGGCCCGGGTAAATACAAACAGCAGGTCGGAGAGGCGGTTCAGATAGATGATGGCGTCGTGGTTCACCGGTGTATCCAAACTGCACAGAATAGCGGCCCGCTCAGCACGCCGGCAAACGGTGCGAGCAATGTGCATGGCGGATGCAGCGGGTGATCCGCCCGGCAGAATGAAGTTAGTGAGAGGGGGGAGCAACTCCTGGTAATGGTCGATGTAGCCCTCCAGGCGGGTGATGTGTACCTGGTTGATACGATCGATCTTCGACTCCTTCTCCGGCGGCGTGGCGAAATCGGCACCCATCACAAACAGGTCGTTCTGGATCTGATGAAGGGCATCGTCGATGGTCTTTTCCGGCTCCATGCTCCGTGCCAGGCCGATGCAGGAATTCAGCTCATCCACCGTGCCGTACGTCTCTATGCGCAGATCCGTTTTCGGCACCCGCTGCCCGCCGAACAGCGACGTTTCGCCGGCATCACCGGTCTTTGTGTAAATTTTCATAATCTGTCTGTCTGTTTAAAGTATTGAGTAGTGAGTATTGCGTATTGAGTCAAGCGATTCGAACCCAAACGTCATGCAGAGCACAGTCCTGAGCGCAACGCAGTGGAGTCGAAGGGCGAAGTCGAAGCACGCGGGCTTTTTTAAAAGCCCCCTGAACAGGCTGAAAACACATGCAATTTCAATTAAATTCCAGGTCTGAAGTCTGAAGTCTGAAGTCTCACTACTCACTACCAATCACTATCTACTCCCGACTCACCACCATCCCGCTGCCCGTTACAGTGTACGTCACCTCCAGGTAACCCAAGGCATCCAGTTCGCCACGGAAAAGGTCAGCCGATTCCACCGGGCACCACACATCAGAGGTCACCCGGTCGGTGAAGTCGGATCCGGCTTCAATAATAGCATATTTATGTAAAAGGCTCCCGATTTTTCTCTTCAGGGTATAGGGGAACATCAACCGGAATCCGAACGCTTTAACTGCAGGTACGGTCGTGGCGGCTGCTATACAGGATTCAGCCGTTTCGGAGTAGGCCCGGATGAGGCCCGGTTTGCCCAGCTTTGTTCCGCCGTAGTACCGCACAACCACCAGCAGGGCGTTCACCAGGGATGCTTCCCGCAACGCGTTAAGGATGGGCGCGCCTGCTGTGCCCGAAGGCTCACCCGAATCGGCGCTGTATTCGTGCAGTGTATCTTCCATCAGCCGCCAGGCATAGCAGTGATGCGTCGCATCCGGATAGCGCCCCTGTAGCTCTTTTATGTGACTGTCGATCCCGCCGCGCGTGGTAACAGGAAGCAGGATGCCGGTAAACCTGGACCCGCGATCGCGCAACGCCGATTCTCCCGGCAAGGTTACAATTCTCATGGAAAAAAAAGCTCCTTCAAGAGTCTGAAGCGAAGCGGAAGACCTTGAAGAGTGCTTTTTTGGGGTACGCGGGCATCCACAATTGTCTTATCCACACTTAGTTTGGATAATATTATGAATCGATAAGGTAATAAAAAAGGGCGCAGCCGCGGGGGCATTGGCATGCCCCATGTGATCAACTCTTCGGGGAGCTCCGCTCCGCCCTTCGACTCCGCTCCGCTCAGGACTTCGCTCAGGACTTTGCTCTGGATTGCCTCAGGACTGCGCTCAGGACTGCGCTCAGGACTTCGCTCAGGACTTTGCTCAGGCCTGCGCTCAGGCCATGCGTCGCACTCCCGAAGGATGATCATGTTGGATGATCACATACCAGACATCACCTGCTAATTAAGAGTCGGTACAAATAATACAATTCGGCACGGATTGGAACGCAAATGTGTTTAGCCGTTTTTATATTATTGGCTATTATAAATTCTCTGACATTATTATTCATTATTAACCAAACCGTACGTATCCATGCCATCGCTTCTTAATGCCCTTCAAACTACAGTCGGCAGAAAGATATTGACAGGCGTTACCGGAATTTTTCTCACCCTTTTTCTGGTGGTGCATCTGGCGGGTAATTTCAGTCTTTTCAGCGCTGATCCTGAGGCATTCAACGCCTACACGGAATTTTTGCACAGCCTGGGCAGACTGCTCTACATCGTCGAGATCATTCTTGTCATCATTTTCCTGCTGCATGCCTATATCGGCATCTCCATCTGGCTGCGAAAGAGAAAAGCGCGCCCCGAAAAATATGACGTCTACAAAACATCGGGCGAGCCCAGCCGGCAAACCCTTGCTTCCCGCACCATGGCAATAACGGGTGTGGTCATTCTGGTCTTCACTATTGTGCACCTGTTCACCTTCAAATGGGGCCCGGGTATCGCGGATGGCTATGTCACCTACATCGACGGCCAGGAGGTTCGCGACCTGAAACGGCTGGTGAACGATGTGTTTCAAAATGAGATTTACGTGATAGGTTATACGGCGGTCATGATCCTCATCGGCTTCCACCTGCGGCACGGCGTCTGGAGCTCGCTGCAGTCGCTGGGTGCCATGAGCCCGAAAATGAGCCCTGTTATCTACATAATCGGCGGACTGATCGCGCTTGCGCTTGCAGGCGGTTTCCTGATCGTTCCCATCTGGATCTACATCACCGGAGGAGTTTAATGGACAATGTGAAAACGAAAACATCGGATAAACTGAACGCGAAAATCCCGGCGGGACCCATTCAGGAGAAATGGTCGAACCATAAAAATACCATCCGCCTGGTAAACCCGAATAACAAGCGCAAGCACACGGTGATAGTGGTCGGCACCGGCCTGGCCGGTGCATCAGCGGCAGCGTCCCTGGCCGAGCTCGGCTATAATGTGAAGGCCTTCTGCATCCAGGATTCGGCCCGGCGCGCCCACAGTATCGCGGCCCAGGGCGGCATCAATGCGGCCAAAAATTACCCCAACGACGGCGACAGTGTCTGGAGGCTTTTCTACGATACCGTGAAGGGTGGCGACTACCGTGCCCGTGAAGCCAACGTGTACCGACTGGCTGAGGTGAGCAACAATATCATCGACCAGTGCGTGGCCCAGGGTGTTCCGTTTGCCCGAGAATACGGCGGTCTGCTTTCCAACCGCTCCTTTGGCGGCGCGCAGTTGTCAAGAACCTTTTATGCCCGTGGCCAGACCGGCCAGCAGCTGCTGCTCGGTGCCTACAGTGCCCTGTCGAAGGAAGTGAATTCCGGCAAAATACAGATGTTTGCACGCGAAGAGATGCTCGACCTTGTTGTGATCGGCGGCAAAGCGAAGGGCATCATCACCAGGAACCTGGTGAACGGCAAGATCAACCGTCACGCAGCCGATGCGGTACTGCTCTGCACCGGAGGTTACGGAAATGTGTACTACCTGAGTACCAACGCCAAAAATTCGAACGCCACGGCGGCCTGGCGCTGCTACAAACGCGGAGCCCTTTTCGGCAACCCGAGTTTTACCCAGATCCACCCGACCTGCATCCCGGTCTCCGGCGAGTACCAGTCGAAGCTCACACTGATGAGCGAAAGCCTGCGTAACGATGGCCGTGTATGGGTGCCAGAAAAACCCGGCGACAAGCGTGCTCCCAACGACATCCCCGAAGACGAGCGCGATTATTTCCTGGAGCGCCGTTATCCCAGCTTCGGGAACCTGGTGCCCAGGGATGTGGCCTCAAGGAATGCCAAATACGTGTGCGACGAGGGCAAGGGCGTGGGCGAGAGCGGTCTGGCGGTCTATCTCGACTTCCGCGATGCCATTAAACGCGACGGTGAGGACAAAATCCGCGAAAAGTACGGCAACCTGTTCGACATGTACCATAAAATCACCGACGAAAATCCGTACAAGGTACCGATGCGCATCTTCCCGGCGGTACACTACACCATGGGCGGCCTCTGGGTCGACTACAACCTGATGAGCACCATCCCCGGTCTGTTCGTACTCGGCGAAGCCAATTTCTCGGACCACGGAGCCAACCGCCTCGGCGCGAGTGCCCTCATGCAGGGACTGGCCGACGGCTACTTCGTGATCCCCTACACCCTCGGCGATTATATTGCCGGTGAGCGTCCCGAACCGGTATCGACCGATCATGAGGCGTTCAAGGCGGTGGAGCACGAGAACATTCAGCGCATCGACAAGTTGCTGAAATCCAATGGCACCAAAACCGTGCTCGACTACCACCGTCAGCTCGGCAAACTGATGTGGGACCACGTGGGCATGTCGCGGAACAAGGAAGGCCTTGAAAAAGCGATCAGTGAAATATCCGCCCTCAGGGAAGACTTCTGGCAGAACGTTTACGTTCCCGGCGAACAGTCGACCTACAACAAGTACCTCGAGTACGCATTCAGAACGGCCGATTTCCTCGAGCTCGGCGAGCTGATGGCCCGCGACGCGCTGGTGCGCGAAGAGTCGTGCGGCGGCCACTTCCGCGAGGAACACCAGACCGAAGACGGCGAAGCCTTGCGCGATGACGAAAATTTCGCCCATGTGGCGGCCTGGGAATATACCGGCGAGAACAAGGTACCTGAGCGCCACATCGAGGACCTGGTATTTGAAAACGTAAAACTTACGCAGAGAAGTTATAAATAGGATTTTTGGCTATGAGTTCAGAGAAAATGAAACTGACCCTGAGGGTCTGGAAGCAGAAAGACGGGGCTTCGAAAGGGCGCTTCGAGAACTACGTTCTGGAGGATGCCAACCCGCACATGTCGTTCCTTGAGATGCTCGACCATCTCAACGAAAAGCTGATGAAGGAGAAAAAAGAGCCCATCGAGTTCGACCACGACTGCCGTGAGGGCATCTGCGGTTCCTGCAACCTGATGATCAACGGCATCGCCCACGGACCGCAGCAGAAGACCGCGGCCTGCCAGCTCCACATGAGGCATTTTAAGGATGGTGATCTCATCACTATTGAGCCCTGGCGGGCAACAGCCTTCCCGATCATCAAGGATCTTGTGGTAGACCGTGGCGCGTTTGACCGCATCATGGCAGCCGGTGGCTATGTATCGGTTAACACCAATGCGGCTCCGGATGCGAACGCCGTGCTCGTCTCCAAACCGAATGCCGACCTGGCCATGGATTTTGCCACCTGTATCGGATGCGGTGCCTGTGTGGCGGCCTGTCCAAACGCATCGGCATCCCTGTTCACCGGCGCCAAGATCGCCCAGTTTTCGCTGTTGCCCCAGGGCGGGCCCGAACGGAAACGCCGGGTGGTCAACATGGTCGACCAGATGGAGAAGGAAGGCTTCGGCGACTGCTCGAACTACGCCGAATGCGAAGCCGTTTGCCCCGTAGGCATATCCATCGACGCGATCGCCCGCATGCGCCGCGAGTACGTTGGTGCTATGAAGGGGTGATGTGTAAGGGCGGTTTGTGGATGGTGCCTTTTGCCTGTTTGTGAATCAGGGAATTACGGAACAAGCGAACAATTGAATTGGGAAGTGTTTTCGTCCGTCATATTGAGCGCAATTTCGTGCGCAGCATGAAATGAAGTCGAAGTATGTGAGCAGTGCCACGCACTGCTCATCGGGAATGTTTATGGAGCTCAACCTTAAAAAAACCGATGAACCACGCATTCCTCTTTGACGATTCCATCCCCTTTGAACAGCGTGCTCTCCGGGTTTTTACCTTTCAATATGCCCGGAACCCCGTTTTTAAGCAGTTTTGCGAGGTGCTGGATGTAAATCCGGAGAATGTTACCTCCCCTGAAGACATCCCCATGCTGCCCGTTGAGGCCTTTCGTGATGCGGAGTGTACGTGCTGGCCGGGCGAAAAACACGATCTGGTGTTCAGCAGCAGCGGCACGACCGGTATGAGGCGCAGCCGCCATCCTGTGAAAGATGCCTGCTTGTACGCGGAATCGGTTGAGAAGGGGATGTCGGCATTCTATACTATGGATGAATACGTCATCCTGGCCTATACGCCGGGCTATAATGAAAACCCGGATTCATCTCTGGTCTGGATGCTCAACCATCTCATCGGCCTTGACCGATCAGGCTTGGGCCGTTTTCTGCCGTTGGGGAAGGGCTTGAGGCAAGTGCAAAAGATAGATCAAGGGCTATCGATAAGCCAGAAACAAGGGCAAAAGCAGGGCAGCTCCCCTCGCGATTCAGGATTAAATCACGATGAAATCGCCCGCATCACCGCTTCCGGCAAAAAGCTGATGCTGTTCGGGGCGGCTTTCGGGCTGATTGACATGGCTGAGGCCAGTCCGGTAACGCTTCCTGCCGACAGCATCATCGTGGAGACCGGTGGTATGAAGACCCACCGGCGGGAGATGGGCCGTGAGGAAATGCACACAAAACTTGCGACCGCCTTCGGGCTGCCCGTTGGCAGTATCCACAGCGAATACGGCATGACCGAACTGCTCAGCCAGGCATGGATGCAGGGCGACGGTGTATTCCGCTGCCCGCACTGGATGCGCATATCGGTTCACGATCCCGACAACCCTCTTGACCGGCTTCCGGATGGCCATGAGGGCCTCATTGGCATCACCGATCTGGCCAACCTGAACTCCTGCAGTTTCCTGATGACCGGTGATGCGGGTGTGAGCAACCCCGACGGCTCTTTCCGGGTGCTTGGACGGATGCAGCCGGGCAACCTGCGCGGCTGCAATTTTCTGCTGGAGGAGGACTAAGGAGGGCTAATGATGAGCCGACCCGAACTTGTCTATGATGCATTGCGCCAATGGCTCGACGGCCCCTCCGGGCTTGAAGAGGCCATCCGCCGGACGGTGGACGATGGGCTGTTTCCGGAAGAGGACGTGCAGTTCGCGGTATCCCACCTTCGGAAATCCCTGAGCATTGATGTACTTGAACGTTGGTGGAAGCGGGCAGGGTGTGACTCAGACCCTGTGTTGAACCCTGTTTCAGAATCAGGATCAGGTTCAGATTTGGAATCAGGATTGGAATCAGATTTGGAATCAGGATCAGAATCAGGATCAGATCCCTATCGCAATCCCAGCCGTTCTCCCCTGAAAATCCTCTGCCTTCACGCCGGTAACCTGCCACTGGTAGGCCTGCAGGATGTGGTAGCTGTGCTGCTCAGCGGTAACCGGTACCATGGCAAACTCTCCCGAAAAGACCCCTGGCTACTGGCTTCCTTACTGGAGGTATGCAGAGAGTTGCTTATCCCGGAAACTACAGAATACTATACAGATATAGGTCATTTTAAAGACCTGAAAGCAGACACTGTACTTTTCGCCGGTTCCGGCATGTCGGTACCTAAGGTAAGAGCTGAACTCGACAGGCTTCATGCGGTACATCCCGGCACAAAATACTTGATCCGTACGGCCCAGACATCGGTGGCCTTGATAGAAAAGAAAGATTCCGCGGACGATTTGCTTGAAGCGGTAACCCGCTACCAGGGCAGGGGATGCCGCTCGGTGAGCGTAGTAGTGAGCCCGTTGGGCCTGGATCAATATAATTTACCGGTCAGCCATGAAGATGTTAAAAATCAATTTGCCCCGATATCAGGTCGCCATTCTCAAACTGAATTGGAATCCCGATTGTATCCTGAACCTGAATCTCAACCTGGCTTTCAGAATAAACCTGAATCTGAATCTGAATCTGAACCCCATCCCCATTCTCAGCTCTATTCCGATCGTGATCGTGCACAATTGTACCGGATAGCGTATGCCGGAGCGGTCGGAAAATTATTCCGGCGTGTGGGCAGCTGGCTTTTCCTTGAAATAGAGGATGCAGATCAGGCAGGAAAGGCGGGCCCGGGAGTCGTTCTCTGGATGAGAGGCGATGAAGATACCGTAGATGCGGTGTGTTCTGTGCTGGCCGGGCGGCTTCAGACGGTTTACAGCGACAGTGGCCGGGAAGAATTAGAACCCCTTGAGAAAGCCCAGCGACCTGAATTTGACTGGAAACCTGACGGTATGGACACCCTGCAGTGGCTGAAAGAGGCGGGTAATTAGGATTCTGTAAACATGTATAAGGCGGGGATCGGGATAATGAACAGTTTGCTGCAATCCATATTATAGTCTCGCTCAGGGACTCTGGAATTCGGTGGACGCAGGGAAAAGATTAAAAAAGTTTAGCATAACTTTTTGCACATCAATCAGTTGTTAAATAACTCTAACTTGATTTGACGAAACCGAAATTCTTAATATGTGTTTAGAGTGCATCTCAATTAAAGTGCATCACAAGATGAAATCGAGACGTAATCCAACAATACAACTCATTTACAGGAGCTAAACATGAAAAAAAGGGGCACGATCAAAAGCACACTCGGTATTCTGATGCTCGGACTGGTATTCACTGCGTGTGAATCCAACAGTCCGGTCAGTCTGGAAGAATCACTGAGGGATACACCCAACGTACAACTCAAAGAGGGTGCTACAGATGTGAGCATCAAGGTGAATAAGGACAATGTACGCAGCTATTTCAAGATTGAACTGGACAACCTGCTGCCTGAGTCCAACATGAGGGATGGTCAGTATAACGCCTGGTGCGTTCTTTATGATACCCCGATTAATTCGAATGGCGGCGAGTATAACGGTGTAAAATTGCATACTGCCGACCAGGATGCCGCTTTACAGAAAGTCGGCTATATCGTAAACAACAAAGTCCGTTTTATGAGGGACCTCGATGCTGACTGGAAAGATATTCAGGTTGCAATTTGGTCTGTACTCGATTTCCCAAGGTTCAACTACACGAGCGATCTCTCCAAAATGCCACCAGAATTCCGCAACAATGGCGTTCCGACATTCAACACGGAAAATGTTGATCAGATTCTGGCTGACATAACTGCAGCCGGCGACGGGCACGTAGAAGAGGGATGTGCAATCTATCTGGTCGAAACCGACCCTGGCCAGCAGAATGTGATCATCGAGGAATGTGAAACAATTACTGCCCGCATGGAAGATATTCCGGAAGGCCACAACTTCATCTTTGACGGACACGAATGGTTCTCCTATGTAGAGTATCCGACCACGAACAACGATGAAAATACCCGTGACGAAGTATGTGACGCCGGATTCGACACCTATTATATGTATTCCAACAAGACCTATCAGGGTGTATTCTGCTTCGTTAATGATGATGATGGTAACTATCGCTATCGTATCATTTTAACAGAAGAATGGGCAGCATTTGAAACACAGGTTGAAATCGTGCTTAATCCAAATGATTTCCCGCAACCTGTACCCTGGGCGTTCGGTCAGTATACAAATAAGTCAAACTTTGACCCGACTTCCGATACAGGAATTCAAAATGCGACCGGTCCTAATGTTGCACCTGGTACTACGGTATATGTGTCGGCGCATGCCGTAACATTTGAAAAACCCTGATCCGGATATACTACGGATTAAACCAAAAAGGGACTTCGGTCCCTTTTTTTTTGCCATGGTGCCAGTGTTCCGGAAATCCGGATTTATGGATTACGGATTTATTTTTTTTCTCCCAAAATGGGTTCCTGAAATCGCATTCAAGGATCTCGCGAACCTGACTCATCTTTTTTGTATTTTTCAGGCTTGTCAATAACGCCGTAACCCACACAAGCACCCGATGTCCGACTACAATCCCGCCTCCATTGAACCGAAATGGCAGAAATTCTGGATCGAAAACAGGATTTTTAAAACCGACGATACCGACCGTTCCAAACCGAAATACTATGTGCTCGACATGTTTCCCTACCCGAGCAGCTCGGGTCTGCACGTGGGGCACCCCGAGGGGTATACGGCCACCGATATCATTGCGCGATACAAGCGGAAAAAGGGATTCAATGTACTGCACCCGATAGGGTGGGACGCATTCGGGCTGCCGGCCGAACAGTACGCGATAAAGACGGGCACGCACCCCCGCATCACGACTCGAGAGAATATTATCAGGTTCCGTGAACAGCTGCAGTCGCTGGGTTTCAGCTACGACTGGGACCGCGAGGTCGATACCACCGATCCGGCCTACTATAAATGGACCCAGTGGATTTTCCTTCAGCTCTACAAGCAGGGCCTGGCCTACCAGTCGAGTGTGCCGGTGAACTGGTGCCCCGAGCTGGGCACGGTTCTGGCCAACGAGGAGGTGATCGACGGTAAAAGCGAGGTGGGAGGGTTTCCGGTCATCCGCAAACCGATGCGCCAGTGGATGCTTCGAATAACCGCCTATGCCGATCGATTGCTGGAGGACCTTGAGGAGGTCGACTGGCCCGATTCCATAAAGGAGATGCAGCGGAACTGGATCGGCCGGTCTATCGGTGCCGATATTGATTTCCGGGTTTCCGGACATGATGAAACCATCCGGGTGTTCACCACCCGACCCGATACCCTATTCGGTGCCACCTACATGGTGCTGTCTCCGGAACACCCGCTGGTGGACGTAATAACTACGGCTGAACAGAAAACCGCGGTTGAGGCATACCGGGCCGAGGCGGCCAATAAATCGGAGCTCGACCGCACCGACCTGAACAAGGATAAATCGGGAGTATTTACCGGTGGTTATGCCGTGAACCCCTGTACGGGGAAGGACATCCCGGTCTGGGTGGCCGACTATGTACTGATGAGTTATGGTACCGGTGCCATCATGGCGGTGCCGGGCCACGACGAGCGCGACTGGGAATTTGCCGTCAAGTACGATATCCCCATCATAGAGGTAGTGAAAGGCGGGGATGTGACCAGAGCCGCCTACACCGATTCCAATGACGGTATCGTGGTGAATTCTGCCAACGAAGAGGTTTCGATCAACGATCTGCCCGTAGCCGAAGCCAAGGTGAAGATCACCGCCTGGCTCGAAAAGAAAGGCCTGGGCGAGAAAACGGTCAACTACAAACTCCGCGACTGGCTTTTCTCCCGCCAGCGATACTGGGGCGAGCCTTTTCCGGTCATCTTTGTGAACGGGGAGCCAAAACCGATGCGCGAGCAAGACCTTCCGGTCACACTGCCCGAAGTGGAGCGCTACAAGCCGTCCGGCACCGGCGAATCTCCCCTGGCCACGATCGAAGAGTGGGTAAACACCACCGATCCGGAAACCGGAGCCCCGGCCCGCCGCGAAACCAACACCATGCCCCAGTGGGCCGGCTCGTGCTGGTACTACCTGCGCTATATCGATCCGGATTATACAGAAGGCCCGGTAAGCCCCGAAAAAGAGCAGTACTGGATGCCTGTAGACCTCTACGTAGGCGGGGCCGAGCATGCTGTACTCCACCTCCTGTATGCCCGTTTCTGGCACAAAGTGCTGTATGATGTGGGTGTGGTATCGACCAAAGAGCCGTTTCAGCGGCTTGTGAACCAGGGCATGATCCTGGGCGAACTCGAATTCACAGCCTGGAAAGATGCCGACGGAAATTTCGTGCCGGCCAATGCGCTTGAGCCCGGCGTCGATTACCTGCCGGAGAAGCTCTCCGAAGAGCAGGTCGGGAAAAAGGGGACCGACTTTGTAATAGCGGGGACCGAAATCGTGATTGATGCCCGATCCTTCAAAATGTCGAAATCGCGCGGCAATGTGATCAATCCGGATGTGGTTGTGGAGCAGTACGGGGCCGATTCGCTCCGGCTCTATGAGATGTTCATGGGACCCCTCGAGCAGGTGAAGCCCTGGAGCATGAAAGGGGTGGAGGGTGTGTACCGTTTCCTGAAGCGCGTTTGGCGCACGTTTGTGGATGAGGAATCCGGCAGAATCCGGGCTGAGATTAAAGATGCCGAACCCGACCGCAATCAGCTCAAAATCATGCATGAAACCATCAAAAAGGTCACCGAAGATATTGAAGGACACCGTTTCAATACAGCCATTTCCCAGCTGATGATCTTCAACAACGAGGCGATGAAGTGGGAGGTGAAGCCTGCTGAACTGATGAAAACCTACATCCGTCTGCTCGATCCGTTCGCCCCGCACATCGCTGAAGAGCTGTGGGAGTTAATGGGTGAAACAAGCGTACTGGCCTATACTGAATGGCCCGGCTATGAGGAAAAATACCTGCAGTCCGATTCGATGGTGATCGCCGTTCAGGTGAACGGCAAACTGAGGGCAAGCATTGAAATACCGTCGGAAAAGGTCAATGATAAGGATTTCGTGCTGGCGCAGGCCCGCGAAAACAGCCAGGTTCAGAAGTATCTGGACGGGGTTACCGTGGTCAAGGAGATTTTTGTACCGGGCCGGATTGTGAATATTGTGGTTAGGGGGTAGTGGCTTTATTTCTAACCAGGATTTGAGTTTTAGGGGATTCGCAGATTGGGGGGCTTTTTATAAAGCCCTTACGTGCCTCGACTACACGCAGCTATGCTGCGTTGTGCCCGGCATGACGCAGGGAGCTCTTCGACTTCACAACGTTGTGTTCAGGCCATGCCCGGCATGACGTGGAATGGCTCAGCCCGTCGTTTATTTCTTGCAATTTCGCGTCAATTTCATAACATTATAAAATCATTAAAAAAGGTCGAATTCACCTGTTTCCGGAACAAAAAGATACGAGACGCATACACGAGTACGTATATAGTTACTCAGAAGCAAACAAAAGGTATATTGAAGGGTTGCTCTTAACCGGGCGTTCGATCCGTTTATTTAATCGTCAGAATTAATTATGAATCAGAAACATCCACATGAGGATCTGCCGAGTTTATCGGAAATAAAGGATCTGCTACTTTCAGGTAAATGGTGGATCATATCCATCTTCAGTTTTGCAGTGGTTGTTACATTTCTCTATGTAAACACACTGACCCCCGAGTATGAGGCCAGAAGCACCATTTTTGTTGACCTGAGCCAGCAGAATGAAATTCCGGGTTTCGGTGCCACCGACCAGCGGTCTGCAGCGGCCATGGCAGACCGGCTTGCAGCAGATATTGCAATTGTGCAGCGCTCCAGCGACCTGGCCGAACAGGTGGCCCGCAGGCTTATAGGGGTCGGATTCAGTCCCTATGACGGTGAACAGCTGCCCATTCTTATTGAATATGTGGATCCTGACTCGGCAGCAGGCCCACTGTCCAAAGGTTTTAACAACTTGATCGGTTCCTATACCGATGATCCGGCCAACTATAAAATGCTCGACATGCCCAGGGTGGCCCGACGGATTCCGCGCCAGATTACCATAACGCCCATACGTGGTGTACCCAACATGTTCGATATTATCGCTGTCAGTGCCAACCCCGGTGAAGCGTCGCTGCTGGCCAATATCTATGCCGAGGAATACAGCAGATACGACCGGGAACGAAGCAGGGAAAAGATCAAAGCCACACTTCAGTACCTTGAATCACTGGAAAGTGACCAGCGTGAAAGCCTGAGATCTTACGAGACCCAGATCAGAAAATTCCTTGAGACCGATTACAGCCTGGTAACCGATCCGGCCGGGCAGCGTGCTGCCGAGCAGCTTTCCGAACTGTACCGCCAGATTGACGAAACCCAGCACGAGATCAATACAAAAACCCGGTTGCTTGAAATCCTGAAAAAAGAAGAAGAAGACACCCGCCAGCTTCTGTCGGTGAGCCGCAGTTCAAACGTGGAGCAACAAATCACGGTAATCCGGTCACGTATTCTGGATCTTCAGTTGCAGGCTGAAGACTACTACATCGAACGCCCGGAACTGCGGCAGTTCCCGGAACGGAATGCCAATCTGAATGCGATTGTAAGCCGGATTCAAAGCCTTGAGGCCAGCATTGAGCGATTAAACACGGAGATGGCAGATAATCTGCAGCGCGGGGTGATGAGCCAGGAAAACCTCACTACCATGTTGCAGCAGCTCCGGCAGGACTATAACCGCGAGGAAGCCAATTTGCAGGCTCTCGAAGAACGGCTGGTCTTTTTGAGAAATCAGGCCAACGAATTTCAGGGGAATGTGTACAGCTCTCTTGAGAAATCACACCGTCTTTCTGATATGGAGCGTGAAAAGCGAATCAATGAGGAGCTTTATCTGAGACTGCTCTCCACCCTGCAGGAGACCCAGATAGCAGAACGGGCAGAGCTCGGCCGTGTCAGGGTTGTAACCGAGGCTAATATCCCTTCAGCACCGGTACGGCCCAACAAGCTGTTACTGATGATCCTGGGTATGGGGCTTGGTCTTGCACTGTCCGTCGGAATTATTTTCCTGAGACGTATGATGGACAATACCATACATACGCCGGAAGAGCTCAGGCAGAGAGGTTTCAATGTATTATCTGCCATCCCGAACATGGATGCATACAGAGGCCTGATCAAACCCAATCACAAGCTGAAACCGGTTAACGGTCTTCAGGCGGATGCCAGAGTTGTTGTGCTTCATGAGCCGCTCTCACCGGTATCTGAATCGTACAGACGGCTTCGCACCAATCTGCTGTTCAGCAATGTGGACAAACCGGTAAAAAGCATACTGGTAACCAGTTCCATACCTAGCGAAGGTAAAAGCCTTACAGCGGTCAACCTGGCCATCGTTATGGCACAGGCCGGAAAACGGACCCTGTTGGTGGACGCCGACCTGCGTAAACCAACGGCAACCAATTTGCTGGGGCTGTCAAGTGAACCGGGTCTGTCGGATACTCTTTTCCGTACCGGCGGTTTTTCTGTCGATGAGTTTTCGACCCCTGTCGCTAATCTCTATGTGTTGCCGAGTGGCAAGCCCATCTCCAACCCGTCCGAATTTCTGGGTTCAAAGCGGATGGATGAGTTTGTTGAGAGTGTCTCCACAGAGTTCGATATTGTTATATTTGACTCACCTCCCATGCAGCTTGTAACCGACTCAAGTATCATGGCCAATAAGGTGGACGCAACCATTCTGGTCACGAAAGCGGACGATACCACCTGGGAAATCCTGGAGACCACTAGACAGTACCTGCAGGATGTTGGTGTATTTGTGGCGGGTGTGGTTCTCAACAGTTTTAACTTCACGTCCTCGACCGGTTACAGCCGTTATGGATATGAGTTTACCTACGGAACAAGCTATGTGCCCAAAGGTAACGGAAAAAGAGGCGGCAATGGTAATGGCAGCGGTAGTATCAATAACAGCCGGGCCGGAGTCAGACCGGCCGGTGCTCCAAAGTCGAAACAAACCATATAACCTTATTTATCATGGCAGATGCCGGCAATGTATGGTTTCATCCGGGTGATCTGAACGGTCACGGGTATGCTACGTATTAAAACCGGATGACCCGATGATGTACAAATATTAAACCATCGACCGGTTCAGCAGAAAAATTAATTACAATTAAACAGAGTATGACAGTATTAAAAAAGAAACCGGTGACCAACCGCCGCGCTGTTACAGCCCTGGTGCTTGGATTCCTCATGCTATTTTCCCTGACCGATACGGTTACGGCCCAGATACAGCAGCGTTTGGGGTTCCAGCCGGGTCAGTTGAATGTGCCCGGTTATTATGACCTTACACGCCCCGGCCAGGAAGCGGTGAATATCAACATTTGGGGAGCAGTACGAACAGCCGGCTATTATGTAGTACCGGCGGGTACGGATCTCTCCCAGATGTTATCCTTTTCGGGCGGGCCGTCAACACTCGGCGAGCGCCGGCGTGACCGCCGCCCCGACATAACAGTATCCATATCACGCGAAATGAGCGAGGGACGGAAAGTTGTTTACATCGCCGACTTTAATTACCTGATCGATGAAGCCCAGATCTATCCCGTACTGGAGGATGGCGATATTATCATTCTCGAAGGTGAACCATTACCCAGACGCTGGGAAGCGAGGGATTATCTGTCCCTTGTTTCGGCCACGGTTTCTGTACTGCTTCTGGTCGACCGGTTTATTTATCCGATTGCACGAAACTGATTTCCAGGCAGGTAATAACATAATTATTTACAATAGGTTGGGTCTGTAATGGCCCGTTATCCAGGTGAGTGTAGCGGAAAACAGGCCTATACCAAGGTTACAGGGAGCGGGAGCAAATGTCAGATAACGGCAGGAAAATCACCCGGCGTGATTTTTTAAACGGGATGGGGGTCACCATCACGGGCCTGATGCTTTCGGCATCGCCTGCACGTGTATTCGGTTTTGACCTGGGCCGCAGTCTGATTTCCGTACAGGAGTACTACCCGCCACTGCTAACCGGTCTCAGGGGCAGTCATGACGGATCGTGGGAGGCAGCCCATAAACTGGCCGAGAGTAAGGATCCCGGGGTTTTTGGTGTGCCCGGGGATGTGGATCAAAACTACGATCTGATCGTTGTGGGCGGCGGTGTGAGCGGGTTATCGGCCGCACACTTCTACCGCAAGAAATTCGGCAAAGATGCCCGGATCCTCATACTCGACAACCATGCCGATTTCGGCGGGCATGCAACAAGGGTTGAATTCAACCATGAAGGCCGCACGTGGATGGGCTTTGGCGGAACCCAGTTCATAGAGGGCCCGTCCCTGTTCAGTGACGAATCACATACGCTTCTGAAAGATATTGGCATTGATCTTGGCAGATTTAACCGTACTACCGACCGCACCCTGTTCGACAACATGAGCCTGTCGCGCGGGCATTTCTTTGACCGTGAACACTTTGGCCGTGACGCGCTTCTGCGGCAGGGATCGCTCTCATGGGCTGAGTATGCCTCGCTGATCCCCATGTCGGAAGAAGCCAGGAACGATCTGGTACGCCTGTACACCAACAGCAGTACCAATTACCTTCCGGGGCAGTCGGCCCTCATGAAAAAGCGCACCCTCGAACAAATCAGTTATCATGAATACCTCAGGGATTATGTAAAGGTGCATGAAGAGGTGCTCACCTACATGCAGAAAAACACCCATGATACCTTTGGCATAGGCATCGACGGGATTCCGGCTATCCGGTGTTTCAGGCTGGGTAGCCCCGGTTTCGGCGGTCTCGGTCTAAGCCGGGGGAATTACGACAGCATCGGGGGTAAAGCCGATGTTACCAATACCGATCCGAATATCTACCATTTTCCCGACGGATGCGCATCGGTGGCAAGGCTGCTGGTCCGATCGCTGATACCTGGTGTCGCCCCCGGCAATACGATGGAGGATGTGGTGATGGCCCGTTTCGATTACAGCCGGCTCGATACGAATCAGACCAGCGTCAGGATGAGGCTTAACAGCACAGCTATCAGGGTTGACCAGCCCGGCGGACCCGGTAGTGCAAAGGGGGTTGAAATTACCTATGTGAAAAACGGAAAGCCGTACAGGGTCAGGGGCAATCACACTGTACTTGCCTGCTGGAACCATGTGATCCCGTTCATCTGTCCCGGGCTGCCTCCGGAGCAGAAAATTGCGCTGTCGTACAGCGAAAAGCTTCCGGTGGTGTATGCCAAAGCCCTGATCCGGAACTGGCAGCCGTTCTACAAAATGGGTGTGGACCGCATCTACTGCCCCGGCAGCTACTTTGTAAACGTACAGCTGGCCCGCCCCGTGAACATGGAGGGGTACAGCTATCCCTCAGATCCGGATCAGCCCATGGTTGTACATTTCAGCCGTTTCCCGGTTACACCGGGGATGCCCCCCAAAGGGCAGTTCCGGATGGGAAAATATGAACTGCTCACCACGCCGTTCGAAACCTTCGAAGAAAACATTAAAGACCAGATGGGCCGCATGTTCGGCCCGGCAGGTTTCAACGCATCACGCGATATTGAAGCCATCACCGTAAACCGCTGGCCTCACGGATACACCTATGAATATGCCTACCTCGGCGAGCCGGACTGGAAAGACGAAGAGAAACCCTGCATCGTGGGCAGGAAACCGTTCGGAAGCATCACCATTGCCAACTCCGATGCCGGCGGGAAGGCCTATCTGAATGTGGCCATTGATCAGGCCTACCGGGCGGTAGAGGAACTGAACCTATAGTACAGGCAGTTTTCTGCCGGAGGCCGCCAGTGCAGATATATTTTGAAGCTTGTCAACAGGGTATAACCTCCCGCGATCAGCCCTGCAGATGATGAAAGCCAGGATCACATCCATAAAATCGATGGAACCCACGGGCATGTATGTTCGGAAAATGCCCCGGTATTCACGGTCATATACACCCCTGCACATCTCATCAAAGAAAGTGTGGTCGTAACCGGCTATGAAGCCGTCGAACGGATTATAGACCACATCATAAAATGCATGCATCTGGCAGCAGTGCTCAAAATCGATCACAACGATCCTGTCATCACATACCAGGATGTTCTCAGAGTGGAGGTCACCGTGCGAAAAAATGACCGGAACGGATGTTAAAATCCTCAGAATCTGATGCCGGCGTTCGGATAGCTGAAGCATAAGGTCATCCGTAAAATAGCCGCTGGAATTCCGGGCAATGAACGCATTGGCCTCATCATCGCTCATACAGGTCCCGTGGATCCGGGTGGCTTCGATACGCTCCAGGAAATAACCGAGCAGATTCCGGAAATGTTCATGCCGTACATCAGGACCGGTGCTGTAGAGGTTGATTCCTTTTACCATCGGACTCTGAACGGTCGATTTTCCGTCATATTCAACATCCAGGGTGGGAAGATATCCCGGCTCCATGGATGCGTATCCGGCAATCCGGGCTGCGAGGCCGGCATCACGGTATTTGATGATCACCTTGCCATGTTCGAAATCGAACATCATCAGGTGCCCGTGCATCGATCGTTTGATGAGGGTTCTGTCGGCCGGACCGTTATGGCCGGCGGTGTGCCGGATCCGGACCAGGCTGAACAGCATGGTATACAGCCTGCTGATGATGCCTTTGATGCTCCCAACCCCGAACAGGCGCTCGCTGAAATCCTCCTTCACCGACAGCGGTACCTCTGATCCGATCCTTATCGCATACGGATAGCGGATGAAGTACCAGCCCGGAGAGATATCTCCGCTGTTCTGCTTCAGCTCTTTTCTGTAAGCGATAAGGCCTGTGGGGAGCAATTTATTCAACAAACGGGATATCATGGTGATCAGGATTCGCCTGCGGAGTGTGCAACAGCCCAGTCGGCGACCCGGTTTCCGATCTCCAGCGAGGCGGTGGCCGCCGGCGAGGGTGCGTTGCATACGTGAATGGATCTGCGGCTTCTCAGGATCAGAAAATCGTCGACCAGTTTGCCGTCGTTGCCCAGCATCTGGGCCCTGATGCCGGCCCGGGGCGAAAGGTGAACATCATCCGGTTCGATCTCCGGGATCATCTTCTGCATCGAATCCATGAAGCGTTTTTTTATGAGCGAACGGAGTACTTCTTCGCCACCTTCCCGGCCATATTTGAAGGCAAGCTGCCAGAAGGAGGGGAATGAGAGGGTATCGTACAGGTCTCGCAGGCTCACCTGGCTTCTCCGGTACCCCTCACGTTTCAGGCTCAGCACAGCATTGGGCCCGGCGTGAACCTGACCGTCGATCATCCGTGTAAAATGCACGCCCAGGAAGGGGAAATCGGGATTGGGTACCGGATAGATCAGGTGCTTAACCAGGTGCCTGCGTTCCGGTACCACATCATAGTATTCGCCGCGGAAGGGGATGATGCGGCCTTCGGGCACCAGCCCGGCAAGCCGTGCGATCCGGTCGCTCTGCAGCCCGCCGCAGTTAATTACTATATGGCCCTGAACGGTTCCGCTTGTCGTTTCAATATCGACCGTGGCGGCAGATTCGGTAACGGCATGCACCTCGCTGTTAAACAGGATAGCGGCCCCGTGTTCACGGAGAATTTCAAGGTAGCGGGCAGCGACCGTGGCATAATCAACAATGCCGGCCTCGGGCACCAGTATACCTCCCAGGCAGGTAACATGGGGCTCGCGCCCGGCCACCTCTTCGGGTGTCAGTTTCGATACCTGAACGCCATTCTCAAGTCCGCGCCGGTAGAGGTCATCCAGGCGGGGTAGTTCATCAGGCGATGTGGCCACGATCACCTTGCCGCAGATTTCGTGCGGAATATCCTGTTCGGTGCAGAACCGGACCATACTTTTTGAGCCACTGCGGGCGAACCGGGCCTTGAAGCTGCCGGGCTTGTAGTAAATGCCGGAGTGAATCACCCCGCTGTTTCGTCCCGACTGGTGCCGGGCTTCGCCGGGTTCCTTATCCACAATGCAGATGGAGGCAGCGGGTTGTTTCCGGGAGAGGGAGAGGGCCGTGGCCAGGCCGACGATTCCCGCCCCGATAATAATATAATCGTATTTCAAGAGTGAGGTTATTTCAGTTTAATAAGTTTCAGCCTGGAGCAATCTGATGCGGGTTCAGTCTGGTATAAGTCTTGTACAATGATCTGCAGCGAATGTTGCCGTCAGGTATTCCATTTCACGGTTTGCAGAAGGTCGGTAAACATATTCAATGGCAGTAATGTAATCACTGGTTTTACAATATGGGAATTGATACGGATGTTGATATGGCGTATCCTTTTATAAGTGCCGGCTTCCGTCTCATGAGTACGATCCGGCCCTGTGGTAAAATAATCAAAAAACGGAGAATTACCGGTCAACGGGGCCTGGTGGTTTTCCACACAGATTTTGAAAATGAAAAAAAACAGGGTAATCATTGGTGGTTTATTCCTGCTTGTTATTCTGGTCCTGTCGGCCCTCTCGGTTGGCAATACCATACGACTGAACCACGCGGTCATGAAGAGCTGGATGCAGCTTGAACGGGAGTATGAACGGCGTAATGACCTTATCCCGAACCTTACCGTGCTTGTACCGGATTATGATGAAACCCTGAGAGAAGCTATAGACGGGATGGCCGGTCACCGGCTTGCCGCCATCGATAACCAGCGCCGGGCGGTACCACGTGAGCCCGGATACATGGGAGCGATCAAATCCCGTCTGAACAGACGGTTTGTGATGGGATCGGAACATTTTCTGCGGGATTCGACCCGGTTTTACTCAAATCATGATGCCCAGCAGGGCATATCAGATGCTGTGAGCCTGCTGATAACCTCACACGGGGTTAATGAAAGAGTGGATGACGGCGATTCTTTTGGCAATGCGGTTCAGTTGCTTGAACGAACCGCACTCCGCATTGAGCGATCCGAATCCCGGTTCAGCAACAAGGCACACTCCTACAACCGGTCAGTCAGTTCCTTTCCCGGCAGACTGTATTCAGATATGCTTGGTTTACATAAGGTCCTTGTAATTACAGACAGGTCTGCGTCGCAGTAATCACTAATCCGGACAACTGCAATCCTGTCATCCGAAACGTTGACACTCACGCAGTCGGCACCTGCAACGTCGGGACCCGCATAGCAGACATCCGCAAGGTTGAACCTCCACAACATATTCACCCGCAATGCGTTAGGGGTTACGTCTTCGATCATTAACACACAATTGCTCCAAACGCAATTATTAGAGTATTCCGAGACTTGTAAATTGTGACCGCAAGCTGAAACCATGCATGGTAATGCCGGGTTCATAACGCATCACAAATAATCCTGAATATTGGATTTGTCTAATAATTTACGGGTAACCGGCACTGAAACAGGAGGAAGTAACTGCACTTTGTGAGCGCACTGGCGACCAAAGCATTAATACTCTCTAACTTTCATCTGCCAAAAAAAGGAGTTAATATGGTATCAGTATGTAAATATAAACAATGTGGAAGGGTTAGTGCGATTGATCTGATCCGTGCAAGTGCGGGTGGTTGCAACATCGCAAAGATGAAGAGAGAGTTGAGATGGAAATTTTAGTAATCATATTAGGCTTGCTGATCAGTTTGACTACGGTGTTTGCTATCACGCCACTGGTAATGAAACTGGCTGTAAACATGAACTGGACAGACCGTCCCGGCGACAAACGCAAAGTTCATACGGTAACTACGCCCAACGTAGGTGGCCTGGCCATATTTGCCGGGTTTATTGCCGGGCTTCTCTACTTCTATTTTGCACAGGGACTTATTTCGATACAGTACACCTCATTCTATCAGTTTCCCAGCCTGCTCATCATTGCAGGCGCAGCATCTATGGTAGCCCTTGGCTTTTATGATGACCTCTACCGAATCGGCTTCCAGAAGAAATTCCTTTTCCAGATTATCGGGGCTGTTATTGCATTCTGGGGCGGGATTCAGATCACCGAAATCGTGAACCCGGTAACAGGCAACATGATCGCACTGGGAGCCATGTCGCTGCCCGTCACGGTGTTTGTGATGCTGGGTATCATCAACGCAGTGAACCTGCTCGACGGTCTTGACGGCCTGGCCGGCGGCGTGGTGGTAATCGTTCTCCTGACCCTGAGCATTACCTATGTATCTCTGGGCAACTATGCGCTCTTCCCGATCGTGGTGGTGGTTGCCGGCTCGCTCATCGGGTTTCTCCGCTATAATTTTTATCCGGCTTCTATTTTTATGGGCGATACCGGAAGCATGTTCCTTGGTTATATCGTGGCCTGCTATGCCGTGGTTGGTATCGGCAGCGCAACAACAGCCACCGCCACCCTGATCCCCTTTATCGCCATCGGACTTCCGGTTATGGACACCGCCATGTCGATGATAAGAAGACTGCTCAGCAGCAAATCGATGTTTCATCCCGACAGCGACCATATACACCACCGTGTAATCCGTGAACTCAGGATTTCTTCAAGAGGGGCCGTTATGGTTCTCTATACGGCGAGTGTGGTTTTCGGGATCATCGCTTTCGCTCTGGCACATGCCGATGCTGTACTGCAGACCATGCTGTTGTTTGCCGTCTTCATCCTGGTGGTACTTTTCCTCAAGATTCTGAATTACATCAAGTTACCGGATGGCGTTACGGCCTCGATTGAAAAGCATATCGCCGGCAAGGATGAGAAAGAGTATGAGAGCGGAGAATCCCGGGCGCCCTACTACTGACCGGGGAAAAGCCGGGATAATCGGGACCTGGTTGGCACACCTCATGGTCCCGTGTCATGCAAGAGGGACAATTATGCCTGATCGGCTGCGTCACTGGAACTACAGTAAATACACAACTATTCATAATGGTAGCGTCGGGATTTTCCGTCACGTTGCATTTTCAGAAACAGCATCCACATCATGAGAAACGGAATAACTCCAACTATCACGGGCGTTTTGAGAGCCCTTTATTCAGGTTGGATGTGTATATGCCGTAACCGGTATTCTGTTACATAACGCATCCCGGTTTATTCTTTTTGAGATGTAGTGCGTATCTTTTCCCGCAGATGGTTAAATATTCCCAATAATTTTATGTAAATGCGGCAACAAATTTGGATGTTTGAGGTCTATAGAGGGTATGAAAACACATATTAAAACGATTCAGGGGTTAATAATAACCCTTGTCATCATGATCTCCTCACCGGTGGTCACAAGCGCCCAGGACTACGGTTTCGGGATTAAAACGGGATTCATGGCAGTTACCCAGACCGGGAATTTCATCTATTCGGACGGGGATATCAGCGTGGATCTGTCGTCCGGATACATGGCGGGATATACCCTTGGACTGTTTACCCGTCTGACCCTTGACAACAACTTCAGACTGCTCACCGAATTGAACTATTCCCGTTATGGTGCAACCTACGATGGTTCGTTCAGTTTTCAGAACCAGCAGATTTTTACCAAAAGTGAAACCGGAATCCGCTACCTGCAGGTACCGGTGATGGTGGAATGGCATACCAACCCACCTGATCTTGGCCCGTACCGCTATCAGCGTCCCTACTGGAGCTGGATCCTGAAAGGCGGACTCTATGGCGGATACCGATTTGATGCAATATTTTCCGGTACCAACACAGCCCGGATACTGGGTGTTGATTTCGAGAGTGATTTCAGGAATGATGTCACCGAATCCTACAAAGCCTTCGACGCCGGTTTAACCATCGGCGGAGGCATTGAGTACGGACTCTCACGCAAGTACGGTTTCGAAACCCGCATTGTAATGGGCATACTGAATGTGGGCAAGGAAATGAACACCCGTAACATGGGGCTGGTCTTCGCCTTTTACATGGTGATCTGACCTCGTTTAAGAAACCTTCCTGCCAAAGGCAATCCGAATGTGATGCAACTGCGCCTTGTGTGACGGAACGTTAATTAAATGCCCGTTTGAACGGAACAAGTGAACGTATGTGGTGTTTGTTCGAAATGACATGTAACAAGACTGTTTGTTTACAATAATTAAAGTAATTAATGTAATTACATTTTGTGATGTTCTTCCGAAATTGAGGAAGGGCAACAAATGGTCGTTAACAAAAAACTACAGACAAAGGCACCCGGTGTGACCGACGGAGCGGAGCTGTGTCCGGCCCGGGTGAATACATCAAACTGTGATTGGAAAACCCCCAATGCCCGCTGATAAAAAGAAGATTCTCATCGTTTGTAAAGGCTTCTATCCGCTGAACTCACCCAGGGCATTCCGCGCGGCAGAGCTCGCCAAAGAGTTCGCCCGCCAGGGCCACGACGTAACCGTGCTCACCCCGAAAGACCCCGAAGTTCACCCGCCGTTTGAGAAGGAGTACGGGCTTACCATCAAGGACCTGGGTCAGCCCCGGTGGAAAGAGGTGGAGATTAAGGGGAGCGGACTTGTACTGCTCGTCAGGCGGGCCCTGAGGCGCTTTTCCAACCTGCTGTTTGAGTACCCGAACATCGAACTGATGGGCATGGTAAAGAAAGCCCTCAGAAAAGAGAGCGGATACGATCTGATGATATCTATCGCCGTTCCCTATCCCATCCACTGGGGTGTTGCCTCTGTGCGATCAGAAAAACATCCGGTTGCCAAAACCTGGATTGCCGACTGCGGTGATCCCTACATGGGCGTTGAGAATGATACATTCAGCCGCCCCTTTTATTTTGCAATTCCCGAAAAAAAATTCTGCCGGAAAGCAGATTATATAACTGTTCCGGTTGAGGGAGCAATTGATGCTTACTTTCCCGAGTTTCGCGATAAATTTCGGGTTATTCCACAGGGATTCCGGTTTGAGGATATTGAACTGCAGGAAAAACCACAGAACAATGGTCGTCCGGTATTCGGCTACGCCGGGTCGTTCATTCCGGGCAGGAGGGATCCGTCGGAGTTTCTGGCCTGGCTGGCGAATCTGGACAAGGATTATGAATTTCATATCTACACCACACACCCGAATATGGTCGAACCCTGGATCGAAAAGGGGGCAGGACGTATCCGGCTAAAAGACCTTGTTCCCCGTACCGAGCTGCTGCACCGCATGAGCGGGATGGATTTTGTGGTCAACTTCGAGAACGTGGGTAACCGGCAGACCCCCAGCAAGCTGATTGATTATGCGATCATCAACAAACCTGTACTCTCGGTCCGGACTGGTGATCTCGATACCAATACGGCATCCGGTTTTCTGGATGGTGACTACAGCAACCGTTATACTATAGAGGATCCCGATCAGTACCGTATTGGCAATGTCTGCGCAAAATTTTTAAATCTCCGGGAAGAATCCCTGAAAAGCTGATGGAAATCCCCGTACCACATACCAGGCAAGTCGAACAGGTGGATGAAGTCCATACATCAAGGAGCAACAGCCTGACGGCCACGTTGTTGTTTATGATATCACCATTTGTCGCATTAATGGTTGCATTAAAGCGTTATAAGGCGAGCTGGGCCAAGAATGTGGTATGGTTTTTTGTGGTTTTCTACGGGTTTACATTTGTGATTATCAGAGAAACAATGGATGCAGCTGGTAAAAGAGATACACTAAAATACATGATGGACAGCGAAATTACGTTCAGAAATTTTAGTAGTCTTATTTTCTCTGATGAAACGAATTTTGTTGATATTGCACAGCCGTTAGTTATTTTTTTGGTCTCATTATTCACTAATGATTACAGAATTTTATTTGCAG